>CAWCDF010000001.1:0-971868 GCA_963794315.1 uncultured Alphaproteobacteria bacterium
CGTGGATGATGAAGGCGAAGACGTCGCGCGGCTTTCCGTCGGGCGCCTGGTTGGCGTCGGCGCACTCGAGGTCCTTTGGGCGGCCACCCTCGGCCCAGGTCTCAAGCCGCCGCGCCCAGGCGTCCAGCGCGGCGGGCGGATAGGCGGTGGCGATGTCGTCCGAACCGGTCTGCAATCGGGCGTAGACGAAGTCGGCGGTGATGTCGGCCAGCGGCGGATAGGCAGCGTGGTCGGCGAACACCACCGCGACGCCGTGCTTGCGCAGCAGCGCCGCGAAGGCCGGATCGGCGAAGCTCGGATTGCGCACTTCGACGCAGTGGCGGAGCGGCAGGCCATCGACCTTGGCAGGCAGAAGCTCGAGGAAGGCGCCGAAGTCGGCGTCGTCGAATTTCTTGCTCGGGGCGAATTGCCACAGGATCGGCCCGAGCTTGTCGCCGAGCTCGCTCATGCCCTGGCGGAAGAAGTGCGCGATCGACTCGCCGGCTTCCGCCAGCACCCGCCGGTTGGTGGTGAAGCGCGAACCCTTCAGCGTGAAGATGAAACCGTCCGGCGTGTCGGAGGCCCACTTGCGATAGCTCGCCGGCTTCTGCGAGCCGTAGTAGGTGGCGTTGATCTCGATCGCCGTCACATGCCGGCTCATGTAGGCGAGCTCGTCCTTCTGCGTCAGGTCGTCGGGATAGAAGGCGCCGCGCCAGGGTGCGAAGGTCCACCCGCCAACGCCAACGCGAATCTCGCCTCGGTTGCTCATAACGAGTTCACCTTCCTTGGTCGCCAGCCTAGAATGCGCCGGGCCAGCGCGAGGGCGCGGCGCATAGACGCGGCGTAAATTAATTCAGGCCTAAGAGTTCATATGAATCATTCTTAACGGGATAATCCGGCCTGTCGCGCGTACCTCAAGGGCGTGGCGCGGGGTCCGGGCGAGCCATTCGGTCGGGTCGGTCGCGCCGGCGCCCTTCGAAACCACGAGCCTTTCAGATGCGTTTTCGCCTCCTGTCGCTCTTCCTGTTGCCGCCGCTTGCCGGCTGCGCGCTCGGCCCGCGCGTGCCGGTGCCAGACACCCACACGCCCGCCGCTTTCGAGGCGCCAAGCGACGTCACTCAGGCCGGGGTCCCGCTCGAACGCTGGTGGGGCGTCTACAACGACCCGCAGCTCCAATCGCTGGTCGATGAGGCGCTGAAGAACGCGCCCGACGCACGCACTGCGCGCGCAAAGCTGGATGAGGCGCTCGCCGTCCGCTCCGAAGCGCTCGACGCCTATAATCCGCAAGGCGCGCTGCAGGGCTCCGCAACCGAGGTCGACACGGGCACGATCGGCAAGGCGCCGGTGCTCAATCTCGGACCGCTCGGCCAGATCCCGCTCACCAACAGCGGCGCGTCGAACCAGGAGGCGCTGAATTTCGACGTGAGCTGGGAGATCGACCTGTTCGGGCGCCGAGAGACGACGCGGCGGAAGGCGAATGCGGACTTGGCCGCGGCGCGCTTCGACTACGAAGCGACGCGCACCAGCCTCGCCGCCAACGTCGCCGACCAGCTGTTCCAGGCTCGCGGACTGGCGATCCAGCTCGCCGACGCCCAGGAAGAGGCGCGCATCGAGCGCGAGCTGGCGCGGGTCGCGCGGGCGAAGGCCGACCACGGCCTGGGCGCGGCTTCGGACGCCGACGAGGCCGACTCCGAGCTCGCCCAGTCCGATGCGCAGGTCAAAGACCTGGAAAGTCAGCTGCATGCCGCCCGCCGCACCCTGCTTGTCCTGGTCGGCAAGGGCGTCGATCCGCTCGCCAGCCTGCCGGCCGCGGCCGAGGCGGGGACGCCGCCCATGGTCCCGCTGACCGTCCCCGGCGAGCTTCTCGCCCGGCGGCCCGATGTGCGCGAGGCGTCGGCCGAGCTCCGCTCGGCCACCGGAGAGCTGAAGCTGGACGAACTCGCCCTCTTCCCCAAGTTCACGCTCACGCCGGGCGTTGGGTTGACGTCGGCTCCCGAGTTCGGAACCAATCTGGTCACCGACGCCTGGTCGATCGGCATCGGCCTCGCGCAGCCGATCTTGGACATGCCGCGGCTGAAGTCGGAGATTCGAGCACAAAGCGCGCGAGCGGATCAGGCGGTGATCGCATATGAGAAGGCGGTGCAGACGGCCTATGGCGAATCGGAGAACGCCCTGGTGAAGCTCTCCTCGGACGAGGCGCGGGTGACGTTGCTGACCAAGGGCGAGGTCGAAGCGCGGCGCGCTTACGACGCCTCGCGGACCCGCTATGGAGCGGGGATCGACGACCTGACGGCGGTGCTGACCGCCGAGCGGACGTGGCAGACCGCGCGCGCCGCGTTGACCAGCGCGCAGGTCGCGGCGCTGACGAGTTCGGTGACGGCGTTCAAGGCTTTGGGCGGTGGTTGGGACCCGGCGGCGCCCGGTGAGGAGCAGGCGAGTCGATGAGGCTATCGCGCTGGCCGGCTTTGGCGACGCTCGCGTTCGCCGCGAGCTTCGCTCTTGCCGCCTGCGGCTCTAAGCCGGCGCCGTCGGCCAGCGACACCGGTGCGCGAACGGTCCGCGTCGCCGCGATCGAGGTGCGGCCGCTCTCGGGCGGGCTTGAGACGTCCGGCATCCTGGTTTCGCGTGAAGAGGCGGCGGTCAACGCCGAGCAGCTCCTGTCAGGCTATCGGGTGCTGAGGGTGTTCGTGGAGCCCGACGCCACCGTCGCCAGGGGCCAGCCGCTGGTGCAGCTGGACGATACGTTGCTGCGCTCGCAAATGGCGCAAGCCCAGGCCCAGGTCGCTCAACAGCGCGTCGCCGCCCAGCAGGCCGACCAGCAGGCCGTGGACGTCTCCGGTCCCGATATGGCGGGGGTGCTCTCCAAGGAAGCGATCGACCAGAGGCGCTTCGCAGCCAGGAGCGCGCACGCCACCCTCGACGCTCAGATCGCCGTGCTGCGCGACCTTCAGGAGCGCGACGCGCGCATGGTCATCCGCGCGCCTGTCTCCGGCCTGGTGCTGACCCGCAACATCAGGCCCGGCGACGTGGCCAGCGCCAGCGCCCAGACCCCGATGTTTACGCTCGCGCGCGACAGCCTCGTCGAGCTCGCCGCGCAGGTGGCCGAAGGCGACATGGCCGGCATTCACGTCGGCGATGCGGTCGAGGTGAAGCTGCCGGACGGGACGAGCGTCATGGGCTCGGTCCGCCTCGTCGAACCCTCGGTCGACCCGCAGACCAAGCTTGGGCTGGTTCACGTCCGCCTCCCGGTGCGGCCTGATCTGAGGCCCGGCGGCTATGGCCGCGCGATCTTCACCGGGCTCGTCCGCAGCGTTCCGGTCGCGCCGGAAGCCGCGATCCGCTACGACGCCGACGGAGCTTCGGTCATGCAGGTCGCCGCGGACAATCACGTGCATCAGGTGCCGGTCAGGACCGGCGAACACGAAGGCGGCTACGTGGAGATCGTCGCCGGGCCGCCGACCGGGTCGCGGGTGCTGCTTGGCGGCTCGGCCTTCGTGCTGCCGGGCGACCTCGTGCACCCCATCGTGGACGCCGGGACGCCCTGATGGCCGAGCTCAGGCTCTCCACCTGGGGGATCAAGAACCCGATCCCCGTGGCGCTGTTGTTCCTGGCCGCGGTGTTGGCCGGCGCCATCTCCTACACCTTCTTGCCGATCAAGCAGTTCCCGAACGTCGTCTTCCCGGCAGTGCTCGTCATCGTCACCGACAACGGCGCGGCCCCGGCGGAGATCAAGACCCAGATCACCCGCCCGATCGAGGACGCCATGGCCGGCATCGCCGGCGTTCGCGACATGCAGTCGCAGATCGCCGAAGGGTCGTCGACCACCGAGGTCGAGTTCCAGCTCGGCGAGGACCTGCAGAAGGTCACGGACGAGGTGCGCCAGCGGGTCGACCAGACCCGGGTGAATCTGCCGCGGGAGATCGACCCCCCGACGGTCCAGCGCATCGAGATCGATTCGCAGCCGATCCTGACCTACGCCGTCGCCTCGCCCGACATGTCGGACAGCCAGCTCTCCTGGTTCGTCGACGACACCATCTCGCGCTCGCTGCAGAGTGCGAATGGCGTGGCCCAGGTCAGCCGCGTCGGCGGCGTCGATCGTGAGATCAACGTTCTTATCGATCCCGACCGAATGGCGGCGCAGGGTCTGACCGCCACGCAGTTGAACGGCGCGCTTGCCGCCTTCAACGCCAACATCCCGGGCGGGCGCGTGGACGTCGGCGGGCGCGAGCAGACGGTCCGTGTGCTGGGCGAGGCGCTGACCGTCGATCGGTTGCGCGACCTCACCATCCCGACCGCCGGCGGGCGGTTCGTGAAACTGTCCGACGTGGCCGACGTCGGCGACGGGTCCAGCGAGCCGCGCGGCTTCGCGCGCCTGAACGACCGGCCGGTGGTCGGCTTCCAGGTGCTCAAGACCAACGACGCCAGCGAGGTCGTGACCGAAGACAACGTCAAGCAGGCCATCGTCAAGCTGCGGCAGCAGTACCCGAGCGTCAGCTTCACCGAGGTCTTCTCGACCGTCGACAACACCCGCGCGACCTACGAGGCGACACTCAGGACCATGTTCGAGGGGATGGCGCTGGCGGCGCTCGTCGTCTTCCTGTTCCTGCGCGACTGGCGATCGACGGCCATCGTCGCCGTCGCCATGCCGGTGTCGCTGATCCCGACCTTCCTGGCCATGGCCGTGCTTGGCTTCAGCCTGAACATCGTCACGCTGCTCGCGCTTACGCTGGTCATCGGCATCCTGGTCGATGACGCCATCGTCGAGATCGAGAACATCCAAAAACGCGTGCAGGCCGGCGCGCGACCGTATCGCGCGTCCATGGAAGGCGCCGACCAGATCGGCCTTGCCGTCATCGCGACAACCGCCGCCATCGTCGTCGTCTTCGCGCCGGTCTCCTTCATGGGCTCGATCCCGGGTCAGTTCTTCAAGGAGTTCGGCTTCACCGTCGTGATCTCGGTGCTCTTCTCGCTCCTGGTCGCGCGCCTGCTGACGCCGCTGCTGGCCGCCTACTTCCTCAAGCCGACCGCCGTCCCACGTCCGCGCGGCGACCTGCGCCCCTTTTACCGGCGAAGCCTCGACTGGGCGCTCTCGCATCGTTGGATCATGACCGGCGCCGGCGCGATCGTCGTGGTGCTGACGCTCGGCATCCTCGGGGTCGGCCTGCCGACCGGCGTCCAGCCGCCCGCCAACCCAGACTACATGTTCGTTGGCATCGAGGGGCCGCCGGGCGCCACGCTTTTCGACATGCAGCGGATCGAGAGCGAGACCACCGCCCTGATCAAGGCGCACGTGCCCGAGGCGTCCGAGATCTTCGTCCAGGTCGGTTCGGTCGCCGGTGAAGGCTTCGGCGGCGGCGGCGCGGGCGCGGGCCTGTCGTCCGGGACCGTCACCGTCGTGCTCAGGGGCAACCGACAGCGTACGGTCAACCAGATCAACGACGCGCTGCGCCCCTATCTGCGCGACATCCCGGACGCCCGCGTTTCGATCCAGGGCGGCGGCTTTGGCGCCGCGTCTGTCCAGATCGTGCTGACCAGCGACGACTCGGTCGCCCTGCAGCGGACAGGCGAGGAGCTGCAGCGCGAGATGCGCACGTTGCACAACCTCGCCGACCCCCGGCCCGCCTTGCCGCCAATCGGACCCGAAATCGCCATTCGGCCGAAGCCCGACCAGGCGTCGCGGCTTGGCGTCACCGTGGAGTCGATCGCCACCATCGCGCGGGTGGCGACGCTGGGCGACATCGACGCCAACGTGCCCAAGCTGACCGACGGCGAGCGGCGGGTGCCGATCCGCGTGCGCCTGCCGGCCAACGCCCGCACCAACATCGACATGATCCGCGCGTTGCAGATCCCGACGGCCTCGGGCGCCACGACGCCGCTTTCCAGTGTCGCCGACGTCGACTTCCAGGCCGGTCCCGCCGTGATCGAGCGCTATGGCCGCCGCGACGAGCTGGCGATCGACGCGGACCTGACCAACGGCGCGCAGATCGGCCAGGGTCTCGCCGAGGTCAATCACCTGCCGATCATGCGCCACCTGCCGCCGGGCGTTGAGCCGGCGACGCTCGGCCAACAGCAGGAGTACGTCGACCTGTTCAGCGCGCTGTTCCTGGCCTTCGTCACCGGGATCAGCCTGATCTACGGCGTTCTGGTCCTGCTGTTCCGCAGCTTCTTCAAGCCCGTGATCATCATCGGCGCCTTGCCGCTGGCCCTGTTCGGCGCGGCCTTCGCGCTGTTCCTGACGCGCGAGTCGCTATCCATCCCGTCGTTGATCGGCGTCTTGATGCTGCTCGGCATCGCGGCCAAGAACTCGATCCTGCTGGTCGAATACGCCATCGAGCGCGAGCGCGACGGCATGCCCCAGCGCCAGGCGATCATGGAGGCCTGCCGCGAGCGCGCCCGGCCGATCATAATGACCAGCCTGGCCATGATCGCCGGCATGCTGCCGACCGCGTTCGCCCTGGGGAAAGGCTCCGAGTTCCGCCAGCCCATGGCCATCGCGGTGATCGGCGGCCTCATCACCTCGACGGTGCTTTCGCTCTTGATGGTGCCGGTGATCTACGAGGTCCTCGACGACATCGAACACTGGCTCGTGCCCAAGCTCGGCCGGTTGATCACGCCGAGGGAAGCGCCGCTGCCGCCCCCAGAGCACGGCGCGCCGGACCACGAGCCGATCGGCGTCGTGGCGCGGCCGCCCATCTCGGTGGCGGAATAGCTCACCGCCCCCGCTCGCTGCGGCCGTTTGGATAGCGCGTCCGGTACTCGCCGACCGCCTGCTCCATCGTGACGAACTGCGCGCCGGCGCTCGCGAGCTTGCCGATCAAGCCGTCCAGCATGATGAGCCGGTGCCCGCGCCCGATCACGTGCGGGTGGAACGTGTAGGTCAAGACGCCCCAATCGTAGTGCTCGGCCATGTAGGCGAAGTCGGCGAACCAGTTCGCCCCGACCAGCTCGGCATTCATCAGGCCGGCCTGCAGCACGCTCGGCGTGCGCATGTATTCGAACACCGGATAGTCGTCCAACGACCAGCTGATCGGCATCTCGACCAGCGCGGTGTCGGCGCCATAGCGGATCGGCTCGTGCAGGGTGACCACATCGCCGTCGCGCGCCTGGTAGGGCAGGTAGTCGTGCCCCATCAGGCTCGAAGTCATAGGTAAACCCGTGCTTGAGCAGGAGCTCGATCGAGTGCGGGCTCAAGTCCCAGGCCGGCGAGCGGTAGCCGCGGGCGTTACGGCCGGTCAGCGACTTGATCGCCGCGTTCCCGCGCACGAGCTCGCGCTCCTCCTCCTCGCGCCCCAAGCTCGCCGGAACGCGATGCGTCCAGCCGTGATGGCCGATCTCGTGGCCGGCCGCGTGCACCGCGGCGACCGAGGCGGGGTAGGTCTCGATGGTGTGGCCGGGGATGAACCAGGTCGAGGCGATCGAGCGCTTGCCAAGCAGCGTCAGCAGGCGCTCGGCGGCCACCATGCCGAAATCGCCTCTGGAGATCATCGTCGGCGTCGTCATCTCGCGCGCGATCATCGGCGAGGCGTTGTCGTGGTCGAAGGTCAGGCAGACGAAGTGCTCGGGCATGCGAAGGCTCCCAGAGCGGATGAACCGCAAAGCCGATCCGAAAAGTACAAGCCACGGAAAACACGGAAAACACGGAAAACACGACCTGAGGCAGGGTAGGCCAAGCCCCTCCACCGCGCGCCTGCGGCGCGCGTTCGAAAGGGGCGTCGGCGCCGCGCTCGTCCCCGAGCTCGTTAGAGGCGCCGTCCGTGCTTTCCGTGTTTTCGGTGGTTCAATCCTGACCACCGGCGCAACGCGGCCCGCAATCCGGCTTGCGCCGCCGGCGCTTTCCGTGGCGGAATGGGCTGGCAAATTCGAGAATTTCAATCCGACCGGCGCTCGAAGACGCCGGCGGCGCTCATTTCAAGGGAGATCAGACGACATGACCGACGTCCAGGACCAGGTGCGTGAGCTCGAACGCACGGCGGTGGTGAGCACCACCAACGGGCCGGTGCAGGGCTATCGCGAGGACGGGCTCCACGTCTTCAAGGGCCTGCGCTACGCGCGCGCCGCCGCTGGGCGCGCTGCGGTTCAAGCCGCCCCGGCGTCCCGCACGCTGGACCGAGGTCGCCGATGCGGTCGGCGCTCGGCGCGCCGGCGATCCAGGTGGGCGTCGCGCCCGGCGACGTCACCGGCGGACGCTAGCGGCGGCGATCCGCCCGCGCCCGGCCAGCCTGGCACCGACGAGGACTGCCTCTTCATCAACGTCTGGACGCCCGAGGCTCACCGGCAGGCGGCCGGTGATGGTCTGGCTGCACGGCGGCGGCTTCGCCAACGGCTCCGGCGGCGCGGCCATGTACGACGGCGGCGCCCTGGCGCGGCGCGGCGACGTGGTGACGGTGACGGTCAACCACCGGCTGAACGTGTTCGGCTACCTGCATCTCGGCGAGCTTGGCGGCGACCCCTCGTCCGGCCAGGCGGGCATGCTCGACATCGTGCTCGTGCTCGAGTGGGTGCGCGACAACATCGCCCGCTTCGGCGGCGATCCCGCCAACGTCACCATCTTCGGCGAGAGCGGCGGCGGGGCCAAGGTCTCGATGCTGCAGGCCATGCCCGCCGCCCACGGCCTCTTCCACCGCGCTATCGTGCAGAGCGGGCCGGGCCTGCGCGCGGTCCCAACCGCCAGGGCGACCGCGAACGCCAAGGCGCTGCTCGATGTGCTCGGGGATCAAGCCCGGTGAGTTGGCCAGGCTCGAGACTCTTTCGGCGGCCGAGATCCAGGCGGCGGCCGCGGCGGTTTCCGGCGCGCAGGGGCCGATGGCGGGGTTCAGCCCCTGCATCGACGGCATCGCCCTGCCGCGCGATCCCTTCCACCCGGATGCGCCAGCAGATCTCCGCCGGCGTGCCGGTGATGATCGGCACCAACAAGGACGAGACGACCCTGTTCCTGCGCAGCCATCCGAAGTTCGGCGAGTTCACCGAGGAGGATCTGGCCGAGCGGGCGAAGGAGCAGCTCGGGGACAAGGCCGACGCCGGTCGTGGCCGCGTTGCGCAAGCTCTTCCCGGACTATTCGCCCACCTTCCTCATCTGCGCGGTGCAGACGGTGCAGATGATGTGGCTGAACTCGGTGCAACTCGCCGAGCGCAAGGCCGCGCAGGGCGCCGGCGCCGGTCTACATGTACATGCTGACCTGGGAGACGCCGGCCGCGCGCGGGTCGCTCAAATGCCCGCACGCGCTCGAGATCCCGCTGGTGTTCGACAACGTCGAGCGCGCCCGCGACTTCGTCGGCCGCCACAACGGCGACGAGCCGCAGCGGGTCTCCGACCAGATGTCGGAAGCCTGGCTCGCCTTCGCCCGCACCGGCAATCCGGCGACCGCGGCTCTGCCCGACTGGCCGGCGTACGACGCCAAGCGCCGCTCGACCATGATCTTCGACCTCGAAAGCAAGGTCGTCGACGACCCCTGGTCGGAGGTGCGCCAGATCCTGCAGGCGTAGACCTCGACCCCTCTCCCTCGCGGCGCGGGGGAGAGGGCAGGTCGAGGGTATCGCGCTGCCCCGCGCAACCGCCGGCCCGCTGCTGCGCGTCAGATGCGCCTTTAGGTGGCGCCTCCTTGCGGAAACTGCGCGCTCGCGCGCGACAGCTTGGATCGACCGTGGTTAACGTGCGCCGGCACGCAGCCGATGGAGCTTCGCATTGACACACGAGCCCCTCGGCGACTCGCGGCTGCGCCAGACGCTCAAGCGTCGCCACATGACCATGATCGCGCTTGGCGGCGTGATTGGCGCTGGCCTCTTCGTCGGCAGCCGAGTGGTGATCCAGTCCGCCGGACCGGCTGCGAGCATCTCCTTCCTGCTCACCGGCCTCCTGGTCGTGCTGGTGATCCGCATGCTGGGCGAGCTGGCGACAGCGCTGCCCGCGGCGGGGTCGTTCTACGAGTACGCGCGGCTGGCGATGGGCGACCTGGCCGGGTTCGTGACCGGCTGGATGTATTGGTATTTCTGGGTAGGCGTCGTGGCGTTCGAAGCGATCGCCGGCGCCGATCTCATCCGGTTCTGGCTTCCCGAGCTCCCGCAATGGTTGCTCGCGCTCGGCCTGCTGCTGATCATGACGGCGACCAATCTGCGGTCAGTGCGCGCCTATGGCGAGTTCGAATTCTGGTTCGCCTCGATCAAGGTGGGGGCGATCGTCGTCTTCCTCGTGGTGGGAACGCTCTACGTCGCGGGCCTGTGGTTCGGCTCGGGCCCGCACATCGCCAACATCACCGCCCATGGCGGCTTTGCTCCGCGCGGCATCCTGCCGATCTTCACCGGCGCCGTGGCCGCCACCGGCTTCTATTTCGGGGCGGAGATCGTCACGATCGCCTCTGCCGAATCCGCCGAGCCAGCGGCAGCGGTGGCGCGGGCGACGACATCGGTCATCGGCCGGGTCCTGCTCTTCTATATCGGGTCGATCGTGCTGATCGTCGCGATCGTCCCCTGGAACTCGCCGGCGATCAAAACCCCCTACGTCAGCGCCCTCGCCGCCATTGGCCTGCCGGCGGCCGCCCACGTCATGAACGCCGTCATCCTGACGGCCGTGCTGTCGGCGCTCAATTCCGGCCTCTACGTATCATCGAGAATGCTGCTCGCGCTGACGCGCCACGGAGACGCGCCGCAGATGCTCGCGCGCGTGAGCCGGCAAGGGACGCCGGTTCGAGCGATCCTGGCCGGCACGGTCGTCGGCTTCGCCGCGGTGCTGATATCGTATGTGTCGCCCGATGCGGTCTTCCCCTTCCTGGTGAAGTCGAACGGGACGGTGGCGCTGTTCGTCTACCTGCTGATCGCCATGTCCGAGCTCGGGTTGCGCCGCAAGCTCGAGCGCGACAGCCCCGAGCGCCTCGTGCTGCGCATGTGGCTCTACCCGTGGCTGACCCTTGTGGCCATCGCGGGAATGTTGGGGATTCTGGCCGCGATGGCCTTCATTCCCGACCAGCGAGTCCCGCTGGCGACCGGCCTCGCCAGTCTGGCCATCGCGGTGGCGTTGTTCTGGCTGAGCCGCGCCCTTTCCGCGGGCCGTCTTGCCCGTGCGCCAGCGCCGGCGGGGCCAAATGCTGCAGAGCAGACGCTTCGCTCGCGCGTTGACAAAGATAGTTAGGCGACCTAACTACCGTGCATGACGACAGTGTTTTCGCGTCCGGACCCGGACGTCTCGGGGTTGGCCGATGGCCTGCGGCCCTCGATCCTGAAGATCAGCCGCCTGCTCCGCCGTGAGGCGCAGCCGCTGGGCCTGTCTCCGCTCGACGTCACCCTGCTCTCGACGGTCGGCAAGCGCGAGGGGGTCGGCGTCTCCGAGCTGGCCGAGCTCGAGCAGACCTCGCGCCCGACGATGAGCGCGCACGTGAAGCGGCTGGAAGCCGCCGGCTGGATCCGGCGCCTGCCGCCGCCCGCCGAGGACCGGCGTCGCTATGGCCTCATCATCACGCCGGCCGGCAAGAAGGCGCTCGACGCCGTTCGGCGTCGCCGCACCGACTGGCTGGCCGCGCGGCTGGCGGCGCTGAGCCCCGACGCCCGCGCCGCGCTTTCCAAGGCGGTCGGCCCGCTCGCCCAGATCGCCGGGGAGCGCCCGTGAGCGAGACCCTGCCCGAACGCCAGCGCTTCATGGCCGGCGCGCTGGCGCCGATGATCATCGGGTCGGCGCTGTTCATGCAGACGCTCGACTCCACCGTCATCTCCAACGCGCTGCCGACCATGGCGCGCTCGCTGCACGAAGACCCGGTGACGCTCAATCTGGCGATCACCGCCTACCTGCTTGCCGCAGCGGTCTTCCTGCCGATCAGCGGCTGGGCCGCCGACCGCTTCGGGGCCAAGAACGTCTTCCGCGTCGCCATCGTGGGCTTCGCGTTGAGCTCGCTCTTCTGCGGCCTTTCGCAGAACCTCGCCGAGCTGGTCGCCGCTCGCGTCGTCCAAGGCATGGCCGGGGCGATGATGATGCCGGTCGGCAGGCTCGTGCTGTTACGCAGCGTGCCCAAGTCGGAGCTCGTGCGGGCGATGTCGTACCTGACCATGCCGGCGATGCTCGGCCCGGTCCTCGGGCCGCCGGTCGGCGGCTTCATCGTCACCTACTTCTCCTGGCGCTGGATATTCTTCATCAACGTGCCGGTCGCCGTGCTCGGCGTCGTGCTGGTCTCGCTCTTCATCGACAACGTGCGGGAGGAGACGCCCCAGCGCCTCGACTGGCGCGGCTTCGTGCTCTCCGGTTTCGGGCTCGCCGGCATCGTCTACGGCTTCGAGAACCTGGGGCGCGGGTTGATGCCGTTCACGGTCCTGGCCAGCCTGCTCATGGGCGGCATGGTCTGCCTTCTCGTCTACTGGTGGCACTCCCGCCGCACGCCGCACGCCATCCTCGACCTCTCCCTCTTCCGCACGCAGTCGTTCATGACCTCGACCATCGGCGGCACGCCGCTGCGCATGGCGATGGGGTCGACGCCGTTCCTGCTCGCGCTCCTCCTGCAGCTCGGCTTCGGCATGTCCCCGCTCGAGGCGGGGTTGATCACCTTCACCAGCGCCGCCGGCGCGCTGCTGATGAAGACGACGGCGCGGCCGATCATCGCCTGGTTCGGCTTCAAGAACGTCTTGGTGTGGAACACCGTCATCTCCGGCGTGCTCCTGATGGGCTACGCCTTGTTCCAGATATCGACGCCGCACTGGCTGATCATCGCCCTGCTGCTGGTCGGCGGCTTCTTCCGCTCACTGCAGTTCACCGCGCTGAACACGCTCGCCTACGCCGACATCGACCAGCCGCGCATGAGCCGCGCAACCAGCCTGGCCTCGATGGTGCAGCAGCTGTCGCAGAGCCTGGGCATCGGTTTCGCCGCCCTCCTGCTCGGCCTCTTGCGGCACGGTCACGCCTCGCTGCATACGCTGAGGGCCCAGGACGTGACGCCGGCCTTCTTCATCATCGGCGCGATATCGATGCTGGGCCTCCTTTTCTTCCTGCCGCTGCCGCGCGACGTCGGCGAGGAGGTCTCGGGCCGCCGGCCGAGGGAGGTCGAGCCGGAGCCGATGCGGCTCGGCGCGTTGACGCCGGTCGAGGACTGAGTCTCAAGTCGAACGCAGGGCTGGCGTGGCAAGACCGGCCACCGGGAGACCTTATGGATTTCGAGATCGCCGAAGAGCATCGCATGCTCAAGGACCTCGTCGCGCGCTTCGTCGGCGACGAGCTGATGCCGCTCGAGGCCGGCGTGCTGGCGCGCGAGGCGGGCGGCAAGGGTCTCGGCATCGACGAAGCCGACCGCGTCCGCATCGACAAGGTCTCCAAGCAGCTCGGCCTCTGGGGCCTGGACGCGCCCGAGGACATCGGCGGCGCCGACCTGCCGAACGTGGCGCTGGTCGGCGTCAACGAGGAGCTGGCCAAGACCGTCACGCCCTACACGCTGCCGCCGGACTCGCCGAACCTGCGCATGCTGATGGCGACGGTGAACGAGCGCCAGCGCGTCGCCTACCTCGAGCCCTACGTGCGCGGCGAGACGATCTCGGCGATCGGCATCTCCGAGCCAGGCGCCGGCGGCGATCCCGCCGGCATGACCACGCACGCGGATCGCGACGGCGACGACTGGGTGATCAACGGGCGCAAGATCTGGATCAGCCGCGCGGCCGACGCCGACTTCACCATCCTGATGGCGCGTCACCGACAAGGAAAAGCGCGCCCGCGGCGGCATCTCCGCCTTCCTGGTCGACAAGGGCACGCCCGGTTTCAACGTCCTGCGCGCGCATCCCGATGGTCGGCGGCGCCGCCACCTACGAGATCGCGCTCGAGGACTGCCGGGTCGAGGGCTGGAAGCTGCTTGGGAACCGAGGGCAATGGCTTTGCGCCGATGCAGCTTCGCCTCGGCACACGCCGCATCCAGATGGCCGCCTGGTCGGTCGGCATGGCCCAGCGGGCGCTCGACATGATGATCGAGTACGCCCCCCAGCGCGTGACCTTCGGCCAGCCGCTCTCCGAGCGCGGCGTGATCCAGTGGTGGGTCGCCGACGCCGCGACCAAGATCCACGCCGACCCGGCTGATGACCTACGACTGCGCCTGGAAGCTCGACCAGGGCCGCGACGTCCGCCTCGAGATCTCGATGATCAAGGCCTTCGCGACCGAGATGGCCTACGAAGTCGTCGACCACGCGATGCAGACCTTCGGCGCCATGGGCATGACCAAGGAGCTGCCGCTGCAACAGATGGCCGCCAAGCTGCGCACCATGCGCATCTACGACGGGCCGACCGAGGTGCACAAATGGGTCGTGGCCCGCAACCTCTTGGGAGGACGGCGATGAAGTCCAAGTACGGAGACGTTTCCGTCGCGCTCGACGCCCATGTGGCGACGCTGGAGATCGACCGCCCGCCCAACAACCACGTCAGCGTCGACCTCATGCGCGACCTGGCCGACGCCCTGCTCGATCTGGACGCCGAGGGCGATTGCCGGGCTGTCCTGCTCGTGACCGCCGGCCGGGTGTTCTGCGGCGGCGCCGACCTGGTCACGCCCGCGGCCGCAGCGCAGTCGGGCGTGTCCGACGCGGCGGTGACCGGCAACCCGCTCTACGTCGAGGCCGTGCGCCTGTTCTCGAACAAGAAGCCGATCGTGGCGGCCGTGCAGGGCGCCGCCGTCGGCGCCGGCCTCGGCCTGGCGCTGGTCGCCGACTTCCGCGTCGCGGCGCCGGAGGCGCGGTTCGCCGCCAACTTCGTCAAGCTCGGCTTCCATCCGGGCTTCGGCCTCTCCCACACCCTGCCGCGCCTGGTCGGCCAGCAGCGCGCGGCGCTGCTGATGCTTGACCGGCCGGCGCATCACCGGCGAGGAGGCGCTCGCCTGGGGCCTGGCCGACGCAGGTTGTCCCGCTGGACAAGCTTGCGCGCCGCCGCGCTCCGCCTCGCGCGCGAGATCGCCGAGAACGCGCCGCTGGCCGTGCAGTCCACGCGCGCCACCTTGCGCGCCGGCTTGGCCGAGGCGGTGAAAGCGAAGACCGACCAGGAGTTCGTCGAGCAGTCCTGGCTGCGCAAGACAGCCGACTATCGCGAAGGCGTCCGCGCCGTGGCCGAGCGCCGGCCCGGCGCCTTCGTCGGCGCGTAAAGAAAGGAGAGGAGACCGCCAATGCCCAAGCTCAATCGGGACGGCGTCGACATCTATTACGAGGTGCATGGGCGAGCGGGCCGGTGATCCTGCTCACCCACGGCTACTCGTCGACCGGCGGCATGTGGGCGGGCCAGATCGAGCCTCTGTCGAAGAGCTACAAGCTGGTCACCTGGGACATGCGCGGCCACGGCCAGAGCGACTACCCGGAGGACCCCGCCGCCTACACCGAGGAAGCCACCGTCGCCGACATGGCGGCGCTCCTCGACGCGGTCGGCGCGAAGACGGCGATCGTCGGCGGCCTTTCGCTCGGCGGCTACATGTCGCTTGCCTTCCACCTCGCCCATCCCGACCGTGTCTCGGCGCTGCTGATCTTCGACACCGGCCCCGGCTATCGCAACGATGAGGCGCGCGAAGGCTGGAACCGGACGTCGATCGCCCGCGCCGAGCGCTTCGAGCGCGACGGGCTCTCCGCGCTCGGCAACGCCAGCGCCGAGGTGCGTATCGTGCGGCATCGTTCCGCCGACGGCCTGGCCAAGGCCGCGCGCGGCATGCTGACCCAGCGCGACGCCGGCGTGATGAACTCGCTGCCGACCATCGGCGTGCCCGCGCTCGTGGTCGTGGGCGCCAACGACACGCCGTTCCTGGCCGCCAGCGACTATATGGCGGCCAAGATCCCCGGCGCGAAGAAGGTGGTGATCCCCGACGCCGGCCACGCCGCCAACATCGACCAGCCGGCGGCCTTCAACCAGGCCGTCGTCGCCTTCCTCGACTCACTGCAGCCGTAGGGTCGCCGCGTGCCCAGACAGGCGAAGCTCGCAAAGGAGGCGACCGGGCCGCTGAAGGGGGTGCGGATCGTCGACCTGACCAGCGTGGTGTTCGGCGCCTATGCGACCCAGATGCTGGGCGACCTCGGCGCCGACGTGATCAAGGTCGAATTCCCGGGCGGGCGGCGCGGCGACGGCGGCGACATCATGCGCTGGGCCGGCGTCCCGCCCGGCAACGAGGGCGCCCACGGGCTTGGCCCTATCTTCATGACGATCAACCGCAACAAGCGCTCGATCCTGCTCGACTTGCGGCAGGAGAAGGCCAAGCGGGCGCTGGCCCGGCTGATCAAGACCGCCGACGCGTTCACGACCTCCGTCCGCTACGAGGGCATGAAGCGGCTGGGGCTCGATTACGAGACGGTCAAGGCGATCAAGCCCGACATCGTCTACGTGCACGGCGCGGGCTATGGGTCGGGCGGCCCTTACGCCGGCGAGCCGGCCTACGACGACCTCGTGCAGTCAGCCTCTGGGCTGGCCGACCTGTTGAATCGCACGGACGGGCGGCCCGAGCATCGCCTCATCCCCTCGCTGATCGCCGACAAGGTCTCCGGGCTGTTCATGAGCCAGGCGGTGCTGGCGGCGCTCTTCCACCGGCAGCGGACGGGCGAGGGCCAGTTCGTCGAGGTGCCGATGCTGGAGTGCGTGACCAGCTTCAATCTCGCCGAACACTTCTTCGGCCACGTCTACGACCCGCCGACCGGCCCGTGGGGCTATCCGCGCGTGGTCAACCCGACGCGAAAACCCTTCCCGACCAAGGACGGACACATCGGGCTCCTGCCCTACACCGACGAGCAGTGGGAGCAGTTCTTCGAGATCGCCGGCTGGGGCGAGACGCTCGGCAAGGACCCGCGCTTCGCCGACTACGCCACCCGCCTGCAACACGTGCGCGAGCTCTACGGCAAGGTCGACGAGGTCACCGTGACCAAGACCACAGACGAGTGGCTGGCCCTGCTCAAGCCGTTGCAGATCCCGGTCGTGAAGATGAACACGCTCGACGACCTCGCCACAGATCCGCACCTCGAGGCCGTCGGCTTCTTCGAGCGCTACGAGCACCCGGAAGCGGGCGCCTATCTCGGGATGAAGCCGCCGATCAGATATTCTGCGACACCGGCGAACGTGCGCCGCCATCCGCCGCGCATGGGCGAGCACACGGCCGAGATTCTGGGCGAAGTCGCCGAGCGCGACGTCGCCGAATAGGAGCGGGACAGCCAATGCGCTTGCGCCAGGTCGCTTTCATCGCCCGCCGGATCGCCCCCGTCGCCGACCAGCTCGAGCAGGTCTTTGGCCTAAGGGTCGGGTTCCGCGATCCCGGTGTCGAGGTGTTCGGGCTCAAGAACGTCGTCATGCCGGTGGGCGGCGAGTTCCTCGAGGTGCTCGAGCCGTTCCGCGACGACGCCTCCGGCGCCCGCTACCTTGCCCGGCGGGGCGGCGACGCCGGCTACATGGTCATCCTGCAGGACGCCGATGCTCTGGCCCACCGCGCGCGGCTCGAGGCCGCGGGCGTGCGCGTGATCGCGAAGAGCCCCGACCGGCGCTATCAGTTCACCCACTTCCATCCCAGCGATTGCGCCGGCGTCCTGCTCTCCATCGACGCCGTCGTCGGCGACGCGGGCTGGCGCGAGCCGAAGAGCGACTGGCCGCCGGCCGGGCCTGACTGGCGCGACTTCGAGAGCCAGAAGAGCCTCGGGATCGCCTCGGTGACTATCCAGGCGCGCGACGCGGTCGCCGCGGCCGAGCGTTGGTCGATGCTGCTCGACAAGCCGGCGACGCGGGTGGGGGCGGCGATGGAGATCGCCCTCGATCGAGGCATCGTCCGCTTTGTCGAGCCCGTGGACGCCGACGGCGCCGGCGTCGTCGGCCTCGACATCGTCACGCGTGAACCGACTGCGGCGTTCGAGGCCGCCCGGTCGCTCGGCCTAACGACCTCGGACGACACGATCAACATCTGCGGGGTCGCCATCCGCCCCGTGAAGGGGAGCTAGGACAATGCGCGCAGCCGTCGCCCGCCAGGGCAAGCTGACCTGCGAGGAGATCCCCGAGCTTGCGCCCGCTGCCGGGCAGGTGCTGGTCAAGACACTGTCCTGCGGAATCTGCGGGTCGGACCTGCACGCGCTGCACCACCTCGACCACATGGCCGAGCTCGGCCGCCGCTCGGGCTCGATCGGCGGCGGGATGGACCCGAAGGCGGGCGTCGTCTTCGGTCATGAGTTCTCGGCCGAGGTGCTCGACTACGGGCCGGGGTCGGCCAGGCCGCTCAAGCCCGGAGCCCGGGTGGTGTCGATGCCCGTGATCATGGGACCGACCGGCGGCGCCTCGATCGGCTACTCGAACGCCTACCCCGGCGGCTTCGCCGAGCGAATGCTGCTGTCGGAAGCGCTGATGCTCGAGGTCCCGAACGGGCTCTCGAACCGCCAGGCGGCGATGACCGAGCCGTTCGCCGTCGGCGCACACGCCGTCGCCCGCGCCGCCCTGGACGAGCCGGCCGCCGCCCTCGTCATCGGTTGCGGCCCGGTCGGGCTGGCGGTGATCGCCGGCCTGAAGGCCCGCGGCTTCGGCCCGGTCACGGCGGCGGACTTCTCTCCCGCGCGGCGCAAGATGGCCGAGACCATGGGCGCCGACATCGTGGTCGATCCGGCCGAGGAGTTGCCGCACGGAAAGTGGGCCGAGATGGGCGTGGCGGCGACGGGCGCCGAGCAGATGATGGCCCGCATGAGCGGCCAGACGGTCAAGCGCGCGATCATCTTCGAATGCGTCGGCGTGCCCGGCGTTATCCAGAGCCTGATCGACGCGGCCCCCAACGGCGCACAGATCATCGTCGCCGGCGTCTGCATGGATCCCGACACGATCGAGCCGTTCATGGCCATCACCAAGCAGATCGATTTCCGCTTCGTGCTCGGCTACACGGCCGAGGAGTTCGCCGCCACGCTGGGCCAGATCGCCGACGGCGTCATCGACGTGCAGCCGGTGATCACCGACGCCGTCGGCTTGCCCGGCGTCGCCGACGCATTCGCCCGGCTGGCCGACCCGGAGAGCCAGGTGAAGATCGTCGTCGAGCCGTAGGGGCGACAGCGCCCCGGGCCACGCCGCCGATACGCTCCGCGGGACCCGCTCCGCCGTCGTCCGGCGCTAAAGAATAGCTAACCGCCGATAACCTTACCCTTATTTAAATCGCGAGCGCACTGTTTTTTAATCTAAAGCTTTCACCACGAGTTAAACCGTATTGCGTGAAATAGGCGACGGGAGCCAAGCGATAAGGGGGCGGCATGCCGATCCGTCAGAAACCCGCCGTCGAACGCCGGTCCGAAGCCAGGACCACCATCCTGCAGACAGGGCTCATCGATGAGATTGTCGTCGTCCTGCTCGAGTTCGGCGGCTCCGCCCATCGCGATTCCGTCGTCATCCGCGTCGCCGCCCGCCGCGGCCTCGACGAGGTTCCCGACCGCCTCCGGCGCGACCTCTTGAATGCCTTCGACCTGCATTGCGCCGGCGCCGGAGAGCCCGAGCGCTTGCTCTGGCTCCCGTTCGGTGACGGCTCCCGCCGCTGGGCGCTGACCCCGGAGGCGTTCCAAGTCGTCGCCGCGCGTCAGCGCGCCGCTGGCATGGTGGCCGAGTTGAGTGTCGAGTTCGCGCCCGCGCAGGTGGCCGCCTGGGCGCGCTAGGCTAAAGCCGCCGGCGGATCGTTAGGCGGCGGCCGGCGACCCGCGCCTCAGGTCGGATGGGCGTCGCCCGTGTGGGTCCGCCGGCCTGCATCGGTGGGACTGCGCGAATGGGCCTCTTGCGCGGTCTCTGCCGGACCATCGTCTTCCGCGCCATCCGCAGGGAGCAGGGCGTCCATGGTCCGCATCAGCGCGGCGATGCTGATCGGCTTGGCGACCATCTCGTCGACGCCCGCCGCCAGGTAGCTCGCCCGCTGATGCGCCATCGCGTTTGCGGTCAGCGCAATGATTGGCGTTCGCGGCCGGCCGCCCCGCCTTTCGTCGGCGCGGATCAGCCACGTCGCCGCCAGGCCGTCCATCACCGGCATCTGAATGTCCATCAGGACGATGTCCCACGGCTCGGCGCGCCAGGCATCCAGCGCCTCCCGGCCGTTGGCCACAATCACCGGCTCGATCCCGACCGCGCCGAGCAGACTCTTTAGCACCATCTGATTGGTTTCGTTGTCCTCGGCCGCCAGCACCCGCAGTCCGGGCGTAGGCGTCCGGACCTCCTCGGCAAGCGGGGCGCGCGCCTCCATCGCCGCCGGCGCCAGGGGCAGGCCGACCGTGCAGGTGGTTCCAACGCCCGCGACGCTCTCGATGGTGAGCGCGCCGCCCATCAGCGCGGCGAGATCGGAATGGTGAGCCCCAGCCCTGAGCCGCCATAGCGGCGGGTCGTCGAGGCGTCGGCTTGCACGAACCGGTCGAAGACGCTGGCGATCCGGCCCGGCGCGATCCCGATGCCGGTGTCTTGAACCCGCAGCGTCAGGCGCCCGCCCACGCGCCCGATCTGCACGGTGATCGCCCCCTCTTGCGTGAACTTCACCGCATTCGACACCAGATTGTGCAGGATCTGGCGGATCCGGTGGGGGTCTCCGGCCCAGCAGCCGCGTGCTTCCGGCGCCAGGGTCACCTCAAGGCGCACGTCCTTCTCCCGGACGAGCTCCGAGAAGACCCGCACGCCGGCGGCGAGCTGTTCGGCGTCGACGATGCCGTCCTCCAGCTCGATCTTGCCGGCTTCGATCTTGGAGAGGTCGAGCAGATCGTTGAGCAGCGACAGCAAAGCTTCGCCAGACGTCTCGATGACGCCGAGGCGCTCGCGCTGATCGGCGGAGAGCTTGTTGCGTCCCATGACCTGCGCCATGCCCAGCACGCCGTTCAACGGCGTGCGAATCTCGTGGCTCATCGTCGCCAGGAAACCCGACATCTCGTCGGCGGCGCGAACGGCGGCCGTCTCCCGCTCCAGCGCCTCGCGCCACTCGGTGATGTCCTGGGCCGCCCCGCGCAGGGCGATGCATCGCCCATCGGCGAACTCGGGCTCCCCCAGCAAGCGCCACCAATGCATCGCTCCGTCCGGCCCCAGCGATCGGCCCTCGAAAGCCAGGCGTTCACCCTGGCGCGTCGCATGCTCGACCGCGGCCAGAAACGGGGCCCGGTCCGGCTCCAGCCAGAAGAGGTTCGCCTCGGCGATCGGGATCGGCGGCATCGCCGGTGCGCCGAGGAGCTCGCACAACTCGGGCGAAAAGAAGGTCTGCTGGGTCACGACGTCGACCTCCCAGCCGCCGAGCCTGGCGATGCGCGCCGCCGACCGCAGCGCTGCCGTCGTCCGCGTCAGGGCAAGCGCCCCGGCTCCGTCTGTCGCGCTTGGCTTCGGTCGGGCCATCAGTATTCTCCGCGGCCTTGGCTCTCCGGGTCGCCGTGTCGCGACGGGAGTCCTCGAAACATCCCTGGCTCACGGCGGCGCGACAGTCTGTCGCTCTATCCAGCAATTATTAAGGAGTGATTGTTCAGTACAAGCCCAATAGACCGAAGACACTAAACAACCCTTGTCTAGTAATGTACTTATTAAATCAAATTTAGACAAAGCAAAGTAATCAATATTAACCCGTTTTTGGTAAGCCCGCTGTCAGCAAGCGAGGGGTCACATGCGACGTCTGGCGAGGGCCGACCTCATCGAACACCGAAGTGCAGACCATGCCTGAGTCCCGGCTGCGCGCCATTGTCGATACGGCTGTCGACGGAATCATCCTGATGGACGCCGCGGGGCGGGTGACGATGTTCAATCCCGCCTGCGAGCGCATGTTCGGGTACGCGGCGGACGAGATCGTCGGGGGCGACGTCAAGCAGCTGATGCCGCCGCCGTATCGGGAAGAGCACGACCAATATCTCGACAACTATCGGCGCACCCGGCGGCGGAAGATCATCGGCATCGGCCGCGAGGTGGTCGGGAGGCGAAAGAGCGGCGAGACCTTCCCGCTGGATCTCTCCGTCGGCGAGGCGGAGCAAGGCGGCGAAGTGTTCTACGTCGGCATCCTGCGCGACGTGACCGCCAGCAAGCGCGTTCAGGAGGTCCGCGAGCAGCTCATCGAACAGCTGACCGCCTCCAACGAAGAGCGCGCCAACTTCGTTCACGTCGCCTCTCACGACCTTCGCGAGCCGCTGCGCATGGTCACAGCCTTCTGCGGCCTCTTGTCGAAGGACTATGCCGAGCGACTCGACGAGCGTGGCCGCGAGTACGTCACATTGGTCGTCTCGGCGACGGGCCACATGCAGGATCTGCTAGACGACCTCGTCGACTTTGGCCGGCTCGGGCTGGAGGCGGAGCGCGCGTCTTGGTTCGATCCCACGGAGGCGGTCGACCAGGTTCTCGAGACCCTCGTCGACCCGATTCAGGAGTTCCGGCGCCACGATCACCCGCGACCCGCTGCCGCGCAGCTACGGCAATCCGATCCGCTTCCAGCGCCTGATGCAGAACCTGATCGGCAACGCGCTCAAGTACGTCGCGCCGGGCGTCGAGCCGCGGGTCCACGTCTACGGCTCACAGGAAGGGGCGTTCTGGCTGTTTTCCGTCTCCGACAACGGGATCGGCATCGAAGAGCGACACTACGCGCGCATTTTCGAGCCCTTCAAACGTTTGCACGGCAAGAGCCACTACTATGGCACCGGGCTTGGCCTGGCGATCTGCCGCAAGATCGTCGCGGGCTTCGGCGGCGAGATTGGCGTGGTCTCGACGCCTGGCGTCGGCTCGACATTCAGCTTCACTGTCAAGATCCCGCCCGAGGAGGGCGATCGCGATGACCAGAGAGACGATTGAGGCCCAGGCGCGTCCGGCCGAGTTGCTCCTCGTCGAAGACAACCACGGCGACGTGATCCTGACCACGGAGGCCTTCCGCAGCGCCAAGATCGCCAACAACCTCTCCGTCGCCGCCGATGGTGAGCAGGCGCTCGCCATGCTTCGGCGCGAGGCTGCCTATGCCGACCAGGCCAGGCCGGACCTCATCCTGCTCGACCTCAACCTGCCGCGCATGGACGGGCGCGAGGTGCTCACAGCCCTCAAGGCCGACCCTGATTTGCGGCGGATCCCGGTGATCGTCATGACCAGCTCGAAGTCCGACATCGACGTCCTCAGCGCCTACGACCTGAGGGCGAGCGGCTATGTCATCAAGCCGGTCGACTTCGGACGACTGCAGGAGATCGTCGCCTCGCTCGAATCGTTCTGGTTCAGCGTCGTCGTGCTGTCGGGCGCGTGTGCGATCGAGCCCGCGGACGCGGCCTAGCCGTCAGCCCGGACCGCGCGGCAGGGCAGCCCCTGGAGGCTACTCCGCCGCGTCGGGCTTCTTGTTCATCCCCATGGCCTCCAGGATCTCGGGGCGGATGTTCTCGGTCCCCTTTTCCTGGATGTGCTGGACGATGCGCTGACCCACGGCCATGCGCGCCTGACCCATGGTGGCCTCGTGCGCCGCGCCGACCACCTTGTAGGACTCCTCGCGGTTGCCGTTCAGCCCCTGGAACTTCGGCGCGACATGGCGCGCGAAGAGCTCGTAACTGCGCCGGGTCTCCGCCCAGTCTGCCCAGTTGTGCGCCATGTGCAGGTAGCCGCCGTAGCCGCCGGACTGGCTCGCCAGCCGATCGAGCTGGGCGATGGCGTCATCGGGCGTGCCGATCACGGCGAGGCCCGAGGCGATCAGCATGTCGATCGGGTCGGCGTCGCCCGCCACCGCCAGCGGCAGCGCGGCCACGTCGGTAAAGTAGGCGATCCACTTGCTGAGGCCGAAAGCGACGTTCGCGCGCGCCTTTTCGCGCGTCTCGGCGATGTGCATCGGCCCGACCAGCCGCCAGTCGTCGCGGTCGACGCTCGTCCCGGACTCGGCGGCCTGCTCCTCGGCGATCGCCCAGTTCGAGGCGAGCGCGTTGAAGCCTCCGGCGGACGTCGCGCCGAGCGAGAGCAGGCCGATGCCGTGCCGTCCCGCCGCGCGCGCGCCGGTGGGCGACACCTGGCTCGCGACCGCCATCTCGATGTGCGGCCGCGAGAACGGCGTCATCTGCAGCCGCGCCTCGACGAGCTCGAACCAGTCGGACTTGTGGGTGACGGTCTCGCCTCTCAGCAGGCGGACGATCACGGCCAGCGCCTCGTCCATCATATCGCGCTGCTTGATCGGCTGGATGCCCATCATCAGCGCGTCCGACGGGAGCGCGCCAGGGCCGACGCCGAACATGGTCCGCCCGCGGGTCATGTGGTCCAGCTGGTTGATCCGATCGGCCAGGATCAAAGGATGGTGGTAGGGCAGCGACGAGACCCCGGTGCCCAGCCGGATGCGGCGCGTGCGCTCGGCCGCGGCGGCGATGAACACCTCGGGGCTGGCGATGATCTCGAAGCCGGCCGAGTGGTGCTCGCCGATCCAGGCCTCTTCGTAGCCCAGCCGGTCCAGGAGCTCGACCAGCTCGAGGTCGCGCTCGATCGCCAGCGTCGGGTTCTCGTCCAGCGGGTGGAAGGGGGCGATGAAGGCGCCGAAGCGCAGCCTGTTCGACGGCATGGAGCGTCCCTAACTTATCGATGATTTCCTATGAACGCGCTGGCGCGCGGCGGCAAGCCTGCGCCCGGCGATCGTGCGCTCAGACGAGCTCGACCGCGTCGGGGTCCGAGCAGGTCACTGTGATCGGGGCATTATCGCTGGTCGCCCGGCTCAGGGTCAGGCTGACCGTGCGACGGCCGAGCTCGAGCGCGCTGATCCGCAACCGGTCGACGCCCTGCGGCAGCCAACGATGGCCGATGCGGACCTTGTCGGCCCAGCCGTCGATCTCGAGACCGAGGCAGGCCTGCAGCAGCATGAAGACCGAGCCCGCCGCCCAGGCCTGCGGCATGCAGGCGACCGGATAGGCGATCGGCGGCTCGCCGGCCGTGCGGGCAAAGCCGCAGAACAGCTCGGGCAGCCGAAAGCTGAACCGGGTCGCCGCCCCGAACAGGTCCTCCATCACCTGCGCCGCGTCGGCGTAGTGGCCGTAGCGCGCCAGCCCGGCGGCGCACAGCGCAGTGTCGTGCGGCCAGATCGAGCCGTTGTGGTAGGACATCGGATTGAAGCGTACGGCGCCCGACGCCAACGTGCGCAGGCCCCAGCCGGTGCAAAACTCGCCCGAGACCAGCCGGTCGCGAACGCGGCTGGCGCGATCGGGGGCCGGCAGGCCGCAGAACAGCAGGTGCCCGACGTTCGACGTCATCGGGCTGCAGAGCGCGCCCTGACCGTCGATGGCGAGGCCGTAAAAGCCGGCCTCCTCCATCCAGAACCGCGCTTCGACCGCCTCGCGGATCGCTTCCGCGCGCTCGCGCCAGCTTGACGCGCCTTCGTCGCCCAGCCGCTGGCCCAAGTCGGCCATCGCCAGGAAGGCGGCGTAGGCGTAGCCCTGCACCTCGATCAGTGCGATCGGCGCCTCCGGAAAGCGGCCGTCGGCGTGGAAGATTGCGTCCTCCGAGTCCTTCCAACCCTGGTTGACCAGCCCCCGCTTGTCGCGGCGCGCGTAGTCGATCAGACCGTCGCCGTTCGAGTCTCCGTAGGTCTCGAGCCACGCTGTCGCGGCCTTCAAGGCCGGCCATAGTTCCTTGATCAGCCCCAGGTCGCCGGTGCGCGCCGCATAGGCGCCGGCCAGCGCGACGAACAGCGGCGTTGAATTCGACGCTGCCGTAGTAGAGCCCGAAGGGGACCTCCTCCAGGTTGGACATCTCGCCGCGCCGCGTCTCGTGCATGATCTTGCCGGGCTGGGCGTCGCGGAACGCCGAAGTCTCGCTCGCCTGCCGCTTGGCGAGGTAGCGCAGGACGCCGCAGGCCAGCCGGGGCTCGACCCACAGCATCTGCCAGGCCGTGATCAGCCCATCGCGGCCGAACGGGGTCGAGAACCAGGGTATGCCGGCGTAGGGATAGGGGCCGGTTTCGAGCTCGGTGGTGAGCAGCGCCAAGTCCGCCCGTGACTGGTCGAGCCAGGCGTTGAAGCGCGCGCCGCGCGCACGCGCGCGAGCGCCGAGCCGCCGCTGGCGGCGAGCTTCGATCATGGCCGCGGCGGCCGCGTGGCGGAAGCGCCGCCGGCTGGGTGTCTCGTCCACCTCGGCGCCGACCTCGATGTAGAGCGCAAACTCGGCGCGCGGCTGCAACGAGAACATGAACACCGCCTGCTCCGACTCGAAACGGGCCGGCGGCTCGGAAAAGGCGATGACGCACTGGCGCTCGATCTTGTCCAGGCCGCGATAGCCGAAGGTGATCCGGCGTCCGTCATGAGTCGGCGGCGCGTGCTCGCCGTGCCGCTTGCGGGCCCGGCCGCGGATCTCGAACATGTCGCGGAAGTCGGCCGCGAACTCGATGGTGAGCGGCAGAAGCTCGTGGTCCAGACTGTGGTTGGTCACGCTCACGCGCTCGTAGAGTCTGCGCCTCCACAGAAACCGGCGCCGTTCGACATGCATCACGCCCGGCGGGGTCGCGCGCTCACCCATCGCCGGCAGGGGACGGTTGGCGCCATGGAACGTGTAGACCACATTGTTGCGCCAGACGGCGGCGCCCAATGTCGAGGGTGGTCTTCCGCCCACCAACAAGCGGAACCGCGACAGCAGGCGGGTGTCGTCTTCGTAGAAGCCCTCGACGCCGCCAGCGATGTCCCCGTGCTCGTCCACGACCAGGAAGCAGTCGCGGCTTTTCAGTGAGGCGAGCAGATCCGGCCGGCCGGCATCCCGCCGATCGGCCTTGGCCTTCTCGATGGGGCTGGAATCGTCCATGCCCCCCGTTTAGTCGATTCGAACCAGTGCGCTGTCCAACCTTTTTGTCGCGCCCGCCGCCGCGCAGCACGGCCGCAGCCCGCGATAGAGGGCAACGTAGCGGTCGGCCATGGCGCGCGACGAGAATCGTTGGTCGAAGCGGCGACGGATTGCGGTGCGGTCGAGCTTGAGCGCGCGCGCGAACGCCCGATCCGCCTCCCCGTCCGAGCCGACGATGAAGCCGGTCAAACCATCCTCGACCAGCTCCGGGACGGACCCCGAACGCCAGGCGATGACCGGCGTGCCGCAGGCCATCGCCTCGATCATCACCAGGCCGAACGGCTCCGGCCAGTCGATCGGGAAGACCAGGGCATCGGCTCCGCCGAGGAAGTCGGACTTCTGGCTGTCGCCGATTTCGCCGACGAACTCGATCAGCGGATGGTCGAGCAGCGGCTCGATCTCAGCCTGGAAGTAGTCCAGGTCGGCGGCGTCCACTTTGGCGGCGATCTTCAGCCGACGGCCCAGGCGCTTGGCCATGGCGATGGCGCGATCCGGTCGCTTCTCGGGCGAGATGCGGCCGAGGAAGGCAAGGTAGCCCTCCGGACGGGTGCTCAGCTGGTAGAGAGCGCCTGGTACGCCATGATGCACTGTCCCCAGCCAGTTGGCGCCCGGCAGGTGTCGGCGCTGGTCGGTGGAGATGGAGACCAGCGGGTATTGGCGCCAGCGGGCGTAGACGCCCGCCAGGTCCTTGATGTCCAGCCGCCCGTGCAGCGTGCTGACCGTCGAGGCGGCGACGTCCTCGAAGAAGGGGAAGTGCAGCATGTCGACGTGGAAGTGCAGGACATCGAAGTCGTGCGCGCGCCGGCGAACCTCGGCCAGCATGCTCATGTGCGCCGCGAGATCCGACTTCAGCGGCGCCGGGTCGAGCCGGATCGCCTGGTCGCGGACGACGACCAGCTCGGCTTTGGTGTGCGCCTCGGCGCTGGAGAACAGCACCGTCTCGTGGCCGGCGTCCACCAGCGCGTCGCAGAGATAAGCCACGACGCGCTCGGTCCCGCCGTAGAGCCTGGGCGGGACAGCCTCATACAGCGGCGCGATCTGAGCGATCTTCATCAGCAGCCTCGCGTGTTTTTTCGGCGCGTCTCGCGCCCCCGCAAGACCCAAGCAACGCGGCGCCGTTTGGTTCCCCGGCGGGCCGAAGATTCAGCCGTTTCCGCGCGCTATGACCACCGGATGCGAGCTTGACAGGCCGCCGTCGACCACGATCGCCTGCCCGTTGACGTAGGACGCATCGTCCGAGGCCAGGAAGAGCGCCGCCGCGGCGATCTCCTCCGGCTGCCCCGCGCGGCGGAGCGGGTTCAGCTGGCCGATGCGATCCTCGCGGCCGCGGGCGCGCGCGCGCTCGAACACGCCCCGGGTCATGCCGGTCTCGATGAGGCCCGGACAGATGGCGTTGATCCGCACGCCGGAGCCGGCGAGCAGCTGGGCTGACGTCTGCACCAGGTTGATCACGCCGGCCTTCGACGCGCTGTACGCTGGCCCCCCGGCGCCGGAGCGCAGCCCCGCGACCGACGCGGTGCAGATGATCGAGCCCTTGCCTGCCTCGCGCATCGGCTTCGACGCGTGCTTGATGGCCAGGAACGGGCCCACCAGGTTGATGCGCAGAAGCTCCAGCCACTGCTCGCCGGTCTGCTCCAGCGGCGCATCGAAGCTCGTCGTGCCCACGCCGGCGTTGGCGTAGCAGACGTCGAGCCCCCCGAACTGGGTCACGGCCGTCTCGACCGCTTTGGCCACGTCGGCTTCCAGCCCGGCGTCGCCGGTGACGGCGATCGCTTCGCCGCCCACGTCGCGAATGGCCTTGGCCGTCTCCTCGACCGGCGCCGCCCGGTCCATGGCGACCACCTTCGCGCCTTCGCGTGCGAAAAGCTTGGCGCTGGCGCGCCCAATGCCGCTCGCCGCGCCGGTCACCAGCGCCACCTTCCCGTCAAGACGTCCCACGCACTCGCTCCATCGTCTGTCGTTGGGCGCGACTTACTGGGCGCGCGAGCCAGCCGCGGCAAGGCCGTTCAAGGCGCGGGATCGGGCGCCGGCTCGCCCTTGCGGGTCAGCCGGCGGCCGCCAAAGACGGCCGCGCCGGCTGCGAGGCCGGCCAATAGACCCATCACAAGCGTCGCCTTCGGCCGCATCTGCGCCGCCGAATAGAGGCTCTGTTCGTGCACGCCCTTGTAGTAGGCGCGCTCGCGCAGGTCCTGACCGGCCTGGTGCAGGTTGTCGGTGCGAGTCTTATCCACCCCGGCCGGGTCCCGCTGCAGCATAGGCGCGAGGATCGCCGTCATCAGTTCGCTGAGGCTGGGCGCGAGTCCGGCGAGGAAGGCCAGGATCGGCCCGCTGGACCCCACGGACAACTCGCGCACCCGATGCTCGGCCGCGTACAGGATGGCCTCGGCCACAAGCGGCGTCGCGTAGACCGGCGGCGGATTCCTTAAACCCGCGTCGGTCAGGTTCTTGGCGTGGTCCTTGTATGGCGTGTCGATGGCCGCAGGCTTGATCAGGGTGACCGAGACCGGCGTCCGCTCGCGCATCAGCTCCATCCTGAGCGCGCCGGTGAACGCCTTGATCGCGTGCTTGGACGCCGCATAGGTCCCCTGCAGCGGGATGGTGATGTCGCCGAGCACCGAGCCGAGGTTGATCAACGCCCCGCCGCCCGGCCGCTCGCGCAGATGCTCGACCGCGACCAGCGAGCCGTAAACGACGCCCCAGTAGTTGGTGTCGAACAGCCGTCGCTGGTCCTCGATCGAGGTCGCCGTGATCGGCCCGAAGATGGTCACGCCGGCGTCGTTCACCCAGGTATCGAACCCGCCGAAGCGATCGATGGCGGTCTGGGCGATGGCGCGGACGTCCGCCTCGCGTCCGACGTCAGCGACAGCATAGGCGGCCTTCGCGCCCTTGCCGGTCAGGTCTTCGCAGACCGCTTTCAGCGCCGCCTCGTTGCGCGCCGCCAGCACCAGGCTGGCGCCGTGTGCGGCCGCGGCGCGTGCGGTCGACAGCCCGATGCCGGAGGTCGCGCCGGTGATGACGATCACCTGCTCGCGAAGCGGCTTCAGCTTCAGGGGGTTGCGACGCGACGCCATATTGCCTCCGACCGCCAGGTCAACGGCCCGAGGACTGAGCGGCTCCAGCTTACCTTAGGCCCTCTCCCCGCGCGCGGGGAGAGGGAAGTGCATCGGCTATCGCGGACTGATCGCGGTCGACGGGACCCAGCCGCGGTTGCCATTTTCGTCGTCCACCTGCCACCAGACCCCGTTCTTCTCGCCGGTGGGGAAGACTTCGTCCGTCGTCGTGAGGTCGCGCACGCGATGGGAATCCGGACTGGGGTCGGAGCGCATGACGATATCATGGGTGACGCTGTAGGCTTGCTGTGGGCTGTTCGCCGCCGAGGCTTGCGCGTCGGCGCCGCCCTGGCTTTGCATGTAGTGCACGAGGTCGGTGAAGGCGTTGAAGTAAGCGGCGGCGATAACCTGGCCGATGTCGGTGTTGGAATAGCCGCCGCCGGCCGCCGCGATGAAGCCGGCCCAACCGGCGACGCCGCCGCCGACCCCGAACGAGATGTCGGTCTTCTTCGAGGCGCCTTCGGCCACATACAGCTGCTCGGTGGTGCGGGCGTTCTCGAGCGTGATCAGGGTGTGCGCTTCTTCGCTCTTGGTCGAGATTCCGCCGGCGATCGCGCCGAACGCGCCGGGCAGGAAGTGGCCCAGCGCCGCCCCGACGTTGTTGCCGCCGGAGTTCTCGTTCGAGTTGGCGATGTCCGGGATGATGAAGTAGTCGGCGGTGGCGATCTGGCCGCGTCCGACGTTGGAGTTGCGCTGCAGTTCGCCGGACTGCGCCAGGCTTTCTTCCTGGTTGCGCATGGCCAGGCCCGCGTTGCGGTCGACGATGCGCAGGCAGCCCGAGCGCGAGGCGAACAGCTTGAGCAACGATTCGGGATTGGAGAGCCCAAGACCCGACCACCAGTCGTGGTCAGGCTCCTCGATCGCCGCCGTGCCGATCGGGTGGGCGCACTGCGGCAACTGCGGGGTGGTCTGATCTTTCGGTTGGCCACGGTCCATGCCGTACTGCGCCGCGGCCGGGCCGGCGGCGGCGAGGCCGAAGAGAACCGCGAGCGCAGCCGCGGCCCTTACAAGGTGTTTCATCGTGGCTCCCCCGGGGTTGGATGACTCGGCGAGCTTAGCCCCGGGGGCGGATCAATCAAACAGCGAACAGCCGAGCGGCCGGCCGGCTCTAGTATCCGTTCATCCGCGCGTAGCGGTCGCGGTGGTAGGACTGGCCGCCGTAGGTCGCTTCCGCCGCGCGGGCGCGCTTGAGGTACAGGCCGGCGTCGTGGGCGTCGGTCATGCCGATGCCGCCGTGCATCTGCACCATCTCGTTGGAGACCAGGTGCAGCGTGTCGCCCATCTTGGCCTTGGCCAAGCGAGACCAGCTCCGCCGTGTCGGGCGCGTTGTTGTCGATGGCGGTCAGCGCCGCCTCGACGCAGGAGCGCGCGAGCTCAAGGTCGGTGAACATCTTCGCCGCCCGGTGCTGCAGCGCCTGGAACGCGCCGATCACCTGGCCGAACTGCACGCGGGTCTTCAGGTAGTCGAGCGTGGTGTCGAACGCCTGGCTCGCCGGCGCCGAGCATCTCGGCCGCGAGGCCGGCGCGGGCGCGGTCGAGCACCTTTTCGAGCAGGGCCCAGCCCTTGTCGACCTCGCCGAGCACCGCATCGGCGCCGACCTCGACGTTGTCGAAGCTCGACGTTCGCGGCGCCGCGGCTGTCGGCCAGCTTCAGCGCCTTGCGCGTCAGCGCCCTTGGCGTCGGCGGCACGAGGAAGAGGGTGATCCCGTCCTTGTCGCCCGGCTTGCCGGAGGTGCGGGCGGAGACGACGAAGAGGCCGGCGGCCATGCCTTCGAGCACGAAGGTCTTCTCGCCCGTCAAGCTGTAGCCCGCGCCGCTCTTCTTCGCGGCCAGCGCGACCTTCTCCGGCGCGTGGTGCGGGCCTTCGTCGATGGCCAGCGTGGCGACCAGCTCGCCGGAGGCGATCTTCGGCAGCTAGGCGCCCTTCTGCGCGTCCGTGCCGCCGAGGATGATGGCGCTGGCGGCGGCCAGAGCGCGATGACAGCAGCGGCGAGGCGGTCAGCGTGCGGCCGGTCTCCTCGAGGATCAGGCCGAGGCTCAGGTAGCCGAAGTCGGAGCCGCCGTACTCCTCGGGGATGATGACGCCGGTCCAGCCCATCTCCGCCATCTCGGCGAAGGCGGCCGGGTCGTAGCCCAGCGGCAGGCCGGCGTCGCGCATCTTGCGGAAGGCGGACACCGGCGACTTTTCCTGGGTCCAGGTGCGCGCCGCGTCGCGCAGCATGCTTTGTTCTTCAGTCAAAACGGCCATTTCAATTCGTCCCTAGTTTGAAGTGCTGTTGATCGGGTCCGGAAGGCCCAGGATCCGCTTGGAGATGATGTTGTTCTGGATCTCGTACGAGCCGCCGAAGATGGTGGTGGCCTTGCCGCCCAGCCAGCCGCGCACGGCGGCCAGCTCGTCGGCGGTAAAGTCGTCGCCCTCCCAGCCGAGGCCCTGGGCGCCCATGATCTCGAGAGCAGCTCGGCGCGGTCCTGGCCGACCTTGGTGCCGGCGTTCTTCATGATCGAGGTCGCCGTGCTCGGGCCTTGGTTCGAGCGCGCTTCGGTCATCATGCGGATGGCCGTGAGCTGGAAGGCGCGGCGCTCCATGTCGTGGCCGAGATGCGGGTCCGCAGGTCGGAATCGGCGATCCGGCCCTTGTCGTCGACGCCGACGTAGGTCTTGGCCAGATCCGGCACGCGAGCCGCCGACGCCGAACATGCCGCCGCCCCCGCCTCCGCCGCCGCCTCCGGAGAGGCCGCTGCGCTCATGCTGCAGCAGACGCTTGGCGATGGTCCAGCCGCCGTTCAGCGGCCCGACCAGGTTCTCCTTCGGCACCTTCACGTCGGTGAAGAAGGTCTCGCAGAAGGGCGAGGCGCCGGCGATCAGCTGGATCGGCCGCACCTCGACGCCCGGCGCCTTCATGTCGATCAGGAGGAAGCTGATGCCCTCGTGCTTCTTTGCGCTGTCGGTGCGCACGAGGCAGAAGCACATGTCGGCCCACTGGCGCGCCCGAGGTCCAGATCTTCGAGCCGTTGACCAGCCAGTGGTCGCCCTTGTCCTCGCAGCTTGCGTCTGCAGCGACGCGAGGTCGGAGCCGGCGCCCGGCTCGGAGAAGCCCTGGCACCAGCGCACCTCGCCGTGCACGATCGGCGGGATGTGCGCCTTCTTCTGCTCCTCGTTGCCGTACTCGAGCAGGGTCGGGCCGAACATCATCACGCCCATGCCGCCGATCGGGTTCCAGGCGCCGACGCGGTTCATCTCCTGCTGCAGCACGCGCGCCTGCGCCGGCTCGAGGCCGCCGCCGCCGTAGGCCTTGGGCCAGGTCGGAACGCCCCAGCCCTTCTCGCCCATGCGCTGCTTCCACAGGCCCACGTCGCCGCCGGCATCGCCGCGGCCCTCGAGGAACATCATTCCGCCGCGGCCCTTGAGCGAGGGGGGGAAGTTCGCTTCCAGCCACTCCCGGGCTTCGGTGCGGAAGGCGTCGAGATCGGCGCCGCCAAAGTCAGCCATCTGTTTTCACTCCGTCCTCGCGACGATCCCTATGCCGATGCCGTCGGGTCAGGCAACCCGAGGATCCGCTTGGAGATGATGTTGTTCTGGATCTCCTGCGAGCCGCCGAAGATGGTGGTGGCCTTGCCGGAGAGCCAGCCGCGCACCGCCGAAAGCTCGTCGGCCTCGAAGCCGTCGCCCTCCCAGCCCAGGCCCTGGTGGCCCATGATCTCGAGCACCAGCTCGGCGCGCTCCTGGCCGATCTGGGTGCCGGAGTTCTTCATGATCGAGGTGGTGGCGCTGGGGTTGAGGTTGCCCCTCGCCTCGGCCACCGCGCGCTGCAGGGTCAGCGCGTGGGCCTTGGCCCGCATCATGTGGCCGGCGACGCGCGCGCGCAGGTCGGAGTCGGCGATGCGGCCCTTCTCGTCCAGGCCGACGTACTTCTTGGCGATCTCCGCGACGCTCGCATTGCCGCCCAGCATCCGCTCGGCCGCCCTGGCCGGAGCGCTCGTGCTGCAGCAGGCGCTTGCCGACCGTCCAGCCGCCGTTCAGCGGCCCGACCATGTCGTTCTTCTCGACCCGCGCGTCGGTGAAGAAGGTCTCGCAGAAGGGCGAGGAGCCGGCGATCAGCTTGATCGGGCGCGTCTCGACGCCCGGCTGGTGCATGTCGATCAGCACGAAGATGATGCCCTCGTGCTTCTTGGTCTGGGTCGGTGCGCACGAGGCAGAAGCACCAGTCGGCGTATTGCGCGCCGCAGGTCCAGATCTTCTGGCCGTTGACCACCCAGTGGTCGCCCTCGTCCTCGCACTTGGTCTGCAGGCCGGCGAGGTCGGAGCCGGCGCCCGGGCTCGGAGTAGCCCTGGCACCAGCGCAGCTCGCCGTTGACGATCGGCGGGATGTGGCGCTGCTTCTGCTCCTCGGTGCCGTACTCGAGCAGCGTGGGGCCGAACATGCTCGACGCCCATGCCCACGATCGGGTTGGTCGCGCCGATGCGGTCCATCTCCTGCTGCAGCACACGCGCCTCGCTCTGGCTCAAGGCCGCCGCCGCCGTATTGCTTGGGCCAGGTCGGCGCGCCCCAGCCCTTCTCGGCCATGCGCTGCTTCCAGAGCTTCTGGTCGGCGTTCGGGTTCACATGGCGGTCATCGCCGCCTCTTCCGAGGCCGCGTCCGCGTCGCGCCGGAGCGACTTCGGGAAGTTCTCTTCCAGCCACGTCCGCGCTTCGGCGCGGAAGGCGTCCAGTTCGTTGCCGCCGAAATCGGCCATCATCTATCTCCTCAAATGCGTTCGCGGGCCGCCGACATCGTGGCCGCCGCGCTCAAACTCTACTTCGGGTCGGGCAAGCCCAGCACGCGCTTGGCGACGACGTTGATGTTCACCTCCGAGGTGCCGCCCTCGATCGAATTGCCCTTCGAGCGCAGCCAGCCGCGCGCGGCCGTGATCTCGCCTGGCGTGAAGCCGTCGCCCTCCCAGCCCAGGCCCTGGGCGCCCATGGCCTCGACCATCAGCTCGGAGCGCTCCTGGGCGAACGCCGCGGCGGCGTACTTGATGATCGAGGTGGCGGCGCTCGGGCCGTTGCGACGCCCGCGATTCCGCCGCGATGCGCGCTGATGGTCAGGCCGAAGGCCTGGAAATCCATCTTGTTGCTTGGTGATGCGCGCGCGCAGGTCCGCATCGGCCAGCGCCCCGGTCTCGTCGAGCCCCGACATAGCGCTTGGCGATCTGGCCGAGATCGCCCGCCGCCCCGCCCGCGCCGCCGCCCCCGCCAAAGCCGCCGGAGATGTTCTGCCGCTCGTACTGCAGCAGGCGCTTGGCGATCGTCCCAGCCGCCGTTCAGCTGGCCGACCATGTTCTCCTTGGGGATCTTCACGTCGGTGAAGAAGGTCTCGCAGAACGGGCTCTCGCCGGAGATCAGCTTGATCGGCCGCGTCTCGACGCCGCGGCGTGGCCATGTCGATCAGCACGAAGGAGATGCCCTCGTGCTTCTTGGCCGTGGTCGGTGCGCACCAGGCAGAAGCACCAGTCGGCCTTGTTGGCGTAGCGAGGTCCAGATCTTCTGGCCGTTGATCAGCCAGTGGTCGCCCTTGTCCTCGCACCGGGTCTGCAGGCCGGCGAGGTCGGAGCCGGCGCCCGGCTCGGAATAGCCCTGGCACCAGCGGATCTCGCCGCGTGACGATCTTCGGCAGATGCTCGTGTCTTCTGCGCTTCGTTGGCGAACTCCAGCAGCACTGGCCCCAGCATCCAGAGACCGAACGACACCAGCGGGGCGCGGTAGCCGCCCTGGGAGATTTCGCGTTCGAGCACCCGCGCCTCGGCCGCGCGAAAGGCCGCCGCCGCCGTAGGCTGTCGGCCAGGCGGGCGCGGTCCAGCCCCGCTCGGCCGCACGGCGCATCCAGACGATCTGCGGGTCGTCGCTGGCCGGCGAAGGCGCGCCCGCCCCAGATAGCTTCCGGATCGGTCTTGGCGTGCGGATCGTTGAGCTCGGCGGGATAGTTCGCCTTCAGCCAAGCGCCGACCTCGGCGCGAAATGCGTCCAGCTTGTCGGCCCCAAAATCAGCCATATGCGCTCCTCGCGCGGTCGTCTGCTCGTTCGCGGTCCCTCTAACTTACTCCGCGCGGGGGAGCCAGCAAGCGCGTTCGAACAACTGTTTGACTGCGCCGCAACGGGCGGTGCGGTCGAACGCCTGTCTGCTTAAGGTGGCGGAAACCGCTGGCGCCCAAGGCGTGGCGTGACATCCTTTACGCGGAAGCGAGTCGGAGGGCGGCTATGCGCATGTGGGCGACGATCGGCATTGCGGCGGTCTCGCTCGCCATGACGGCGGCGACAGACTCCCGATCGGTGTTGGTCAAGGGGCCCTACGACGCAAAGGCCACCGTCACCGAGGCCGAGATGCGCGGCATGCAGCGCGCGACGGTGACCACGCCCTATGGCGCGAAGGCGACGTACTCGGGGCCTCTCATCGGCGAGCTCCTCGCCGAGGTGGGCGCGCCGTCGGACAAGCGGCTGCATGGCGCGCCGGTGAACCAGATCATCATCGTCACCGGCGAGGACGGGTTCACCACCGTGCTGTCGCTGGCCGAGACCGAGAAGAGCTTCCGCGACCAGCCGGTGATCCTCGCCGACACCGAGAACGGCAAGCCGCTGAACGACAAGGAAGGCCCCTTTCGCCTCGTCATCGGCGGCGAGCTCAAGCCGGCGCGCTCGGTCTGGAACGTGATCGAGATCGAGCTTCGACCAGTGAACACCGGCTCGCCGATGCCGGCAAAGCTGCCGGACTAGCCCGCGAGCGCCGGCAGCGTCAGCTCGACCGTCAGCCCGATCTCCTCGGGGACGAAGTCAAGTCGCGCGCCGAGTTGCCCGGCCAGACTCCGCACCATGCGCATGCCGAGGCCGCCGCCGCGCGTGGCGTCGAAGCCATCCGGGAGGCCGACGCCGTCGTCGGCCACCCTGATCATCGTCGCCCCGCCCCGAGCCTTGTGGCAGCCGAGCTCGATCACGCCGTTGACGCCGGCAGGGTGGGCGTACTTCACCGCGTTGGTGACGAGCTCGCCAACGATAAAGCCGACCGGCAGCGCCTGCCGCGTGGGGATTTGGCGCCCTGCCGTCGAGACCAGCCTGAGCACGATGTCGGACGTCGACGTCATCGACGCGATCGACGCTTCGGCGATGTCGCGCAGGTAGTCGCCGAGGTCGAGCCATGGCTCCTGGCCCCTTGCCGCCAGCAGCCGATGCAGCCGCCCGACCGTCTCGATCCGCCCGCCTGCCTCCTCGAGCTGAGCGCAAGCGTCCGTCGCGCTCAACGGCTCGCCGGCGCGCGCGATGCCGGCCGCCTGCAGCCGCAGGAGCCCGGCGATCAATGTGAGATTGTTCGCGATCCGGTGGTTTGACTCGGCGACGAGCAAGTCCGCCGTCAGGACGTCGTCGCGCATGGAATTCGCGACGGTCAAGTAATCGGAAACGATTTGGTCGGGCACCGCTCGAGGTCCTTATCGACGTGTTCTGAGGTAGAACAACGCCCCTGTCGCCCACAAGTTCATGAACTGCGAACTTTTATCTTTCTACTTCTCATCAATTATGCAGTATACTCAGACTACTCTTTGGCTATCTCTGGGTATACACAGCAACCTAAGTCCTAGGCGTGGATATCTCGCTTTGAGTAATCGCCTCAAAAGGCGCTATGAACGCCCTTGACGGTGTTTGAGCCGATGCCTAAGTTGCCGCCGTCGTAACACTTTGACCACGGGGGTGTGCCATGGACGAGACCATCCGCGGCGAGCGGCTGCAGATCATGCTGACCGGCGAGGAGTTGGCTGCCCTCGACGACTGGCGATTTACCCGCCGCATGCCGAGCCGCGCCTCGGCCGTTCGCGAACTGCTGAAGCGCGGGCTGGCGGCCGAGGGCGTCGCGGTGGCGACGCCGGGCGCAAAATCCACGGACTACGGCGTCGTCGACAGCGCTATGAGTGCGAAGAACGGCGCCTGAGGCCTGACGGGGCCTCCGCGGACTCCCGGCGCCGACGGCGACCTGCTAGTCCTGTGCGCGGCGCCTTGGGGGGAAATCCATGCAAACTGCCATCGCACGCGCTTGCGTCGTGCTCGCCTTTGCGTCCGCCGCGGCGTCGCTCGCCGCCTGCGCGCCGTCGCATGATCAGCAGGTGGCGCGCGGCCAGTACATGGTGAAGGTGATGGGCTGCGGCGATTGCCACACGCCCGGCGGGCTCTCGCCCAAGCCCGATATGACACGGTTACTCGCCGGGTCCGACGCCGACTTCATCATCCCAGGCCTCGGCGTCTTCGTGCCGCCGAACCTCACGCCGGACAAGGCGACGGGGCTCGGCACCTGGACCACCGACCAGATCGTCGCAGCCTTCACGACGGGGGCGACGCCGAGCGGGCGGGTGCTGTCGCCGGCCATGCCGTGGGCCGACTTCGCCAACCTCTCGAAGGCGGACGCGACCGACATCGCCCTTTACCTGCAGAGCTTGCCGGCCGTCAGCCGCGCTGTGCCGGGCCCCGGACCGTCGCGGCCCTGCGTCGACAAGGCCGAGGAGTGCATCGTCGGCCGCGAGGCCCCGCCGCACTAGCCGCGCCGGCCTCGCCCGCCGGGCCGGGTCACCGATGGTGACCAGCCACCCCGCCTGGGTGCGCCGCCGCGCCCGCGCTCGCCGCTCCAGGTGTGGGCGTCGGCCGGGCCGTGCCGCTGGGCGGCGATCCGCCGCTCCGTCAACGCTCTCGCCTCGGCGAGGCGCGCCGCTTCGCCCTGGGCGTGCTGCAAGAGCTCGCGCGTCGCCGCCGCCGCTTCCGGATTCGCCGGCTGCTCGACGTAGGCAGCGATCGGCACACGTTCCTTGCGCTCCAACCAGCCGCGCTCGACGAGCGTCGCGAACCGCGGCTCCAGTCGGTGCTTGGCGAAGGTGACGGCCGCGGCCTTGGAGTTCACGCGGCCGCTCTCCAGCGTATGCAGCCCGCGGGCGGTGGCGACCGCGGCGAACGATTGGCCGAGGTGCGTCTTCAAGAGATCGCCCTCGCTCGCCAGCTTCGCGAACAGGTCGATCAGCGTCCGCGCCTCGGCCCGCAGCATCTCCGGCGTTACTGGATCGGTCAGGCCGCGCGGGTTTGGCCCCGCCAGGACCACTCCGTGCTCGCGCACGATCCAGCGGGGGATGTCGCGGTTGTCGTGCTCGCTGCGCACGAGGTGGTCCTCGCCGTTGCCGATGAACCAGAACGGATAGACCTCGGGGTGCAATCCGCTGGCCCCGGGGTCCGCCCAGTCGTCGGGGCGTGGCTCGCCAGGCGGGTCGCGCGGCTCGGCGGACCGCCGACGCCAAATCGCCTGTGGGGCGTAAGAGCCTTCCAGCCGCTCGGCCCAGGGGCTGGGTTCGCGATAGAGCTCGCCGTGCAGCGTCTGCAGGCTCTGCAGCTGGTCCGGGCTCAGGTCTTCGCCGGTGACGACGATGAAGTCGACGTCGCTCCGCTCGTCGAAGTCGCCCAGCGCGAACGAGCCGTGCAGGTAGGCGCCGACGAAATTGTCGCCCAGCGCTTCGCGGGAGCCATCGACCATCCGCTCGAGAATTGTGTTCAGCTCGGGATAGGGGGTGGTCCGGCGCGAGCCTGCGCGAGCGTTTTTTGATTTCGGCATGTCGTGTGAATCCGTTCAATCGATTGAAAGCGGGCCGCGATCGCGCAAGGCGCGGCGGTCGCGGCGGCGTCAGCCCTCAGAGGCTGGGCTCTAGGCCCTCAAACGCTCGATTTCACACATCGCTCTTCGCTCCGAACGCCGGCTGTTTAACAGACGCGCGGCCCGGGGCCAACCAAGCTGTCCGGACCACCGAGGGCGCCCGCCGCCCCGGCCCCCAGAGAATCCGCTTGACGGACGACGAGCCGATCCCGAAATCGATCACTGTTCAATAACGCTTAGGCCAATGGGACGCCGGTCGGATCACACGCGCAGCGAACTGACAGAGCTGTTCGTCGCCGAGGGGCGCCGGCAGCTCGCGCGCACCGGCCTGGCCGGCTTTTCCGCGCGCGATGTGGCCAAGCGCGTCGGCTACTCGATCGGCACCCTCTACAACGTCTTCGGCAGCTACGACGGTCTCATCGTGGCGGTCAACGCCAGGACGCTCACGCTGTGGGCGGCGGACTTGCGCGAACGGTTGGCGACCTCGGACGGGGACCGCATCGCGACCCTCGTGCGCGGTTACTTTGCGTTCGCCGCCGATGAGCCGAAGGCTTGGATCGCCATCTACGAGCACCACATGGCGGACGGCGGGCCGGCGCCCGAGTGGTACCAGAAGGTCGTCGCCGACCTGATGGGGATCGTGGTCGCCGAGATCGCCGCCGCGCTTCCCGGCCGGGAGCCGCCGGCCATCCTCTCCCTGGCGCGATCGCTCGTCGCCACAGTGCACGGGCATTGCGTCTTCTCACTCTATCTGACCTTCGACATGCTGGGTGAGACCGCCCCGATCGAGACGGCCCTGGCGCGGGTGCGCGAGGCGATCGCCGCCGCGAGCCGGAGCGACGCCGAATGACCGCGACGGCCGCCGATGCTCGCCCGTTCGACGCCATCGTCTTCGACCTCGGCGGGGTGATCGTCGCGCACGACAACGCGGTCATGGTTCAGCGGATCGCGTCGCGGACCAAGGCGACCCCGCGCGAGGTCAGCCGGCTCATCCGGCGCAAGGACTGGGGCTCGGGTCTCCCGATCGCCGCCTTGCATGCCGAGTTGACCGACGAGCTCGGCTACGGCGGGGGGTGGGAGGCGTTCGCCGCCGACTGGTGCTGCCACTTCACCGTCGACCCCTCGATGCTCGCCTACGTGCAGCGCCTTGCGAGCGCCAATCGGGTGATGATCTTCTCCAACACCAACCAGGTTCACTGGGACTTCCTGGTCGCCGCCACGGGCGGGGATCTCGCCGCGTTCGAGGCCTACCTCAGCCACGAGCTCCGCCGCTCGAAACCGGCGCTCGAGGCGTTCGAGATGGTCGCCCGGCAGGCGGGGATCGATCCGGCGCGGTCGATCTTCTTCGACGACGTGGCCGAGAACGTCGACGGCGCCCGCCGGGCCGGCTTTCAGGCCGAGGTATTCACGAGCGAAGCCGCGCTGCGCGCGCTGCTGGCCGAAAGGGGCGTCCGGCTGGCCTAGCCGCCCCCACCTCTGTTAGGTCGTGAAGGAAAGCCAGGAACGACCGGAGCGCCGCCGATGAGACTGTCGAAACCCCGCATCGCGCCGCTGCAGGACGGCGAAATGAGCGACGAGCAACGCGAAGCCCTGGAGCCGATGGCGCAAGGCGGGCGGGTGCTCAACATCTTCCGCACGCTGGCGCACGCGCCCAAGGCGCTGACCCGCTTCCAGCAGTGGGGCGGCTACGTGCTCTCGCGCCGCAACAGCCTGCCGGCGCGCGAGCGCGAGATCGTGATCCTGCGCACCGGCTTCCTCTGCAAGTCCGGCTACGAGTTCACCCAGCACACCGCGATCGGCCTGCGCGAGGGGCTGAGCGCTGAGGAGATCGCCGCCATCAAGGAAGGCGCGGACGCCGGAACTGGACCGCCGCCGAGCGGCGCTGATCCGCGCCGCCGACGAGCTGGTCCGCGACTCACTTCGTCAGCGACGCGACCTGGGCCGCGCTCGCCCGCCACTTCGACGAAAAGCAGTGCATGGACGTGGTCTTCACGGTCGGCCAGTACACCCAGGTCTCGATGTTCCTGAACAGCTTCGGCGTGCAGCTCGAGCCGGGGCCAGTCCTCGATCCCGGACCTGAGGGCCTGACGGCCATGGGCGATCGGCTGAAGGACAAGACCGCCATCGTCGTCGGCGCCGGGCAGACGCCGGGCGAGACCATCGGCAACGGCCGCGCCATGGCGATCCTCTTCGCCCGCGAAGGCGCGTCGGTACTGTGCGTCGACCGCATCCTGGCCCGCGCCGAGGAAACCGCGGCGATGATCGCGCACGAAGGCGGCCGCGCCTCGGCGTTCGAGGCCGACGTCACCCGCGCCGATCAGGCCGCCGCCATCGTCGAGACCGGCAAGGCGCGGCTCGGCCGCGTCGACATCCTGGTCAACAACGTCGGCATCGGGGGAACCCAGGGCGGCCGCGACGGCCCGGCCCAGCACGCCGACGAGGTCGCCTTCGACAAGATCCTGGAGGTGAACCTCAAGGGCATGTGGCTGACCACCAAGGCCGCCATCCCGCTCATGCGCGAGCAGGGCGGCGGGGCGATCGTCAACATCTCATCGCTGGCCTCATACTCCGGCGGCAACCAGGTGGCCTACGAGGTCTCCAAGGCCGGGGTGAACCGCCTGACCACCAGCGTCGCCGGCGCCAACGCGAAATATCACGTGCGCTGCAATGCGGTGTTGCCGGGTCTGATGGACACGCCGATGGCGATCGAGGGCATCGCCCGCGCCAGCGGCCGCACGACCGACGAGACCCGCGCCGCGCGAAACGCGCGTGTGCCCATGGGCCAGATGGGCACGGCCTGGGACACCGCGCACGCGGCCCTTTTCCTCGCCTCCGACGACGCCAAGTTCATCACCGGCATGCTGCTGGTCGTCGACGGCGGCATGTACGTGCGCTGATAAGGGGAGCGGAAGATGTCAGACGCCATGACCCTTGAGACCATCGACCTCGAGATGATGGCGAGCCTGCTCGACGGCCACGTCGATGTGCGCCGCCGCCCGGGCGCGCTGCAGCCGCTGCGCTATCCGTTCGCCGACACCCTCTTCCTCGACCCCTTCACCCGCTGGGTGGCGTCTTGCCCCGCCGGCGTGCGGCTCAGGATGCTCACCGACGCAACCGAAATCCGCATCGCGTCAACCCAACGCTCGATCGCCGGCCCGCCGGACGCTGTGCCGCGGCCGGTCAACTACGAGCTCTACGTCGATGGCCAGTTCCGCCGCCGGCAGGCGGCGAGCGGCGGCGTCTTGATGACGCCCGAGGGCGGCCTGATGGGCGACGAGCAGGCGACCGTGACGTTCGAGGGTATGCCGGCTGGCGACAAGCAGGTGGAGCTCTGGCTGCCGCAGACGGCGACCGTCTCCATCACCGGCGTCGAGGTCGACGACGGCGCGCACGTCGCGCCGTGGCCGGACGGTCGCAAGCGGATCGTCTTCCATGGCAGCTCCATCTCCCACTGCATGGAGGCTGACGGTGGATCCGGCTCCTGGCCGGCCGTCGCCTGCGCGCTCGGCGACGCCCGCCTGGTCAACATGGGCTGGGCCGGCTCTTGCCTGCTCAGCGGCCTCGCGGCGCGCGCGATCCGCGACCTGCCGGCCGATATGATCGTGCTCAAGCTCGGCATCAACGTGCACGGCGAGGGGATGCTGAAGGAGCGGACCTTCCTCGATTCCGCCCATTCGATGATCTCCATCATCCGCGAGAAACATCCGACGACGCCGATCGTGGTGGTCTCGCCGATCTTCTCCGCCAGCCGCGAAGAGGCCGGCTCCGCTGGCGGCCCGTCGCTCGCCCGCATGCGCGAGCTGCTCGAGGGCGTGGTCGAGGCGCGGGTGCGCAGCGGCGACGAGCACATCCGCTATCTCTCAGGCCTCGAGCTGTTCAGCGCCGCCGACGCCCCCGACCTGCCCGACGACCTGCACCCCAACGCGGCCGGCTACCGCCGCATGGGCGAGCGGTTCTACGCGCAGGTGCTCGGACCTGGACCTGCTCCGCTCTTGGACTAGCGCGCCGGCTCCGGCGGCCGTCGCAGCGCGGAGATCGCTTCCATCAGCTGCGCCAGGTCCTTTCGGAACCGCGCCAGTCGTGCGGCGCCGAGGGCGGTCTCGCCGGCGTCCTGCAGCTCTTGACGGACTTCGAAACAGGCTGCGCGAAGGGCGACGCCGCGCGGCGTCAGACGCACGATCCTGGCGCGGGTGTCGACGGAGTCCACGGCCTGCTCGACGTAGCCGCGTTTCTCCAGCTCGCGCACGAGCTGGCTGATCGCCTGCTTGCTGATCCCGGCGCGGGCGGCAAGCGCGGTTGGCCGCGCGCCCTCGGCGTCGAGCAGCGGGATCAGGCTCGCGAACGCCGGCGTCATGCCCTCGAAGCCGCGCGCGGCGACGCCAGCCATCATCGCGCCGATCACGCCGCGGCTCGCCGCCCCGATCGCGGGTGCGATGTCGTCGAGGGGCGGCGGTTCGCTCATGGCGTCGATTTTTTCATCAAGATGCTTGACGATATAATCAAGGTACCTTACTAATTGTAGTCAATGACCTTGACCATAAGCGATACCACGGTCGGGAGGTCAGGCAAACGCTTCTTTGCGCGGAGCAGACCATGATCAACATCGCCGTCATTGTGGGCAGCACCAGGCCCGGCCGCAAGGCGCTCGCGATCGCCGAGTGGGTCGGTGGCATCGCCGCTCAGCGAGCGGATGCGCGCTTCGAAATCGTCGATCTGGCGGACTTCCATCTGCCGCTGCTCGACGAGCCGCTCCCGCCCTCGTTCGGGAAAGCCCAACACGTTCACACGCGGGCGTGGGGTGCGCGCATCGCAGCCTTCGACGCCTTCGTCTTCGTCGCGCCCGAGTACAACCACGGTCCCTCGGCGGCGCTAAAGAACGCGATCGATTTCCTCTACGCTGAATGGAACAACAAGGCGGCGGGGCTGGTGACCTACGGCGGGTCCGGCGGGTTGCGCGCAGCCGAGCAGCTGCGCCTGATCCTGGCGGAAGTGCAGGTGGCGACCGTCCGCGCCCAGGTGGCGCTGTCGCTGTTCACCGACTTTCAGGACTTCACCGCCTTCAGCCCAGGCCCGCGCCAGGCGCCGAGCGTTTCAGCCATGCTGGATCAGCTCGTCGCGTGGGGCGGGGCCCTGCGCGCGATGCGAACGGCCGCGGCGAAGGCGCCCGAGCCCGCCCATGCCTGATCATCCCTGCAGCCAAGGAGACAGTCGAGATGTCGACCCTCAACCTCGTGGACACCACTACCCTGACCGGCGAAGCAAAGGAAACGATCGAGCGCGTCGTCCAGCGCAGCGGCCGCATTCCCAACATGGTGCGGCTGATGGTCAATTCGCCGGCGGCGCTGGACGGCTACATCGGCTTCGCGGGGGCCATCTCCCGCGGCGAGCTGTCGGCGGACCTCCAGGCGCTCGTCGCCGCGGCGGTCACCGCCGAGCTTGGTTGCGACTACTCGTTGGCCGCGGTCTCGGGTATCGCCCGGCGCAACGGCGTTTCCGAGCAGGCGCTGAGCGCGGCGCGCACGGGTGAGGCAGGTGACGAGCGGACCGCCGCCCTTCTGACGTTCGCCGTCGACCTGGTGCGCGCGCGCGGCCGTCTGCCGGAATCGCGCGTCGCCGCGTTGAAGGCGCACGGGTTCAGCGACGGCGAGATCGTCGACCTCATCGCCACCGTCGGGCTCAACACTTTCCGCGCCTACTTCAACCTGGTCGCCCGACCGGTCCTGGACTTCGCTCCCATCCCGACGGCGGCCGAGCCCGCCTGACACCGCCAACGCTAAGCGATACCGGAACAAGGAGGCGCCCATGCGCGTCGTCAGCCGCTATCACCCCGCCATCGTGGCGATCCACTGGGTCCTGGCCGTCCTGATCGTCGCCGACCTGACGATCGGGACCACCATCCTGGCTCACATGCCCAACAGTGCGCCGCGCAAGCTCGAGGCGCTGCGCACGCACATGTCGGCGGGCATGCTCATCTTGTTCCTTATGACGCTGCGGCTCGGACTAAGAACCGGCACGGCCCGGCCCGCTGATGCGGCGACCGGCTATCGGCTGCTGGACCACGTGGCCTGGCTCTCGCACCGGCTGCTCTACGTCGCGGCGATCGGTCTGCCGCTCAGCGGCCTGGCGATGGCGCTGCAGACCCACCTGCCGCAGATCGTCTTTCTCCACCAGGGCGTCCTGCCGGCCAGCTTCTGGGGCTCTCCGTTCCGGTACGTGCATCTGGCGTTCGCGCGCGCACTGATGGTGCTCATCGCCCTGCATATCGCCGGCGCCGCCTACCACGCACTCTTGCGGCGCGACGGTCTTCTGGCGCGCATGTGGTTCGGCCGCCGTGAGGCCGCCGGCGCTCCGCCGGCCGCCGCGCCTGCGCAGGGCGTCGTGGCCAACGCCAATCGGATGGTGATCGTCTGGTTCGGCCGTGCGGTTCTGCTGGCGGCGACCCTGCTGTTCGTCGCCATCGGATCAAAGTTCGTTCTCGACCCCCGTCATGCGGCCGCGGCGAGCGGCATCACCCTGACCGTCCCGCTCGGGTTCACCAACACGCGGGCCGGCTTCGGCGGCTTCCCGCTCGCGTTCGCCGCCATCCTCGCGTTCTGCCTGGCGTCGCCGCGCCGGCTGCGGGCCGGGCTTGGCTTCGTCGCCGCGATCGCGGCCACGATCCTGGCGATCAGGCTCGGGGGCTCCGCGTCGGACGGAACCCTGTCCGACAGCCTGCGGCTGATTGCGCCGGAAACGGTGTTGCTCGCCGCCTCGCTGATCGGCCTCTGGGCCCTGCGCGCCCAGCCTCGCACGCCGAGCCGAAGCGAGCTTGCGCAACGGACCGCCAACATGTCGTCCTCGGCGCCGCTTGGCTGACGCGACGGCGGGTTGCTAAGGCTTCGCCCAGAGTTTCCGAGGGGCGAGGCAAGCGTGATGGCGGACGGCGGTTTCGACTACATCATCATCGGGGCGGGCTCCGCCGGCTGCGTGCTGGCGAACCGCCTGTCGGTCGATCCGCAAGTCCGCGTGCTGCTGCTCGAAGCGGGGCGGCAAGGACAATTCCCTGCTCGTTCGCATGCCGGCCGGCGTCGGCGGCCTGATCAGCCAGAAGGGCGACTACAACTGGGGCTTCTGGACCGAGCCGGAGCCGCATCTGGGCAACCGCAAGCTCTGGTGGCCGCGCGGGCGCGGGCTCGGCGGCTCGTCGTCGATCAACGGCATGATCTACATCCGCGGCCACGCGCGCGACTACGACCAGTGGCGGCAGATGGGCCTGACCGGCTGGGGCTACGCCGACGTGCTGCCCTACTTCAAGCGCGTCGGAGACTTTCGAGGGCGGCGGCCGACGCCTACCACGGCGCGGACGGGCCGCTGCACGTCTCCAAAGCCGCGTCGAAGAACCCGATCTACGGCGCCTTCATCGAGGCGGGCGTCGCCGCCGGCTACCGCCGCACCGAAGACTTCAACGGCTTCCAGCAGGAAGGCTTCGGCCCCTATCAGCTGACCATCAAGAACGGCGAGCGCTGGAGCGCCTCGGCCGCCTACCTGCGTCCGATCGCCGGCAAACGGGCCAACCTGACCATCGAGCTCGGCGCGCGCACGACGCGCATCCTGATCGAGCAGGGCCGCGCGGTCGGGGTGGAGTTCGTGCAGGACGGCCAGACGCGCGAGGTGCGCGCCGACGCCGAGGTGCTGCTCGCCGCCGGGGCCGTGCAGTCGCCGCACATCCTGCAGCTCTCCGGGCATCGGCGATCCGGATCGGCTGAAGGCGGCGGGCGTCGCTGTCGTTCACGCGCTGAAGGGCGTCGGCGAGAACCTGCAGGACCACCTCGACGTCATCCTCTCGTGGGAGACGCCGACCATAAAGACGGCCTACTCCCACTCGACGGGCCTCGGCAGGCTGACCACCGGCCTGAACTACATGCTGTTCGGCCAGGGTTTCGGCCGCGCAGCAGTTCCTCGAGGCCGGCGCCTTCCTGAAGTCGCGGCCCGACCTCGACCGGCCCGACCTGCAGCTGCACTGCGTGCTGGCGATCATGAAGGACCACGGCAAGCAGACCGTGCCCAAGGACGGCTTCTCGGTGCACGTCTGCCAGCTGCAGGCCCGAGAGCCGCGGCCGCGTGGGGCTGGCCTCGGCCGACCCGCTCGCCGACCCGGCCATCTTCGCCAACTACCTGGCGACCGACGAAGACCGCCGCGCGCTGCGCGAGGGGACCAAGATGGTGCGGGCGGTGGCCGAGCGGGAGCCGATCGTCTCCATGCGCGGGGTCGAGGTGGCGCCCGGCTCCGGCGTGCAGACCGACGCCGAAATCGACGCCTGGATCCGCGACACGGCCGAGACGATCTACCATCCGGTCGGCACCTGCCGCATGGGCGTGCGACGGCGACCCGCTGGCCGTCGTCGACGCCGAGCTTCGGGTGCAGGGCCTTGCGGGCCTGCGCGTCGTCGACGCCTCGGTCATCCCGACCCTGGTCGGCGGCAACACCAACGCACCGACCATCATGATGGCCGAAAAAGCCTCCGACCTCATCCTCGGCAAACCCGTGATGAAGCCCGAAGAGGCGCCGGTGTTCGATGGCCAAGCCCGCGAGCTTGCGCCGGCCTGAACTCGTGGTTCCTCTTTGCGACGCCCGGCCAAGTCTACTATAGTGGACAAATGTCCGCCATCGAAGACGACGCCGAATCACAGCTCGCCGATCGCTTGAGGCTGGAGCGTGACGGGCGTGGCTGGAGCCTCGCCGAGCTCGCCACGCGCTCCGGCGTTTCCAAGGCGATGATCAGCAAGATCGAGCGGCGGGAGGCGAGCCCGACGGCCGTCACGCTCGTTCGCCTGGCGTCCGCCTTCGACTTGACGCTCGCCGGCCTGCTCGCGCGCGCCGAGGCCTCGGCCGGCCCGCTGGTGCGCGCCGCCGACCAGCCGCTCTGGCGCGATCCGGCCACCGGTTACATCCGCCGCCAGCTGTTCCAGCGACCCGATCATCCGCTCGAGCTGGTTGCGGTCGACCTGCCGCCCGGCGCGCGGGTCGGATTGCCGGCCGCGTCCTACGCCCGCATCCGCCAGGTGGTCTGGGTCATCGGCGGTCGGCTGGTGGTCGAGGAAGGCGGCGTCCGCCGCGAGCTTGCCGGCGGCGACTGCCTGGCGTTCGGCCCGCCCGCCGACACCGTCTTCGCCAACGAGACGCGTGAGGCGGTCACCTACCTGGTCGCCGTCGCGCGGAGCTGATGTCGGTGACGCCACCGATCGACATCGCGCCGCTCACGTCTAATCCACGCGTCATCGACGAGCTCGCCGATATCCTCATCGCGGTCGTGGCCGCGGGTGGGTCGGTCAGCTTCATGCACCCGCTGCGGCGACCAGAGGCCGAGGCCTTCTGGGCCGGGTCGCTCGCGGCCGCGGATCGCGGGCGAGCGCGTCGTGCTCGGCGCTCGGCTGGATGGCTGCTTGGCGGCGACCGTGACGCTCGCCTTCGTGCCTTGGCCCAACCAGCCGCACCGTGCGGAAATCGCCAAGCTGATGACCGCGCCGGCCCATCGCGGCCTCGGACTCGCCACGGCGCTGACGGGCGAGGCCGAGCGCATCGCGGTCGCGAACGGGCGCACGCTGCTCACGCTCGACACCGCCGAGGAGGACGGCGCGCCGGGGTTCTACGAGCGGCTTGGCTACATCCGCGCCGGGCTTATCCCCGACTATGCGCTGAAGCCGCACGGCGGCCTGACGGCTACGATCCTCTACTACAAGCGGCTGGGTACGGACGGCTAGCGAGCCCCGCCGGCGAAAGCGGCCGCCTCGTCGCTTCGGGCGCGAGCCTCGGGCGACAGGCGCGACAGGACGTCGGCCACGAACGCGCGCTCGGCCGGCACATCCTGGAAGAAGCGGCGCGGAATGCCCCACGCCGAATAGTGGGCCACGACGACCCATCGGGTCCGCGACGGGGTGATCTCGCTCACCTCCGTCCACGGGAAGCGCGTTGTCACCTCGCCGACGGCGAACAGCATGGCCTCGGCTGTTGTCTCAACGCGGATGCGCATCGGGTCAGGAACACCGCGGCGGCGCCACGCACGCAGGATCACGCCCCGCCACAACCAGGCCCAGAGATAGAGAGCCACGGTGCACAGCGCGCCGTCGGCTCCGATCACAGCGCTGGCGCGCACGTCGGGCGCCGCGACTGCGGCGATGACCGCGCTCGTCATGAGCAGGCCGGCGAAGAAGATCGCCAGCGCCGCGAGCGGCGCGAAGCGCCGCCAGCCGAGCAGTCGTCGGAGCAACACCCGGGTGACGTCTCCGGTCTCGGCCAGCCGAAACTCTCCGCTGATGATCGCCACTTCTTTAAGCCTGCGCGTAGCCCAGACGGCGGTTCAGCTCGTCCAGCACCTTGATCGCGGCGTCGGCGATCACGGTGCCCGGCTGGAAGACGGCCGCCACGCCCTCCGCCTCCAGCGCGGCGAGGTCCTCGTCGGGGATGACGCCGCCGACGACGATCATGATGTCCGCCCGTCCTTCCGCCGCCAGCTCCGCCTTCAGCTCCGGCACCAGGGTCAGATGCCCGGCGGCGAGCGAGCTGGCCCCCACCACGTGCACGTCGCGTGCGCGCGGCCTCGGCCGCGGCCTCCTCCGGCGTCGCGAACAGCACGCCGACGTCGACGTCGAAGCCGAGGTCGGCGAAGCCGGTGGCGATCACCTTCTGGCCGCGGTCGTGGCCGTCCTGGCCCATCTTGGCGACCAGGATCGAGGGCGCGCCGCCCGTCGGCGTCGCGCGAAGGCGGCGACCATCGCCCTGGCGCGCGCGATCTTGGCGTCGGGCCCGGCCTCCTTGGCGTAGACGCCGTGCAACAGCCGGATCTCGGCCTGGTGCCGGCCGAATGCGCGCTCCAGCGCCAGGCTGATCTCGCCGACCGTCGCCTTGGCCCGCGCCGCCTCGACCGAGAGCGCCAGCAGGTTGGCGTCGCCGCGGGCGCCATTGGTCAGCGCCTCCAGCGCACGCTCGACGGCGGCCGGGTCGCGCTCGGCGCGCAGCTGCTTCAGGCGGGCGATCTGGTTCGCGCGCACCTGGGCGTTGTCCACCTTCAGCGTGTGGATCGGCTCTTCGCTGGCGGCGCGATAGCGGTTCACGCCGACCACGCTCTGCCGGCCGGAGTCGATGCGCGCCTGGGTGCGCGCGGCGGCTTCCTCGATGCGCAGCTTCGGCAGGCCCTGCTCGATCGCCTTGGCCATGCCGCCGAGCGCCTCGACCTCCTCGATGTGCGCCGAGCGCGCGGGCGGCCAGGTCGGCGGTCAGCCGCTCGACGTAATAGGTGCCGCCCCAGGGATCGATGGTGCGCGTCTGCCCGGCTTCCAGCTGCAGGACGAGCTGGGTGTTGCGGGCGATGCGGGCGGAGAAGTCGGTCGGCAGCGCGATCGCCTCGTCGAGCGAGTTGGTGTGCAGGCTCTGGGTCTGGCCGGCCACCGCGGCCATGCGCCTCGATGGTCGTGCGCGGCACGTTGTTGAACACGTCCTGCGCCGCCAGGCACCAGCCGCTGGTCTGGGTGTGGGCGCGCAGCGTCAGCGAGCGCGGATCCTTGGGCGCGAACTTGGCCGCCATCAGCTCGGCCCACAAGCAGGCGCGCGGCCCGCTGCTTGGCCATCTCCATGAAGGAGTTCATGCCGGCGTTCCAGAAGAACGACAGGCGCGGCGGCGAACGCGTCGACGTCCATGCCGGCGGCGATGCCGGCGCGCACGTATTCGATCCCGTCGGCCAGGGTGTAGGCGAGCTCGAGGTCGAGCGAGGCGCCCGGCTTCCTGCATGTGGTAGCCGGAGATCGAGATCGAGTTGAACTTGGGCATCTCGGCGCGCCGTGTAGGCGAAGATGTCGGCGACGATCCGCATCGACGGTCCGGGCGGATAGATGTAGGTGTTGCGGACCATGAACTCCTTCAGGACGTCGTTCTGGATCGTGCCGGCGAGCTTGGCCGGCGGCACGCCCTGCTCTTCGGCGGCGACGATGTAGAGCGCCATGATCGGCAGCACCGCGCCGTTCATGGTCATCGACACGCTCATCTTGTCGAGCGGGATGCCCGGAGAACAGCGTGCGCATGTCGAGGATGGAGTCGATCGCGACGCCCGCCATGCCGACATCGCCCGTCACGCGCGGGTGGTCGGAGTCGTAGCCGCGGTGGGTGGCGAGGTCGAAGGCGACCGAAAGGCCCTTCTGCCCGGCCGCCAGGTTGCGGCGGTAGAAGGCGTTGGAGTCCTCCGCGGTGGAGAACCCCGCATACTGACGGATGGTCCACGGGTTGGTCGCGTACATGGTCGGATAGATGCCGCGCAGGAACGGCGCGAAGCCGGGGTAGGTGCGGGCGAACTCGAGATCGGCGATGTCGCCGGCGTCGTAAGCCCCCTTGACCGCGATCCCCTCCGGCGTTTCCCAGACCGCGGGCTGCAGCATAGGACTCGGCGAGGCGGGCGAAGCGGCTCGCTCGAAATCAATCGTGGTGAAATCTGGGAACTTGCTCATCGGGCTCGCTCATTAAACCCGCTCATCCCCGCGCAAGCGGGGACCCAGGCTTTTTTTGAACCACGAAAAACACGAAAAGCACGAACGAGCCTGGCTCGCACGCGCATTGCGGCGGCGTTTTCGTGCCTTTTCGTGTTTTTCGTGACCCGTTCTTGGGGCGCAGCAACCACCGCCACCGCTTGCATGAAAACACCTGGGTCCCCGCTTGCGCGGGGATGAGCGCATGGGAATGGCGCCGTGGGGCTCATGGCGTCATTGGCTCGAGAGCGGGACAGCAGCTGTCCGGGCCGGGCAGCTGGGGCGACGGTCCGTCGACGGAAAACTGAGCAACCTCAACCGGCTCGATCGCCGGCGGCGTATCATCAGTGTTCGGATAGAGCGTGTCGCCGATGCGCGGGGCCCCGGCCGCCTGCAAGGCGGCGCGATCGGTGGCGACCGCGTCCGCGACATGGCCGCTCTCCAGGGCCGCCACAATGCCGCCCTCGGCCTCGATCGCCTGGAACGTGGCCCAGCCGGCGCGGGCGATCTGGTCGGACAGCGCCTCGATAAACCAGGCGCCGGCGGCCGGGTCGGCGACCGCGCCCACGTGCGCCTCTTCCATCAACACCAGCTGGGCGTTGCGTGCCTGGCGGCGGGCGAACGCGGTCGGCAGTCCGAGCGGGTCGGTGAACGCGCCGAGGATGATCGCATCAGCGCCGCCGGTCGCCGCGCCGAAGCCGGCGAGCGTGAGCCTCAGCATGTTGGTCCAGACGTCGCGGGCGGCGAGCATGCGCGCCGACGAGCGCGCCTCGATCGCCGCCGGCGCGGTGACGCCGCAGGCTTCGGTCATCCGTGACCAGATCATGCGGGCTGCCCGGACTTTGGCGATGGCGCGGAAGTAATCGGCCTCCGCCGTCACGCCCAAGGTGATCTTGCCGAACGCCATCTCGATTCCGAGGCCCGCCCGCGCCAGCGCCTTGGCGTAGGCGAGCGCGCTCGCCGCCGCGACGCCGAGCTCGATCGCCACCCCGCCGCCGGCCTCGTGCGCCGCGCGCCCGCTGGCCAGGAACAGGCCCGCTTTCGGGTAGGTCGGCTCGAGCCGGGCCGCGGTGTTCGCCGCGGCGATCAGATGCGCCTCGATCGGCCCGGGACTCGCGCCGGCCCGCGCGAAGGCGCTGAGGGGGTCGAGGTTGAACAGCAGCTTCGCCGCCGGCGAGGACTTGCCGACCTCGGCCAGCCAGTCTGCTGCGGCCGGCCCGAGGAAGCCCGCGTCCAACCCGACCGGCGCCACCTCGAGGATCACGCCGTCGAGCACCCGCGCCAGCCGCTCGGCCGAACCGATCGCAACGCCATGGCGACCGGTCGGGTCGATGCGCAAGAGCACAGAGGCGGCGCCGCCCTCGAGGTCGTCGAGAATCTCACGGTTGGCGTGTGCCGGGTCGGGGTGAGCGGTCGCCGTCCGGACGTCCCACGGCCGCTCCGCATCGCGCAGGGGGAGCCAGATCGCCGCGGCATGCGGCGCGTCGGCAGCGGTGTAGAGCGCCTGGATGGTGAGTCCGTCCGGCGTGCGCCGCTTCAGCCGCTCGACGTCGCCGTCCTTGAGCGTGCTCGCGACCATCGCCAGCCAGGCTTCCCGCGTTGCAAGCGGCGCGTTATCCATCCTCAAGCCGGCTCCTAGCACCGATCGCGGCTTATCGGCTATCACCGGAGTTGGCCAGATTGCCGCCGAGGCGGCTCGACGGCGCGGCCCAGCCCGACGCAGAAGCAAACCACGGAAAACACGGAAGCCACGGAAAGGAGCACATCGATCGTCAAAGAACTAGGCGCTCAACGCGCGCCTTCGGGGCGCATCCAAAGTTGACGATGAGACCGACCTTCAACCCGGTGGCCTTGAGATAGTTCAAGACCTGCGCCCGATGCTCGGGCGCGATCTCTCGGGTAGCCTTCAGCTCGACGATGATGCGACTGAAACAGACGAAGTCCGGCCTATACGATTGCGTTAAGGGCTGGCCCTTGTAGGCCAGCGCCAGCATGGGCGACGCCTCGAACGGGACGCCCTGAGCCGCGAATTCGATCGCCAGACATTCCTGATAGACGGCCTCGAGAAAGCCGGTCCCCATCTGGCGGCTTACCTCGAATACCGCTCTTCGGACCAGGAAGGTCTCGTCGGCGAAGAGCAACTGTCCGTGATTTCCGTGATTTCCGTGGTTCATTTCTGACGGCCGATCGTCCATGTCAGGCGAACTCCACCAGGACATCGTCGGCGGCGACGCTGTCGCCGGCGGCGGCGTTCACGGCCTTCACCACCCCGTCGCGCTCGGCGCGGATAATGTTCTGCATCTTCATCGCCTCGATGATGCAGACGATCTCCCCCTCGCGCACGGGCTGTCCGGGGACGGCGTCGATCGAGACGACCAGCCCGGGCATAGGCGAGACCACCAGCTTGGAGGTGTCGGCCGCCTGCTTCTCCGGTAGCCGGTCGTGCATCACCGCCGATGTCGGCGTCAGCACCAGCACGCGCGCCTGCGCCGCCCGATGCCGGATCACGAACCCTTCGGCGGCGGGCTCGATGGTCGCGGTGAAAGCCTTGCCGCCGACGCGAGCCTTGAAGAGCGCGAGCCCAGGCCGCCAGTCGACCTCGGTGAGCTCCAGTTCGCGCTTTTCGTCGAGCAAACGGACGACGAGCCCACGATCGGTGTCGCTCAGCGCCACCCGCCTGTGCGTCTTGCCAATAAGGACCACCCACTCGGTGCGCACCGGGCTGTTGGTCGCCCGCGCGCGCGCGGGCGGCGAGCAGCCGCTGCGCATAGCCGCCGACCGCGGTCATCACGTCGGTCTGGAATGGTGTCGGCTCGGCGAGGTGGAAGCCGTCCGGGAACGCGTCGGGGATGTAGTTGGTCGAGAGCGCGCCGGATCGGAAGCGGTCCTGGTCCATCACCCCGGCCAGGAAGGCGAGATTGGAGTTCAGGCCCTCGATGTGGAAGTCCTCGAGCGCCCGGCCCATGCCGTCGATCGCCTCGGTGCGCGTCTCGGCCCAGGTCGAGAGCTTGGCGATCATCGGGTCGTAGAACATCGAGATCTCGTCGCCCTCGCGCACGCCGGCGTCGTTACGCACGACGTAGCCCCCGGCGTCGCCCTCCGCCGGCGCTTCGTAACGCACGAGGCGGCCGATCGACGGCAGGAAACGGCGGTAGCGGGTCCTCGGCATAGACGCGGCTCTCGATCGCCCAGCCTTTGATGGCCAGGTCGTCCTGGGCGAACGCCAGCGGCTCGCCGGCCGCGACGCGGATCATCTGCTCGACGAGGTCGACGCCGGTGATCAGCTCGGTCACCGGATGCTCCACCTGCAGGCGGGTGTTCATCTCCAGGAAGTAGAAGCTCTTGTCCTGGCCGGCGACGAACTCCACCGTGCCGGCGGAGTCGTAGCCGACCGCCTTGGCCAGCGCGACCGCCTGCGCTCCCATGGCCGCGCGTGTCTCGGGATCGAGCAGCGGGGAGGGCGCCTCCTCGATCACCTTCTGATTGCGCCGCTGGATCGAGCACTCGCGCTCGAACAGGTGGACGACGTGGCCGTGCTTGTCGCCCAGCACCTGGATCTCGACGTGGCGCGGGCTCTCGATGAACTTCTCGATGAAAACCCGATCGTCGCCGAACGCCGATTTCGCTTCCGCCTGCACGGCGGCGAAGCCTTCGGCCACGTCCTTGTCGTTCCAGGCGACGCGGATGCCCTTGCCGCCGCCGCCGGCCGAGGCCTTGATCATCACCGGGTAGCCGATGGCCTTCGACGCCTTGGCCGCTGCCGCCGCGCTTTCGATCTCGCCCACGTGCCCCGGCACGACCGAGACGCCGGCCGCCGTCGCAAAGCGCTTGGAGGCGATCTTGTCGCCCATCGCCTCGATGGCCTCGGGCTTCGGACCGATGAAGACGATCCCGGCGTCGGCGCAGGCGCGTGCGAAGCCGGCGTTCTCGGAAAGGAAGCCGAACCCCGGATGGATGGCGTCGGCGTGGGTCTCCTCCGCCGCGGCGATGATCGCCTTCCCGGCCAGGTAGGACTGGGCGGCCGGCGCGGGGCCGATCCGGATCGCCTGGTCGGCCATCTCCACGGCGAGGCTGTCGGCGTCGGCGTCGGAGTAAACCACGACTGTCGCGATGCCCATCCGCCGGGCGGTCTTGATGATGCGGACCGCGATCTCGCCGCGATTGGCGATAAGGATCTTCGAGAACATCGAGCCCGGGCGGCCTCCCAACGTTGCTCGCGGCTTATCGGCAATTCACCGGCTTGGCCAGATTGACCCAGCGGCGGGCCTGTGGCGTTGGTTTCGCCGCCTGCCACCCGCTGATGAGGCGCCGACGCCATGTTGACCGTGTTCGAACACCCGCTTTCGCCCTACGCCCAGAAGGTCAAGATCGCGCTGCGCGAGAAGGGCGTTCCGTTCGAGGCGAAGCTGCCGGACGGCATCGGCGCCGGCGGGCCGCGGGGCGAGTTCGCCGAAGCCAACCCACGCGGCGAAGTGCCGGCGCTCGTCGACGGCGAGGTGAGGGTCTTCGATTCGACGATCATCCTCGAGTACATCGAGGACAAGTGGCCGACGCCGCCGCTACTGCCCGCCGGCCCCGCCGAGCGGGCGCGCGTGCGCATGATCGAAGAGGTGGTCGACACCCACGTCGAAGCGATCAGCTGGGGCCTTGCCGAGCTGACCTGGTTTCGCCGCGCCGAGGGCGAGCTCGCCGAGACGATCCGCGCCAACGCCAAGGTGCAGATCGAGGGCTATCTCGCCTGGCTGGAGCGCGAGCTCGGCGACCGGGCTTGGTTCAATGGCGACGCCTTCGGCTGGGGCGACCTATCGGTTGCGCCCTTCGTGAACGGCTTTCTCGGCTTCGGGCACGCGCCGGCGAGGGGCTCGAAGCTGTCCGACTGGCTCGCCCGCGTGAACGCGCGGGACTCGGTCGCCAAGGCCGCCGAGGAGGCGCGTAGCTTCAACACCGCCATGACCGATGTCGCCGGTCTGGTCAGCCAGGGCCTGTTCAAGCGCGAATACCGCGACCATCGGCTGGAGTGGATGATCAAGTCCGGCGGCCTCGAGGTGGTGCTCAAGGGCCTGGAGCGCGACAACATCCGCTTCACGCCGGTTCTCGGCCAGTCGTAGGCATGAGCGTTCGCGTCGCCGTCGTCGGCCTGGGCTGCGTCTCCGGGCTGGGGCAGGGGGTTTCGACAAGTTGGTCGAGGCTGAAGGACGGGGCGGGCGGCATAAGGCCGCTGGACCGGTGTCACCCGGACGCCGACTGGCTGACCATGCAGGGGCCGGCGGCGGCCATCGACAGCCTCGATGCGAGCGCGGCGGAAGCCTACGCCGGACGAAAGGTCACCGCCCAGCTCGACCCGGTCGCCGCCTATGCCGTCGTCGCGACGCACGAGGCGTTGAGCGACGCCGGGTTGCTCTCCGAGCCTGCGGTCCTCGCCGACGCCACGATCCTCTATGGCGCGGCGAGCGGGGGAAATCTCACGCAGGAGGAGGGATTCGTTCGGATACTGATCAAAGATCTGACCAACGTCCATCCCTTGACGGTCCCGAAGATGATGAGCAGCGCGGCGGTGAGCCAGCTTTCCATGATCTTCGGGGTCAAGGGTATCGCGTTCGCCATCTCCAGCGCCTGTGCATCGTCGGCGCATGCGATCGCCGAAGCCGCCCACATGATCCGCGCCGGCCGAACCAAGGTCGCGATCGTCGGCGGCGCCGAAGCCAGCCTCACCTTCGGCGCGTGGGCTTCCTGGCGCGCGCTGCGCGTCATGGCGCCGGATGCCTGTCGCCCGTTCTCGATCGACCGCAAAGGCATGGTGCTGGGCGAGGGCGCGGCCAGCCTTGTGCTGGAAGACCTCGAACACGCCCGCGCGCGCGGCGCGACGATCTATGCGGAGATCGTCGGGGTGGGCGGCTCCTCCGACGCCGGCCATATGACCGCGCCCAGCGCCCGGGGCGCCGGCGCGGCCATGCAGCGCGCCTACGCCGACGCCGGCATCGCACGCGACACGCCGGTCATCGTCAGCGCGCACGGCACCGGCACGCTTCTGAGCGACAAGACCGAGTCCGACGTGCTGCGCGGCGTGCTGGGCGGCGATCTCGGACGTCATCGGGTGATCGCCACCAAGTCGGCCCACGGCCATCTGCTCGGCGCCGCCGGCGCGATGGGGTTCATGGCCGGCGTGCTGGCGCTGCGAGACGGCGTTGCGCCGCCAATCCTCGGCTATCTCGGGCCTGACCCGGAGTGCGACCTGCCGCTGGCGCTGGGCCGGGCGCAGGCCTTCGAAGCCGAAGCGCTGGTGTCCAACGCCTTCGCCTTCGGCGGTCTGAACTCGGTCCTGATCGCCCGCCGAGGCTAGGGCGCGTTGATGTTTCGATGAATCGGCGGATCTCGCCGCAGTCCCTTCTCCCTCTTGGGGGAGACGGTGGCAGCGAAGCTGACGGATGAGGGGTTTCTCAGAACGCTCCGGTTAGCGAGTTGATGGGCGACGCACGTGGCAGACGGAACCACGAAAACCACAAAAAACACGAACAGGGACCCGGGCTCTCCAGGCAGCGCGCCGTTCGTGCTTTTCGTGCTTTTCGTGGTCAGAGGCGGGAGTCGAGCCTGCCGCTGGCGCCAACAGGCAAATCTCCGATCGGAGCGCGACCCCTCATCCGACCGGGCATCCGCCCGGCCACCTTCTCCCCCAAGAGGGAGAAGGCGACCCTCCTCGAATCGCGACCGGCCCCAGGCGGTGTCGTGCGCTGGCGGCGTCTGGCGTCCGGTGACATGCTCGGCGCGAAAGCCGCAAACGGCGGAGGTTGGGGATGGACGATGTGTCCATACGCGCGAGCGCACGGGAACGCGCGGCGGGGCTCTACGATCTGATCAGCGAGGAGGCGGCCGCCGGTGAGCGGTTGGGCCGCCTGAGCGACAGCGTCACGGCGGCGCTGCTCGAGTCGCGGCTCCCGCAGATCCTCATCCCAGAGCACGCGGGCGGGCTGGGCGGCAGCCGGCTGGACTTCTTCGAGGCCGTCGAGGCGATCGCCCGCGCCGACGGATCGGCGGGCTGGCGCGTCTCGGTCTGCAATACGGTCAACCACGCCGCCTTCCTCGGCCTGCCGCCGGAGGGCCGCGACGAGGTGTTCGGCCACGGCCCCACCTCGTGCTGGACGTCGCTGATACCCAGGGCCGTGGCGACGGAGGTCGACGGCGGATTCAGGGTTTCGTGCCCGGGGTCGTTCGGATCCGGGAGCTCGCTGTCCAGCTGGGTGCTCGTCGCCGCCAACACCGGCGATGCAGGGCAGGGACGCTACCGCGCCTTCGTGCTGCCCAAGGCGGAGGTGGAGATCAAGGACGGCAGTTGGGACGTCATGGGCCTGCGCGCCACCGCCAGCGTCGACTACACGATAACCGATCGGTTCGTGCCGGCGCGACGGAGCTGGACGTACGACTGGGCGAGCCGAGACGCGTCCGGCCCCCTGTCGACGGCCGACGCCGTTCGGCTCAACGCCGTCGGTCTCACCGCCTTCGCATCCGGCCTTGGCCAGCGAGCGCTCGCCGAGCTGGTTGCGTCGGCGACCAAGACCAGGCGGACGGTGGGCGAGGGGCTGCAGGCCGAAGACAGCGTCGTGCAATTCGGCATCGGCGAGCTCGACGGCCGCGTCCGCGCCGGCCGGAGCCACCTCCTCGGCCTCGTCGCCGCGATGGATGCAAGGGCCGCTCAGGGCCACACGACCAGCCCGGACGAGGCGCTCGAGATCGTCCAGGCCTGCCAGACCCTGGCGCGCGCGGCGCGGGATATGGTCGTCTTCGCCTTCGACTATGCCGCGACGTCGGTGGTCTACGCCCGGGCGCCCCTCCAGCGGTGCCTGCGCGACATCTTCACCGGCCTGAAGCACGCCGCCTTCACCCCGGCATTTCTAAGCCTGATCGGCAAGAAGCAACTCGGCCTGCCATACTCCCGGACCGTACTTTAGCGAGCCTGGGGTGGGTTGAGACTAGGCGGCGTCGGCTCCCGGTTGACGGTTGCGGCTCGATCGGCGCCGTTGCGTTTCCCTCCCCCTTGCGGGGAGGGGACAGGGGCGGGGGTGAAACGCGGCGCTCGGTGGAAGGCGATCGTTTGAACAAGAGCGGACGGCTTCGCGAGCACACCCCCATCCCCAACCCCTTCCCCGCAAGGGGGAAGGGGCTCCGAACGGGCATTCGCGAGATCAGCGGACCCCGCTCTCGAGCGGGGTCAGGCCCAACGTCTTCACCGGCCCCCGCTAAGCGATTTGCTGAGCGCCCCTGCCGGCGCGGATAATGCTCATCAGTACCGCGCGCGTTCGATTGAGAAGAGTCCCCTGCTCGGGCGAGCCCCTGCGCTCGTCCATTGCAGAGATGATGATGACGACGATGATGATCCCGAACGGGGACCTTCTCGATCGAACGCCGCGGGCGCTTGCCTAGCGGCGGCGCTCTTGCGCGCGAATCTGCGCAAAGCGCCCTCGCGATCGCGCCGGCATCGCGGTCACGCCGCGGGCCCTAGTTCATCGTCATCCCCGCTGGAGCGAAGCGGACTGCGAAGCAGAGGCGCGTAGCTGCCAATGCGGGGGACCCATGCACGCCGGATGGATCGGATGTTCATGGGTGGCCCGAACGAGTCGGGCCATGACGTTTTCAGGGGTGGGCGCCGCACGTCCTTCCGGGAGCGTGTTTTTCGTGTTTTTCGTGGTTCCCCGATGCCGCGCCGGGCCGCCGAAGCGCTGGCCGGACGCAACCGCACTAGCAAACCCGGTCAAGACAAGGCCCGTCCAGCGCGGCATGCTGGGGCGTGACCGACGCCCCCTTGCAGAGCGACCCGCTGGAGCGGGCCCAGCGCCACATCGACGCGCACCTCTTCGAGTCGCTTACGCTGGGGGAGCTTGCCGAGGCGGCGCGGCTCTCGGCCTACCACTTCACCCGGGAGTTCGGGGCCCGCTTCGGCCTGAGCCCGATGGCCTACGTCCGCGCCCGGCGGCTGGTCGCGGCGGCCAGCCGGCTCTCCAGCGGCGCCGCGCCTCCGCTGGTCGAGCTCGCGTTCGAGTGCGGATTCGACAGCCAGGAGGGCTTCACCCGCGCGTTCAAGCGCGCCTTCGGCGTGCCGCCCGGCCGCTATCGCCGCTCCGATCGCCCAACGCCGATGGAAACCATCGCCGCCATGCCCGACCGCGCCCAGGTCCGCATCTCGGTGACCCAAGCGCCCGAGCCCATGCGCAAAGGCCGCCTGCGCGTCGCCGGCCTCGCGGCCGTGTTCAACCTGCAGGACAAGGCGGGCATCCCGACGCTCTGGGAGCGGCTGGTCCCCATGCTGCCGCTCGCCGGCCAGGCGGGCTTCGAGACTTTCGGTGTCTGCGCCGCCGCGCCGGTCGGCGCCGAGCCGGGCTCGATGCGCTACATGGCCGGGGCGCCGCTAGCGCCTGACGCGCCGGCTCCCGACGGCCTGGACGTCATCGAGGTTGCGCCACAGGCATACCTTGTCTTCCGGCAGGTCATGGACGGAGGCGCCGTGCATCCGCAGATGGAGGCCGCAGCGACGGAGATCTGGGGCGAGCGCCTGCCGCGGGCGGCCCGGAAGCTCGTCCAGGCGCCCGATCTCGAGTTCTATCCGGGCAACTCCACGCCCGATCAGGCCGGCGCCTGGGTGGAGTGGTGGGTTCCGGTGGAGGCGTAGGGCCCGAGCGCCTCGATCAGCGGGCCCAAGTGCCGCTCGTAGCGCCGCCAGCGCCCGCGCGAGGTCGAAAACAGCGGCTGCCGCACCTGGGCGGCGCTCGCCGTCGTCACCACCCGCTCGGTCTTGTGGAACTCCAGGCAGCGCGGGTCCCAGGTCAGACCGCAGGCCTCGGTGACCAGCCACCGGATCGTCTCTTCCGGCTCGGCGAGCAGCGCCTCGTACTCGACGTCGATCACCCGGCCCGGCAGGACGCGGGCCCAGTGCTCCATGATCTCGCGATAGCCGACATAGGCCTCGCCGATCTCGGCGAGGTCGTAGAGCGTCTCGTTTCCGTGCGTGAACAGCTGGCGAAAGCAGGCGAGGCAGGTGTCCATGGGATCGCGCACGCTGTGCAGGACGACTGCGCGCGGGAACATCAGGTGGATCATGCCGACGTGCAGATAGCTTTCCAGCGTCTTGTCGACCAGCCGCGATCTCCGCGTCCAGCCGCGCGCCCGCATGGCCGCGACGTAGGCCTCGGCGAGCGCGCGGAAGAACCCCGGCCGGTTGGCCCGGGCTGGATCGTAGGCGCCGCTGCGGCGCAGCAGCTCGGCCATCACGTCGCTCTCGCCCATGCCCTGTGCGCCCGCATGGCTGGCCAGGATCTGTTCGATGAGGGTCGAGCCTGAGCGGGGCATGCCGACGATGAAGATCGGCGCGGCGCTGGCATCGCCATCGTCGCGGTGCGCGGCGATGAAGGCGGGCGTGAACAGCGCCTTGACCTGCGCGATCGACCGCGCGTTCACGCGCGCGACCATGCGCGGGTCGCTCGCGGGCCCGCTAGCGGCCAGCGCGTCGTGCTTGGCTTTGTTGGCGGCGGCGAAAGCGGCGAACGCCTCGTCGTCGGCCTTGCGCGTTTCCAGCACCTCGCCCAGCGCAAAGCGCAGGCCGATGCGTGTCTCGCCGGCGACGCCAGTGTCGTCGGCGCCGTGTTGGATCGCGGCCAGCTCGGCGTTGGTGACCGCCTCCGGGCGGATCAGCGCGAGCCGGGCCAGCGCGTTCGCGCCCAGGCGGGGGTCGGCCGTGAGTCCCCGATAGTGGGCGACGCTCTCGTCGATCCGGCCGGTGGCAGCCAGCGCGGCCGCCAAGGCGAACTGGCAATCGGTCGCCTCGGGCCTTACCGCCACGGCGCGCGCATAGGCGTCGGCGGCCTCGCGCCACTGCCCCAGGCTTTGGCTCACCCGGCCGAGGTTGAAAAGCGCGGGAAAGAGGTCCGGCTTGAGCTTCGCCACTCGCTTCAGGCGCACCAGCGCATCCGGCAGCCGGCCGCGGCTGATGTCGATTACCGCCAGCGAGTAGACCGCTCGATGGTCGCGCGGCAAGGCGGCCTCGACCGCGCCATAGCTGCGCGCCGCCTCGTCCAGCCGCCCGGCGGCGTAGTGGGCGGCGGCCGCGCTCAGCGTCGTCTCGATCGCCTCAGCGCTCATGCGTGCCGGCCGCCTGGCCATTTTCGCCCCTTCCAAAGGAAACGGCCGGGCGTCGCCGCCCGGCCGTCCGCGGTCCGCCCGGCTAGTGGAAGCGAACCTGCAGCTCGGTGCCGAAGGTCAGCGGATAGGTCAGGCCCACAGCCGTGACGATGTCGTACGGGCCGCCCGGCGGATGACTGCGTCTCGCTCAAGTTGTCCCAGCCGGTGGTGTTGAACAGATTGTCGACGAAGGCGGTGACCGTGTAACGGTTTTGCGCGTCGTCCCAGGTCGCCCGCAGGTTGACTGCGAGTAGGCCGGCGCCGTCGTTGGCGGTGTGTTCAAGATCGCGCCAAAGGTCTTGTCCTTCCAGATATGACGCGGAGAACGACAGCTTCCCTGGGTCGAAGGTGAAGGGTAGGTCGCGTTGACAGCGATCTTGTTCGGGGCGCCTCGGCGAGCGTGTTGCCAACAAGGTCTGCTGGCCCGTACCGGTGAACGGGCAGCCGGCCGTGTCCTCTGCGCCCGGCTCGATGGCGAGTGGGTCGTTGGCGATTGACGAACGCACTTGCCGTCCATGCTGGCGACAGTGGAGTTCAGGTAGCTATAGCTCTGCGGTGAACACCAGCGGGTCAGATCGGATGCCAGATGGCTTCCAGTTCGACGCCGTAGGTGTGCACGCTGGAATGTTGAAGATCTGTGACGAAGAGACACCACGGCCATCCTGCACCTCAGCGGCTGCTGGTCGTTCTGATAATTGTAGTAGAACGCCTCTGCGTTGAAACTGCACGCATCGCTGCCCCAGGTCTTCTTCGCGCCCAGGCGAAACCGCATCCACATACTCTGGCTGGGTCAGCGGGCTCGGAGAGATCGGTTCCCGAGCATTGAAGCCGCCGGTCTTGTAACCGCGCGCGTAGCGCAGATAGGCGAGCATGCTCGGAGTCCGGCGTCCAGGTCAGCGTTGCGTCGCCGGTGAACGCGCTCCAGCGTGCCGTGCAAGGTGAGCGGGCGATGTAACCGTTGCGGCGTTACGTGCTCGCACGCGCTGGCGCCAGCCAAGTAGAGCGGCGAAGCCGGGGTCCGGCCAGGGACCGCGGTAATGTCGAGGGCTGGCGTAGCGACGCCGAAGAGGCCGGTGGTCGAGGGTTCCGGGCAGACCGAAGCGAAGCGATGGCCCTGAACTCTCGCCGCCTTGCTTGCGGTCGTCGGTGTACCGGCGCGACGCCTCGAGTTCCACGCCGGATCGATCTGATAGGTGAGCTGCCCGTAGCCTGCGACCGAATCATAGGTGGCGAAGCCGTCCAGGTTGACCGTGCAACCCGTGTGATTGATGGGCGCTCCCGAACGGGAACAGCAGCTGGGTCTGATGCGGGTAACAGCCGACCGAGATCGGCTGGTCGAAGTGCTCGTGATACCAATAGACGCCAGCAACCCACTGGAATGGGCCGGGCGCGGTCGAGATAAGATTCGCTTCGTGGCTGAAGTACTGCTCGTTCTCGATAAAGCTGGTGTGCAGGTCGGCCGGATTGATTGTGAGCGGCGACTCGGCCGCCGGTATGCAGGCGGCGAGGGCCGCGCCGGTCAGACCGAAGATCGCACCGCATCCGATGCCAGCCCCGACCGGTGTGGCGCCCTGCAACTGGTACTGCAGAACGCCGGCGTCGGCCCCGGCGCCGAAGTCGAGGTCGTAGTAGAATGACTGGTACCCGCCGATGTACTGCAGGTCGACGCCGTTGAAGTGGTAGGTCCACTGGGTCGCCAACGCCAAATCGCGTGTTTGCCGGTTCTGCTGGTCCGACGTCTCAATGAACTTGTGCAGGTCCGCCGTCGACGGGTTGTTTCCCGGGAACTGCGAGGCGTTGATGCGCGTCGTCATCACGCTGCCCGGAACGATCGGATCGCCGCCGGCGCACCCGGCGTCGCCCCCGTGTCCCGGCAGGCCACAGAGGCCATAGAAGGCGCCTGGCGTAAGGTCGCCGGCCGGATTGGCGAATTCGTAGTCGTTGATTGCGCCGACGGTGGCGACGGTGTGGAAGTTGGTATCGTAGTCGGCGCTGGAGATCATCCCCCAGCCGTCCAGACGACCGATGTTGGTGTCGAACTGGAGCTCGCCGTATTCGCTGTTGCCGCCGTTGCCTTGCGGCAGGTAGCCGCCTTCGGGCTTCCCGATCAGATTCTTGAAGAAGCCGCCGTCCTGGTTCGCATACATCCCCGCGGCGCGCAGGCGCAGGTTGTCGCTGACTGGGCCCGATACGGCACCCTCGACATAGTACTCATCGTAGTCCTGGGCGCCCGCGCGGACCTCGGCATAAAGATCCTTGGTCGGCCGGACCGAGATGTAGTTGATCACACCGCCGTCGGAGTTCGAGCCGTGCAGCGTGTTCTGCGGACCGCGGTCGACTTCGATCTGGCCAATGAACAGCGAGTCCCGGGCCTGGGCGATCGACGCGTTCGCGCCATAGTAGACCCCGTTGTAGTAGGTGGCGACGCCCGAACTCGGTCGCCAAATTTACCGTGTTGCGGCCGATGCCTCGAATGTAGGCGCGGTCCGCAATCGCGTAGTAGGACAGGCCCGGCGTGAAGTCGCTCAGCTGCTGGACGGTCTTGATGCCCAGGATCTGGCGCTGCTGGGCCGTAAAGGCCGAGATGGCTACCGGCACGCGCTCGATGCGCAATGACCGCTTACCGGCGGTGACGATGACGTTGGCGCTCGCCCCCGCCGCTGCTCCGGTCGCTGCAGCCGGCTGCCCTGCCTGGGCTCCGCCCGTTTGCGCCAGCGCTTGCGACGCGCCAAAGCTCGCGATAGTCACGACCGCGGCCGACGCGCCGCACAGGAATGCCTGCTTCATCTCAAATCCCTCCCAGCCCGCCCTCTCCCGCACTGATGGCGGGATGTTTGGGGACTGTTGCAGAGTTACCCAGCGGCAGCGGTGTTGCAACGGAAAAATGACGGTATGCTGCAGACGGCTTAGCTTCCGCTCGGCAGCGCAAAGAGCGGCTGCAATCGTTTAGCTTGTTACGAACCTGACGCTTTCGTCCTGGTCAACACCCGGTCGAGGCGGCCGAGGGCTATTCAACTCCTGCGGTTCCGCTAACGTAGTCCGGGGGCTCCGGCGACGCGGTTCGGCGCCCGGGGGAACTTCCCATGTCCGAGAGCTTGCGCGCGGTTCTGGAGTGCGTCTGGACCGGCCTCTTCGCGGTCGTCTTCACCGGGCTCATCTCCGGTATCTGGGCCGGCTTCCTGATCACCAACCTGAAGGTGACGCCGGCCGTGCCGTGGGCCGTGATTCCCATGGGGCTGGTGCTCTGGGCGGCGTGGTCGTTCCTGGGCGGACAGTGGGGCTTTGCGCGGTCGAAGGCGGCGCGCGCGGCCTACCTGCGCGCGGGACCGTTGCCGGGTGCGACCATGCTCTGGGCGCTCGCCGCCGGCCTGCTCGGGATCGTCGCGCTCGCCGGCTTCTGGATCGTGCTGCACGCGCTCGTGCGCACGCCGTCGAATCCGCTCGCCAACTTCTCGCAATATCCGCTCTTCACCGTCGTCATCGCGCTCGCCATGGCCGCGATCTCTGGCGGCGTCTCGGAGGAGGCCGGCTTCCGCGGATACTTTCAGGGCACGTTGGAGAAGCACGGCCTGGGCTGGGGCGCCGTCTTCATCGCAGCGCTGGTCATGGCGCCTGTCCACGCGCAGACCCAGGGCTTCGTGTGGCCGAATATGCTCTTCTATCTTCTGGTCGATGTGATGCTAGGCGCGCTCGCCTATTTGACAAAGTCGATCCGGCCGGGCGTCGTCGTGCACGCGATCGGCCTCTTCGTCTTCTTCGCGCTGATCTGGCCACACGATGCGGCGCGGCCGATGTTCTCAGGCGCGGGCGACCACGCCTGGTTCTGGATCCACCTCGCCCAGACGGCGCTCTTCGCGCTCGCGAGCCTGGCCGCCTTCGTCCAGCTGGCCCGCCTCGCCCGACAACCGGCCGCCTAGAGCGGCCGCCACTGGGTGCGTTCATTTTATCCGCTCGTCCCCGCGAAAAAGCGGGGACCAAAGTGTTTTCCGGTGACATGGGGGCGGGCGCACGGTCGCAGAGAGTGACCACGAAAAACACGAAAAACACGAACGGGGCTAGCCGCCAACAGCGCCCCGCTCCGGGGCGCGTTCGTGCTTTTCGTGTTTTTCGTGGTTCAAATTGCCTGCGTCCGTTCGCGGGAGGAAGAGGCTTAGCGGCTCAAATCGAAGCGCATGATCGGGCGGGCGGGGATGCGGCGGGCGACCTCGACGAAGCCGAGGTTGGCGAAGGTCGACGTATACCCCCGGTCCCGGTGGCGCTCGGCGACAGCTCGGCGTCGAACGGATAGGCCTCCGGCGCCGGTGCGCCCGCCGCCTTGGCTGTCAGCGGAGGGGTGGTGAGCGCCATATCGGGGGCGAGACTAGCAGGCCCTCCTGCTCTAGAAGAGCGGCCATGTCGCAGACCGAACTTGCTCCCACCGACCTGGCCGACTGGCCGTTCATCCCCTCCCGCTCGCCGCGCATTGTCGATGGCGAAGGCGCCTGGCTGATCGCCGACGACGGCCAGCGCATCCTCGACGCCGCCGGCGGCGCCATCGTCACCAACGTCGGCCACGGCCGCGCGGAAGTGGCCGAGGCGATCGGCAAGGCGGCGCACGGCCCGGCCTTTGTCGTGCCGACCTGGCGCACGCCCGAGCGCGAGGCGCTGGTCGAGCGGCTGAGGCGCGACTGGCTGCCCGAGGGCCTGCACCACATCCACTTCACTTGCGGCGGCTCGGAGGGGATCGAGGCGGCGGTCAAGATCGCCCTCCAGCACCATGCCGCGCAGGGCCGTGACGGGCCGCGTGAAGGTGATGGCCCGCGAGGTCTCCTATCACGGCACCACCATCGCCATGGCCGGGCTTTCCGGCCACCAGTCGCGCAAGCGCGGGCTCGAGGGGTTCCTGCAGGCCTTCCCGCGCATACCGACGCCGTCGCCGCTGCACTGTCCGCTGGGCGCGCACCATCCGGACGCGGGCCGCTACTACGTCGATGCCACCCGCGCGGCGATCGAGGCGGAGGGGCCGGATACCGTCGCCGCCATCGTCGTCGAGCCGGTCACCGGCTCGTCGGGCGGCGCCATCGTGCCGCCAAAGGACTACCTGCCCGGCGTTCGCGCGCTCTGCGACGAATTCGGCATCGTGATGATCGTCGACGAGGTGATGACCGGATTCGGCCGCACCGGCGCGAAGTTCGGCGTCGAGCACTGGGACGTGCGCCCCGACATCCTCGTCTCCGGCAAGGGCCTCGCCGGCGGCTACGCCGCCATCACCGGCGTCTATGCGACGCGCGAGGTGGTCGCGCCGATCGCCGAGGCCGGGTTCCAGGTCATGTTCCACACCTTCGCCGCCCTGCCGTCGGCCTGCGCGGCGGCCGACGCCGTGCTCGGCATTCTCGAACGCGAGCGGCTGGTCGAGCGGGCGCGGACCATGGGCGCGCGGCTCTCCGACCAGCTGCACGCCCGCCTTGGCCAGCACCCGCACGTGGCCGAGATCCGCGGACTTGGCCTCTTGCAAGCCATCGAGATCGTCGCCGATCGCGACACGCTCACGCCCTTCGACGAGGCGAAGAACGTCACCAACCGCGTGGTCGGCAAGGCGCTGAATCACGGCGTCTTCTTCTATCCCGGCGGCACCGGCGTCGTGCGCGACATCATCACGCTCGGCCCCCCGCTCATCTCCACCGAAGCCGAAATCGACCTGATGGCCGAAGTGCTGGAGACCGCAATCACCGAAGCGTTAGGGTGAGACAAGAGGGCCACGAAAAACACGAACAGAGCCTGCCCCATTTGCTCGTCATCCCCCGCTGGAGCGAAGCGGCATGCGGGGGACCCATGAACACTCACCGTCCGCGGTGATCATAGGTGGCCCGGACAAGCCGGGCCATGACGGTGAAGGTGAAGCGCGGGCCGCTCCAAGGAGAGGGTTCGTGCTTTTCGTGTTTTTCGTGGTTCCCTTTTGCGAGGACGCTGCCATCCTCGCGCCTATGGATCCCCCACGTTGATCTGAGGTCCTCTTTCGAAGCTTGAGGCGGCTTGGCCGGTGGGCCGTGCCGTCGCTTGGTCGCGCGCCGTTCGCGCTCGCGGCGGCGCTGACCTTCGTCCGTTTCGCCGACGAGTGGACCACCTACCTTCCTGCCGGCGCCTTCGAGCCGATCCGCGCCGAGCTCGCGGTTCGCTATCTGGTGGCGAGCGCGCCCCTGATCGCGCTGTCGGCCGGCGGCCTGGTGGGCGCCGGTCTCGTCGTCGCCGCCGACTACGTCAGCCGGCGGTGGCTCTCGGCGCTCGGCGCGCTCGCCTACGGCGCGGCGATGATCGCATTCGGGCTCTCCCACTCGATCTGCGTGATGGTTGCGGCCGCGTTCGTCTGGGGCGCGGCCAGCGACGCCTTCGTGCACGGCGCCGAGGTGGCGCTGGTCGACCTTGCGGGCGAGGATCTGCCAGGCGCGCTCGCCAAGATGAGCACCTGGGCGTCGGTTGGCGACCTGCTCGGGCCGGTCACGCTGGCCGTCGCTTCGGCGATGATGGTCGGCTGGCGCGGCGCCTTCATCGGCCTCGGCGTCATGATGCTGGGCTATGCCGCCCTGCTCGCCAGCCAGCGGCTCCCGCCGCCACATCCGGCCGAGCGCCGACAGCGGCCGCTGGCCGGCGTACTCTCCGTCCTCGCCGACCCGGACGTGCTCCTGCTCGCGGTCGCCATGGGGCTGTTTGCGCTGCTCGACGAGCCGCTGATGGCCTTCCTGATCGCCTTCCAGGAGCACGTGCGCCATCAAACTCCTGCGCTCGCCAACGCGCTGATCCTGGCCTGGACCGCGGGCGAGCTTGCCGCGTTCGCGCTTTACGAGCGGATCGTGGGCGAGCGGGGATTGAAGACCGTGCTCGTCGCCGCCACCCTCGTCGTCGGCGTGTCGCTGGGGTTGGCGGTCGTGGCGCCGGCGCTCGTAATCGAGCTGCCGGCCATGGCGCTGTTCGGCGCGGCGGCGGCCGTTTTCTACGTCACCCTCGACGCAAAAATCCTCGGCTTGCGCCCGGGCCAGACCGGCTCGGTCTCCGCCGCGGTCTCGCTGATCGGCATGGTCGGCATGGGTTTCCCGGCGGTGGTCGGCGCGACGTCGGACGCCTTCGGACTGGCGGCCGGGCTCTCGCTCTATCTCCTCGTGCCCGTGATCATCCTGCCACTCGTCGCCCGAAACGCGCGGTAGCAAATCGCTCGGCCCTGGGTGAAATTGGGGACACGTACGATTTTGCGCGAACAGACAGAGCCAGAGGCAGCCGGGTGGGCCGAAAATCGTACGTGTCCCCAATTTGGGCGAGCCGACGTGGTCTTCTCATGCTGGCGGGCGCGGCGCTGCCCGGCCTTACCCTCCCAGGCCTCGCCCGCGCCGCCGCCGCAGCACCGGTGAGGAAAATGCGCATCCTGATCCTCGGCGGCACCGGCTTCATCGGGCCGCACGAAGTCCGCTACGCGCTTTCGCGCGGGCACCAGGTCACCATCTTCAACCGCGGCAAGCAGCAGATCACGTGGCCAGGCCCGGTCGAGGAGCTGCTCGGCGACCGCAACACCGGCGATCTCAAGGCGCTCGAGGGCCGCGAGTGGGACGTCTGCATCGACAACCCGACCACCCTGCCCTAGTGGGTGCGCGACGCCGGCCAAGTGCTGGCGGGCAAGGTCAGGCAGTACATCTTCATCTCGACCATCTCGGTCTATGCAGAGAACGACACGCCGAACGCCGACGAGACGGCGGCGCTGGTCCCCTACCCGGGCAAGGACCCCTACGCGGAAACCAGCGACACGATGCGCTCGACGCCGGTGCTCTACGGCTCGCTGAAGGCGCTCAGCGAACAGCAGGCTGAGGCGCTGTTCCCCGGCATGGCGACCATCATCCGGCCGGGCCTGATCGTCGGTCCCGGCGACGAGACCGACCGCTTCACCTATTGGCCGGTGCGCATCGACCACGGCGGCGAGGTCTTGGCGCCCGGCGACGGCGCCGATCCGGTGCAGTACATCGACGCCCGCGACCTCGCCGAATGGACGATCCGCATGGCCGAGCAGGGGACGATGGGAGTCTTCAACGCCACCGGCCCGGCGCGCCGTGAGACAATGCGCCAGATGCTCGACGGCATTCGCGCGGCCGTGCACGCCGACACCCACTTCACCTGGGTCTCCGACGGTTTCCTGGATGACAACAACGTCTCGCCCTGGATGGACATGCCGGTCTGGGTGCCGGGCCATGGCGACACGGCCGGCTTCGCCCAGCGCAACATCGCGCGCGCTCACGCGGCGGGGCTCACCTATCGCCCGCTTGCGGTCACCGCCCGCGACACGCTGGCATGGTTCAAGACCCAGCCCGCCGACCGCCAGGCCAAGCTCCGCGCCGGCCTAACCCCCGACCGCGAAGCCGCCCTCCTGGCGAAGTGGAAGGCGGGCCAGGCGAAGGGTTAGGCGCCCTGAGCATGGATTCCTAAAACCGCCCGTCACCGAGCCAGCGGCGACCCCTTTCTTGCCGCAGAGTACGCAGAGAAGGCGCGGAGCGCGCAGAGCCTCCGCGTTCTCTGCACCTTCTCTGCGCTCTCTGCGGTTCAATTCGGCGCTAGTCGAAGCCGATGAAGTTCGGGTGGGCGCTGATCGGCGACGCGGCCTTCAGCCTGGCCAGATCCGGAACCGGCCGCGCGGTGCGCGGGTCCCCAGCCAGCAGCGCCTCGAGCGCCGCGGCGGCCGCCAGCACCAGCGCATCGCCGCCGCGCGGGCCGACGATCTGCAGGCCGAACGGCATGCCGCTCTGGTCGAGGCCGACCGGCAGCGAGATCGCCGGGTGGCCCGCCAGCGTCACGGCGTAGGCGAGCGCGAGCCAGTGGAAGTAGGTCCGGGTGGGTTTGCCGTCGATCTCGGCCGGATAGAGCTCGGTCCACGGGCGCGGCGAGACGGTGATCGACGGCGAGAGGATAAGGTCGTAACCCGCGAAGAACGCCTGCCAGCGCCGGTAGTAGGCGGTCTGCCGCGCCTGTGCACGCGACACGTCCTGGGCCGAGTAGCGCAGCCCCTCCTCGACGTTCCGCGTCACGTTCGGGCCGACGTCCGCCGGCCGCGTCCGCACGTTTTGCAGATGGTTGGTCAGGTATCCCAGCGATCGCAGCACCTCGAAGGTCTCGTCGGCGTCCGCGCAGTCCGGGCTCGCATCCTCGGCGCCGGCGAAGACGTCGCGGAAGAGACCGGTCTTCTCGGCCAGCGCCGCGGCGATTGCGCGCTCGGTCGGCGCAAAGCCGAAGTCGGGCGTGATGGCGACGCGCAAGCTTGCGAGATCGACCTGCTCCGGCGGATAGACGTCGCTCCCGCGCCGGACGGTCCGACCGTGGATGGTCGTCGCCAGCGGGTCGCGGGCGTCGTCGCTGATCATGGCCGAGAGCAGCAGCGCCGCATCGGCCGCCGTCCGCCCCATCGGCCCTAGCACCGAGAGCGGGTTCCAGCCCCTGGCGCTCTTCTCGCTCGGCACGAGGCCCGGCGTCGGCCGGAACCCCACGACGCCGCAGAAAGCGGCCGGGTTGCGCAAAGATCCGCCGGTGTCCGAGCCGGTGCAGAGCGGCGCCATGCCGGTCGCCAGCGCCACTGCCGAGCCGCCGGACGAGCCGGCCGCCGACTTTGAGGGGTCGAACGGATTGCCCGTCGCGCCGTAGACGGCGTTGCGCGTGTTGGCGCCGGCGCCCCATTCCGGCGTGTTGGTCTTGCCGATCACGATGCCGCCGGCGACCTTGATGCGGGCGACCATGCCCAGGTCGGCGCCCGGGACGTGGTCGCGGAAGATCGGGCTGCCGTAGGTCGTGCGCAGCCCCGCCACCTCGTCCAGGTCCTTCACGCCAAAAGGCAGCCCGTGCAGCGCCGGCAGCGCCTCGCCGTGCGCCGTCGCTTCGTCAGCAGCCTTGGCGGCGGCCCGCGCCCGCTCGAAGTCGCGCGCCACCACGGCATTGACGGCCGGGTCGATCGCTTCGATGCGCGAGATGCAGCTTTCGAGCAGCTCCCTGGCCGTGAGCTGTTTGGCGCCGATCAGGGCGCGGGCCTGAGTCGCGTCGAGGTCGCAGGGTTCGGTCATGCGCGCCAATGAAGCACGCCAACGGCGAAGACCGAAGAGGTCGCCGCGATGGGCAAATCGTGAAGAACTGAAGCCCCGCTTCGAAAGGGCTTCGCCCATGAGCATCGACCGCGCTTGGGAAGACGTCCGTGCTTTCCACCTCGCCTTCGGAGCGCCTGCGCCAGACGCCCCGACCGGGCTCGCCCGCGACCGGGTGATGGGCCGCGCCGCCTGGATCGAGGAGGAGGCGCAGGAGCTGCGTGAGGCCACCACCATCGACGCGCAGGCCGACGCCTTCATCGATGTGATCTATTTCGCGCTCGGCGGCCTGGTGGAGATGGGCCTCCAGCCCGGCCCACTGTGGGACATCGTCCAGGGCGCCAACATGGCCAAGCTCTGGCCCGACGGCCACCCGCGCTTTCGCGACGGCGACGCCAAGGTGCTCAAGCCCGCCGGCTGGGAGGACCCTGGCCCCAGAACTCGCCGCCGAAATCCGCCGCCAGCTGGAGGCCTCCGGCGCCGCCGAGCGGGTCCGCGCGGCGGTCTACCGCTAGCACGGCCACCCAGCGCGGCGGATGTCGAAACGGCGCGATCGCTCGCGGAACGTGCGAACGCCCTCCCCATTTGGCGGGCGCCGCTCTATAGGCTCCTCGCTCGCCGATGGCGTAGGCCCCAGTGGCGAAATGGTAGACGCGGCAGACTCAAAATCTGTTGCCCGAAAGGGCGTGTTGGTTCGAGTCCGACCTGGGGCACCACCATATTGATCGGCAGCGTTCGCGAAGGCGCGGAAAGACTCAATTAAGTCCGCCGCTGATTGGGGGCGCTCCTGGGGTAAGGTTCGATCCGGCCCGTTCCTGAGTGACTCTCAAGATGCCGTCCTGGGCGGGTTAAGGCAGCTGACGATGGCGCGGCCATCGTCTTTTCGAAGGCACTCTTCATTAGGAGTTTCTCGATAGGCTGAAAAACGCGGCTGCCTGCTCGTGAGTCCTCGTGGCGCCTAGAGCACGCCGACTCCTGGGGCCGGCACGCCTCCGGAAAGGCGAAGCCAACGCGATATCCGGTCACTCGGACAGCGCCGTCGCCTTCAATGCCACCCATTCAGGGGGTCGAAATGAACAGCATCATCAACACCGCAGTTGCCAGCGTGACCGCGCTTGTCCTCGCCGCGTGCGTCGGTTCAGGGGCGCCGGATGTCCAGCAGTCCGACCAGGGCGCGGCCCAATTGATGTTGGTTAGCGACAGCACGATCGTGCCCGGCGTCCGAGCCGGCCGGGCATTTCTGGGTATGTCGGAAGACCAACTTTACTCGAGACTAGGCGCCCCTTTCAGATCCGAGCTTCGAGATCGCGGGGCAACCGTATTCTATTATTACATAGACCTGACCGTTAGCGTCAATAAAGCAACTCACCGCGTAAATAAGATCTATATAATTGGCCCGTCGTATTCGACGGCTGGCGGCATCACCGTCGGCACGCCCGAGCTTGCCGTAAAGGCGCTCCTCGGGCAGCCGGTCGTCGAGGCGCCGCTATATGCTGGCGACTATAGACAGCGCGTCTTCTGTTATGATGGCGTTCAAACTGTTGTGAAAGACGGGTCGATCAATGGAATTTGGGTGTTTTCCGGGCAATGCGGCAAGTCTTTGAAGTTGTAGAAAGCTGAGCGGTTGCGGAAGACTAGGTCAGCAAGTCTCGCCTGACGCAGCGGGCGCCCGCCTTGGATCGGAAGCGGGCCTCACCCCACACCCGAAAGCGCGACGCTATGCGGCGCCCCGAACGCCTCGGGCCGATTGACCGCGCACCTTGCGAAGGGTCAACTCGTTCGCGTTGAACCGACCTCGATGGGTATGGAGCGCAGAGATGAAGATACGTCTGGGGCTAATGGCCTGCGCCGTCCTGCTGCTGGGATCAGCTTTGCAGACTCAAGCCCATAGCCCGGGCGGTTTCGCGTATCCGGCCGGCGTCAGCGCGGTGACGATCCCCCGCGGCGCGACGGTCGGGCCGCAGAATCTGCCGAACGGGGGATCGCTCGTTAACAACGGGACGATCAACGGCGGATCGAGCACAGCCGTTACGGCGGGCGGTCCGAACCCGGTCACCATAACCAACAACGGCTCGATCACTTCGAGCACGGGCGGCATCGCCACGTCCGGGAACTCGTCGAGCACGATCAACAACAACGGCTCCATCACCGTGGGGCAGACGGTCACCAGCACCACCGGCAACGCCAGCGCCACCGTCGGAACCGGCATCAGCCAGCATACCGGCCCCTGACAGCAAGACGCCCGCGCTGACCGGCTGTGAGGGGGAACGCGGCGCGTTGCAGACTTCCCCAGCGAACGCTGATAGAGCCCCGCGGCTCATGTTGCGCCGCCTCTACGAGTGGATTCTCCGGCTCGCCGCCACGCCTTACGCCGTTCCGGCGCTGGCCGGCGTCGCGATGGTCGAGGCGACCTTCCCCTTCGCGCCGCCCGACCTGATGCTGGCCCCAATGGTGCTGGCCAGGCGCGAGCGGGCCTGGGCGTACGCCGCCATCTGCACGGCCGGCTCGGTCACCGGCGGCATGATCGGCTACGCAATCGGGTTCTATCTGGCGGGCGTCGGCAACGAGATCCTGGCGCTCTCCGGCCACGCCAACGCGCTGGCCGCCTTCCACGCCTGGTTCGCCCAATGGGGGCTCGCGGTGATCCTGATCAAGGGTCTGACGCCCGTGCCCTACATGCTGGTCACGCTGGCCTCGGGCCTGGCCCACTTCAGCTTTCCGGTCTTCGTCGGCGCGTCGGTCGCAACGCGCGGCGGCCGCTTCTTCCTCGAGGCCGCATTGCTGCAGCATCCGAAGGCGAAAGCGATCATCGACCGCTATTTCTATTGGATCGCCGCGGGCGGCATCGTGGCCATCATCGCGGCGGTCGTCGTCTTAAGACGCTTTGGCGGCGTCTGATTTCGCGCCATATCTTGATCAGCATGCGCGCCCTCATCGCCCTTATCCTGCGCACTTGGCCGGCCTTGGCGTTTTTCACGTCCGCCGCGGCGCTGGCCGCCGTGCATGGGCTCGAGAGCTTCGCCCACATGGTCCCCTGCGAGCTCTGCCTGCGCGAGCGCGAGGTCTACTGGATCGCGCTGCCGGTGGCCGCGCTGGCCTGGGCGGCCAGCCGCTGGCGCTCGCTCGGCGTACTGGCGCCCTGGCTTGGCGCGGTGATGGCGTTGATCTTCGCCGGCGGCGCGGTCCTGGCCGGCTACCACGCCGGCGTGGAGTGGCATTTCTGGCCCGGGCCACAGAGCTGCTCCGGCGGCTCGGGCGCGGCCAGCGCCCAGGCGCTGAGCGCTCTGTTGCATGGCGCCAAGCTCGCCCCGCCACGTTGCGACGAGGCGGCGTTCCGCTTCCTCTGGCTCTCGCTTGCCGGCTGGAATGCGCTGATCTCGGCCAAGCTCGCCGGCTGGAGCGCGGTCTGGGCGCTCTGGGTGCGGAAAGCATGAGCGCCAAGCCCGTCCCCCCAGGCCCGGTCCGGGCGCCGCCCGCGCGCGCCGCGAGGAGATGCTGCGCGTCGACCACGCCGGCGAGCTCGCCGCCGTTTCGATCTATCGCGCCCAGCGCGCCGTCTTCGCCCGCGCCCCGCAAAACGCGCGCATCAAGGGCCAGCTGGAGCAGATGGCGGCGCACGAAGCCGAGCACCTGGCCGCCTTCAACGAACGGCTGACCGCCGAGCGCGTGCGCCCGACCCTGCTTGCACCGCTCTGGCGGGCGGCGGCGTTCACGCTTGGCGCCGCCACCGCGCTGATGGGCGAAGCGGCGGCGCATGCTTGCACCGAGGCTGTCGAGGATGTGATCGAGCAGCATTATGCCGAGCAGATCGAAGAGCTGGGCGAGCGCGAGCCGGCGCTTGCCGCTGAACTCGCGCGCTTCCGCGCCGACGAGCTTGCCCACCGCGACCTCGCGGTCGAGGAGGGCGCGCGCGATGCGCCCGGCTATCCGCTATTGGCGGCCGTGATCCGCGCGGGGTGCCGCGCGGCGATCAAGGTCAGCGAAAAGGTCTGAGCGGCAGCCGCGCGGGGGTGGGGCATGGACGTCGAGCAGATGCGGCGGGAGGCGGAGAGGCCGGTCAGGGCGGGCGCCGGCGACGTCGAGGGCGTTGCGCGCGATCTGGCGGCCGCCTTCGCCGCCGACCCCCTGTTCGACTGGTTCTCGCGCCGCGACGCGGGGCGCGAATCCGCCCGCCTCGGCTTCTTCCGCCACCTGATGCGCGAGCTTGTCGTCCCCGGCGGCGGCGAGACGCTGAAGCCCGCGAACGGCGGCGCCGCGGCGGTCTGGATGGGCTCCGATGCGCTCGGGCCAAACACCGCGATGCAGGAGCTTCGCGCTCTGCCCATGCTGTTCAGGCTGACCGGCTGGGCGCGGTTCCTGAGGCTCGCTCGGCTGAGGCAGGTGATGGACGCGGCGCATCCGATGGATCGGCCGCACGCCTACCTCTGGTTCCTGGGCGTGACGCCCGAAGCGCAGGGGCGCGGGGTCGGCTCGCGGCTCATCAAGGCGAAGCTCGACGTGCTCGACCAGGCAGACACTCCCGCCTTCCTCGAAACCGCGACCGAGCGTAACGTCGCCTTCTATCGGCGCCACGGGTTCGACGTGCTCAGCGAGTATCGCCCGGAGGGGAACGCGCCCCGGATCTGGGCCATGTGGCGGGAGGCGGCGAGCGGGGGAGGCTAGCCCATGCGCAAACAGCGGTTCGCATGGCTTGGCGTAGGCGCAGCGATCGCGCTGTCGGCGGCGCTCGCGTTCTACGCGCCGGTCTCGCGCCCGCAGGGCGAGGCGGCGAAGACCACCCTCGACGACCAGATCATCTACGACGGCCCGAACCTGGGCGACATCCCCAAACCTGACTGTATCGAGATCGCGCCGGTGTCGTCGCCGGACTCGATGACCCCCGGATCCTGGACCGGGGTCTCGGAGACCATCTTCTCGTCCATCCTGGCCCGGACGGGAATCATCCCGGGGCAGACCGATCCGGACTTCCGCTCTCCGCGCACGGTTGGGGAGACCACGTTCCCCGGCGCGCCCGGCTTTATTGAAAACATCGAGAGTTCGAACGTGCTCAACGAGCCGAAGGACGGCCCGAAGGGCAAGCGCATGACCTTCGGCTACTTCGTGCGCGTGACTTCAGACCATTCGCGGCACGCCCGTCACCCGCGAGTTCTTCCTCCTAATGAGCTATGACTACATCGACGCCGGCACGCCTGGGTCGAACCCGTCCGCCTTCGAGGTCTTCGTCTTCGGGCCGCTCCCGACGCCGGGCCTATACGGCGGTTCGGACCCGAACGCCCTGATCCCGCTCCAGGACGGACTCGCGGTCAGCGGCGACGGAACGCTGTTGAGCGCGGTGCCGGCCAACATCGCGCTTGTGAACAACTACAGCAAGAACGTCCCCCCGAACACGCAGGTGACGCCGGGCGTGGAGGAGAAGGGCCAGGGCTGCTTCTTCTGCCATGCGGACCGCAAGGACCCATACCCCAATTCGAGTCCGGCCTGGACCATGACCTTCGGCCAGTTCCAGGCGGCATACCAGACGCGCTCGGCCAAGCTCGACTGCCCGCCGCCGGCAAGCTCGGTGCTGCAGAACTCCGCGCTGCAGGGCAACGTGCTGCAAGGCGTGACCGGCGGTGGGGAGGGGGGAAGCTCGCAGGGCAACGGCGTGACTAACGGCATCGGCGTCAACCCGCCCGAGCCCAACCAGCCGAACACCAAGGTCGAAGGCGTCGACGGCCAAACCGGCGAGCAGGGCGGCTCACAAACGCCCCACTCCCCCGAAACCCGCGGGAGCCAGACCCCGAAGCTGCCGTGATCGCTCAAGCCTCCAGCTCGATGTCCCAGTAGAGGTAGTCGAGCCAGCTTTCGTGCAGGTGGTTGGGCGGGAAGCGGCGCCCGTGATCCTGCAGCTCGTACATGTTCGGTTTGTGCGGAGCCCGGCGCGGCTGCATGTGCGCCTCGCGCGGCGTGCGCCCGCCCTTGGCCAGATTGCAGCGCGCGCAGGCGGTGACGATGTTCTCCCAGGTCGTCCGCCCGCCGCGCGAGCGGGGGATGAGGTGGTCGAAGGTCAGTTCCTCTCCCGACCCGCAGTACTGGCAGGCGAAAGCGTCGCGCAGGAAGAGGTTGAACCGGGTGAACGCCGGTGGCCGGTCCTGGACGATGTACTGCTTGAGCGAGACCACGCTCGGCAGCCGCATCTCGAACGAAGGCGAGTGGACGACCTGGTCGTAGGTCGAGACCACGTCCACCCGGTCCAGGAACACAGCCTTGATCACTTCCTGCCACGGCCAGAGCGACAGGGGGTAGTAGGACAGCGGCCGATAGTCTGCGTTCAGCACCAAGGCCGGCCAGCCGGACGGCGGCCGTCTGAGCACCTCCGCGTGGCCGCGCCTCCTCGCTGGGGAAGACCGGTCGGTCGGTTCGCTGACGGCAAGACTGAAAGCGCGACTCCTCTAAGGACTGGCGCCGGGCGCTCTTCGAGTGCGGCCCGCGCGGCAGGAACCATAGAGAAGATTCCGCGACAGCTCTATGTCGGCGGATGGATCGGGCTTGCGATTTTGTCTTTTGCGTCGCTCGGCGGTCACGCCGCCTTGGCGAGTCCCGGCGAAATGGCCGGGCGGAACAGTCAGCTATTGATGGACGTCCATTTGGTGGAAAAAGGGTGTCTGAGGGGAGCGTGAACTTGGGAATGCTGCTCCCCTCAAACCCTTTGAGCCTCCACGAGGCTTACCCCCGGGCGATCTTAGGCGCCGACAAGGGCCATGGCCCCGCCGGTCACCAGGCCGATAGCCAGGAGAAAGATGCCGCCGGCTGCGTCGGCTGCGCGTTGAATGAAGGTGGAGAGAGACATGATGGTCACCCCTAGTGACGTGGTTTAAAGGCGCCCCCCGGCTGGGTGAGCGGTCCGTCTCGATCTCTGGAGCCTTGTTTGGCAACCGCTTTTCGATCTGGACGGTGCTTAGATAACACCTATTTAAACGGCGTCAAGATGAATCTTTACATCGTTAGAATTATGTCATACCGTGCGAGGAAATCTTAAGGGTGGGAAACGATGGCGATGCATGAGCCCGCGGCAGCCGCGGCAAAGCCCTATCATCACGGCGACCTGCGCCGGGCCCTACTGGATGCGGCGCTGACCATCATCGAGCGCGACGGGCCCGCGGCGCTCACGCTACGCGCGGTGGCGCGCGAGGCTGGGGTCTCGCCGGCGGCGCCCTACCACCATTTCCATGACAAGAACGAGTTGATGTCGGCCGTGGCCAGAGACGGCTTCCGACGGCTGAACGAAGCCATGGCGATCGCGGTGAAAGAGAGCGGCCCTGGAGAGCTTGGCCTGGCCTACGTGGAGTTCGCGCACGCCAACCCGGCCCTCTATCGGGTCATGTACGATTGCGCGCGATCGGCCGAGATGTTCCCCGAGGAGAGCGAGAAGGAGAACGACGGGCTCGAGCTCGTGAAGCAGGCGATCGCCAAAGCCGCCGGCGGCAAGATCGACGAACTCGACCTCCAGCTGACCGCCATAGCCGCCTGGTCCTCCGTCCACGGCCTTGCCGAGATCAGTCGTTTCGACAAGTGCACGCCGCTGAAGGAGCTGCTGGGCGGCGAGCGCGCCTTCATCAAGGCGGTGCTCGAACACGCACCGATGTTCCTCGCGAGCAAGCGCGAGCACTGACGGGGCCAATGCCGTCCGGCGCTCCGGTCGCCCGCTTCGCGCCTTCGCCCACCGGCTATCTGCATCGCGGCCACGCCTTCTCGGCGCTGACGGCGGCGAAGGCCGCCGAGGATCGCGACGGCCGCTTCCTCCTGCGCATTGAGGACATCGATCGCCTCCGCTGCCGCCCCGAATACGAGGACGCGATCTACGAAGACCTCGCCTGGCTGGGCCTCAGCTGGGAGACGCCGGTCCGCCGTCAGTCCGAGCACATGGACGATTATCAGGTCGCGCTCGCCCGCCTGCGCGAAGCCGGACTGGTCTACCGCTGCTTCAAGACCCGCGCGGAGGTGATGGCCGAGAGCGCCAGCGCGCCGCACGGTCCGAGCGAAACCTATGTCGGCGCGCCGTTGGCGAAGGCCGAGGAGGACCGGCGGCTGGCGGCGGGCGAGCCTTTCGCCTGGCGGCTGTCGCTGAGCGCCGCGCGCGCCATGCTCGGCGATCGGTACGATGCGCTGTCCTTCGTGGAAGAGGGCGAAGGCCCGCGCGGTGAGCGCGGGCTGATCGCAGCCGATCCAGCGTCCGCAGGCGACGTCATCGTCGCGCGCAAGGATCTCGGCGTCGCCTATCACCTGGCGGTGGTCGTCGACGACGCGCTGCAGGAGATCACCCTGGTGGTGCGCGGCGCGGATCTGTTCGACGCCGTCCCGAGCCAGCGTCTGCTGCAGACGCTGCTCGGCCTGCCGGCCCCGACGTACCGACATCACAGCATCCTGACCGGGCCTGACGGCAAGCGTTACGCCAAACGCGACCGCGCCGAGACGCTGCGCGCGATCCGCGCGAACGGAGTCAGCCCAGCCGAACTTTGCGCCGAGCTCGGCTTCGACGAGCGGTCGTTCAAACCTTCAGGTTGACCGCGGCGGTCCGCCCGCGCTCCTCCTGCAGCTCGTAGTCGACCTGCTGGCCCTCGTTCAGCCCCCGCAAGCCGGCCCGCTCGACCGCCGAGATGTGGACGAACACGTCCTTGCCGCCATCCGCTGGCTGGATAAATCCGAAACCCTTGGTGGCGTTGAACCACTTCACCGTGCCGCTGGCCATCTTCGTTCCTCGAACAGCCTGTACCTGAAGGGCGAAGCCCTCGACGACAATCGCAAATCTGGCTTCGGCGAGTTCGCGGACCGGTAGGGTCGTGGCAGAGCGGCCGTAGATCGAATTGCGAGGCGAGGTGGCAACGCACGCGCCCCCTCGTCAACCGCCCAGCTGTTCACTTTTGCGGCAGCAGAGCTTGGATGACGGCGTGGGCGTCTGGCCCGCTCCAGTCGGCGCCGCCGGCGAGCCGCGCCCGCTCGCGGCCGCTAGCGTCGTAGATCAGGGTCGTTGGCAGCCCCTCGGCGGGCGGGGTGATGGCGAAGACGAGCTTCGAGCCCGGGTCCTGATAGAAGGGCAGCGGCGGGTACTTGGCGATAAACGCACGCGCCTTCGCCCGATCGCGGGGGGCATCCATGCTGATCGGAACGACCAGGATGCGTCCTGGGTAGGCCGCCTGCAGCCTAGCCAGCGTCGGCATCTCGCGCACGCAGGGCGGACACCATGTCGCCCACAGGTTTACGACCACCACCGGCGCCTTCAACCTGCTCAGGTTCGTTTCCTGGCTGGCGGAATCCAGGAACGGCTGCGCCGGGGGCGGCGCGCCGGCGCTCTCGACCACCAGGCTCGCCATGTCGCCGTGCGCCAGGGACTTGAGGTCGGCGGGGCCGGCCGGCGGTTTTGAGGAAAGCGTGACGATGACATATACGAGCGCGGCGAGGCCGACGGCGGCCGCGCTCCAGAACGCCACGATCCAGGGCCAGCGTCTGGACCCCCCCATCGTCTCGCTCGCACGGATGTCCGTCATGGCCAAGGCTCCGAAGACCGCTCACGCTCGGCCGGGCCACGATGCCGCCCCGGCGCGGGGGCAGTCCATGTGGGGCGCGCGGTTCTCCGTCAAGCCGAACGCGCTGATGCAGGCGATCAACGTCTCGATCGGCGTCGACCAGCGCCTGGCGGCGGAGGACCTGGCCGGTTCGCGCGCGCACGCGGCAATGCTGGCCGGCGCGGGCGTGATCCCCACCGCTGACGAAGCGGCGATCCAGCGCGGCCTGGATGCGATCGAGGCGGAGATCGCGGCCGGGACCTTCCCGTTCCGCGACGAGTTCGAAGACATCCACATGAACGTGGAGCACCGGCTGGCTGAACTGATCGGCCCGGCGGCCGGCCGGCTGCACACCGCCCGCTCGCGCAATGATCAGGTCGCGCTCGACCTGCGCCTCTGGGTGCGGGCCGCCTGTGACCGGGCCGGCGAGGGCCTGCGCGCGCTGCAGCGGGCGCTGCTCGCCAAGGCGGAGGTCTACGCCGCACGCAATCATGCCCGGGCTGACCCACCTGCAACCGGCGCAGCCGATCACCTTCGGCCATCATCTGATGGCCTACGTCGAGATGTTCGGCCGCGACGCCGGCCGCTTCGCCGACGCGCGCGCCCGCATGAACACCTCGCCGCTGGGCGCGGCGGCGCTGGCCGGGACCTCGTTCCCGATCGACCGGGCGCAGACCGCGCGCGCGCTCGGATTCGACGGAGCCGATGGCCAACTCGATGGATGCCGTCTCCGCCCGCGACTTCGCGCTCGAGGCCCTGGCCGCGGCCGCGGTCGCGGCTCTCGACCTCTCGCGTCTGGCCGAAGAGATCGTGATCTGGTCGTCGCCGCCGTTCGGTTACGTGCGCCTCTCCGACGCCTTCACCACCGGCTCGTCGATCATGCCGCAGAAGCGCAATCCGGACGCCGCCGAGCTCGTGCGCGCCAAGGCCGGGCGCGTCCTCGGCGCGTTCGTGGCCTTGAGCACGGTCATGAAGGGTCTGCCGCTCGCGTATGGGAAGGACATGCAGGAGGACAAGGCGCCGGTGTTCGAGGCGTTCGACGCGCTCGAGCTCTCGCTCGCCGCCATGACCGGCATGGTCGCCGACCTTGTGGCGGACGAGGCGCGCATGGCGGCCGTCGCCGGCGCGGCGTTTTCGACCGCGACCGACCTCGCCGACTGGCTCGTGCGGCGGCTGGGCGTCCCGTTCCGTGAGGCGCACCATCTGACCGGTCGCGCGGTCGCGCGCGCCGAGGCGCTCGGCCTTTCTGACCTCGCCGCCCTGCCGCTCGCGGAGTTCAGGGCCATCGAACCGCGCGTCACGGCCGACGTTTACAAGGTGCTGACGCCTGGCGCTTCGGTCGCCAGCCGCGCAAGCTACGGCGGGACCGCGCCCGCCCAGGTCAGGGCGCAGATCAAGCGTTGGAAGGGAAAGCTCAGATGATCGCCCGCATCGCCGTCATCCTCGTCTTCGCGGCCGGAATAGGCGTTTCGGCCTGCGGCAAGCTGGGCGATCTCGAGCAGCCCGCGCCGCTGTTCGGCGCCCAGGCCAAAGCTGATTACCAACAGCAGCACGCCGCCGACGCCGCCCGCGCCCGGGCCCGCGCCCAATCGCAGCTGCCGCCGCCGAACGACGAGGCGACCCCCAGCAGCGAGCAGCCGCTGACCCAGGCGCCCTACGCCCCGACTATCCCCGGTCGCAACGACACCATGCCGCCGCAGGGCGACCCCGGCGCGCTGCCGCAGCCTGGGCAGCCCGGCACGCCGCAGTGAACCACTTCGAGGCGCGCGACGGCGCGCTGGCCTGCGAAGGCGTGCCGCTGGCGCGCATCGCCGAAGCCGTCGGCACCCCGGCTTACGTCTATTCGACCGCGACGCTCGCCAGGCATGTGCAGGTGTTTCGCGACGCCGTGGCGCGGCTCGGCCCGCCCGCGCCGGTCGTCGCCTTCGCGGTCAAGGCCAATTCGAACCTGTCGGTGTTGCGGACGCTCTTCGGCTTCGGGATGTGGGCCGATACGGTGTCCGAAGGCGAGATCCGCCGAGCGCTGGCGGCGGGGCTTGGCCCCGACCGCATCATCTTCTCCGGCGTCGGCAAGACCGAAGCGGAGCTGGCCTTCGCGATCGACGCTGGTGTGGCGGAAATCAACGTCGAATCCGAGCCCGAGCTCGACCGCCTCTCGACGATCGCCGCCGCTCGGGGCGTGCGCCAGCCGATCGCGATCCGGGTCAACCCCGACGTCGCCGCCGGCGGTCACGCCAAGATCGCCACCGGCCAAGCGGATGCGAAGTTCGGCGTCTCGCTGAGCGAGGCCGCCAGGCTCTATCAGAAGGCGTCGAATTTGGCCGGCGTGCGGCCCTTTGGCGTCGCCTGCCACATCGGCAGCCAGATCGCCGACCTTGCCGCGTTCGAGGCGGCGGCCCGCACCATGCGTGGGCTGGTCGAGAGCCTCAGGCGGCAGGGGCTCGCCGTCGAGCGGCTCGACATGGGCGGCGGCCTCGCCGTGCCCTACTTCGACCAGCCCGATCCTCCGGGCCCGGAGGCCTACGCCGCGGCGCTGGCGCGCGTGCTGCATCGTCTCGAGGTCCAGCTCGCCTTCGAGCCCGGGCGGCTGATCGTCGCCAACGCAGGGGTGCTGCTCTCACGTGTGATCCACGTGCACGAGCGTCCCGAGGGGCGCCGGTTCCTGGTGCTGGACGCGGCCATGAACGACCTGGTCCGCCCGGCCATGTACGAGGCCTATCACGACCTGCGGCCGGTGGTTCAGCCTCAGCCGGACGCGCCGCAGCTGGCCTACGACGTGGTGGGGCCAATCTGCGAGAGCGGCGACACTTTCGCCCGCGATCGTCTGCTTCCGCGCCTCGCGTCCGGCGACCTCGTCGCCTTCATGTCGGCCGGGGCCTATGGCGCGGTGATGGCCAGCGAATACAACAGCCGCCTGCTCGTCCCCGAGGTGCTAGTCGACGGTGAGCGCTTCGCCGTCGTCCGCCCGCGGACCAGCTACGAGCAAATGCTCGCCGCCGAACCCCTGGCGCCATGGCTATGACCCAAAGATGAGCGATCCACTCGACGCCATTCCCTGCAGAACATCCGCAAGTGCCGCGCGGATCTGGGCGACGCGATCGTTCGCACCCCGGTCCTGCAATGGCGTGGGACGAGCGTCCAGGGCCTGACCGCCGCCGTCGTGGTCTGCGGCTCCATCATCGACATCGACACCTTCGCCGGCCACCTCCATCTCGCCGCCCAATAGCCGGTCAAGACCGACGTTCAAGCGCTGGCCGGCGCCAAATCGACGGTCATCGCCGTCCGGTTGTGGCTGACGATCAACTGAACGGCCTGCCCGGCAGTGAGATCCAGCGGCCGACGAAACCGGTACAGCACGTGCATCCATCCGTTCGCTCCCGCCTCCGGCGTCGGCCGGTTTTCGTATTGGGTGTGAGCGTCGAGATCCAGACGCAGCCACTGGGCGACGCCCACGCACCGGCCAGCGGCGGTGGCGGTAACGGCCAGCGCCCGGCGCTCGGCGGGGAAGTTGGATCGCGTGAGGTCAAAGGGGAAAATCTCAAAGTCGTCGGACATGACCTGGTGAGGAACGCGGTCCAAGTGCAGGCCGAGCTTGGCTGGCGCGAAACGGTCGAAAGGCGACAGGTCGAAGCCGGCGGACGACGGCGCGCACACCTGTGCTTCGATGGTGTCGCCACCAACCAGGTAGCCGAGGGCGGTCGCTCGACGGGGAATGATCTCCGCTTCGGGCGTAAGGAGCCGCCGGCGTGCGTCTTCGATCGTGGGAAGCACCGACTCCGACAACAGCCCGCTGGCGAAGGTCTCGGTGACCAGCAGATCGGCGCGCGCCGCCATGTCGCGCCCGACCTCCAGTTGGTCGGATCGCTTGGCGTGGAGCGCGATGCCATTCTCCAGCCCGTTGGCGGCGATGATCTCCCGCGCGGCTGCGGCGATCGGGGCCACCATCTCGCACGTCGTCACGCTGGCCGCGCCAGCGCGCGCCGCCATCATGGCAAGCAGGCCCGACCCGCTCCCGATGTCCAGCACGCGCCGCCCAGGCGCTAGCCGGCGCAGGGCGCTGTCGTAGGCCCTGTTGCGCGCCGCGTCGGCCATCATTGGGAAGTGCCATGGCGGCGCAATGCGGCCCAACGCGAGCACGAGGTTGTCCCGCGCGTCGAGGTAGCCTGGATCGATCTCGAGCGCGCGACGATAAGACTCGATCGCCGCCGCATCCTCGCCCAGCGCCTCCAGCGTCGATCCGAGGTTGTTCGCCGCCGTCGCAGCGGAGTCATTCCTGGTTAACGCCGCCTCGAAGGCTGCCTTCGCGCCGCGAAGGTCGCCCAGCGCGTTCAGGACAACGCCGAGGTCGTTTTGAAATTCGGAGTCGGATGGGTCGATCGCGACCGCGCGGCGAAGGAAGTCAACGGAGGAGTCCACGTCGCCTCGGGCGAACGCGATCACGCCGAGCTGATGGTTGGCGATCGCATTCGACGGCTGCAGGGCCAGTACCGCGTGAAACAGGTCCACGGCCCCGGTGACCTTGCCGTCGCGCTGGCTGGAGACGGCTTCAGCGAGGACTTCGTCAACAGGTCTCTCCACGCGCATCCTCCGGCCCTCAACGGAAAGGGTCAGACTACCTGCTGTCCGCCAGCCGCGACACCCCGGCGCGAAGTGTTGATGAGAACGCGCAATGGTTGACGATGTATGCGATCGCCCCGTCGGACGCTCGGTTGCGGTCTGTTCTCTTTTCGTTTCGCGCGAGCCAGCGTAGGAGTGGCGAGTCGTGAACGCGCCCGCCACCGCCCTCGGCCTCGCGCCCGCGCTCGTCGTCCTGCCGGGACCACGGGCGGCGGTCAGCGATGGGTCGGGGGCGCGACCGCTGGCGGCCGAGGAAGCGCGCAATCTGGCGCGCGGCGGTCCAATCCTTGTGGCCCACGCCGGGATGACCGCCCGGAGGCTCAACCTCCCGTCGCCCGCGCGCTCGCGCGACATCTTCGACGCGCTCGAGCTTTTCGCCTTCGTGCGGCCGGCCCGGTTCTGCGCGCCCTCGGCGGCAGGATTGGCCCTCGCGCTCGGCATGGCCGAGCCGAAGACGCCGGAGGCGCAGGCCGAGAGCCTGAAGCTGGCGTGCGGGCTTCTGCTGTTCGAGCTGGCCGAGACGCCGTGGCCCAATCGCGAGGAGGCGCTGGCGCTGGCCGAGACCCTCGGCCGCGCCGCCTGGGCCTGGGCGCCGGCGGTCGTGCAGGCGCTGCGCTCGAAGGCGGTGCGGGACGGCTGGCGCGGGTCCGGCCTCGACGCCTGGTCTCGCATCCCCGAGTGGGAGGAACAAGCCCCGCCCGGCGAGCCTGGCTCCAAGCCGGTCGACCCGGACGCCGCGCGTGAGCGGCTGAGCGCGCTCTTGACCCGCGCCGGTCTCGACGAGGCGCGGACGGCGCAGGCCGAGTTCGCGGCCGAGACCGCCCACGCCTTCCAACCCAGGGCCAAGGAGGGCGAGCCGCACATGATGCTGGCCGAGGCCGGCACCGGCATCGGCAAGACGCTGGCCTATCTGGCGCCGGCCTCGCTGTGGGCCGAGGCGAACGGGCCGGGCGTCTGGGTCTCGACCTTCACCCGTGCTCTGCAGCGGCAGATCGAGCGGGAGAGCCACGCGGTCTATCCCGACCCCGCCGAGCGGGCGAAGCGCGCCGTCGTGCGCAAGGGCCGCGAGAACTACCTCTGCCTGCTGAACTTGCAGGAGCAGGCGAACGCGGCTCTGCTCGGCGGCGGGGACCTGGTCGGGATCGGCCTCGCCGCGCGCTGGGCCAGGGCGACGCGGGACGGCGACATGACCGGCGGCGACTTTCCCGCCTGGCTGCCGACGCTGTTCGCGGTCGGGCCCGGCGGCCCAGGCCAGTCCCGCCAACCTCGTCGACCGGCGCGGCGAGTGCGTGCACGCCGCCTGTCCGCACTACCGCGCCTGCTTCATCGAAAAGGCCGTGCGCGCGTCCGCGGCGCGCGGACCTGGTCATCGCCAACCACGCGCTGGTCCTGACCCAGGCCGCCTTCGACGGCGCGCGCGCCGCGCGCGGGATGACCGCCGACATCGAGACCACCGCGCTCAAGCGGATCGTGTTCGACGAGGGCCATCACCTGTTCGACGCCGCCGACTCCGCCTTCTCGGCGGCGATCTCCGGCGCCGAGGCCGCCGAGCTGCGCCGCTGGATCCGCGGGCCCGAGGGCCGCGGCCGCCGGGGCCGCGGGCTGGAGGCCCGGCTTGCCGATCTCATCGGCGATCGCGAAGATGCGCGCTCTGCGCTGGGCGAGGCGCTACGCGCCGCAGCGGCCCTGCCCGGCGAGGGCTGGTCGGGACGCATCGCGCCGCCGTCGGGCGAAGCCAACCCGCTTGGGCCGATCGAGCGTTTCCTGGTGGCCGTTCTTGAGCAACTTGCGCGCCCGCGCGGCCCCGTCGGAGGTGGGACAGGAATGCGCCGCAAGGCCGGCGCTCGACCTGGTGCGCGAGCGGGCGGGGGAGGCGGCCCAGGCCCTGGCGGCGATCGAGGCGCCGCTGATCGCGCTCGCGCGCCGGCTCGAAGATATCCTGGACGACGACGCCGACGAGCTGGCGACGGGCGAGCGCGCCAGGATCGAGGGGGCGCTGCGCGGGCTCGACCGCCGCGCGCGCATGCACCTGCCGGCCTGGCGCGCCATGCTGACCGCCATCGCCGAGGACGCCGAGGACGATCCCGACTTCGTCGACTGGTTCGACGCCACGTTCCTCTATGGCCGCGTGGTCGACGCCGCCTGCCGCCGCCACTGGGTCGACCCGACCGAGCCGCTGCACGCGGCCGTGCTCGCGCCGGCGCACGGAGTGCTGGTGACCAGCGCCACGCTGGCCGACTCCACGCTTGAGGACCCCTTCGCGCTGGCCGAGATGCGCGACCGGCGCGGCGCGCTTTGCCGAGCGTCCGAAGACACTCCGGCTCGCTTCGCCGTTCGACTATGCCGCGAATGCGCGCGCGCTGGTGGTGACGGATGTGGGTCGAGACGATCCCCGCCAGGTCGCCGCCGCCATGCGTGAGCTATTCCTGGCGGCCGGCGGCGGCGGCCTCGGTCTGTTCACGGCCATCCGCCGACTTCGGTCCGTATACGAACGGATTGCGGCGCCGCTGGCCGAGCGGGGCCTTGCCCTCTACGCGCAGCATGTCGACCCGCTCGATGTGGGCGCGCTGGTGGACATCTTCCGCGTCGAGGAGGACTCCTGCCTGCTCGGCACCGACGCGGTGCGCGACGGCGTCGACGTGCCAGGCCGCTCGCTGCGACTGCTTGTTTTCGACCGGATTCCTTGGCCGCGGCCCGACCTGCTGCACAAGGCCCGCCGCAGCCGGTTCGGCGGCAAGGTCTACGACGACGCTGTCGCCCGCGCCCGCATCGCCCAGGCGTTCGGCCGGCTGATCCGCCGCGCCGACGACCGCGGCGTCTTCGTCATGCTCGACGCCGCCGCCCCGACCCGGCTGTTCTCAAGTCTGCCGGAAGGGATTCGCCTGGAGCGCGTCGGGCTGGTCGACGCCATCGAGACGGTGGCGGCTCATTTCAGCTGAGTGTGGCTCAACCGCCGCGATATATTGTAAATCACCCGTTTAAGGTACAATTGACGTACAAGCCCCTCAAGATGGTGTGTTAGGGCACGCTATCGATCCATCGCGCGAGGGGGGCGATTATGGTGCGTCGTTGGTTGGCGCTTGGCGCCGCGACGAGTGTTTTGGCGTTCGCTTCGGCGGCCGCCGCGCAGTCCGGTCCCGACCCGCTGGTCGCGGTGCTGGTGGAGAAGGGCGTCATCAGCCAGGCGGACGCCGCCGGCGTCACGACGCGCGACCAGCTGGTCAAGCTGCTCCAGTCCAAGGGCGTCCTCAGCCAGAACGACGTCAACTCGATCGCCCAGGCCGAGCCGATGATGCTGGCCAACAACGGCGCCGCGCCGCCCAACGAGGGGCCGGTCTACTTCCACGAGGATCACCCGACGACGGTGACGCTTGGACCGGTCGACCTGACCGTGGGCGGCTTCGTCGACGTCATGGGCATCTTCCGCACCAACAACGAAGGCACGATCGGCACCAACTTCTTCAACATCCCCTTCACCAATACGATCGCGGCCCACGTCAGCGACAACCGGGTCACGGCGCAGAATTCCAGGCTGAGCCTGAAGGCAGAGAGTAATTTCGATTGGGGCGGCCAGCCCGTTGACGCGGTCGCCTACTTCGAGGGCGATTTTCTTGGCAACGACGCGGCCAACACCGAGGTGACCAGCGAGAGCCACACCTTCCGCGTGCGACAGTACTTCGTCAACGCCCGCCGCGGCCAGTGGGAGGTTCAGGCCGGCCAGTCCTGGGCCTGGACGACTCCGAACCGTTACGGCCTGTCGGCCTATCCCGACGCCATGTTCATCACCAACGACTATGACCCGAACTACAATGTGGGTTTGACCTGGTCTCGCCTGGCCCAGTTCCGCGTCGTCTACCACGTCAATCCGAACCTGGCGGTGGGCGTCGCGGTGGTCAATCCGGATCAGTTCGGCGGGCAGGGCGAGGTCACCTTCCCGAACCAGTTCAACGCTCAGTTGTCCACTGAGATCGATCAGGCAAACCAATCGAGCGTGCCGGACGCATTTCCAGACCTCATGGGCAAGGTCGCCTACGACGACAAGACGGCGATGGGCTTGCCTTTCCACCTCGAGGCCGTTGGGGTCGTTTCCCAGTTCCGCGTCGCCTACCTGCCTGCGGTCTTGGGCGCCGGCTTTACGCGAACTTCCGCGACCGGCTGGGGCGTCGAGCTGAACGGCAACGTGCAGGTGATGCCGGGTCTCACCCTGCTGGGCAATGCCTTCTATAGTGATGGCGAGGGCCGCTACATCGGCCTCGGGCTGGGTCCGGATCTGGTGGCGCTGCCGCAGGTCGTCCCGCCGGCCACGACGGCGACGAACATCGAACTTTCGACGGTGCGCTCCACCTCGCTCCTGGGCGGGGTCGAGTGGGCGCACAACGCCTGGACGGTTTCCAGCTACTACGGCTTTGTCAACTTCGACCGCAACTTCGCGCTCGACACGTCAGCGCTTGCGAAGCCCAACACCTTCGTTGGCTTCGGCGGCCCGAACTCGGCGAACAGCAACAACAAATACCTGACCGAGTTTACGATCGAGCCGCAGTACAAGATCTGGTCGAGCCCGACCGGCGGGGTGCTCTCGACGGGGCTGCAGTACTCCTACGTCTGGCGTCGACCCTGGTTCGTCGCCGCTGGCGCGCCGACAGAAGCCGACCTCAGCATGTTCATCTTCGACGTACGCTACACCCTGCCCTAGCCGTCATCGGCCGGGCGGCGTTCCGCCCGGCCAGCGGCGCTTTCAACGCGGCTATTTCCGGTCGCGGCCGAAGTTCGGCTCTGGGCTCTCCTGGCCGGCGGCGATGATGCCGCGGCGGATTTCGCGCGTGCGGGTGAACAGCGCTTCGAGCTTGTCGCCCTCGCCCCAGCGGATGGCGCGCGACAGCGCCTGCAGGTCTTCCGTGAAGCGGCCGAGCGTCTCGAGCACGGCGTCCTTGTTCAACAGGAACACGTCCCGCCACATGACCGGGTCGGAGGCGGCGATGCGTGTGAAGTCGCGAAATCCGCCTGCGGAGTATTTCATCACCTCGCCTTCGGTGACCTCCTCCAGGTCGGCGGCGGTGCCGACGATGTTGTAGGCGATGAGGTGGGGCAGGTGGGATGTGACCGCCAGGACGAGGTCGTGGTGGCGCGCGTCCATGGTCTCGACGTTGGCGCCTAGCGCGCGCCAGAACGCCGCCACCCGCGCGACCGCCTCGGCATAGGCCGTATCGGCTGACTCGAGCGGGCAGATCACGGTCCAGCGGTTGTTGAACAAGGCCCCGAACCCCGCGTCGGGGCCGGAGTGCTCGGTGCCGGCGATCGGGTGGGCCGGCACGATGAAGACGCCCCGGGGCGCGGCCTCGGCCATCGCCTCGCCGACAGCGGCTTTTACCGAGCCCACGTCGGAAACGATCGCGCCGGGCTTCAGCCCGCCCGCCGCCGCCTTGACCGCGGCGCCGATCGCCGCCGGCGGGGTCGCTACGATGACGAGATCGGCGCCCGACGCAGCCTCGGCGGCCGTCTCGGCGACGGCGTCGGCGATGCCCAGCTCGCGCACGCGCCCGCGCACTTCAGCGCTCGCATCGAACACAGCGATCTCGCGCGCCGCGCCGCGCTCGCGGGCCGCGCGGACGACGGACGAGCCGATCAGCCCGCAGCCGATGACGGCCAGGCGCTCGACCACCGGCTCGCTCATCGCCGGCCGCGCCCGAGGAAGTCCGCCAGCGCGTCGATAACGGCGCGATTGTGCTCTTCGCGGCCGATGGTGATGCGCAGGCAGTCGGGCAGGCCATAGTTGGCCACGCCGCGCACGATCAGGCCGCGGGCCGCCAGGAAGGTCTCGGCGTCGGCCGCCGTGCGGCCAGGCGTCGTCGCAAAGCGCACGAGCACGAAGTTCGCTCCCGACGGCGCGACGTCCAGGCCCAGCCCACCCAGCTGCTGGGTCAGCCAAGGCCGCCAACGCTCGACCAGCTCGAGCGATTCCGCCTGGAACGCCGTGTCGCCCAGGGCGGCGATGGCCGCCAGCTGACCCGGGATCGAGGTGTTGAACGGCAGGCGGATGCGCTCGATCGCCTCGGCCGCCTCGATCGGCACATAGCCCCAGCCGATGCGTAGCGCCGCCAGTCCGAAGATCTTGGAGAAGGTGTGGGTGACGACCACGTTCGAGGCTGAGCGCGCCATGTCGAGGCCGTCGGTGAAGCGCGGATCGGTGCAGAACTCCGCGTAGGCCGCATCGACCACAAGCATAACCGAGGGCGGCAGTTCGGCGTGCAGGCGCTCCATCTCGTGCTTGGTCAGCCAGGTCCCGGTCGGGTTGGACGGCTGGGTCACGAAGACGAGCCGCGTCCGCTCGTCGACCAGGGCCAGCATCGCGTCGACGTCGAGGCGAAGATCGGGCTCGGGCGCGAAGCGCACCTCGGCCTGGCAGGCGCGCGCGCCGATGCCGTAAGCGTTGAAGCCGTATTCGCCCTGGATGATGTTGTCGCCGGGCTCGAGGTAGATCTGCTGCACCAGCCGTCCGAGGATCTCGTCGGTGCCGCAGCCGAACACCAGCCGAGCCGGCTCAAGCCGATAGCGGGCGGCCACCGCCTCGCGCAGCGCCGCGGTGCGGCTGTCGGGGTACATGTTGAGGCTGGCGGCGGCTTGGGCATAGGCCGCGACCGCCTTTGGGCTCGAGCCTAGGATGTTCTCGTTCGACGACAGCTTGATCGGGTGCTCGACACCCTCGATCGTCGACTTGCCGGGCACATAGGCGACGATCTCGTCGATGCCGGGCTTAGGCTGCGGCCGGTCGGCCTTGAAGCGTTCGAGCGCGCTCATCCTGGGTCGCGGCTCAGAGGTCAAACGGCGTGGGCGATGCGCCGATGACGCCTTTCAATGCGCCGGGCAAGCGGGCGAGCTTGGCGTGGTCGCGGTCGAAGAACCCTGCCAAGCCAAACAGGCGCACCCCCTCGGACTCGGCGATCAGTCGGGCGGCGACGCCCTCGCGCGCCAGCACCAGCTCGATGTGGGTCGCGGGCTCTGCGGCATCGGTGACCCAGTAGGTCTCGTCGCGCTCGGTGGGCTCCACGGCGACTTGGGCGACGGCGAGCGCCGCCTGCGGGCCCAGGCTCTGCAGGCAAGGCAGGCTGGAGAAGACGGTCAGCCCGGGCTCGGCGAGGAGCCGAGCCCACCAGGGGGTCTTGCCGTCCAGCGCCAGCACGGCGACGCCGCCGGGCTCTTTCGCCCCGACGAGCGCGGCCGTGGGGCTAGCGCAGACCGCAAGCGGCGGGGCCGCGCCGAAGCGCAGCCGCGCGATCTCGACGATCCGGGCCGCCGCGTCGCCCCCCCAGACCGCGAGGTGGAAGGGACCCTGCTGGACGAGGCTGTCCGAGATGAACTCGCGCCAAAGACGCACCGTAAGCTGGGCGCTGGCGCTCCGCCCGGGCGTGGCCAAAAGGCCGCGGATCAGCGCGGCCTCGCGGGCGGGCCGCAAGCCAAGCGTCAGCGTCTCGCCGGCGGCGCGCTTGGCCTCGGCCACCTCGCGGGCGAGGCTGGCGCGCTCGTCGACGAGCTTGATCAGCGCCGCGTCGACCTCATCGATGCGTGCGCGAACGGCATCCAGCGATGGCGACTTGGCGTGCAAGGGCTGACGTCCGTTTTCCCAAAAGCGCGCGACCATAGAGGTTGCGGGCGGACGCGCAATAGGCGGCGCTTTGCGCTAATGCCAGCCGATGGCGCAGGGGCAGCTTGAGTCGCCGACCGACGATCGCTGGGTGTTCGGCTACGGGTCGCTGATGTGGCGGCCGGGGTTTGCGTACCACGAGCGCCGGCCCGCCATCGCCCACGGCCGCAGGCGCGCGTTCTGCATCTATTCGGTGCACCATCGCGGAACGCCGGAACGGCGCGGGCTGGTGCTGGGCTTGGCGCCGGGTGGGGCGACTCGTGGTGTGGCCTATCGCATTGCGGCCGGCGATTGGCCAAGCGTCTACGCCTACCTGCAGGAGCGCGAGCAGCCGACCGAGACCTACTTCGAGGCCTGGGCGCACGTACGGCTCGACTCCGGCGCGCTCGTCGAGGCGCTGGTCTTCCTGTCCGACCGCACCCACCCGCAGTGGGCCGGCGATCTCAGCCTCGAGCAACAGGCGCGGCTGATTGCGGGCGCGACCGGGCTCTCCGGTCGCAACGTCGACTATCTGCGCGACCTCGTTGTCCACCTGCGAGACGAAGGCGTCGCCGACCGCACCATGGAACGGCTGCTGGCGCGGGTTGAAGCGCTTGAGGCGGGGTCCGGCTAAACCCCTTCGGCCAGCAGTGCGTTTGAGGCCGCCTCTAGCCGCTCTTCGAGTTCGCGCATGAACTCGGCGCGCTTCAGCCCGGCCGGCAGGGGCTCGAGGAATTCGAACACGATCGTCCCCGGCTTGAGTACGAGGCCGCCCTTCTGCCAGTGCATCCCTGAGTTCAGCGCCACCGGAACGCACGGCAGGTCGAGGTCGCGATAGAGGGCGGCGACGCCGGGCTGATAGACGCCGGCCTGGCCCGGCTTGCCGCGAGTCCCTTCGGGGAAGATGACGATCTGGCGCGGCGCCTCGGCCAGGCGTCCGCGCGCGTCGGTCAGCATCTTGCGTAACGCTTTGGCCCCACCCTCGCGGTCGATGACGATCATGTGGCACTTCCACGCCCACCAGCCGAAGATGGGGATGCGCATCAGCTCCTTGCGCAGCACGTAACAACCGGCCGGCAGGGCGGCCATGGTGCCGAAGATGTCGAACATACACTGGTGCTTGGGCGCGACCAGGGCCGCGCCGGCCGGCAGGTGCTCGCGCCCGCGCACCTCGACCCGGACGCCGCCCACGACACGCAACAGCCAGGTCACGACCCGGGCCCACATATTCAGGGTCGCCTGCGCCAGCCGATAGGGCCCGATGAGGACCGGCAGGGTGACGACGAACGCGACGAGCGTCCACAGATAGAAGGCCAGGTTGAAGGCCAGCGAGCGGAACGTCGTCACTCCGGGCGCATCCTCAGGCCGCCGCGTTCGTCGCGGCGGGGTGCGGACGCGGGCCGAGGCTCAGCAAGCCTTCGCGCGCGAGGATCACCAGGTACTTGCAGTACTCGACGGTCATGCGCCTCGCCCCCTCGGCGGTTCTCCACCAGCGTCCGGCGTCGAGCTCGGTGGTCTTTACCGGATAGGGCGTAAGGGCGGCGTCCGGCAAGGCTTCATGCAGTTCGAGCATCGCGCGCGGCATGTGGAAATCCGAGGTCACCACGATCAACGAGTGGAAGCCCTTCGCCCTAGCCCAGGCGGCCGTCTCGCGCGCGTTGCCGACGGTGTCGGTGGCCGAAAAACCCAGGTCGACGCAGCAGTCGTAGTAGCGCCGCGTGGCCTTCGCCACGCCGCGGATGTCGGCCGGGCTGGCGACGCGATTGACACCCGAGATCAGAAGCCGCTTGGCATTCCCGTCCTCGAGCAGCTTCATCGCCGCGCTGATGCGGTCGGCCGAGCCTGTCAGCGCGACGACGCCGTCGGCCGGCGTGACCTCGTCGGGGGTCTGCAGCCTGTCGATGCGCCCGGCGAAGGCGAGCAGGCCGACCGCCCAGATCACCACGATCAGCGCCAGGATCGCCGCGCTTCTCACGTCATGTTCCTTACCAGCGACAACGCCGTCAGCCGCGCGGCGATGGCGGCGATAACCCCGGCGACAATCGGACAGGCCAAGAGGGGCAAGAGATCGCTCCACGCCACGGGCAGCACCGGCGTCAGCCCCTCGCCGCCGCCCGCCAGCCGCGCGAGCGCCGTGACCAGGGCCGCTCCCCCTGCGCCGGCCAGGCCCGCGGTCGCCGCCAGCCGGGCAAAGCGCATCTGGAAGAGGCCGGCGATGTAGCCATCCTCGGCGCCGGCGAGGTGCAGGACGCTGACCAGGTCGCCCCGCGCCTGCAGGCCCGCGCGGGTCGCAAACGCAATCACCGCGCCCGCCGCGACGGCGACCAGCGCCGCGACCCCGACCGCCGCGATCTGGGCGAGGAAGGCCGCGCGCAGGATGTCCTTGAGCCACATGGTGTGGTCGTCGACGGTTGCATCGACGCGCGCGGCTTTCAGCGCCGCGTCCAGCGCCGCCGCGGTGGCCGGCCGCTCGGGGTTCAGCTCGACGTCGACCAGTCGCGGGATGGCCAGGTCCTCCGGCAGCGCGTCGCGGCCGATCCAGGGTTCCAGAAGCTGCTCGGCCTTGTCCTTCTCCAGCGCTTCGACCTCGTCGACGCCGCTCACGCCAGCCAAGGCCTCGGCCGCCCGCGCGGCGGCCGCATCGGCGGTCTCGTCGGGACCCGGGCGCACCACGACTGTCGCCGAGCCCTTAAGCTCGGTGCGCCAGCCGTGCGCCGCGCGGTCCGCGGCCAGCGCCGCCACCACCGAGAGGCAGGCGAGGAAGCAGAGCACCGCAACGATGAACACCAGCGCGCCGTCGCGGGCGTCCTCGGCCGGCAACAGCGCGGCCGGCCGCTGGTTCGGTGCGGTGCGGGGTCCGCTCACGCCGCCGCCCCCGCCGGCAGCCGCAACTCGCCGTGCTCGATGTGCAGCACCGGCCTGCCGGATCGCGCGACGAGGTCGCGGTCGTGGGTCGCGATCAGGACCGTCGTCCCCAACCGGTTGAGCTCGACGAACAGGCGCAAGATGCGCACGGCCATATCATGGTCGACGTCGCCGGTGGGCTCGTCGGCGATCAGGAGGTCCGGCCGGCCGACCACGGCGCGGGCGATCGCCAGCCGCTGCTGCTCGCCGCCCGACAGCGTCATCGGATAGGCGGTCATCTTCTCGCCCAGGCCGACCCAGGCCAGCAACTCCGCCACGTCGCCGGCGTACTCGCCCGCCTTGCGCCCGGCCAGGCGCAGCGGCAGGGCGACGTTGTCGAAGGCGTTCAGGTGATCGAGCAGGCGGCGGTCGTGGAAAACCATGCCGATGCGACGGCGCAAGGTCGGCAGCTCCTGGCGCGTCAGCCGCTCGGTGTCGCGGCCGAAAAGCGCGATCCGCCCGCGGGTCGGCCGCAGCGCGACGTGTATCAGCTTGAGTAGTGTGGTCTTGCCGGCGCCGGACGGGCCGGTGAGGAAGTGGAACGACCCGGCCTCGAGCTCGAAGGTCAGGTTTTTCAGCACTTCCGGCGCTGTTCCATAGCGCAGGCCGACGCGATCGAAGCTCACGACCGGCGCTCCATCGAGGCCCGCCGCGCCGGGCATTTCGTCCGGGCGTTCGCTCACGTCGGCGGTTCTGGACATAGCGACCGAAATCGGCGACCTCGGGTGCGAGGGCGCGCATGCATCCGATTCGCCAGCGATGATACTGACCTGTCCAGAGTGCGCCACCCGCTATTTTGTCGAGGATGAGCGCCTCGGCGAAGCGGGTCGGTCGGTGCGCTGCGCGGCGTGCGGCGCGAAGTGGACGGCGCGAGCGGAACCACCGCTGGAGTTGACCCGAGGCGAGCTCGGCGCGGTGGCGGAGGACACCCCGGCGCATGGCGCGTCCACGGAGCTGGGCGAGGCGGGCGAGCTCAGCCAGCTCCCCGCCGAAGAGCTGCCGCGCCACTTCCGCGGCCGCATCCAGACCAAGGAAAAGGTGCGCGAGGCGGCGACCAGCGGCGCGATCTGGGCGGGGCTCGTCGCTGGCTTCCTGCTCCTGATCGGCGCGGCGGTGCTGATGCGCGAGGACATCGCCAGCCTCTGGCCGCGGGCGGCGGGCGCGTTCGCCATGGCCGGCCTGCCGGTGAACGTCGTCGGCCTGACGATCGAGGATCAGCGCGCCCAGCCGGCGCTGAAGGGCGGGCATGCGGTGCTGAGCGTCTCGGGCAGCCTGCACAATGTGCGCAATCGTCCGATCGCCGCGCCGCCGCTCAAGATCAGTATCCTGAACAATGCCGGCCGCGTCTTGGCCGTGAACATCGCCGACCCGGGCGGGGCGCTGATCCCGCCGGGCGAGAGCCGAGGGTTTGCCGTCGACGTGGTCGATCCGCCGGTGGGCGCCGCCGACGTCGAGGTCACCTTCGCGGCCAACGCGGCACGCCGCGCGCCAAGCCCGCAGCCCCGCGCGGCCTTGACGCCAAGCAATCTGGGCCTGCGGTCAGCCCCCGCACCGACGCCACAACCGCCGCCCGCCACGCTGCCGCCCGGCCCGGTGCAAACCGCCAAGCCGCTGCCCCCCGGCTCCAAGTACGCGCTGCCGGAGTCGTCGGACCCGATCACCGGCTGAGTGGAAACAGAACGGGAACATGCTATAGCGCCGGCCATGGACGGCGCGCTGGCCACCACGGAGCTTCCGCCGGCGTCTTCGCCGACTGGTTCGCCGGCCGCGGCTGGGCGTCCCAGGCCGCACCAACTGGCCATGGTGGAGAAGGCGCGGGCGGGGCGCGACGCGCTGCTGATCGCGCCCACCGGCGGCGGCAAGACCCTGGCCGGCTTCCTGCCCAGCCTGATCGAGCTTGCCGAGCGGCCGCCGCGCCAACGCGCCGCGCCGGCGTCCACACCCTCTACATCTCGCCGCTGAAGGCGCTGGCGGTGGACGTCGAGCGCAACCTGATCGGCGCCGATCGCCGAGATGGGCCTGCCGATCAAGGCCGAGTCGCGCACCGGCGACACCGGCGTCGCGCGCCGGCAGCGCCAGCGGGTGAAGCCGCCCGACATCCTGCTGACCACGCCCGAGCAGCTGGCGCTGTTCTGCGCCTGGGAGGGCGCGCGGCGCTACTTCGAGGACCTGCGCTGCGTGATCATCGACGAGGTCCACGCCGATCTGGCCGTCCAAGCGCGGCGACCTGCTTGGCGCTCGGTCTGGCCCGGCTGCAGAAGTTCGCGCCGAGCCTCCGCCGCGTCGGGCTCTCGGCCACCGTCGACGACCCGGCCGTCATCCAGCGCTGGCTCGCGCCGGACGCCGGCGCGCCGCGTCGATCTGGTGCACCGGCGCGGCCGGCGCGCCGCCGGTGGTCGACATGCTGCTCTCGGAAGGCCAGGTGCCCTGGGCCGGCCACACCGCCCGCCACGCCATGCCGGAGGTCTACGAGGCGATCCGCCGCGCGCGCACCGCGCTCGTCTTCGTCAACACCCGCTTCCAGGCCGAGTTCGCCTTCCAGGAGCTGTGGCGGCTGAACGACGACAACCTGCCGATCGCCCTGCACCACGGCTCGCTCGCGGCCGAGCAGCGCCGCAAGGTCGAGGCGGCGATGGCCCGGGGCGCGCTGCGCGCCGTGGTCTGCACCTCGACGCTCGATCTCGGCATCGACTGGGGCGACGTCGACCTCGTCATCCAGCTCGCCTCGCCGAAGGGCGCCTCGCGCATGGTCCAGCGCATCGGCCGCGCCAACCACCGGCTGGACGAGCCAAGCCGGGCGCTGTTCGTGCCGGCCAACCGCTTCGAGATGCTGGAGTGCCAGGCCGCGCGCGAGGCGATCGCCGAGAACGCCCTCGACGCCGAGCCGGAGCGCGACGGGCGCGCTCGACGTGCTCGCCCAGCACGTCATGGGCTGCGCCTGCTCCGAGCCGTTCGACCTGCGTCGCGCTCTACGACGAGGTGCGCGACCGCCGGCCCCTACCGCGACCTCACCTGGGAGGACTTCGAGGCAGGTGGTCGATTTCGTCTCCACCGGCGGCTACGCGCTGCAAGACCTACGACCGCTTCCGGCGCATCGTGAAGGGCCTGGACGGCCTCTGGCGCGTGCGCAACGCGGAGACGGCGCTGCGCCACCGCATGAACGTCGGCGCCATCGTCTCGCCGGCCATGCTCAGCGTGCGGATCGCCAGCCGGCGCGGGAACGCCGGGCCGCAAGATCGGCGAGGTCGAGGAGGGCTACCTCGAGGTGCTGGAGCCCGGCGACACCTTCATCTTCGCCGGCCAGGTCTGGCGGCTGGTCGGGGTCACCGGGATCGACGTGCTGGTGCCAGCCGGCGACCGGCGAGCCGGCCAAGATGCCGTCCTGGGGCGGCTCGAAGTTCGCGCTCTCCACCTTCCTGGCCCGCCGCGTGCGCGAGCTGATGAGCGACGAGCGCCACTGGCGCGTGCTGCCGCGACGACATCCGCGAATGGCTGGAGCTGCAGCGCGACCGCTCGGCCATCCCGGCCACGGACGAGATGCTGCTGGAGACCTTCCCGCACCGGCCAGCGGCACTTCCTGGTCGCCTATCCGTTCGAGGGCCGGCTCGCGCACACCACCCTGGCCATGCTGCTGACCCGGCGCCTGGAGCGCGCTGGGCGTCGGCCCGCTGGGCTTCGTCTGCAACGACTACGCGCTGGCCATCTGGTCGCTGAAGCCGATGGACGGGCTCGACTTGGCCGAGCTGTTCGCCGAGGACATGCTGGGCGACGACCTCGAATCCTGGCTGCTCGAGAGCGCGATGATGAAGCGGCGCCTTCAAGGCCTGCGCGCTGATCCGCGGCCTGATCGAGCGCCGCTTCCGCCGGCGACCAGAAGAGCGGGCCGCCAGATCAGCTTCTCCACCGACCTGGTCTACGACGTGCTGCGCCGCCACCAGCCCGACCATCTGCTGCTGCGCTGCGCGCGCGCGCCGACGCGGCCAAGGGGCTGGTCGACGTCGCCCGCCTCGGCCAGCTGCTGGCGCGCGATCAAGGGCCGCATCCGTCATCAGCCGCCTCGACCACCTGTCGCCGTTCTCGGTGCCGATGATGACCTGGAGATCGGCAGGCAGCGCTCGCCGGGCTCGGCGCGCGCGAGATGATCCTCGCTGACGCGGCCGAGACCTTGATCGCCGAGGCGATGCGCATGAGCGCGCGCTCCGCCTTCGCACGCAGCCGATGCGGCGGCGTGGCCGTAGCGCTGGGCGAGGCCGAGCGTCCTGCTGCGCGCCTCCGGCGCGCTTTGGCTGCAGCCGCGCCCGGACACTGGTGGTGGCCGACCTGCACCTGGAGAAAGGGCTCGGCCTACGCCGCGCGCGGGCCAGCTCCTGCCGCCCTACGACACCGCCGACACGCTCGGCCGCCTGGCCGCCGAGGTCGCCGCGCTCGATCCCGCGCGTCGTGGTCCTGCTCGGCGACAGCTTCCACGACGGCGAGGGCGAGGCGCGCATGGCGCCGCCGCGACACCCAGCGGCTGGAAGCGATCGCGCGAGCGGCGCCGGCTGGTCTGGATCGTCGGCAACCACGACGCCGATGGGCCGAAGGACCTGCCGGGCGAGATCGCCGCCAGACATCCGCATCGAAGGCGTCGTCTTCCGCCACGAGCCGGTCGCAGGCCCGCAGGCCGGCGAGGTCGCCGGCCACCTGCACCCTTGCGCCCGCGTCGCCGGCCGCGGCGGGCGGGTGCGCCGGCGCTGCTTCGTCACCGACGGCGAGCGGATCGTGCTGCCGGCCTTCGGCGCCTACGCCGGCGGCCTGAACGTGCGCGATGCGGCCTTCGCCGCGCTTTTCGCCCGCCCGCCGCTCGCGGTCGCCCTCGGTCCCGATCGCGCGCAGCCGATCGGCTGGGACATGCTGCTGGGGGACTAGTGTCAGACCTCTCCCCCTGGGAGAGGCCTGGGCCGCGGCTACCCGGCTGCGGCGGCCAGGCGCTGGCTGACCGTCGGGTCGAGGGCGCCGGTCGCCGGCAGGCCCTGGTCGCGCTGGAAGGCGGCGATAGCGAGGCTGAGCGCCGGCGAGCCGACGCCGTCATAGGGCCCCTGGTAGTAGCCCAGGCGGGAGAGGCCGCGCTGAGCCTCGGCGATGGCGCTGGACGAGCCCGTGGCCTGCGTCGGCGCGGCGGCGGCCGAGTTGCGGGCACTGAAACCCTGCGCCGAGCGCTCGGCGGCGGTCTGCGCCTCCGGCGAGAGCGCGTTCTTCAGCCGCTGGGCCGCCGTCGATGACTTCGGCGTCGCCGGAGCGGGCGGCGATCAGGTACCACTTGTAGGCTTCGGCCGGGTTTGCGCGTGACGCCGAGGCCCTCTTCGTAGAGCCGCGCCAGATTGTACTGGCTGTCGACCAGGCCCAGATCCGCCGCCCGGTGGAACCAGTCGGCGGCCTGGCTCAGGTCCTTCGGTCCGCCCGTGCCCTCGAAGTCGTCGAGCGCCAGGTTGTGCATGGCCTTGACGTCGCCCGCTTCCGCCGCGCGCTCGGTCCAGGTGCGCGCCTGGACCAGATCCTTCTTCAACCCGGCGCGCCCGCCCTCGTAGAGCTTGGCCAGATAGAACTCCGCCGGCGCGTAGCCGAGGTTGGCCGCGCGCTTCAGTGGGTCCAGGCCCGAGTTGTCGTTCGCTTCGATCCGCCGAACGCCGTCGGCATAGAATTCCGCTGCCGCCTCGGTCTGCTGGGCGTTGGGCGTCTGGGCGGCGATCGGGCTGGTCGGCGTCGGGTTGAGCGCAATCGCCGCCAGCGGTTGACCGCCTTCGCCCGGCCCCGGCCGCTCGGACGTCAGCGGCGAGGCCGGCGCGCCCAAGCCCAGCACTTCGGCCACGCGGGCGGGAAGCTGACCGGCAGGCTTCTGCAGCACGAATTCGTAGCCGACGAGCGCCATGCTGAGCGCCGCCGCCCCACCCGAGACGAAGAGCGCGGTGGTCATCGCCGAGGGACCGCTGCGGCGCGCGCCGAAGGCGCGTTTGCTGGCGGCGCGCTGCCGCTTGAGGTCGGCAGGCGTCGGAGCGGCGCGCGCGGCCGCCCGCGTCTGCTCGATCAGCTCGCGGGTCGTGAGCGGCCGCCGCGGCGTCTCCGGCTCGATCGGGTCGAGTTCCGGGCCGTCTTGCGCATCGCCTTCGCCATGCGCCATGGCCTCGGCGGCCAGCAGATCTTCTTCCAGCGCCGCGTCGTGGCCTGGCGTCGGCCCGGTGTCGGAGTCCACGTCCGGCAACGGCGCCCTGTGGTCGGGGGAGATCGGTCCGGCCTCGACCAGAGTCGCCTCCGCGCCGAACGCGCTCGTCTCGTGGTCGGCCGCCTCGTCGTCGAACACGGCCGGCGCCACCAGGTCGTGGTCATCGAAGTCGGCGAACGTGCGGGTTTCGGGCGCGACGGGCTCGGCGGCGGCAATCGCCGACGGCTGGGGCGCTGAGTCGGGCTCCGCGCGCTCAAAGATTTCGACGTCGGCCTCGGCTAGGTCGGAGGCGATCAGGGCCTCGCGCTGTTCAGGCTCTTCGAAGCCGTCGGTCTCGAATGACGCGGGCTCCTGAGGGAGCTCGTAGCGCGCGATGTGATTGTCGCCCTCGCGGCCGAAGGGGGCGACGTCGGGATCGTCGAACAGCGCCACTTCGTGGCCAGCGGCGCCTGATGCCTCCGCCTGCTTGCGCTGCGCCTGCTCGAGCCGCTGATCGATCCGCTCGCGCGCGTCCTCGAGCAGCCTGGCGGTCCGCTCCTCGGAGAGGCGAATGCGCTCGGCGAGCTCGGTCGAGCTGCGCTCGGCGCGATCCTGCAGCCGGTCGGAGACGCGGGCGACCTGCTCGCCCATGTCGTCCATGGCCTGCGCCGAGCGGCGCTCGGCGCTGGAGATCCGCTCGGCCAGTTGCTCGGTGATCCGGGCGATCTCTCCACCCAGCTTTTCCAGCGCGCGGGCGTTGATCTCGTCGCTGTGCGCGAGCCTTGCCTCCATCACGCCGGCCATGCGCGCCACCTCGCCGCCCACCTGCTCGATGGCGTCCGCCGAGCGGTGCTCGACGTCCTGCACACGGCGCCCGAGGGTGTCGGCCATGCGCAGGACCTCGTGTCCCATGCGTTCAATGGCGTGCGCCGAGCGGCGCTCGGACTTCTCCACCTGGGCGGTCATCTCGACCAGCGACCGTTCGATGCGCTCGAAACGGCCATCCGCGGCTTCGCGGAGCTTTTCCGCCATCTCGGCGCGCACGGCGTCGACCCGGGCCGACAGGCTGACGGCGAGCTGTTCCAGGCGCGCTTCCGGGATGCCGCCCGAGGGGCGGGTCTCGGCGGCGCCGAGGCGTTCGTCGAGCTGAGCGAAGGAGGCGCGCAGCTCGCGCATGGCCTCGGTGGTGCGCGCCTCGGCTTCACCCAGGCGCTCGGTCAGCCGATGGGCGAAGTCTTCTCCACCAACGGCATCGCCGCCGGCGGCGAGCTTCGCCTTCATCGTCTCGACATCGCCCCGCAGCTCGGCGAAGCGCTGCTCGGCCTTGGCGTCGCCGTCGTAGAGGTGACTCGCGACCTTCGCGAGGGCGTTTTCCATCGAGCGGACGGCTTCCACCGAGCGACTGCCCGGCGCTTCCTGCTCGATCCGGCGCAGGCGCTCGTTCACGCGACTGTGCTCACCGGAAAGGTCGGCGACGGCGCCTTCGAAGCGCGCGGCGACCGCGGTCTGCTCGCGCTCCGCCTGCTCGAGGCGGCCGAGGATGCCGTTGACCGATTGGTCGATGCCGCTGATCGCCAGCGTTGCGCGGTGCTCGGCCGCTTCGAGACGGGCGGCGAGCCGATCGAGCGAGGCCGTCGCCCGCAGCACGTCATCGCCCGGATGCTCGGGCGCTTCGAAGCGGCTGTAGGGCGGCTCGTCAGCGGGGCGCGGCGGTGTTTCTTCGGGCGCGCCGCCGTCATCGAGGATCATCTGGTTGAGCCATTCGCCCAGCGTCATGCCGGAGCGACGGGCGAGGTCCTTGGCGATTTCGCGCGCCTTTGGATCGATCCCCTTCACGCTCCATGGCGCATTCGCCGCCATCGCAAATCGGTCTCCCAGCCCAGGCTTGGGACGCTAGCCACCAATTCCTAGCGTGTAAACGCGGCGCTATCGCTAAATATAGCGTTTCGTCGATCTTCTGTGGATGACCCACAACGCCCTCCGCCCTCGGCTGAGAGTCGCGCCAGTTATGGTTAACACCGCGTAAAGGGTCTTAAGCGAGCGGGGCGCGGAACACGAAGACTGCGCCCGCGGCGATGAGTGCAAAGCCGATGAGGTGATTGATCGTGATTTTCTGGCCGAGATAGGTCGCCGCGAAGATCGCGAACACAGCGAGTGTGATCACCTCCTGGATCGCTTTCAGCTCCATGGGGTCATAGACGGCGCTGCCGTACCGGTTGGCCGGAACGGCGAGGCAGTACTCGAAGAAGGCGATCCCCCAGCCGGCAAGGATGACCAGCCAGAGCGGCCTGTCCTTGAACCTCAGGTGGCCGTACCAGGCGAAGGTCATGAAGACGTTCGACCCGGCCAGCAGAATGATCGGCGCGATGCGTGCGGCAAGTGTCGGCATGGATCGTTAGGTCCCCGTCGACGGCCAAAACCCGCGCACACGCTGAAGGTTCCTGACGCCCTTGACTCTCATCGCGGAACGAGAACAAAGTAAGAACAAAGGTCGTCCGCATGTCTCTGGCTCTGCTCGAACGTCCAGCAACCGTCGATCCTACGGTCTTCCCGCGCGCATGCGAGCCGCTGGAAGAGGTGGGCGCGGGCGAGCCGGCGGACGCCGGAGCGGCCCTCGGCTTTTCGCTTTCGCGCCTGGTCGAGCCCAATGACCCGCGACCACTCGTTATGGTCACGACCGCCGATTGGCTGCGCGAGCGCGGCCGCCCCTTTGCGCGCGGGCTCGGAGCCTGGGGCGCCGCGCCCCAGCGGCTGATCTGGGTGAGGACCGCGCGGGAGGCCGAGGCGCTTTGGGCCCTGGAGGAGGCGCTGAAGTCGGGCGCGGTCTCGGGCGGCCTTGCAACCGTCGAGGCGCCGCCGTTCGTGGCCACCCGCCGGCTGGACTTCGCCGCCCGCGCCGGGGCTGCCATTGGCGTCATCCTGCGCGCCGGAACGGGCGGCGATTTGAGCGCCGCCCGGCGCCGCTGGCGGATCCGATGCGGTCCCTCGTCGCTGAATGGTTTCGATGCAGGCGCGCCGGGACGCGTGCGTTTGAGCGCCGAGCTGGTTCGCCGCAGAGACGGGCCGCCCGGCGCCTGGCTCCTGGAGCAGGACGATGAAACGGGTCGTCTCGGCGTGGTTGCCGGACTGGCCGGTCACGGTCTGGATGAGGCCGCAGCCGAACGGGACGGACGCCTCGCATCCCAGGCCGCCTGAGGGGGCGCCTTTCGCTCTTGTCGAAAAGGGCGTTCACGGGCTGACGCTGCTCGCCCTGAACGCCCCCGCGCGCGCTCTCGGCTTATGGCGCGGCCAGGCGCACGCCGACGCCTGCGCCATGGTCCCGCAGCTGATCAGCGCGCCGGCGGAGGCCGAGCGCGACCGCGATGCGCTGAAGCGCCTCGCGCTCTGGGCCGAACGCTTTTCCCCTTCCGTCGCTGCCGATGAACTCGCGCCCGGCTTCGAGGGGCTGTTCCTCGACATGACCGGGGCGGCGCATCTGTTCGGCGGCGAGCGGGCGCTGCTTTCCGACCTGCGCGGGCGGCTGCACGCAGCCGGCATCCCCGCGCGCCTGGCCATCGCCGACACCCCGGCCGCCGCCTGGGCGCTCGCCCGGTTCTCCACCGCCGCCGAGACGATCGCGCCTGCTGGCCGCACGCGCGAGGCGCTCGCCCCCCTGCCAGTCGAGGCTTTGAGGCTCGAGGCCAAGGCGCTCTCGCTCCTGAAGCGCTTCGGCCTGAAGACGGTCGGCGATCTCTACGGGCTTCCGCGCGCCGGTCTGGCGCGCCGGTTCCGCGGTGAGACCGGTTTTCGTGTCGTCGAGCGGCTGGACCAGGCGCTGGGGACTCTGGCCGAACCGCTCGATCCCGTGCGGCCGCCGCCCCTCTACCGCGTCTGGGTTCCCTTCGCCGAGCCGGTGATGGATGTGGACGGCGTGGCCTTCCATCTGCCCAGGCTGGCCGAGGCGCTGGCGGCGGCGCTCGGGCGGGATGGGCAGGGCGCGCGGCGCTTGCGTCTCACCGGCTTCCGCGTCGATGGGCGGGCGACGATGCTCGAGGCGGGCTTGAGCGCGCCGGCGGCGGGGCCTGAGCACCTCGTCAGGCTGCTGCGCGAGAAGGGCCTGGAGCGGCTCGATCTCGGCTTTGGGCTGGATGCGCTCATGCTCTCGGCGGAAAAGGCCGAGGCGGTCGAGACGCGCGAGGCGGAGCTGGACGCCTCCCCCGGGCGGGCCTCCTCCCACGCGCTCGCCGCCCTGATCGACCGCCTTGAGGCCAAGCTCGGCGAAGGCCAGGTCCGCCGCCCGCAGCCCAGGGAAAGCTGGGTCCCGGAGCTCAGCGAGGCTTGGACCCCTGCTGGACCCAGCCCTAGCCCGCCGCCCGAGCGGGACGAAACGCGCCTGCGCCCGCTCCTCTTGTTCGAGCCGCCCGAGCCGGTGACCACCCTTGCCGAGCTGCCGGACGGCGTCCCGGCGCGCTTCGTCTGGCGGCGCGCGTCGAGGCGGGTGGTCAAGGCCGAGGGGCCTGAGCGGTTGGGCGCTGAATGGTGGCGGCCGGCGGCCAACGAGACCAAGCGCCCGCGCACACGCGACTACTATCGTGTCGAGGACGAGATGGGCCGCCGCTACTGGCTCTATCGCGAAGGGCTCTACGGCCGCGAGGACGCCGATCGCGCGCCAACGTGGTGGATCGCGGGCGTGTTCGCATGAGCGCCTACGCCGAGCTCGACGTCCGCTCCAACTTCAGCTTTCTCGAGGGGGGCTCGCATGCCGGCGAGCTCGTTGACCGGGCCAAGGCGCTCGGGCTTGCCGCCATCGGGATCGCCGACCGCAACACGCTTGCCGGCGTGGTGCGCGCGCACGCCGCCGCCAAGGCCTGCAACCTTCAGCTCCTGATCGGTTGCCGGCTGGTCTTTACCGACGGCGCCGAGTTGATCGTCTATCCACGCGATCGATCCGCCTACGGATGGCTTTGCCGACTGCTCTCCATCGGCAAGAGCGGGATCGAAGGCTGGGAGGTCGGCGCCAAAGGCGCCGCGATCGCCAAGGGCGAGTGCCACCTGCAATTCGAACAGGCGGCGGCGTTCGCTGAGGGGCTGATCGCACTCGCGCCGGCGCCGGTCGTTCTCGATGCAGCGTTCGAGCTGAAATTGGCCACCTGGCGCGCGGCCTGGCCGGACGAGCTCTATCTCGCCGCCGCGCCGACCTACCGGGGCGACGACCGCGCCCGGCTGGGCTGCCTCGCCGACATCGCCGGCCGCGCGGGCGCGCCGATGGTCGCTGCCAACGCGGTCCTCTACCACCACCACGAACGCCGCCGCTTGCAGGACGTGCTGACCTGCATCCGCGAGAAGACCACGATCGACGAGGCGGGCTTTCGACTGCAGGCGAACGCCGAACGGTTCCTAAAACCGCCTCAGGAAATGGCCCGCCTGTTCAAGGGCCACGAGGCCGCGCTCGCGCGCACGCTCGATATCGTCCGGGCCTGTCGTTTCTCGCTCGACGAGCTCAGCTACATTTATCCGGACGAGCCGGTTCCACCCGGTAAGACGCCGGATGAACACCTGCGCGACCTGGCGTTCAAGGGCGCCGAGCTGCGCTACCCGAATGGGATCCCAGCCAAGATCCTGGCGCTGCTCGAGAAGGAGCTGACCCTCATCGAGAAGGTGCGCTACGCTCCGTACTTTCTTACCGTGCATGACATCGTCGCCTGGGCGCGCGAGCCGGGGCGCGAGATCCTCTGCCAGGGGCGGGGATCGGCGGCAAACTCCGTGGTCTGCTTTTGCCTAGGCGTCACTTCCGTCGATCCGACCCAGCAGGACGTGCTGTTCGAGCGCTTCATCTCGGAGGAGCGCAGCGAACCGCCGGACATCGACGTCGACTTCGAGCACGAACGGCGCGAGGAGGTGATGCAGTACGTTTATCAGCGCTACGGCCGCCATCGCGCGGCGATCTGCGCCACCGTCATCCACTACCGCCCGCGCTCGGCGATCCGCGACGTCGGCAAGGCGCTGGGGCTCACCGAGGACGTCACCGCCCAGCTCGCCAACACCGTCTGGGGCTCCTATGGCGCGAAGGTCGAGGATGGGCACGTCGATGCGACGGGCCTGAGGCGCGAGGACCCCAGGCTCAAGCTCGCACTCGAGCTCACCGAAGAGTTGATCCGCTTCCCGCGCCACTTGTCGCAGCACGTCGGCGGGTTCGTGCTGACCCAAGGACCGCTCACCGAAACGGTTCCGATCGGCAACGCGGCGATGGACGAGCGCACCTTCATCGAGTGGGACAAGGACGACATCGACGAGCTGAAGATCATGAAGGTCGACGTGCTCGCGCTCGGCATGCTGACCGCCATCCGCAAAAGCTTCGTGCTGATGAAGGCGCACTACGGCGTCGACCTCGACCTGGCCACCCTGCCCAGGGAGGAGCCGCGGGTCTACGACATGCTGTGCAAGGCCGACTCGCTCGGAGTTTTCCAGGTGGAGAGCCGCGCGCAGATGAGCATGCTGCCGCGCCTTCGCCCGAGCACCTTCTACGACCTGGTGGTCGAGGTCGCGATCGTCCGTCCAGGGCCGATCCAGGGCAACATGGTGCACCCCTATCTGAACCGCCGCGCGGAGAAGCGCGCGGTCGAGGCGAAGGGCGGGACCTATTCGATCGAGTTTCCCGCGCCTTCGCCCGAGCACGGGGATGCGGACGAATTGAAGCGCGTGCTCGGCAAGACCCTTGGCGTGCCGCTCTTCCAGGAGCAGGCGATGCGCATCGCCATGGAGGCGGCGAAGTTCTCCGGCGACGAGGCGAACGGCCTTCGCCGCGCCATGGCCACCTTCCGCCGCAACGGCACGATCGGGACCTATGAGGACATGATGGTCAGCCGCATGGTGGCGCGCGGCTACGACCCCGAGTTCGCCCAGAACTGCTTCAGCCAGATCAAGGGTTTCGGCGACTATGGCTTCCCTGAAAGCCACGCCGCCGCCTTCGCCCACCTGGTCTACGTCTCGGCCTGGATCAAATGGGCGTACCCGGAGGTGTTCGCCGCGGCGCTGCTCAACAGCCAGCCCATGGGCTTCTACGCTCCCGCCCAGATCGTCCGCGACGCCAAGGACCACCAGGTGGTCGTCCTGCACCCCGACGTGAACCTGAGCGACTGGGACTGCACCTTAGAGAACACCTCTCCCACAGGGAGAGGGAGGGGCCCGGAGCGTAGCGAACAGGAGGGTGAGGGGTTACAGCGCTTCAAGCAAACCCCAAACATCGTAACCCCTCATCGCCCCCACGCCTTGCGGCGCGGGTCCCCCCCTTCTCCCTCCGGGAGAAGTTCGGAAGAGGCGCCGCGCCGGGCCGTCCGCCTTGGGCTGCGCCAGATCGACGGGTTCCGCGAGGCGTGGGCGGTGGCGATCATGGCGGCGCGGGCGGCGGGTGGGCCGTTCGGCTCGCTGGACGAACTGAAGACCCGCGTCGTGCTCGAGGACGGCGCGGGGCTGCCGGGCCACGCGCTGGACGCGCTGGCCGCCGCCGACGCGCTGAACTCGCTCGACCTGACCCGCAGGCCGGGCCTCTGGGCAGCACGCGGGATCCCCGGCGGGAGCGCCGCGCCGCTCTTCGCCTTCGCCGGTCTTGAAGAGGCGGACGGACCGCCCCCGCCGACGCTGCCGGTCGCGCCGCTCTCGGAGGAGGTGGTCAACGACTACGAGACCATCCGCCTGTCGTTGAAGGCGCATCCCATGAGCTTCCTCCGTAAACGGATGGCCGCCGTGGGCGTCATGCCGGCCAATCAGCTCAAGGATGCGCCGGAGAACGTCCGCGCCGCCGTGGCCGGCGTCGTGCTGGTCCGCCAGCGGCCCGGATCGGCGCACGGGGTGGTGTTCATGACGCTGGAAGACGAGACCGGCGTCGCCAACGCCATCGTCTGGCCAAAGGCGTTCGAGCGCTTCCGTCCGGTGGTCATGGGCGCGCGCATGGTGATCGTGCGCGGCATCGTCCAGCACGCGCCGGACGGCGCAGGCCACGTCACCCACCTTGTCGCCCAGACGATCGAGGATCGAACGGCCGACCTCGCCCTGCTCTCCGCTCCGCCGCTAAATCCCCCGCGCTCGCACGGCGACGGGGCCGGCTCGGCCTCGGCGGACTCCAGGGACCGGAGCGCGCGCGAGCACGAACGCCATCGCCACCCCCGCGACGTCCGGGTTCTGCCGCGCTCGCGCGACTTCCACTGACGCGATCGCATGCTGCTGCGGCGGTCTGCCGGCTTGCGCCGGGTGGCGGAGCGGCGTATCGCGCCGCCCGGAAAGCGCGGGACATCCGCCCGCCACCCCCGGAGCAGCGACCGAATGCCTGGCGAGCCGCGCCGCGCCGCCCGATCCGTAGCCGCTCAGATCCCCGCCGAACCCGCCCCCCAGACCGCGAAGGCCATCCCCCACGCCCGCTTCTGGCCGATGGCGGTCGGCGCGGTGGGCGTGGTGTTCGGCGACATCGGGACGAGCCCGCTCTACGCCTTCCGCCAGGCCCTGCAGCAAGCGACCGACGCGCGCGGGGTGCGAGCCGAGGCCGTGTTCGGCGTCGTCTCGCTGGCGCTCTGGGCGCTGATCCTGGTGGTCACGGTCAAGTACGTCCTCTTCCTGATGCGCGCCGACAACAAGGGCGAGGGCGGGCGTGCTGTCGCTGATGGCGCTGGCCCAGCACGCGATCGGCCGACGAACGACGCTGGTCTTTTTTCTTGGCGTCGCTCGGCGCGGCGCTGTTCTACGGCGACTCCATCATCACCCCGGCCATCTCGGTGCTCTCGGCCGTCGAGGGTCTGCGCACCGTGCCGGGCTTGAGCAACAGCGTGAGCCTCAGCGTGGTGATCGTCACCAGTCTGGTGATCCTCACCGGGCTCTTCCTCGTCCAGTCGCGCGGCACGGCCGGTGTGGCGCGCTACTTCGGCCCGATCCTGATCTTCTGGTTCGCCTGCATCGCGGCGACCGGCCTCCTGCATCTCGTCGGCCAGCCCAGCATCCTGTTCGCGATCAGCCCGACCTACGCGGTGGGCTTCCTCTTGCGCCACGGGCTGACCAGCTTCTTCGTGCTGGGCTCGGTGTTCCTCACCGTGACCGGGGCCGAGGCGCTCTACGCCGACATGGGCCATTTCGGCCGCTGGCCGATCCAGGCCGCCTGGCTCTTGCTCGTCCTGCCCTGCCTGACGCTGAACTACCTCGGCCAGGGCAGCTTCGCGCTCGAAGTGCTGCAGCACGCGGCCGGCCAGCCGGTCGGCGATGTCGACTGGTTCTTCCAGCATGACGCCCGAGCTCGTGCGCGCGCCGATGGTGGTCCTGGCGACGCGGCGACAGTCATCGCCAGCCAGGCGGTGATCACCGGCGCCTTTTCCATGACCCAGCAGGCGATGCAGCTGGGCCTGCTGCCGCGCATGGTGATCCGCCGCACGTCGGAGACCACCGCCGGCCAGATCTTCCTGCCGCAGATCAACCTGATGCTGGCGATCGGCGTCGTGCTCCTGATCGCCGTGTTCAAGAGCTCGGACAACCTGGGCCAGGCCTATGGGCTGGCCGTCACCGGCACCATGGTGGTGACCACCTCGCTGGCCTTCATCGTCGTGCGCCGGCGCTGGCGCTGGCCGCTGGCCGGGGCGCTGGCGCTGATCGGGCCGCTCTGGGCCCTGGACGTGACCTTCCTCGCCGCCAACTCGCTGAAGATCCTCTCCGGCGCGGCGATGCCGCTGGTGCTGGGCGATCGCGCTGTTCTTCGTCATGTGGACCTGGGTGCGCGGCAGCGACCTGCTGACCGCCCGCGCCCGGCGCGACAGCCCGGACCTGCTCGACGTTCATCGCCATGCTGAAGGCGAGACCGCCGCACCGGGTCGCCGGGAACCGCGGTCTACCTCACCTCCGATCCCGACCATGCGCCCGGCGCGCTGATGCACAACCTCAAGCACAACCGGGTTCTGCACGAGCGAAACGTCATCCTGACCGTGGCGACCGCCGACACGCCGCGCGTGGCCGACGCCGAGCGGATCGAGCTTAGGCCGATCGACGAGAGCTTCACCCGCATGACGGTGACCTACGGCTTTATGGAGCGGCCGAATATCCCACGCGCGCTCGCCGCCTGCCGCAAGCTCGGCGTCTCCTTCGACATGATGTCGACGTCGTTCTTCCTGGGGAGACGGACGGTGGTGGCGAACCTGCGCCATGGGCTCTGGAGACTCGCAGGATCGGCTCTTCATCGTCCTCGCCAAGAACGCCGCAAATCCGACCGATTTCTACCAGATCCCGCCGGGACGAGTGCTGGAGATGGGAACCCAGGTGAGCGTTTAGATGCGACCTTTCGTTCTTGCGATGGCAGCCCTCGCGCTTGTCGCGACCGGGCCGGCCCGCGCCGCCGATGCGACCGCCGACGCGCACTACCAGACCCTGCTTGCCGCCGCGAGGACGGTGGACCCGGCCGAGGTCGACTGGCAGGCGCTCCGCTTCGCCTACGCCGACAGCTCGTCCTTCGACTTGATGGGCGAGCACACCGCTGCCGCCCGCCGCGCGATGTTCGAGGCGCTGAACAAGGACGACGACAAGGCCGTCATCGAGCAGGCGGACAAGATCCTCGACGCCGACTTCGTCGACATCGACGCCCATGTGGCGCTGGACCTGGCTTACCAGGCGACGGGCCAATCGACGCTTTCGAAGCGCGAACACCAGATCGCGCTCGGCCTCCTGAAGTCGGTGCACACCGGCGATGGAACCTCGCCCGAGCAGGCCTTCACCGTGATCTCGGTCGGCGAGGAATATGCGACCATGCGCGCCTTCGCCCTGCAGGTGACCGGCCAGGCGCTGGTCGAGGCGCCGCCGCACAGCTACGACCGCCTCACCGTCACCGACGGGGCTGGCAAGACCCACACCGTCTTCTTCCTGGTCGACCGGGTGATGGCGGCCGAAAACGCGCTCGTGAAAAGTGGCAAATAGCGCTTAGCGCTCGGGGGCGGCGTAGCCGAACGACGAGCCCTCGATCTGCGGGCGATCGTCGGTGATCTCCCACCAGGGCGCCTTGGACGCGACAAACGCGTGGAACTCCGGCCTGACCTCGGGATCGCCGTCCGTGGCGCCCAGCCGGATGTGCACCAGCCCGCGGTCGAGCCGCTCGGTGAACAGGCTCGATCCGCAATGGCGACAGAAGCAGCGCACGACGCCCGGCGAGGAGTCGTAGCGGCTGATCGCCTCGGCGCCGGTCGTGACCTGGAGCGTGTCCAGCGGCGCGCGCATCGAGCTGGCGAACGCGCTCCCGCTCCACTTGCGACAGCGACTGCAGTGGCAATTGTACGTCGGCCCCGCCGAACGCGGGATCTCGTAGCGCACGACGCCGCAAAGGCAGCTTCCGGTGATCATGGCGGACTCTCCTCGCTCAATGCGCGCATGTAGCGGATCGGCGCTTGACGGGCGACCCGGCCGGCGTAGTCTCCGCCGCATTCTCCGGGGAGTCCCGCGAAGGGGCTGAGATTCCGCTGGCGCGGTGACCCGCTGAACCTGATCCGGGTCATGCCGGCGAAGGGAGAGAAGGCGAGGAACGGCCAGCCCGTTTCCCTCTTTTCACCCGCCGCCGCGCGAGCCCGCCAACGAGGAGCCGAGCGGTGAACATCCAGACCCCGATCGCCAACAAGATCCCGACCGGAGAGCGTCCCGGCTCCCGCAAGGTCTACGCCGACGGGGTGCTCTTCCCCTGCCTGCGCGTGCCTTTCCGCGAGATCGCCGTGCATCCGAGCGCCGGCGAGCCGCCGGTTGTGCTCTACGACCCCTCCGGCCCCTACACGGACCCGGCGGCCACGATTGACATCGACAAGGGCCTCGAGCGCGCGCGCGACGCCTGGGTGTTCGCCCGCGGCGACATCGAGGCGGTCGAGCCGCGGGCGGTCAAGCCGGAGGACAACGGCGGCGCGCGCGGCCGCTATCTCGCGCCGCAGTTCAAGAGCGACCGCAAGCCGTTCCGCGCCAAGGCCGGGCGGGCGATCACCCAGCTCGAGTACGCCCGCGCCGGCGTCATCACCGCCGAGATGGAATACGTCGCCATCCGCGAGAACCTGCGCGCGCGATGCGGGCGCGCCGGTCGATCCGCGACGGCGAGGATTTCGGCGCCTCGATCCCGGACTACGTCACGCCCGAGTTCGTCCGCGACGAGGTGGCGCGCGGCCGCGCCATCATCCCCGCCAACATCAACCACGGCGAGCTCGAGCCGATGGCGATCGGGCGGAACTTCCTGGTCAAGATCAACGCCAACATCGGCAACTCGGCGGTGCTGCAGCCAGGTCGCCGACGAGGTCGACAAGATGGTCTGGGCGATCCGCTGGGGCGCCGACACGATCATGGACCTCTCGACCGGCCGCAACATCCACAACATCCGCGAATGGATCATCCGCAACTGCCCGACGCCGCTCGGCAGCGTGCCGATCTACCAGGCGCTGGAGAAGGTCGGCGGCGTGGCCGAGGACCTGACCTTCGAGATCTTCCGCGACACCCTGATCGAGCAGGCCGAGCAGGGGGTGGACTATTTCACCATCCACGCCGGCGTGCGCCTGCCGTTCATCCCGCTCACCGCCAAACGCGTGACCGGCATCGTCTCGAGCGGCGGCTCGATCATGGCCAAGTGGTGCCTGGCCCACCACCGGGAGAGCTTCCTCTACGAGCACTTCGAGGACATCTGCGACGATCATGCGCGCCTACGACGTCTCGTTCTCGCTCGGCGACGGCCTGCGCCCTGGCTGCACGGCCGACGCCAACGACGCGGCGCAGTTCGCCGAGCTCGAAACCCTCGGTGAACTGACGAAAATCGCCTGGGCCAAGGGCGTGCAGGTGATGATCGAGGGCCCCGGCCACGTGCCGATGCACAAGATCAAGGCCAACATGGACAAGCAGCTCACCGCCTGCGGCGAGGCGCCGTTCTACACGCTAGGCCCGCTCGTCACCGACGTCGCCCCTGGCTACGACCACATCACCTCGGCGATCGGGGCGGCGATGATCGGCTGGTTCGGCACCGCCATGCTCTGCTACGTGACGCCCAAGGAGCATCTGGGCCTGCCCGACCGCGAGGACGTCAAGCAAGGGGTGATCGCCTACAAGATCGCCGCCCACGCCGCCGACCTCGCCAAGGGACACCCGGGCGCGCGGCTCTGGGACGATGCGCTCAGCCGCGCGCGCTTCGAGTTCCGCTGGGAGGACCAGTTCAACCTCGGCCTCGACCCCGAGACCGCCCGCGCCTTCCACGACGAGACCCTGCCCAAGGAGGCGCACAAGACCGCCCACTTCTGCTCCATGTGCGGCCCGAAGTTCTGCTCGATGAAGATCAGCCAGGACATCCGCGACGCCGCCGACGCCCAGAACGACGTCGCCACCGCCGGCATGGCCGAGATGGCGGAGAAGTTCCGCGATGGGGGCGGCGAGATCTACGTGGAGACGAAGGCCTGAACGAGAGGCCAAACCTCTCCCTCCGGGTGTTGGTGGTTGGCCGGAAAAACAGAACGTGTTTTAGTCTTCCGCAAATTAGGCCGAACGGGAGACTCGTTGCGTGAGTGAGGCGAAAAAGGGGGCCGGCGCGCCCATGCGGGACCGCGAGGTCGATGCGGTCGTGGTCGGGGCGGGGTTCGGCGGCATGTACATGCTGCACAAGCTGCGCGAGCTCGGCGTCTCGGTGCAGGGGTTCGAGGCCGGCGACGACGTCGGCGGCACCTGGTACTGGAACCGCTATCCGGGCGCGCGCTGCGACGTGCCGAGCCTGTTCTACTCCTACACCTTCTCCGACGAGCTGCAGCGACGAATGGCGCTGGACCGAGAAGTACGCCGCCCAGCCGGAGATCCTGGCCTACGCCAACCACGTCGCCGACCGGTTCGACCTGCGGCCGCTGATCGCCTTCGAGACCCGCGTGCTGACCGCGACGTTCGACGAGGCGGCCGATCGCTGGCGGCTGGCCACCGACCGCGGCGACGAGCTGTCTCGGCCGCTGGCTGATCACGGCGACCGGTTGCCTTTCGACCCCGCGCGCGCCGGCGATTCCCGGCGTCGAGACGCTTCGCCGGCGCGACCTATCACACCGGCGCCTGGCCGCACGAGGGCGTCGACTTCACCGGCAAGCGGGTGGCGGTGATCGGCACCGGCTCGTCCGGCATCCAGTCGATCCCGCAGATCGCCGCCCAGGCCGAGCACGTCACGGTGTTCCAGCGCACGCCGAACTTCTGCGATTCCGGCGCGCAACACGCCGCTGACCGAAGAGGACATCGAGACCTTCCGCCAGATACTACGCCGCCTACATCGCCATGGTGAAAGGCCCCGGCATGGGCTTCGGCGGCGGCCTCGCCAACTTCCGATCCCGGATGAAGAGGCGCAGCGCAAGCGCTACGACGAGCTCTGGGCGGTCGGCGGCGCCGGCTTCCTCGCCGCCTGGGGCAACCTCTTGACCGACATCGAGGTCAACGACCGCGCCGCCAGCTTCGTGCGCGAGAAGATCGCCGAGACGGTCAAGGACCCGAAGACGGCCAAGGCGCTGCAGCCGCACGACCACCCGCTGGGCACCAAGCGCATCTGCGTCGATATCGACTACTTCGAGACCTACAACCGGCCGAACGTGACGCTGGTGAACCTGCGCGAGACGCCGATCGACGGAGATCACCGAGGGCAGCGTGCGCACGAGCGAGGCGACCTATGAGGTCGACGCCATCGTGTTCGCCACCGGCTTCGACGCCATGACCGGCGCGCTCTTGGCCATCGACATCAAGGGCGCGGGCGGCGCCGACTTCCGCGCGGCCTGGGCGGAGGGGCCGAAAGCCTATCTCGGGCCTGGCCGTCGCCGGCTTCCCCAACCTCTTCTTGATCACCGGTCCGGGCAGCCCGTCGTGCTGTCGAACATGATCAACTCCATCGAGCAGCACGTCGAGTGGATCGCCGACTGCATCGCCTACATGCGCGAGCATGGGGCTGACCCGCATCGCCGCCGATCCGGACGCCCAGGAAGCCTGGGTCGCGCACGTGCGACGGGTGGCCGACAAGACCCTCTTCCCGCGCGCGGCGTCCTGGTACATGGGCGCGAACATTCCCGGCAAGCCCAGGGTGTTCATGCCCTACATCGGCCGGGGCTATCGCAAGAAGTGCAACGATGTGGCCGAAGCCGGCTACGAAGGCTTCGTGCTCGCCAAGGAGCGCGCCGATGCTGACGCTGCCTGACCGCTTCGAGTTCCTCTCCGACGCCTGGCTCGACGAGGCGCGGGCGTTCCTCAAGAAGGCTGTCGAGCAGCGCAAGGAGGCGCTTGGCGGGCAGGCGTTCTCGCTCAGCGAGCGGTTCACCGATGCGCCGCCGCACCTCAAGCTCCCGAAGAACGTCGGCGCATGGAAGGCGCATTACGACGGCGAGACGCTGAGCGTCGCGCGCGGATTCGATCCGAAGCGCGGACGTTGTCGTCGAGGGCGACTACCAGGCCGGCCTGGCGGGCGCCCAGTTCATCGGCATGCTGGCGCCCGGCGCCATGAAGGCGATGCGCCGCGAGGTCGCCGCCATGCACGGCAAGGACGCCGTTCGCATGCGCGGGCGGATCGAGAATCCCGCCGCCGGCGAGATCCTGGCCCTGCTGCACGACCACCTCGGCCGCCAGCACGGTCGAGAACCCCGACCTCGCCCACCGCGCCCAGCGCCAGGGGCTGACCGGCAAAATCCGCGAGATGGAGGAGCAGGGCTACACCGTCATCGAGCGCGCCATCTCGCCGGAGTTCGCCGACGAGGTGCGCGCCGCGACCCTTCGCGCGCTCCTGCCGCACCAGAGCTTCTCGATGAACTGGATGCTCTACCATGGGCGCGAGTTCGAGCAGCTGATCCAGAACCCGCTGCTGATGACGCTGATCGACGCCTCGCTCGGCCGCGGCGCGGTGATCGCCTCCTTCTCGTCGATCAAGAAGGGGCCGGGTCCGGGAGTCATTCCGATGCACACCGACTACGCCCACGTGCCGGAGCCCTATCCGGAGTTCTCGCTGACCGGCGTCGGCGTCTGGGCGCTGGAGGACTGGACGGTCGAAGCCGGCCCAACCTGGATCGTGCCCGGCAGCCACAAGCATGCGCCGCCCGCCCACGCCCGGGCGAAGGCCACAACGAGGGCGTGCCGATCGTGATGCCGAAGGGCTCGGTGGTCTACTTCCACCACGGCGTCTGGCACTGGCAGGGCGACCGCAGCCGAGCCCGGCGACCGGGTGACGCTGCACGCCCACTTCAACCGCGGCATCCTGCGCAGCCTGGAGCCGAAGAAGACCGACGTGCAGATGCTGCACCGGAACTGCGCCGCGGCTCGGCGAGATGCTGGGCGAGGACGACTGGTTCGACAAGATGAGCGCCCAGGGCCGCGACTACGGCCGCTTCGCCTACATGGGCAAGCTGCTCGCCTTCACCGAACAGAAGAAGCAGGAAATCCTCGCCGGCGCCTAGCTTGAGCCGAGCGAGCGGCAGGCGCGCGCGCCACTAAGCGAAATGCTTAGAGGGGGTTGGGCTGTGGTTTACTGCTCTTCACCCGCGGACGAGATGAACTAAAGCCTGGAGAGCGTTAAGCGCACCACCACGACCACCAACACCACCATCACCACCACCACTAGCGTTTTCTGACTTTCCGAGCTTTGGTTCGTCTCGTCCGATGGGCTCCTCTGCCCCAGGGCGTCCTTCTTGCCGAACCCCGCGGCCCACCGGCCGGCGGGCGCTTCAGCGCGACTGGCCGCCGGGGTGCGGGCGGTTCGCGATCGAGCGAGAAGGGCCCAGTGCTTGCGGCGCCGAGGCAACGTGCGCTAGGCGGGCGTCATCGCCTTGACCTGCATTGCACCCATGAAGTCGCGCTTGCCGACCGGGACGCCCTTGTGGCGGAGGATGTCATAGGCCGTCGTCGCGTGGAAAAAGAAGTTCCCGTAGGCGAAGGTGAGCAGGTAGTTGCGCGCGGTGAAGGTCATCGCACCGCGGGGGGTCTGCAGCACTAGGTCAGCGTCGGGATCAATGGTGAGATCAGCCAGCTTGACCCCATCCAGATAGGCGACCGCGGCATCGACCGCGGCCTTGCAGCCGGCGAGCGTCTCCAGGCCTTCGGCGCGCGGGTAGGGTTGGCCGCGCAGGGTCCCGACCGCGCCGGCGCCATGGAAGATCGCCTGCATCACCTGGAAGGTGAACGGGAGCATGTCCTCGTAGAGACGAAAGCCGATGATGTCGGCCTCGGCGACGGCGCCCGAGGCGCAATGAGCCTCGGCCTTGGCGAGTACGCCGGAAAGCCCGGCAAGATATTGGCGAAAGACGGGAACGGAGACGTCGTAGAGCGAGAGCGACATGCTGAAATCCTGCAACTTGCGAGGCTCGGAGGGAGCGGCGATCTAGCAGCCTGGCCGCGGCCGCGTCGAGGGCGACGCGGCGTCAGGGTCGCCAGAGCCGGTCGCCGTCGTCGCCGGCGAGGGCCTCGCCGCTCGAGCCTACCGGCTCGACCCTGCCGTCGGTGAGGAGAGCGATGCCGGCTTCGTCCGCCGCCGGAACCTTGGCGAGGAAGCGCTGGCCGTCCGGGCCGCGGCCGACGATCGTTCCGAACCGTGGCCGCCCGTCGCGCTCGTAGAACACCGTGTAGGTCTCGATGACGCCAGGCCCGACGTAGTCCTCGTCGAGCGGCGGCGCGGGCCCCCGGAGCGCGTCGGCCTCGGCCTGGACGTCGAAGGGCTGCAGCACCGTTTCCGGCGCGAACGGCGCGCGACCGAGGGCGATGGTGTGGTTGGTGGTGCAGATGCCGCCATTGGCGAACAGCAGGCCGATACGGCCGCGCTCACGCAACGCTAGCACCATGCTCACGACCGCGTGGCTCATGTAGTTGCCGATCGGGCCGCCACCGAAGGTCAGGCCGCCGAACACGCTGGCCGGCCGCTCCAGCGGCCAGTCGAGGATGCGGCGCGCCATCTTCGGCACGCAGGGGAAGCAGCTGTAGAGCTCGACCATGTCGACGTCGGCGCTCGCGAGCCCGTTCAGGCTGAGCGCCCGCTCGATCGAGACGGCCATGCTCGGCGAGCGGTCGTAGCGGTCGCGCGCCAGGACGTCGTTCGGCTCGTGCGCCGCCGCGCCGGCGCCGACATAGACGAGCCGGCTCTCGTCGATCCCCGCCGCGAGCGCCTCGGCCAGGCTGGTCAGGATGAAGCCGGCGCCCTGGTTCACCGAGCTGTTGGCCACCATCAGCTTGTTGTAGGGAAATGCGATCGGGCGGTTGTCGGCCGAGGGCGTCGTGATCTCCTCCGCCGAGACCGGCTTGTGGATCCAGGCGCCGGAGTTCTTGTCCGCAACCTGCGAGAACAGCGACCAGATCCGGCCGCTCTCGGCCTGCGCCTCCGCCAGCGTCTGGCCGTAAGCCGCGCGGCCGGCGTTCTCGTAGAGCGGATAGACGTCGACCGGAACGAGCAGGCTGTAGCGCTGGCGAAGCGACGGCGGCGCGCGGTTTGCGCCCGGGCGCATGATGTTGTGGTCGGATGCGCTGCCGCCGGCGGCTTGCGCCGCGCGCTGGGCTGCGGTGCGCAGCGCCTCGCCGCCGACGACGGCGGCCACGGCGATCTCGCGCGAAGCGATCCGCTGCGCCGCCTCGTTCAACAGCCGGATCGGGCTGTCGCCGCTGGCGTAAGGCGTCTCGTAGCAAAGCTTGGGCTTGATCCCGAGCGCCTCGGCCAGCGGCGCGGCGAGGTCGCCGAGCTCGCGGAACGAGATCTGGTCGACGAGCGCCAGCGACTCGAGCCGGGCGATCCAGCCCCCGCCGGCGTCGCGATCGGCTTCCTTCAGCGCGGCTTGCATCAAGCCGAGCGAGTCGAGGCCGGCGGCCGGATCGGTCGGGCGGTCATTGACCTGGCCGACGCCGATGATGACCGGAATGCGTGCTGGATCGTCTGGCATGCGACGTCACTGCCTTGGCCTCGACGACGATGCAAGTTGCCGCCGCGGCGCCGGGCGCCTAAAATGGCGTCGCGCGCCAAGGACGCGTCCGGTCCGCGGGAAGGGCCCTCAGGCCCACCGAGTTTATCGAAGACGCGTATCAACCGATCCCCTTCTTTCTGCCCGCATGCGGACCTCGGGCATTGCGAAAGGAGGCGCGCCCATGGCGCAACTGCCCAAACATCCGAGTCTCGACCACCTACGCCGTGAGGCGCGTGCGCTACAGCGCGCCTGCCGGGCCGGCGAGCCCACCGCCACTGCCCGGCTGACGGCGGTCGTCGGCGACATAGATGCGGCCACCGTCGCACTTTCACGCGCCCAGACGGCTGTCGCCCGCGCCTACGGCTTTCCGAGCTGGCCGAAGCTGGCGGCGGAGGTGGCGGCGCGACGCGCCAGACGCAATGCGCCGACCCAGCAGGACGCCGCGGCGCTGGCCGAGCAGTGGTTCGCGCTCGCCGAGCTCGACAACCCAAAGCCGCTGAACAAGGCGCTGAACGTGGGGAAGCGCCGCATCGAAGCGGCGCGCGAGGTCATGCGCAACAATCCCGTCCGCTACCGCGCGTTCCAGCAGGCGCTGATCCGCGGACTGACCTCTACGGCGCGGGACCGTTTCGAATGCGCGCACGCGCTCGACCAGTTCGGGGACGCCTCGACCCGCGACGCGCTCGTCCCTTTGATGGACGATCCCGTGCCCCGCGTTCGCTGGATGGCCATGCATGCGCTCTCCTGCCACGCCTGCGGCGAGAAGCCCGGCGCGCTCGAGGTCGGGATTCGCGAGCGGATCGTCGAGGCGGCGCGCGCCGACCCCAATGTGCGCGTCCGCTTTCATGCCGCCAACGCCTTGGCGCTGGCGGGCGAGACCAGCGCCGTCCCCGTGCTGCGCGAGGTGCTGACGCGCGAGACGAACCCACGGCTCCTGCGCGGCGCCGCGTGGGCGCTCGCCGAACTCACCCGGCCTGACAAGGCGGCGCCCGGGGGGCTATAATCCCGCCAAAAGAGGACAATCAGGGAGAGAAAGCCGATGTCGGTCACCGAGGTTGAGATCGAAGCGCCGGCCGAGATTCGGCACGGGGATGTGGTCGTCGCGGACGGCGTGCGCATCCACTACCAGGAGGCGGGCGCGGGCGCGCCGGTGGTGCTGTTGCACGGCTACACCAGCTGTTGCGATGCGAGCTGGTTCGCCGACGGCATGGCCAAGGAGCTGGCCCGCACCCATCGCGTGATCGGCATCGACGCCCGCGGTCATGGACGCAGCGAGAAGCCGCACGATCCGGCCAAGTATCCCGGCGACCGCATGGCCAGCGACGTGATCGAGGTGCTCGACGCGCTCGGCATCGCCCGCGCCCACTTCCACGGCTACTCCATGGGCGGCGGCCTGGTCGCCCAACTGATGGCCCGCGCGCCCGAGCGCTTCATCACCGCCGGCTTCGGCGGCTCGGGCGTGCGCGAGACGGACGAGGCGCTGGCGGCGCAGGCGGCCGAGCGCGACCCCAAAGGGATCGACCCCGACCAGGATCGCGGCCGCGCGGCGCTCGCCGCCGCGCCGATCGCGACAACGAGGCGCTGAAGGCGGTGCAGGACGGGCGGACGGCGACCCCGTCGGCCCGACCGCCGGTCGACCTCACGACCATCGCCTTTCCGGTGCTAGCGGTGAACGGCGAGTTCGACGCGCCGATCTCGAAAACCCAACGAATGCAACGGGAGTTGAAGGATTTCCGCGCGGTCATCCTGCCCGGACACGGGCACAACACGGTGACCACCGCCGGCTTCACGCCGAGGCTCTACATCGACACCGTCGCCGGCTTCGTGCGCGAGAACGACGCCCGGTAAGGCTTGGCGCCGGCCGGCTGCTAGCCCAAGAACGGCCGCGTTTTGCAACACGGCTGCATAAATTGGCGTCTAGCTACGAACTTGCTATCGGCAGATTGAACTCATCATTTTGCGCAAGGCCCTGCCGAGCGGCCGCCGCGCACCTAAGGGAATAGGGACGGTCGATGGCGGCGCGACGACGCTTCCGATGGGGGTTCGCCGTACTGGGCGCTGTCCTTGTCGTGCTCGTCGGCGCGCTCTGGATCATCACGCACCAGCCCGCGAGGGCGGCGCGGCCGCCGGGCGTTCCGGTGACCGTGGTGCGGGCCGTCCGCCAGGACGTGCCGGTCTCGATCGGCGGGCTGGGCTCGGCCCAGGCCTGGAAGAGCGACCTGATCAACACCCAGGTGAACGGCATGCTGACCTGGGTTGCGCCGGAGGGGACCGACGTTCGCGCCGGGGCGGTGTTGGCGCAGATCGACTCCGGGCCGTACCGCGCGGCGCTGACGGTGGCCCAGGGCGCGCTGCGGCGTGACGAGGCCGTGCTCGCCGGGGCGCGGGTCAACCTCAACCGGTTCGAGGCGCTCGCCGCACAGGACTCGATCGCCAAGCAGCAGGTCGACGACCAGGCGGCCGTCGTGAAGCAGGATGAAGGCACGGTCGAGCTGGACCGTGGCCAGGTCGCGGCCGCCGAGCTCAACCTGCGCTATTGCCGAATCGTGTCGCCGATCGACGGGCGGGTCGGCGTGCGGATGATCGACCCCGGCAACGTCGTCAACACCTCGCTCACCACCGGCATCGTCAGCGTCAACCAGATCACCCCGATCGCCGTGACCTTCACGGTGCCGCAGGGTGACTTCCAGCATCTCGCCCAGGTGTCCGACGGTTTCCGGACGCCGCTGGCCGCGGAGGCGTTGAGCCAGGAAACCGGCGAGGCGCTCGGCGAGGGCGTATTGTCGATCGTCGACAACCACGTCGACCCCTCGACGGCGACCGTGGAGCTGAAGGCGCGGTTCCCGAACGACGCGCGCACGCTCTGGCCCGGCCAGTTCGTGAACGTCCGCCTGACCCTGCAGACGCTCACGGCCGTCGTCACCGTCCCGGCCGCGGCGGTGAACCAGGGGCCGAACGGCGCCTACGTCTATCTGGTCGGCCCGGGCAACAAGGCGGTGATGCGGCCGGTGACGGTGGCGACCACCCAGGAGAACGTCGCGGTGATCCAAAGCGGGATCAACGCCGGGGACCTCGTGGTCACCGACGGCCAGATGACGCTGCGCCAGGGCGCCGCCCGTCACTTTCCGGCCGCCGCCGGGCGGCAGGGGCGGCTCGTGAACCCGTCGGCGCCGTTCATCCGCCGCCCGGTCGCGACCTCGCTGATCGCGGCGGCGGTGCTGGTGCTCGGGATCGTCGCCTACTTCAACCTGCCGGTCGCGGCGCTGCCGAACGTCGACTTCCCCACCATCCAGGTCAGCGCCAACCTTCCCGGCGCGAGCCCCGAGACGATGGCGTCGAACGTGGCCACCCCGCTCGAGCGGCAATTCTCCAGCATCCCTGGCCTGGCGCAGCTCACCTCGGTCAGCTCCACCGGATCGACCAACGTCACGTTGCAGTTCGAGCTCTCGCGGAAGCTGGACGCCGCGGCCCAGGACGTGCTGGCGGCCATCAGCGCCGCCGCCGGCCAGCTGCCGACCAACCTGCCGAGTCAGCCGCACGATCCGCAAGGTGAACCCGGCCGACGCGCCGATCATGATCATCGCGCTCACGTCCGACACCCTGCCGCTGGCGACGGTGGACGACTATGCCGACAACGTCATCCTCGGCCAGATCTCGCGGATCGACGGCGTCGGCCAGGCCTTCATCGGCGGCGCCCAGAAGCCGGCGATCCGCATCCAGATCGACCCCGACAAGGTCGCCGACCTCGGCCTTGCGATCGACGGCATCCGCGGCATCATCACGAGTCAAACCGTCAACCAGCCCAAGGGCCTGATCAACGGCGATCAGAAAGCCTCGACGGTCTACGCCAACGACCAGATCATGGATGTGGGGTCCTGGAACAACCTGGTCGTCGGCTACCACAATGGGGCGTCGGTCCGGATCCGCGACATCGGCCAGGCGGTGCAGAGCGTCGAGAACAACCAGGTCGGCGCGTCGGTCTACCCGGGCCTGGCGAATGAGGACCCGACGCTCAAGGGCGGTCGGGCGGTCCTCTTGATCATCTTCAAGCAGCCCGGCGCGAACGTCATCCAGACCGTCAACCGCATCAACGCGGCGCTGCCGGGGCTGAAGGCGGACATCCCGCCATCCATCGAGATGCACATCGTCGCCGACCGCACCCAGACCATCCGCGCGTCGGTGCGCGATGTGGAGCTGACCCTGCTGCTCACCGTCTTCCTGGTGACCGGCGTCATCTTCCTCTTCCTGCGCGACGTGCGCGCGACCCTCATTCCGGCGGTGGTGATCCCGATCTCGCTGCTGGGCACGACGGCTGTGATGCTGGCGGCGGGCTTCAGCCTCGACAACCTGTCGCTGATGGCTATGTCGATCGCCGTCGGCTTCGTCGTCGACGACGCCATCGTCATGGAAGAGGTGATCTGGCGGCGCATCGAGCAGGGGATGAAGCCGTTCGACGCGGCGCTCGCCGGCGCGGGCGAAATCGCCTTCACCATCCTGACCATTTCGATCTCGCTCATCGCCGTCTTCACGCCCTTGATGTTCATGGGCGGCGTCGTCGGGCTGCTGATGCGCGAGTTCGGGCTGACGCTGAGCGCGGCCGTGGTGGTGTCGATCGGCCTCTCGCTCAGCCTCACCCCGATGCTGGCCGGGCATTTTCTGAGGCGGCCGAAGCCGGCGGCGAACGCCTTCATCCGCGCGCTGGAAGGCGGCTTCAACTGGATCGAGAGCCACTACGTCCGGGCGTTGGATGTCGTGCTGCGCCACACGCGCGTGACGCTCGCGGTGTTCATCGTGACACTACTGATCGCCACCGGCCTCTACGTCGTCGTCCCGACCGGATTCTTCCCGCAGCAGGATACCGGCTTCGTGCAGGGCGCGTTCGTCACCGCGCAGGACTCGTCGTTCGACAAGACACTGCAAAAGTCGAGAGATGTCGCGTCCGTGGTCCAGCAAGACCCCGCCATCGAAGGGTTCGGGGTCTTCATCGGTGGCGGCGGCGTCAACCAGGGCAACCTGTTCATCACGCTCAAACCGAAGGATAGCGGGCGCACGGCCACGGCGGACCAGGTGATCACGCGTCTGCGGCCCAAGCTCGCCAAGTTGGTCGGCGTCCAGACCTTCCTGCAGGCGGCGCAGGACATCAACATCGGCGGCCGCGCGGCGCGCGCGCAGTACCAGTACACGCTGTCCGACGCCGATCTGAACGAGCTCAACACCTGGGCTCCGCGGCTCACCAACGCGCTGCAATCAATGCCGCAACTGCGTGACGTGAGCTCCGACCAGCAGAGCCAGGCGTCCGCCGTCATGTTGACCATCGACCGCGACGCGGCGGCGCGCTTTGGGATTGCGCCGGCCAGCATCGACTCGGCGATCTACGACCTCATCGGCCAGAACGAGGTCGCCCAGTATTTCACGCAGACCAACTCCTACCACGTCATCCTGGAGGGACCGCCGAAGCTGCAAGAGACGCCCGCCATCCTCAGCCGCATCTTCCTGGTCTCGCCGCTCACCGGCAAGGAGGTGCCGCTCTCCTATCTTGTGAAAGCGAACCCCGACGCGACGAGCAGCCTGACGATCAGCCACCAGGGGCTCTTTCCAGCGGCCACCATCTCTTTCAACCTCGCGCCTGGGACGGCGCTGGGGCAAGCGACCCAGGCTGTCGAGCAGGCCCGCGCCAAACTGGGGGCGCCGGCGACGCTCACGGGCTCATTCCAGGGCACCGCCCAGGCGTTCCAGCAGTCGCTGGCGTCCGAGCCGATCCTGATCCTGGCGGCCCTGCTCGCCGTCTACATCATCCTGGGCATCCTCTACGAAAGCTACATTCACCCGCTGACGATCCTCTCCACGCTGCCGTCGGCCGGGCTTGGCGCGCTGCTCGCCGCTGCTGGCGGCCGGTCAGAACCTGAATGTGATCGGCATCATCGCCATCATCCTTTTGATCGGCATCGTGAAGAAGAACGGCATCATGATCGTCGACGTCGCGCTGCGACTCGAGCGCGAAGCAGCACATGGCGCCGCGCGACGCGGTGGCGCGAGGCCTCGCACCAACGGCTTCGGCCGATCCTGATGACCACCGCCTGCGCCATGCTGGGCGGCTTGCCGATGGCGTTCGCGTTCGGCACGGGCTCGGAGTTCCGCCAGCCGCTGGGCTTCGCGATCGTCGGCGGGCTGGTCGTCTCGCAGGCGCTGACCCTGTTCACCACGCCGGTGATCTACCTCTACCTCGACCGTTTGCGCCGGAAGGAAGAAGGCGAGGAAGGCGAGGGGTCGCCCCGAGCGCCGGAGCTCGCGCCAGCCGAATAGAGAAAAGCAGCCGTGCGGCGGCGCGGTGGACTCGGTGTCAGGCCACCTGCTGCGCGGCCCCCGACTTAGACGCCAGCACGCCGTTGAGCGCGGTCATCAGGCCAGCGACTGTCACCGGCTTGGAGACGTGGCCGTCGGCGCCGGCCTTACGGCCCGCGTCCCGATGTTCGGCGAGCGCGTTTGCGCTCAGCATCAGGATCGGCGTCCTGAGTGCGCCCGTTGCGGCCTCGTGGGCGCGGATCAGGCGCGTCGCCTCCAGGCCGCCCATCACCGGCATCTGCATGTCCATCAGCACCGCGTCGAACCGCTCGGTCCGCATCGCCTCGACGGCCTGGGCGCCGTCGTCGACCACGACCGCTTCGATGCCGAATTGCTCGAGCATCATGCGCACGACCGTCTGGTTGGTGGCATGGTCGTCGGCGACCAGGACGCGGGTTGCGCGCGCTTCCGGCGCCGCCGCCTGCGCTTCGCGCAGCGTCTCAGCCGGCGCGTTGGTGCTGGCGAACGGCGCTTCGAACCAGAAGCGCGAGCCGCCGCCAGGCGTGCTGTCGCAATCGAGCCGCCCTTCCATGAGCGCGGCGAGCTGGCGCGAGATCGCCAGACCCAGGCCGCTGCCGCCGAAGCGGCGGGTGATCGAGCCGTCGGCCTGCTGGAACCGGCCGAACAAACGTTCCTTCTCGGCGGCGTCGAAGCCGACGCCGGTGTCGGCGACGCCGAAGTGCAAGAGTCCCGGCGCGGGGGCCGCGGCGGTGATGGTCACGCCGCCTCGCTCGGTGAACTTCACGGCATTGCTGACCAGATTGGTCAGGATCTGCCGCACCCGAACCGCGTCGCCTAAGAACCAGCCTTCGAGCGCGGGGTCGATCTGGCTGGTCAGCGAAAGACCTTTTTCGTCCGCGCGCAGGCGCGAGAGCGCCGCCACCGACCGCACGAGGTCGCCGGCCTGGAAGGGGGCGGTCTCGATGGTCAGCTGGCCGGCCTCGACGCGCGCCAGGTCGAGCACGTCCGACAACAGGCGCTCGAGCGACTGGCCGGATGCGCGGATGATTTCAGCCATGCCGTGCTCGCGCGGCGGCAGGTCGGCGGCCGCGAGCATGTCGGCGACGCCGACGACGCCGTTCAGCGGCGTGCGGATCTCATGGCTCATATTGGCGAGGAATTCGGTCTTCGAGCGGCTGGCCTGCTCTGCCTTCTCCTGCGCCTGGCGCAGGCGACGGGCAACCCGGCGCTGCCAGACCACGACGGCGCCTGCGCCGACGAGGAAGAGCGCGGCCAAGAGGCCGATCCAGCGCTGCGTCTGCACGACGCTGCGCTCCAGATCCGCTTGCCGGCGGACCGTTTCCAACTGCTGCTCAAGCTGGGCGGTGAGCTGGTGCACACCGGCCGTGAAGCGCCGGGCGTCGGTCTGCGAGTGTAGGCGGGAGTAGTCGCTCATCACGGCGAACGCCGGGCGATATTGCCCCTCGGCCGCCAGCAGTTCCGCCTCGACCCGGGGCATGCGCTCGAAGGCCGCGTCGGGGTACTGGTGGGACGCCTGGGCCACGTGCAGGCGCTCGAGGTCGGCGCGGGCGTCCTTGACGTCGCCCAGCCGCGCGGCGGCTAACGCCCGCACTGTGAGCAGTTGCGGCGCCAGGAACTCGGCGCCTGTCAGCTTCTGGTCGAGGCCGTTCAGGCAGGCGATGACCTCGCGCGGCGGGCCGAAGCTGTCGGCGACCATGGCGCAGAGGTTCTTGTCCCAGGCGTCGAGGTGCGGAAGGTCCGAGCGCAGGGCGAGGCGATGGTGGGTCGCAGCGAGGTCGCGCGCCAGGCCGGCGTCGCCCAGCTGCACCGCCAGGTGCGCCATGTTGTAGACGTCGTCGAAGTCCGGACGCGGATAGTCGCGATTGGCGAGCTCGAAGTCGGCCTTGGCGAAAGCCCTGGCGGCGCCCTCGAGGTCGTCCAGCTGCATCAGAGCGATCCCGATGGTTTCCCAGACCTCGGATTCGGCGGTGGAAGCGTCCACGTCATCGGCTGGGATGAGATCCTTGGTGGCGAACAGCTGCTTGAGGGCCGCGCCGATCTCGCCGTCCTCGACGCGCAGTTGCGCGACGTAGCTCGTGGCGTGCGCGCGGGCGACCAGGTCCGGTTCGGCGTCGGCGATGTGCTCCAACTGCGGCCGCACCGAGGTGTCGCCGCCCGAATAGCGCGCCATCAACTCATTGATCTTGGCCATCACCTGATAGCGGCGGTCGCCAAGGTCGCGCGCCTTGGCCGCGAGCAGGCTGTTCCAGCGCTCGAAGCGGGCGAATTCCGACTGGTTGAGCATGATCGTCGAGACGTGCTCGAGACGCCTCAGCGACTCACGACCAGGGGTCCGTGCGGCCTGTTCGCCGAAGCGCTCGAGATCAGCGAAACTGGTCTTGTCGGCGCGTTGCTCGATGGCGGCGGCAAGCTGGCGCGCCGCATCGTCGGCCCCGCCGGCGAGCGCAGCGGGCGCGATAGTCAGCAGGATGGCGACGGCAGCTGCCGCCAGAGACATGCGAGCCGGCATGCACAGGGCCTCCCCAAGGCGCCGACGATCTACACGGGAAGTGTTGCCGAACCGCTTACGGTGTAGCGGATTGGGGCGCAGCGGCGCCGGTCTCGGCGACCGCCATCAGCGCGCGTAGCGCAGCCATGTGCGCCTCCAGCGCCTTGCGGCCCGCGCGCGTTAGCGCGAGCCACGTGCGCACGCGCGAGGCCAGCGTGCGCTTGTCGATCGCGACGTAACCGGCGTCTTCCAACTGCTTCAGGTGCTTGCTGAGGACGGATTCGCTCACGCCGACGATCTCGCGCACGGTGGCGAAGTCCATCGTATCGACGCCGGCGAGAAGGCAGCAGATCTGGAAACGATGCGGCGCGTGAATGACAGGATCGAGCGCGGCGGTCAGGACCCCTCTCCCGCGCCAAGCTCGCCGGCCAGGTCGGCGCGGTAGGCCGTCTCCCAGAGGAAGCCGGCCAGCGTGACGAGGACGGCGGCGACCGGCGCGGCGGCCAGAGGCGCCCAGGCGAGCCCCGGCTGGTAGTGCAGATAGACGCTGCCCAGCATCAGCGCCGAGGTGGCCACCGCGACCGCAAGCGCGACGAAGCGCGTGCGCCCACGTCGCCAGCCGTTGATCCACATGCCCGTGTGGCGCCGGTACGCCCGCACGAGCAGCACCAGGCCCGCGCAGAAAACGGCGAGGTAGGCCGAGGCCAGCGCTGGGCCTGCCGCCTGCGCGGCGACCAAGCCGCCGACCAGGAGCCCGAGCGCAGGATGGTACCAGAGCGGCGCGCGGGCGCGGTCGGCGAGGGCGGCGCGCGCCAGGGCGGCCTGTTCGAGGGCGAGGCGGGGGGTCTGATCACTTGCCATGTCGGAAAGTCTAGCGTGACTTTCCATGTTGTCAAGTCAGGCTCCGCCGCCAGCCAAGCCGTGAACCAAGCGGCATGCGGCGGGTTATCTGGCGCAAAGGAGACCCCTCATGTTCACTCTGCCGAAGCTGCCCTACGCCTACGATGCGCTGGAGCCGGTCATCTCCGAGCGCACGATGAAGTTCCACCACGACAAGCATCACGCAACCTACGTCAAGACGACGAACGAACTCCTGGAGAAGGCCGGGACGACGGCGAAGAGCCTCGAGGCGGTAATCAGGTCCGCGGCGGAGGGCGGCGACAAGAAGCTGTTCAACAACGCCGCCCAGGCCTGGAACCACGCCTTCTTCTGGGCGGCGATGACGGCGAAACCGGAGAAACCCAATGGCGATCTCGCCGCGGCCATCGACAAGACTTTCGGCGGGCTCGATGCGCTGAAGGCGGCGTTCGTCAAGGAAGGCGCCGAGCACTTCGGCTCCGGCTGGGTCTGGCTGGCGGCCGATCGCTCAGGCGCGCTGCAGGTTCGCGCAACCCACGACGCCGACGACACCGTCGTGCATCCCGAGCTCACGCCCCTGTTGGTCTGCGACCTTTGGGAGCACGCCTACTACCTCGACCACCAGAACGACCGGAAGGGCTTCCTCGAGGCCTGGTTCGGCCGTCTGCCGCACTGGGGGTTCGCCGGATACCAGCTCGCCGCGGCCAGGGGCGAGGGTCAGCCGTGGCTGCACCCGGCGCCGGAGGCGGAGCAAACGCACGCCCGCGCGCGTTAGGCGGAGCAGCAATCGCGCAAATCCAAGGAGGCGTCACGTGAACGAGATGACCCACCCCGGCGGCAAGTCCGCCGAGCCTTTCCTGTCGGACGTCAAGACGCTGCGCAAACGGGCGCGCAAGCACATGGAGCAGGGTCCGGTCGGCGAGACCTATCGCAGCGACGTTAGGCGCACGATCGAGATCCTGCAGAGCGTGCTGGCGACCGAGCTGGTCTGCTGGCTGCGCTACACCCAGCACGCGGTGGTGGCGACGGGCCTGGCCAGCGACAGCGTGCGCGCCGAGTTCGCCGAGCACGCGGGCGACGAGCAGGGCCACGCCATGCAGGTCGCCGAGCGCATCAACCAGCTGGGCGGAAAGCCCGACTTCAATCCGGCCAGCCTCACCGGGCGGTCGGCGTCGGAGTACGAGACCGGCGACGACCTCTCCAGCATGATCAAGGAGAACCTGATCGCCGAGCGGATCGCCGTCGACCATTACCGCGAGCTGATCCGCTTCTTCGGCGAGGACGATCCCTCCACGCGGGTGATGATCGAGGGCATCCTGGCCAAGGAGGAAGAGCACGCCAGCGACATGCTGGACCTGCTCCAGACCCACGGCGGCTGAAGCCGCTTTAGGGCGGCGGGATCGTCGCCTTGATGTGCGCGCGATAGACCCTGTTCGGGACCGCCGAACTGGTCGGCGGCGCCGAGCCTAAGCTCGAGCGCGCCTGGCATGAACCACTGACCGAACTCGGCCGGATCGGTGATCGCGCGCCACACCCGCGCGATGGGGTGCGGATAGGTGCGGACGTATTCTCAGGCGGCTCCAGCCGAGGCGGCCTCCGCCAGCGTCTCGCCCGGGATGCTGACCAGGTAGATCGCCTGGCCGTCAGGGTCGCGGAGGAAGCAGGCGACATGCCGCTCCGCAGTCTCGATGGGTCCGTCCTTGAAGCGCTCGGCCACCGTGGCGCCTTGCGCCGTCATCGCCGCCGCCGTGGCGCGCACCTCGCCCTGCCAGAAGATCAGCTGCGGTTCGTCCGGCGGCTGCAGGTAGCCCTCGAGAAGGGCGATCCTGCTGTCGATGTTCTGCAGCGTGATGTGGCGTCCCTCGAGGCTCCCGCGGACGGGGCGGTAGCCGAGCTTTTGGTAGAACTCGAACGAGCGGCGGATGTCGACAACCGGCAGGCTGAGCGCGAACCAACCGAGCGTCATGTCCGGATCGAGCGGCTCGGTGGGCGTTCGCGGCGGTGCGACCTGTTCGTGGCCAGGGTGGTTCACGAAGTGCACCGGCATGTAGATGAAGAACAGCGGGTGCTCGTCGGGGTCGAGCAGCATGAACGAGCCGCCACCGTCCTCGGCCTTGTTCGGGCCGCGGAAGAAGGAGATGCCGGCGGCCTCGACCTCCGCGGCGATCGCCTCGATGTCGCCCTGCCAGAAGATCAGCTGCAGCCGGTCGGGGTCAAGCTGCCCTTGGTAGAGGCAAACCCGGCAGTCGCCGCGCCGGAGTTCAGCCACGCCGACCTCGGTGTCGCCGCCCTCGCGCGCAAAACCAACGCCCTCGTAGAAGGCCATCGTCCGCTTCAGGTCCTTGACCGGCAGTGCGGCCTCAAAACGTCCCAGATCCATGTTTCCACTTTCCTTTGCGGCCGAAGCTAGCAGGTGAACGTGGCCGTCGCGGCGGCGACCGGGCCATCGTCGTCCGCCATCTCGGCGCGGATGCGGATCAGGCTCGCGCCAGCGTGCAGCAGGGTGGTGGTGATTCTGTAGCTTTCCGCCCGCAGCGGCCGCAGGTAGTCGACCGTCAGCCCTGTGGTCGCGATGGCGAAGCCTCGCCCCCGCTCGCCCTGGCCCTTCTCGGCGCGCTGCTCGGCCGCCATCGCGCCGTGGTAGCCGGCGATCGCATCGATTGCTCCGGCCACTGCTCCCCCGTGCATTCGACCACCGGGCAGAGTGAGCCCGCGCTTCGCGCCGAGGCGGCCGACCAGCTTGTCGCGGGCGATCTCGACCAGCTCGAGCCCCAGCGTCGCGTGGAAGGGCGTGACCGCGAAGATGTCCTTCATGTGCCTGAGCGGCTGTTTGGCGCGGGCGTCGTGAAAGGCGCTATCGTACGCTTTGACGAGGGCTTCGCTTGGCTTGCGCGCCGCCTCGATGGCCGCGGCGTCCCCGCCGTCGAGCGCGAGGGCCAGCGCGTCCAGGTTGGCGTGCCATTCGCCTGCCAGCCAGCCGCCGACCCAGCCGCGAGGCAGCCGGTGCGTCACGGTCAGAGTCGTCGCATCGCCGCCGTCGGCCGCGAGGGCGTAGCTGACTTCCTGGCGATCCTCGTCCGGGTCGGGGAAGCCAGGGATGGCGAACGTCAAGCGCTCGTTTGGCGACCAAGCGCTCACCGAACCACGCACGGGCTGGTGGCCCTCAGGCCGCAGCGTCGCCGCGCCGCCGACGCGCGGCTCGAGTTCGCAGCGCGAGCGCCACACCGCCGTCCGCTCCGCCTCCGCAAGGTACGGCCAGAGCGCATCCGCGCCGACCGGCAAGCTCCGCTCGAAGCGCAGATTGCGGATGTCCTCAAAACACCCAAGATTGTCCATCACCGATCTCCCGTTGTTCTCGTTGTCGCCCCTCAGACCGCGTCCGGGGCGGCGCGCGCCAAACGTTCGCGGTACCGCCGGCTGAGCTCGGCCACCTCGCGGGTGGCGCGTGCGCGTTCGCGCTCCGCGCTCCAGGGTAGTGGCGCCTCGCGCAGGGCGGCCTCTGGCAGTTCGTAGAGGTGTGCGTGCCAGCCGGTTCCAATGCTGAGCAGGTGCTCGGGCGGGATCAGGGTTTCGATCAGCACCAGGCGGGTGCCCATGAAGTCCGGGTCCTCTTGGTAGAGCTGCCAACGGAGCTCGGCGCGCGGGTCATCGGGGTCGGTCGAGCCCCAGACTATCAGGTTTGGCGGATCGAGTTCGCGGATGACGTAGCGGGCCGTGAAGTTCGCAGTCGGCCATGTCAACTCGACCTCGCCGCCGACCCGCAGGTCGATCTTGGCCACGGCCAGCCAGTCGGCGAGGCGTTCTGGTTCGGTGATCGCCGCCCAGACCTTCTCAATCGGCAGCATCCAGCGGCGGCCGTAGCGGACGTTGTAGCGGCCATCGCCGGCGCGCGTGACGTAGGCGTCGGGTTCGTGGTGCCGCAATGTCGGGCGAACGTCGAAGCCCGGGACGTACTTCCCGTAGGTCTCCTTGTAGCGAGCGACCTCTCTCTGATGGGCTCCCGGGGCTTCCGGGATCGCCTTTCCATCCTGGGCTACCGACACCACGTCGTCGACGAAGCCCTTCCACCCGGCGGCTCCGCCCAGGAACCACCAGGCGTTCAGTCCGGTCTGGTGGAAGACCAGCCGGCAGGCGCCGTCCAGCGGGGTGAGCTCCCAGCGGATGATCGTGTCCCCTGCGGTCCCGAACCACTCGAGCGCCAGCAGCCGCGGCGGGTCGAACGCGATGATCGTGCCTTCGACCATGTCATCCTTTCCGCCCGGGAACAGGACGCGGAACTTGCCACCGACCCGCAGGTCGATCTCGACCGGCTCGCCGAACCAGTCGGCGACGCGCTCGGGAATAGTGAGCGCCGCCCAGACCTTCTCGGCCGGGCGCGGGATGCGACGCTCGAAGCGCATTTCGAAGTCGCCGTCGGTCATCTGACGGATCGACGCCTCACGCGGGTCGTCGGGCACGACCCAGCCGTCATCGCGTTGGGTGGCGCGCATGGATCAGCTCTCCCGCATCAGGTGGGCCTCCAGGGCATCAAGCCGGTCGCGCCACAGGCGCCGATAGGGCTCGAGCCATGCGTCCAACTCCGCGAGTTTCGCGGGTTGTATGCTGTAAAGGCGCCGCTGGCCGTCGGCCCGCACGCGGACCAGGCCCGCCTCGCGCAGCAGCTTGAGGTGCTTGGAGACACCCGGCTGGCTCATGCCGAGCGCCTGGACGACATCGCCCGCGGGCGTTTCCCCTGCGCTCAACAGCCCCAGGATCTGGCGCCGATGCGGCTCGGCCACAGCTTCGAACACGTCCATGTCTTCATATCGCTAATCAGAAATATATCTGTCAAGCAATTTTTATCGCTTGCTCGGACGATCGGGGCGTTTTGAAAGGCGCTAGCTGCCGGGTATTGTCTTCACTGACGAGGCGAATTCTCTGCCTTGACCCGGCGCGCGCGGCCCGCCTATTCGGGCTGGGGAGGGACGTCGATGAGTCCCATGGCGCGCGTCCGGCGCGAGCTCGTCTTCTTGCGCGCGTTTCTGCGGACGCTGAGCCGGGTTCGGTCCATCGGACCGGACTCCCCGCGGTTGGTCTGCGACGACCTCGAAGCGGCGGTCGATGCCTGGCGTACGCGGCGGGCGATCACACTGGGGCCGCGCACCATCACCTATGGCGAGTTGGACGAGATGGCCAACCGCTACGCCCATTGGGCGATCGAACAGGGCGTCAGGCGCGGCCAGACCGTCGCTCTCTATACGCCGGCGCGGATCGACTACCTGGCGATCTGGTACGGCCTGTCGAAGATCGGCGCTGCCACGGCGCTGGTAAACAACAACCTGACCGGCCCCTCGCTCGCCCATTGCCTCGAGGGCGCCGGGGCTTCGATCGCCATCGTCGACGGCGAGACCGCCAAGTCGTTGCTAGCGGTCAACCCGAACCTGGATCGGCCGATGGTCGTGTGGACCCTGGGCGCCGCCCAGCCGGAGTTGCGGGACCTGACGCAGGCGCTGCGCAGCTGCAGCCAGCTGCGCCCCGACCGTGGGGTGCGCGAGGGCCTGAAGGCCAGGGACACCGCGCTCTACATTTACACCTCCGGCACCACGGGCCTGCCAAAGGCGGCGAAGATCAACCACATGCGGGCGCAGCTCTACATGCGCGCCTTTGCCGGCGCGACCGACGCCAAACCGGACGACCGGATCTACGTCACGCTGCCGCTCTACCACGCGACCGGCGGGCTCTGCGCCATGGGGGCGGCGCTGATGAGCGGCGGCTCCGCGGTCATCAGGCCGCGCTTCTCGGCCTCGCACTTCTGGAGCGACGTAACGAACGAGAACTGCACGATGTTCGTCTACATCGGCGAGCTCTGCCGCTATCTAATCAATCAGCCCGAGCAGCCGGGCGAGCAGACTCACAAGCTCAGGCTGGCGTTCGGAAATGGCCTCCGCCCGGAGCTCTGGGAGACGGTGCGACAGCGCTTCCGCCTGCCGCAAATCCTGGAGTTCTACGGCTCGACCGAAGGCAACGTCTCGCTGTTCAACCTTGACGGCAAGGCCGGCGCGATCGGACGCATACCACCGTACCTGCGTCGCTGGTTCAACGTGCGGCTGGCGCGCTTCGACATGGAGACCGAGACCCCGGCGCGCGGGGCGAACGGGCTCGGGATCGAAGCCGCGGTCGGCGAGATCGGCGAATGCGTCGGCGCGATCCGCCCCGGTCCGCGCACCGACTACAACGGCTACGCCGACAAGTCCGCCAGCGAACGAAAAATCATCCGTAACTTGTTCAAGACCGGTGACGCTTGGTTTGCGACCGGCGACCTCATGCGCCAGGACGGGGACGGCTACTTCTACTTCGTTGACCGAGTCGGGGACACCTATCGCTGGAAGGGCGAGAATGTCTCGACCGGCGAGGTCGAGCAGGCGCTGTCGGGGATTGCGGGCGTGAAGGAAGCCAACGTCTACGGCGTCAAAGTGGGCGAGCTCGACGGGCGCGCCGGAATGGCGTCCCTGGTGGTCGACAAGGACTTCGACATCGCCAAGCTGGCCGCTGCGATCGACTTAGGCCTTCCGAGCTACGCGCGGCCCCTCTTCGTGCGGCTAGAGCGCGCGATCGCCATCACCGGCACTTTCAAGCACCGAAAGATCGACATGGTCGCCGAGGGCTTCGATCCAGCGAAGGTCAAGCGGCCGCTCTATGTGCACACGCAGGCGGGCTACGAGCCGGTCACACCCGAGATGGCGGCTCAGATCGCCGGCGGAGAGATGCGGGTTTAGCGCGCTCCGATGGATTCACTCCTGCGCCGCAAGACGATCGCGCTGGAGGCGCTGCCCGACCATCAGCGACTGAGGGCGACGCTCAGCTGGTGGCACCTGATCCCGCTCGGCGTTGGCGCTATCGTCGGCACCGGCATCTACACGTTGATCGGCGTGGGCGCGAACCTGGCCGGACCGGCGGTCATCGTCTCCTTCCTCGTCGCCGGCGCCGTCTGCGCCTGCGCGGCGCTCTGCCTACGCCGAGGTCGCCACCATGATCCCGGCCTCGGGCAGCGCTTACACCTACAGCTACGCCGTGCTGGGCGAGATCATCGCCTGGGTCGTCGGCTGGAGCCTCATCCTGGAATACTCTTTGGTGGTGAGCGCGGTCGCGGTCGGGTGGTCCGGCTACGCCACGGGGTTCCTGGGCGGCATAGGCCTGTATCTGCCGCCGGCGGCGAGCGCCGGCTTCTACGCCGGCGGCCTGATCAACCTGCCCGCGATCGCCATCATCTGCGTCGTCGCGGCGCTGCTGATGCTGGGCACGCGCGAGAGCGCCACGGTGAACGGCATTCTGGTGGCGGTGAAGGTCGTCGCGCTCGTGTTGTTCATCGCGGTGGCCGCGCCGCACTTCAACGCCGCCAACTTCCATCCGTTCATGCCCTACGGCTTCGTCGGGCCGGACATCGCCGGCAAGCGCCATGGAGTGATGGCGGCGGCGGCGATCATCTTCTTCGCCTTCTACGGCTTCGACGCCCTCTCGACCGCGGCGGAGGAGACGAAGAATCCCGGCCGCGACCTGCCGATCGGCATCATCGGCTCGATGGTCGCCTGCACGGTGATCTACGTGGCGGTCGCCGGCGTGGCCATCGGCGCAATGCCGTACCGCGGCTTCGCCAACAGCGCCGGAGCCGCTGGCGCTCATCCTGCGCGGGCTCGGCCACGGGCGGATGGCCATCGTCATCGGGGCGCGCGGCGGTGATCGCGCTGCCGACGGTGATCCTGGCCTTCCTCTATGGCCAGAGCCGCATCTTCTTCGTGATGGCGCGCGACGGCCTGCTTGCCGGCCGCCCTGGCCAAGGTGAACCCGCGCACGCGAACGCCGGTGCGGATGACGCTGGCGACCGCCGTCGCGGTCGGCGATTCTGGCCGGGCTCGCGCCGCTCGACCAGATCGCCTCGCTGGCCAACGCCGGCACGCTCGCCGCCTTCATCGCCGTCGCGGTCTGCATGCTGGTGCTGCGCCGGCGCGCGCCGGAGCGGCCGCGCATCTACCGCACGCCGCTCGCCTGGGTGGTCGGCCCGGCGGCGATCCTGGGCTGCCTCTACCTGTTCGGGAACCTGCAGGCCGAGACGAAGATATTCTTCGCCGCCTGGAACGTCATCGGCTTGGCGGCTTATGCCGTGTGGCGCATCCGCCGGCCGAGTCCGGGCGCCTAACCCGCGAGCGCCGCCGACGCAGAGTCGATCGCTGCGAACTCGTCGGCTGTCAGACTCCAGCTCAGGGCGGCGAGGTTCTCCTTCGCGTGCCGCGCCTTCGAGGCGCCGGGAATCGGGATGACGTGATGGTCGCGCGCCAGGAGCCAGTTCAGCGTCGCCTGCGCCTGGCTCGCCTGATGCGCCTCGGCGATCTCGCCCAGCGTCCGCTGCAGCCCGTCGAGCTTGCCAGGCTTGGCCGGATCGGGTCTGGCGGTCAGGCGGCCGGACGCGAGCGGAAAGTAGGCGACGAGCGCGATGTCGAGCTCGACGCAGGCGTCGAGAACGCCGTTCGTCTCCGCCTGGCGGTGCAAGAGGCTGTAGTGGACCTCGTTGGCGGCGAGCGGGATGTTTGCCTTTGCCAAATGGTCGGCCACGCGGCGCATCTGGTCGGCGCTGAAGTTGCTGACGCCGACCGCCTTCGCTTTGCCGGACCTGACAGCCTCCGCCAGGCCGTCCGCGAACGTCGCCATGTCGGTGAGAGGGAAGGGGAAGTGCACATAGTAGAGATCGACCGCTGTGAGCCGCAGCCGATCGAGCGAGGCGTCGAGCGCGGCCATCAGATGCCTGGGCGAGGTGCGCGCGATGAAGGGCGCGAACTTGCTCGCCACGATCGCTCGGCGTCCGTCCGTTGCGATGCATTCGCCGATCAGCCGCTCCGACTTGCCGAAGCCATAGACCTCGGCCGTGTCGACGAAATCGACGCCCCCATCGAGAAGGGCCTTGTAGGTCTCCTGCACCGCCTCGTCGTTGTCGCCCCGCCGCCAGCGGTTCGTGCCGACACCGAGGGATGAGACGGAAACGCCGCTGCGCCCGAGCGGCCGGGTCGGGCCTTGTTGCGCGAGATCCATGGTGGGGGTCCAGTTAACCGCAGAAAGCGCGGAGAATACGCAGAGAGCGCCGAGATGAGTATGCCTCGCCGAGCGCTGCGCCTGCTTTGCGTGCGATAGAGTGCGTCAGCGCGCGAGGACCGAGACCTTGCCAGTCGACCGCATCGCCATCCGCATCGTCGCCCACGGCCGCGTGCAAGGCGTCGGCTACCGTTGGTGGGCGATGCGACGGGCCGCGGCTCGGCCTTGACGGCTGGGTGCGCAACCGGCTGGACGGCGCGGTGGAGATGCTGGTGATCGGACCGCCCGCCAGCGTCGAGGCGATGGCGGTTGGCTGTTGGCAAGGCCCCTCCGCCGCCAGAGTGACGGCTGTGCTACGCTCGCCCGGCGACGACGACGGCAGTGTTGGATTCGATGAGCGAGCGACCATCTAGAGCGCGGGCCTGGATGGGGGATCGTCTAACAGGTAGGACACATGGCTCTGAACCATGGAATGTAGGATCGTAGCCTACTCCCCCAGCCACCCGCCCGATCTGCCCAGCTGAAGGACATCTCGATGGCGGAGCCTGTCGTCGCAGAGCTGAAGGGGGCCATCGGCCGCGCCGACCATGCCGCGTGCCGAGCGCTGCTTTCCGCCGAGCCGGCGCTGGCTCGCGACTGGCGCGCGATCATGGAAGCGGCGCTGTTCGTCGACCTCGAGCTGATCGCCGTCCTGCTTGCCGCCGGCGCCGATCCGAACGCCGTTTCGCCGGCCGAGTCCCGGCACAGGCCGCTGCACCGGGCGATCGAGGCCAAGGCGTCGGTCAAGCCGCGCGGTGATCGCGCCGCCGCCGTCGCGCTGCTGCTGGACGCCGGCGCCGACGTCGACGCGCCGGGCTGCTGGTACGATGGGCGGGCGTTGGAGACCGCTGCGCGAGCCGCCGAGGCCGGGATCGCCGACCTCCTGCTGAGGCGCGGTTCGCGCCCGGATATCTTCGCGGCCGTGTTGATGCAGGATCGGGAGCGGCTGGAACGGGATCTCGCGCGGCGCCCGGCGCTGGCGGCCGAGCCGAGCGCCAGCGGGGCTGGCGCCCTGCACCTGCTGTGCGCGAGCCGGCTGAACCGCCGGAACACGCTGGCGCTCGCCGAGCGCTTGCTGGACGCTAGCGCCCACGCCGATACGGTCGCCATCATGCGCCACGGCCAGTTCCCGGTGATCCACTTCGCCTGCTGGGGCGGCGAGGCCGACCCAGCTGTGCTCGCCCTCTTGGTCGCGCGCGGCGCGAACCCCGCCGACGGCCTCTACGAAGCGCTATGGGCCGGCGACTTCAAGGGTGCGGGCGCGCTCGTCGATCTCGGCGCGTCGCCGGACGGTTGGTCGCATGTCGGCAAGCGGCCTTTGCTGCATGACATGATCCAGTGGGGGCGCAACAATGCTGCGCTCTGGCTGCTCGAGCGCGGCGCCAACCCCAATGCACCTGACTCGAACGGCTGGACCGCGCTGCACTACGCGGCGTCGCGTGGCGCGAAGGGTGCTCTGAGCGACGCCCTCGCCGCCGCCGGCGCGGACCCGGCGCTGCGCAATCGCGAGGGGCAGACGCCGGAAGGGGTTGGCAAGGCGCGCGCGGCCGCCCGCGACAGCGCCTAGGCTGGATACGACGAGCGGGTCCGCGCCTTCCGGTCCGGTCGCTTGCGGTATTGGGTCGATTTCTTGATCGCTTCGAAGACGAAATAGCCCTCGATCTCGCGAACCTTCACGCCGCCGAAGATCGCCTCGAACTTGCGGCGGTACCAGAGCTCGCGCCGAGTCACCATGATCATCGCGCCGCCGACGGCCAGGCGGTTGAAGCCCTTCTCGATGAAGCGCTTCGGGACGGCGAAATCGGCGTGGTAGGGCGGGTTGCAGAGGATCTTGCTGAAGCCGGCGTCCGTGATGTCGTCGAACCCGTCGCTGAGCACGAGCCTTGCGCCGGCGACGCCGTTCGCCTCCAGGTTCCGGCGCGCGGTCTCGATCGCCAGGGGGTCGTTGTCGCTCATCACCACCCGCTCCGGTCCGATCGTCTTGGCCGCGACGACGCCGACCAGGCCGTAGCCGCAGCCGAGGTCGAGCACCTTGTCACCGGGCTGGAAGCTGACGCAGGACAGCATTGCCAAGGTCCCCTTGTCCGGTCCCCAACGGGCGAACAGGCCGGGGGCGGTCTCGAGCCGAAGCGCGAAGCCTTCGACCGTTGCGCTGATCACGCCGGCCCGCGTGGCTACCCCCGCCGTCGGGCGAGCCAGATGGTGTCTCCGTTGGTCGCCGGATCCTCGGCGACGTGGCCCAGCACCTCGAAACCGACCCGGTCGAGCAGGGCGCGGTACTCATCGGGCGCGAGGCTCGCATGGTAGAGCGTCTCGCCCTCGAACGTCCCGAGCGCCTCGCCGGCGGCCGGGCCGCTGGTGAACATCAATGCGGCGCCTGGTCGCGCGTGCCGCTCGAAGACGCCGAACATCGCTCGCTGGTCGTCGTGCGCCAGGTGGAAGAAGCTGTGCCAGGCGACCACGCCATCGAAGCGGCGGCCGAGGCGGACGGTGCGCATGTCGCCGACCATCCACGTCTGGCTTGGTATCCGCGCGCCGGCGAGCGCGATGAGCGGCGCCGAGGCGTCGACGCCGGTCACGGCAAAGCCGGCTTCCGAAAACCAGCGGCCGACCGGCTCACCCGTCCCGCAGCCCAGGTCCAGCACCGCGCCGCCGGGCGGAACAAGGGCGGCGAAACGCTCCATCCACGGGCGCTCGAGAAAGCGGGTTCCTCGCCGGGCGCGGTCCCAGGCAGCGGCATGTCGCTCATAGAGGCCGACGATCTCGCCGGATGACGGATCAGGTTCTTCGCCCATGGAGTCGCCTTGGGATCGAGGTCGCCGCTGCTCTGTGCTCTAACGATGCCGATGGGCGATGACTACGACTATCGAGGCCTGATCGCGCAAGCGTGGGACCTTCACCGGGGCGACACCTCCTCGTGGGGTGACCGGCTGTTCTTCCGCACGGTGATCGAGCGGGAGGGCGAGCCGGCGCTTGACGTGGGCTGTGGCACCGGGCGGCTGCTGCTCGACTATCTCGGCCAGCGCTTGGACGTGGATGGCGTCGATTCCTCGCCCGACATGCTGGCGCTCTGCCGCGAGAAGGCGGCGGCCGCCGGCCTCGACGTCGCCGGACGCGTGTTCGAACAACCGATGCAGGCGCTGAACCTTCCGCGCCGCTACCGGACCATCTTCGTGCCTTCGCTCTCCTTCCTACTGCTCACCGACGACGGCGACGCCGCCGAAGCCATGCGGCGGTTCCACGACCACCTCGAGCCCGGCGGCGTCCTGGCGATGGCTTTGAAGTCCCGCTTCTGGGATGGCGATCCCCCGCCGCAGATGCAGTGGTCGGACTGGAGGGTCGAGGGCGAGGCGGCGCTGCCCGGCGACGGGGCGGTGATCCGCCGGACGCTGCGCGAGCGCTTCGACCACGTCGGCCAACGGCAATACGAAGAGAACTGCTACGAGCTCGTGCGCGAAGGGCTGGTCGTGCAGAGCGAGCGCTACGTGAGCGACCCGCAGGTGCAGTGGTACGATCAGGCCCAGGCACGGGCGGTGTTCGAGCGCGCAGGCTTCGCCGACCTGACGATTACCGCGGAGGATGGTTTCGAACCGGCTGGATCGGAGACGGCGCGTTTCAAGATCCGCGGCCGACGCAGGCCCTGACGCTTCGCTGGCGGCGGGAGCCGTCCTGATCAAACATCAGGCCAAGCGGCGGCCGGACACGCCCGGCGCCCGGCTCACCAGTACCTGAGATCGATGAAGCACTCCCCGAGCGTCGCCGGCAGCGTCGGCGCGTAGGGACTCCATTCCAGCGTGCGCAATTCCACGCGTGGCTCTAGGTCGGCGAGCTCGGCCCGGACCGCCGGCAGGTGCTCGAGGTCGGCGATCAGGCTCTGCCGGCCCTTCGCCGCGGCATCGCCAGCGAGATGGCGCAGCAGGCGCGCGAGCGCATCCTCGCGCCCCGCCGCGCAGCCGAGGTCGAGCGCCGCCGCAACCTCGACCAGCCGCGTCTCGCCATCCTTCGAGCGCCAGCGTTCGCGCATGTCCCGGCCGCGGTCCCACAAGCCAGCGCAGGCGACGATTGCGCCGTCCTCCTCGAGGACGAAGAACTCGTTCCATCCATAGACGGCCGGCCGCCAAGCCGGCCGATCGCCCCAGAACCCCTCGTCGAGCACCGACTTCAGGTCATCGGCGCTGTAGGGTGCGAAGAGGTCAAGGCCGGCATGGGTGCGGTTGATCAGCGCCGCACACCGCGCGAGATCGGTTTCCGCGACCGGCCGAATGCCGGCGGCGGGCGCCGTCTCTTCGCGCGCCGTCAGGTAGGTGACGCCGACGACCATCTGCGGCCGCTCGCTGTCGGCCTGGAACTTCACCGCTTCGAGGAAGCCCGCCATCCCGGCGTTCCCGATGCGCATGAACATGACCTGGCCGAAGCTCGGTTTGCGCAGCGCCGGCGAGGGCAGGCGGCGGACCAGGTCGCCCAGCCCCTCGCCGCGCATGTCGTCGCGCACGCGCAAACCCTGGGCGTAGTGGATCGAAATCGGCTTGCCGGCGATCAGGCAGTTGTTCTGCGCCCAGACCGTGCAGGCCACCAGCCCATGATCCTTCTCGATGACAGAGATGGTCGCGCCCGGTTGCAAGCCGAACTGGGCGGTGGAGTTCGGCGAGCGCTCCACCGTCACCGACCAGTCGCCAACCGGCTCCGGCGCATTCGCCCAGAGATCGCTGAAGGCCTCGACGTCCCAGAAGGTCAGCTCGCGCCCGCGATAGGGACCGCTGGCCAGCCGCTCGAACACCGCGATCGTCTTTTCGACGTTGAAGAGGAAGGTCGGGTTCGGCTCAGCACGCAACCAGCCGTCAAGCTGATAGCTCGGCGTCTTGATGGCGAGCGCGCGCTCAAGCAGGCCGTCGGGCCAGCCCTTCGCCTTGGCCCGTTCGGCCAAGGTCGCTTCCGTCGCCATCGTCTCCCCCATGATTCGGTTGGCCGCCAGACCTTGTCAGGATGTTTGGCTCGCGAGCTTAGCGCCCCTTCGCGGGGGTCGGGAGTCGCCTATATCATCGGGTCATGCCCGACGACCTCGCCGCACCGCTGATCGGCGCCGCCCTGATCAAGGATGAGGTCAAGCGGCTGCCCGACGCGCCGGGGGTCTATCGGATGTTCGGCGAGGACGGCGAGGTCGCTCTACGTCGGCAAGGCCAGGTCGCTGAAGAAGCGCGTCAGCCAGTACGCCCAGGGCCGCTTCCACACCCAGCGCATGGCGCACATGATGGTCGACCTGACCCGGTCGATGGAGTTCGTCACCACCAAGACCGAGACCGACGCGCTGCTGCTCGAGATCAACCTGATCAAGCAGCTGAAGCCGCGCTTCAACGTGCTGCTGCGCGACGACAAGAGCTTCCCGGAGATCGTCATCCGCCGCGAGCACCGCGCCGCCCAGATCCGCAAGCACCGCGGCGCCCACTCCATCAACGGCGACTATTTCGGCCCGTTCGCTCAGCGCCTGGGCGGTGAACCGGACGGTGAACACGCCTGCAGAAGGCCTTCCTGCTGCGCTCCTGCTCCGACAGCGTCTTCGAGACCCGCACGCGGCCCTGCATGCTGCACCAGATCAAGCCGCTGCTCGGCGCCCTGCGTCGGGCTGATCACGCCCGGAGGACTACGATCAGCTGGTCGAAGAGGCGCACGACTTCCTGCGCGGCAAGAGCCGGGCGGTGATGACGGCGCATGGCGGATCAAATGAGCGAGGCGGCCGAGGCGATGGAGTTCGAGCGGGCCGCGCGCCTGCGCGACCGCATCCGCGCGCTGTCGTCGGTCAGCCAGGAGACCAGTCGATCAATCCGGAGACGCATCGACGAGGCCGACGTCTTCGCCGCTGCACGCCGAGGGCGGCCAGGCCTGCGTGCAGGTGTTCTTCTTCCGCGCCGGCCAGAACTGGGGCAACCGCGCCTACTTCCCGCGGGTCGACAACGCCATCGAGGCGGCGGACGAGGAGCGCGGCATCCTGGCCGCCTTCCTCGGCCAGTTCTACGAGGGCCAGGCCGATCCCGCGCCTGATCCTGGTCAGCACGCTGCCGGACGACCGCGCGCTGCTGGCCGAGGCGTTCACGCCTGAAGGCCGGCCGCAAGGTCGAGATCGCCCGGCCGCAGCGCGGCGAGAAGCGCGAGCTGGTCGACCACGCGCTGACCAACGCCCGCGAGGCGCTGGGCCGCAAGATGGCGGAAAGCTCGGCCCAGGCGAAGACTGCTCGCCGGCGTCTGCGAGAGCGTTCGGCCTGGAGGCGCAGCCGGAGCGGATCGAGGTCTACGACAACTCCCACATCATGGGCACGAACGCGGTCGGCGGCATGATCGTGGCCGGGCCCGAGGGCTTCCAGAAGAACCAGTACCGCAAGTTCAACATCAAGAGCACCGAGCTCACGCCCGGCGACGACTACGGCATGATGACGCGAGGTGCTGCGCCGCCGCTTCGCCCGGCTGGCCAAGGAGGAGGAGGCCGGCGAGAACCCGCCGCGGCCCGACCTGGTGCTGATCGACGGCGGCGCCGGCCAGCTGGCGGCGGCGCAGCGAGGTGATGGCCGACCTCGGCGTCGACGACATCGCCGTGGTGGGCGTCGCCAAGGGCCCGGACCGCGACGCCGGGCTGGAGCGGTTCTTCATGCCCGGCAAGACGCCGTTCATGCTCGAGCCGAAGAGCCCGGTGCTCTACTACCTGCAGCGCCTGCGCGACGAGGCGCACCGCTTCGCCATCGGCGCCCATCGCACCCGCCGGCGCGATGGAGATGACGCAAGCAACCCGCTCGACGAGATCGAAGGCGTCGGCCCGGGCCGCAAGCGCGCGCTGCTGCACGCCTTCGGCTCGGCGCGCGGCGTCAGCCGCGCCTCGGTCGAGCGACCTGAGCCAAGGTCGACGGCGTCAGCGAGGCGCTGGCGCAGCGCGATCTTCGACTTTTTCCGCAGGAGCTGAAATTGGGGACATGAAATTGGGGACATGTACGACTTCCCGGGCCGAGCGGCCCCTGGCTCCGCGCGGCAAAGTCGTACATGTCCCCAATTTCAGTCGACGATGACCGAGGTGTAGCTAGGCCCGTCGGGCGCCGGCGCGCCCTTTGCCAGCGCCTTCACCGGCAGCACGTAGGTCTGGGCGGCGAGGTCGCCGAGGCGTTGCTTATGCTCGGTCGCCAGCACCGCGACGCCGGCCGGGATGCCGCCCAAGAAGAACGGGTTGACCTCGACGAGGCGCAGCGCTGTGCGGACCATCACCTGGCCGAAGTTCGCGCGGAGGCCATCTTTGTCGACAACGATGGTGCCGGTCACCAGCTTGCCCAGGGTCTTTCCCCAGAGTCCCTCCGTAACCGGATAATACGCCAGGACAAGGAGGAGGCCGATGACGGCGATGAACTCCAGTCCCTTCACGTCCAGGAAGGCGAGCGGCACGAGAACCACGATCACCAGCAGGACCATGTCGATGACCGTCCCGCCCCAGCGGCGGAGCAGAAGCTCTGCCCGATCATAGCCGCGCGCAATAGCGGCGGCGTCCACTGGCGTCGATGCTACGTCGCTCACTCGCCTCTCCCCTGTTCGACCCCTGCCGAAGTCTAGTCGCGCGTCCGCCTGCTCAACGCGGCGGCAGGCGACAGGCCGCGTGAGCCTAGTCTAGGCTGAAACCTCATGCGCATGCTGCCCAATCTCTTGACGTTCGCCCGCCTCGCCTTGTCGCTGGCGATGTTCGCAAGCCTGATCGCGTTGGCCGCCGCCGAGCATGGCGCGCCGATCCCCGACGCTATCGGGGTCGCACTGATCTGGTTCTCGCTTGGCGCCTTCATCGTTGCCGGGATCACCGACTTCCTGGATGGCTGGCTCGCGCGCCGCTTCAACGCTGTCAGCCTGACCGGGGCAATCCTCGACCCGATCGCCGACAAGGTGCTCGTGTGCGGTGCGATCGTCGGCCTGATCGCGGTTGGGATGCCCTATGCCTTCTCGGCGATGGGCGGGCTCATTCTCATGCGCGAGTTCGCGGTCTCGGCGATGCGCGAGGTTCTCGCCCCGCGCGGGATCAAGCTGCCGGTGACTCTGCTGGCCAAGACCAAGACGGCGTTGCAGATCGTGGCGCTCGCCGCCTGCATGGCCCTGGCCTTCTGGCCAGCGTGGGGCCTGAACGTCGAAGTCGGCGTGCTCAGGACGGCCTGGACCTGGTGTGAATTGCTGCTCGCGGCGGCGACAGCGGTGACGCTCTGGACCGGCGCGCAATACGCCCGCTCGGCCATGGCAGCGCTTAACGCCTAGGCGTTCTCCGGCAAGGGAATGACCTCGTCGTGGTCGTGGGGCGGCAGCGCAAAGCGCCCGGTCCTCCAGGCCGCCTTCGCCTGCTCGATCCGCTCGCGTGACGAAGAGACGAAGTTCCACCAGACGTGCCGGCGGCCGATCGGCTCGCCGCCAAGCAACATGACGGTGGCGGGCTGGGCGGCCGAGATCGGGATCACCTCGCCCGGTGCGAAGACCAGCAAACGGCCGGCCTCGTGCCGGGCGCCGTCGACCTCGACCGCGCCGGCTGCGACATAGGCGGCCCGCTCGGGATACTGCGCCGGCAGGGCCGCGGTGGCGCCGGCCTCGAGCTCCCAGTGCACGTAGAACATCGGCGAATATGTCCGCACCGCCGCCTTGGCGCCGAAGGCCTCGCCAGCGATCAGCCGCGCCTTCATGCCGCCGCTCTCATAGTAGGGCAGATCGGCCGGACCGTTGTGGTGCGCGAACGACGGATCCATCTCCTCGAGCCCCTCGGGCAGCGCCACCCACGCCTGGATGCCGTGCAAGCGGCCCCCGTGGTCCCTGATCGGCCCATCGAACCGCTCGGAGTGGGTGATTCCGCGCCCGGCGGTCATCCAGTTGACCTCGCCCGGCCGGATCGGCTGGTCCGAGCCCAGGCTGTCCTGATGGCGGATCTCGCCATCGAAAAGGTAGGTGACGGTGGCGAGTCCGATGTGCGGGTGCGGACGTACGTCGGCTGAGCGCGGCAAGCCCGCCGGCAGGTCGACCGGCCCCATGTGGTCGAAGAATACGAATGGCCCGACCGTCCGGCGACCCGCGGACGGCAGCACGCGTCCGACGGTGAAGCCGCCAAGGTCATGGCGCTGGGCGTCGACAACGAGCTCGATCATCCGTCTGGCCTCCGCACGTCGCCCAAATATGCGTTCACGACCGTTCCGGCGATAGGCTATGGCCGGGGCGATGGCGGGAGGCGCGATTCCGTTCGATTTCGACGTGCTGGTGGTGGGCGCGGGCGCTGTCGGCCTCGCCTGCGCCTATGCCATCGCGTTGAAAGGTCGCTCGGTCGTCATGCTCGAGCAGGCGGACGGCATCGGCCAGGGCGTCTCGTCGCGCAATTCGGAGGTGATCCACGCCGGCCTCTACTACCCGACCGGCTCGCTGAAGGCGCGGCTTTGCGTCGAGGGCCGGCGGCGGCTCTATCCGTTCCTGCAGGCGCATGGCGTCGCCCATGCGCGCTGCGGCAAGCTCGTCGTGGCGAGCGAGCCCGATCAGGTCGCGCCCGTGGAGTCGATCTTTGCGCAGGCAAAGGAGAACGACGTCGAGGGCGTCACCCTGATCACGGCCGCCGAGGCCAGAGCGCTCGAGCCCGAGCTCCGCGTCGCCATGGCGCTCGCCTCGCCCGAGACCGGCATCCTCGACAGCCATGGCTACATGCTGGCGCTTGAAGGCGAGATCGAAGACCGCGGCGGCGCGGTGGTCGTCGCCACGCCGTTCGAGGGTGCGGCGACGCTGCCCGGCGGCGGCTTTCGCGTCCGGGCCGGCGGGGCGGATCCGACGAGCCTGGCCTGCCGCGCCCTTGTCATCGCCGGCGGCCTGGGCGCCCAGGACGCCGCCGCCCGCGTCGAGGGGTATCCGGCCGACCGCATCCCCAAGCTCCACTACGGCAAGGGCGTCTACTTCGCCTATCACGGTCGGGCGCCGTTCCAACGGCTGATCTATCCCCCGCCAATTCCTGGCGCGCTCGGCGTCCACTATCGACGCGACCTGGGCGGCCAGGCGCGCTTTGGCCCCGACCTCGCCTACGTCGAGCACGAGGACTACATCGTCGATCCAGGTCGCGCGGCGGGGTTCTATGCATACATCCGCCACTTTTGGCCCGGGCTGCCGGATGGCGCACTGACGCCCGACTACGCCGGCATTCGCCCCAAGCTGCATGGGCCGGGCGAGCCGCAGCCTGACTTCCGTATCGACGGCCCGGAGATGCATGGGCTCGAGGGCCTGGTCGCCCTGTTCGGCATCGAAAGTCCCGGCCTGACCAGCTCTCTCGCGATCGGTGACGCCGTAGCGGAGCGCCTTGAGGGACGAACGGCGTTCGTGGTCGGGTGAATCCCCGCTAAGCTCAGTGGCGCCGGTTCGCGGAAGGGGCAGGAAACCGCTGTGGTGCTCGTCGTTCACGCCGCCAACTTCGGCATCCGGCCCAAGGGTGCGTTCCAGAACAACGTCGAGCGCAAGCTCACCGATGGCCTGATCCGCAACGGGCATCAGGTCATAGCCTTTTCCGACCGCGATGCGGCGATGGCCGGCTCGCCGTTCGGCGCCACCCGCGCCGGAGGCCTCGGTTACGCCAACCGCGCGCTGCGCGACCTATGTCTGGCGATCGAACCCGAGGTTCTGATCCTGGGCCAGACCGACGTTATACGGCCACCGACTGTCGCCGACGTCCGCGCGCGCCTTCCGGCCATGCGCGTGTTGCAGTGGAGCGTGGACGCCCTGTTCGAGCCCGGCAACATGGAGCGGCTGACGCGCAACCTGCCCGTCGTCGATGCAACCCTCGTCACTACCGCCGGCGACGCCCTCGCGCCGCTGGCGCGGCCGGGCAAGCGCGTTGGGTTTCTGCCCAATCCGGTCGATTTCTCGATTGAGCGTGGCGAAAACCATCTGCAGGCGGACCTGCCGTTCGACCTCTTCTATGCCTGCGGCAACCCCGCGGACCTGCGCGACGTCGGGGGCCGCGCGTGGAAGATGGACGATTTCGCCCGCGCACTGATGCAGGCGCTGCCGACGCTGAGGCCCCGGTGGGTCGGGCTCATGGGTCAGCCGACTCTCGGCGGCGCGGCCTACCAGCGCGCGGTCGAGTCCACGGCGCTCGGGCTCAACGTCAGCCGCCGCACGGGCCAGCTTCTTTATAGCTCCGACCGCCTGGCCCATCTCGCCGGCAACGGCCTTGCGGTGCTCATCGAGCGTTCGAGCGGCTATGATCGTCTGTTTACGGACGACGAGATGGCCTTCTTCTCCACCTTCGACGATCTGGTGGGTCAGATCGACCGGCTGGTGAAGGATCCCGCGCGGCGCATGCGCCTCGCCGCCGCCGGCCGGGCTCGCTACCACGAGCTCTTCAACGAGCAGCGCGTGGCCGCCTACCTGCTGGATGTCGCGCTCGGCCGGCCGGAGCCGTCTGCCTACCCCTGGCCGACCCTCTACGACGCGGCGGCCGCGACGCCGTGAGCCGGCCACGCATCCTCAACGTGATGCTGGCATTATCGCCCGGCGGCCTAGAGGCGATGGCGCTGAACTATCACCGGGCGCTGGAATCGAAAGGCGCCGAGGTGCTCTCGGTGGGGCTCGGAGGGAGTTGGTTCGCCGGCGCGCTCGAGCATCGGCCGGCCTGCTTCGCGTCCGTCAGACCGGCCAGCCCGCTCGACCCGCGCACGGGCTGGTCGTTGCGGCGCATCGCCAAGACCTTCACGCCCCACCTCGTCGTCGCGCACGGCTCGCGCGGGGCCGCCGTGGCCATCCCGGCGCTCAAGGGTCGCGGCGCGCCGATCGCGGTCGTGATGCACAACTTTCGCGCGAGGCCGATCGTGGCCCGCGCCGATCTGGTGATCGGAGTGAGCGGTGTGGTCGCGGCCGATCTCCGCACCCGCCTGCCCGCTGCGCGGGTCGAGGCGGTCGACAACTTCGCGCCGCTCATGCGCGCGGCGCCGCGGTCCGAGCTTTGCGAGCCGCCCCGCATCGGCTCGCTCGGCCGGCTCCATCCAGAGAAGGGCTTCGACCTTCTCATCGAGGCGGCTGCTCTGCTGCGCCACCGGGGTCGTCGCTTCGACCTGGCGATCGCCGGCGATGGTCCTGCCGCTGGCGACCTGAGGGCGCTGGCCGAGCGCCTCGGCCTCGGCGGCCGGGTCGACTTTCCGGGCTGGACCAGCCCCGCCGGGCCGTTTCTGGCCAGTCTCGACCTCTTCGTCTGTTCGTCGCGCACGGAGTCGTTCGGCCTGGTCGTCGTCGAGGCGATGGCGGCGGGAGCGCCGGTGGTGGCGACCGATATCGAGGGCCCGCGCGACATCCTCGCCCGCGGGCGCTTCGGGCGGTTGGTCGCGCCGGAATCGGCGGCCGCGCTCGCGGGCGGGATCGCCGCCGCCCTCGACGACTGGCCGGACGCGCTCGCCGCGGCACGGCTGGCCGAGGCCGAGGCGGTCGACGCCTATGACTTGCCGGCTGGCGCCGAGCGGCTGTGGGCCGCGCTTGCCCCGCTGCTTGGGACGGGCTGACCCAGCAGGTCGACGATCGCATCGGCCGCCGCCTCCTGCTCCGACGGTTCGAGACCGGGCAAGTCGAGTGTGGCCAGCCGCGGCCTGGGATCCTTGCGGTTCGAGCGGTCGTAGGCGGGATCGTAGTGGTTCCCGACCAGATCGGCGGCGAGCGCCGTAAGATCGCCGGCATCGGCGAGGGCGCGCCAGGCGGAGAGCGCCTTGCGGCCGGGGAAGACGGGCAGCCGTGCGAGCGCGGCGTCAAAGGCCGCGCGGTCGGAGACCACGTCGGCGTAGTGGCTGGCGAGGTAGCGAGCCCGCGCCTCCAGCGATGCGGCCAGCGCGATACGCGGGGCGTCGGCCATCGCCTTCCAGAGGCCGGGCGGGATCATGCGGTCGCCGATCTTGCTCGACTCCGCCTCGGTGACGATCGGGCGCGACGGATCCAGCGCTTCCAGCGTCGCCAGGAGCCGCGATTCAAACATCTTCTGACTCGGCTGGTTTCGCCCGAGGCCGCCGAAGACGGAGCCGCGGTGCTCGGCCAGCGCCTCCAGGTCCAGCGTCTGCACGCCGCGCGCGGCGAGGCGGCCGAGGATCTCGGTCTTTCCGCACCCCGTGCGCCCCTCGAGCAGCACGAGCTTTAGCGGCCAGTCGTCGTCATACAATCTGGCGCGCACGTGACCGCGGTAGGTCTTGTAGCCGCCGGCGAGCACAGCCGTGCGCCACCCCACCTGCGAGAGGATGGTGGCCATGGCGCCCGACCGCTGGCCGCCACGCCAACAGTAGACCAGCGGCATGAAGCCGCCTGGCTTGTCGGCGAGCTCGCCCTCCAGATAGCCGGCGATATTGCGGGCGATCAGCGCCGCGCCGATGCGTCGGGCGCGGAAGCGCGACTCCTGCACGTAGATGGTTCCGACCTCGGCCCGCTCGGCGTTGCTCAACACCGGCAGGCTGATCGCTCCGGGCACGTGGTCCTCGGCGAACTCGGCGGGGCTGCGCACGTCGATGATGACGTCGAAGGGCTCAAGCGCCTGCCGGTCGGCCGTGGTTATGACCTGGATGTCCGACATGATCTCGCGACGCCGCCTCTGGTATACGTTTCGAGCCTAAGCCCGAGGAGCCCACGACATGCAAGACGCCGCCGTCGAAGCCTCCGTCCAGGCGCCGCCGCTCCGCCTCACCGACCTGGCGCATGGCGGCGGTTGCGGCTGCAAGCTCGCGCCAGGCGTGCTCGCCAACATTTTGGCCGAGATGCCGGCCGCCGGGCCGTTCGCGAACCTGCTGGTCGGGACCGAGACCAGCGACGACGCGGCGGTCTGGCGGCTGAACGACCAGCAGGCGCTGGTTGCGACCACCGACTTCTTCATGCCGGTGGTGGACGACCCGTTCGACTTCGGGCGCATCGCGGCGACCAACGCGCTCTCCGACGTCTATGCGATGGGGGCCGCGCCGATCCTGGCGCTGGCGATCGTCGGGATGCCGGTCGACCGCCTGCCGGTCGACACGATCCGCGCCATCCTCGCCGGCGGCGCCGCGGTCTGCGCCGAGGCTGGAATTCCGGTGGCGGGCGGCCACTCCATCGACAGCGTCGAGCCGATCTACGGGCTGGTGGCTCTGGGCCTCGTCCACCCGGACAAGGTGATGACCAATCGCGGCGCTCGGCCGGGCGACGTGCTGATCCTGACCAAGGCGCTGGGCGTCGGCGTGCTGAGCGCCGCGGCCAAGCAGCGGAAGCTGAGCGGCGAGGGCTACGCCGCGCTGATCGCCTCGACAACGCAGCTCAACACGCTGGGAACCGAGCTTGCCGGCATAGCCGGCGTGCGCGCCGTGACCGATGTCACCGGCTTCGGCCTGCTCGGCCATGCGCTGGAGATGGCGCGCGGCGCGGGCCTGGCCGTCGAGATCGACGCGTCGGCGCCGGCGCTGCTGCCGGGGGTGGAGGACCTGCTGCGCTCGGGCGTTCGCACGGGCGCCTCGGCGCGCAACTGGGCGAGCTATGGCGATGACGTTCGCGAGGACAGCCGGCTGGCGGACTGGCGCCGCGACCTGCTGACCGACCCGCAGACCTCGGGCGGGCTCCTCATTGCGGTTGCGCCGGACGCGGTCCCGGCGGTCCTTCAGCTGGGCATCACCCGCGGCTTTGGCGCGAGCCGCATCGTCGGCCGCGCGGCCGACGGCCCGGCGGGTTTGAGCGTCAGCGCCGGCGAGTGCTAGAGCAAAACGCCGAGCCAGAAACGAGAGTGCAAGCATGGAAACGCCGCTGATCGAACGCCGCCGCCTGTTCGGCAACCCGAGCCGCGCTGGCGCGCACATCAGCCCCGATGGGCGCTGGTTGTCTTGGCTAGCCCCACGGGACGGCGTGATGAATATCTGGACCGCTCCGGCAACGGACCCGGACACAGCCCAGCCGGTCACGAACGAGCGGGTGCGGCCGATCCGCGCCTACTTCTGGGCGCCCGACAGTCTCCAGGTGTTGTTCATCAACGACCAGGGCGGGGACGAGAACTTCAAGCTCTATGGCGTCGCTCCGGACGGAGGAGAGACGCGCACGCTCACGCCGTTCGAGAAGACGCAGACGCAGATCCTGAAGGTGAGCCGCAGCGTTCCGAACCGAATCCTCCTTGGACTGAACAACCGCGACTCCCGCTGGCACGACGTGCACTCGCTGGACCTGGCGACCGGCGCGCTCAGCCTGGTGATGCAGAACGACGGGTTCGCCGACTTTCTCGTCGATCAGGACTTGGCCCTGCGCGGCGGCGCGCGGCCGCGGGCGGACGGCGGCCTCGACTACCACCTCATCGAAGAGGGCGTCGCGGCGGCCGATCCGTACCTGGCGGTAAGCTTCGATGACGCTCCGACCACCCATCCGCTGCGCTATTCGAACGATGGGCGGACGCTCTACTGGATCGACTCGCGCGACCGGAACACCGCTTCGCTGGTGGCCGAGGATGTCGCGTCGGGCGCCCGCATTGTGCTGGCGCAAGACGCCAGGGTGGACATTGAGAACGTGTTGTTCAACCCTAAGACGGGCGTCGCGGAGGCGTTCGCCGCCAACTACCTCAGGAACGTCTGGACGGCGCTCGAGCCCAGCATCAAGGGCGACCTCGACTTCCTCGCTGGCGCGATCGAGGGCGAGATCAGCATCCAGTCCCGCACCGACGCCGACGACCTCTGGGTGCTGGGTGTCGACTCGGTCGCCGCGCCCCCGGCTGCGTATCTCTACGAACGGCCGAAGCGGCAGGTCACCCAGCTGTACGTGACCCGCCCCGAGCTGGTCGGCGCGCCGCTGCGGCCGATGCGGGCCGTCGAGATCGCCTCGCGCGACGGCCTTGTGCAGCCGTCCTACCTGACGTTGCCGGCCGAGTCCGCGCCGGACGCCGACGGCCGGCCGGCGCGGCCCGTGCCGATGGTGCTCGTCCCGCATGGTGGCCCCTGGGCGCGGGACGTCTATGGCTACAACCCCTTCCACCAGTTCATGGCCAACCGAGGCTATGCGGTGCTGTCGCCGAATTTCCGCGGCTCGACCGGCTTCGGAAAGGCGCACCTGGCGGCCGGCTATCTCGAATGGGGCGCCACGATGCACGAGGATCTGCTCGACGCTGTCCAGTGGGCCGTCGACAAGGGCATCACCACGTCCGACCACGTCGCGATCCTGGGCGGCTCCTATGGCGGCTACTGCGTACTGGCCGGCCTGGCGTTCACGCCCGAGACCTTCGCCTGCGGCGTCGACATCGTCGGGCCGTCCAACCTGAACACCCTGCTCAACAGCATCCCCGACTACTGGGAGCCTATGCGTATCCAGCTCTACAAGCGCATGGGCGATCCGCGGACCCCTGACGGCGCAGCCTTGCTTAAGGACCGCTCGCCGCTCACCCGCGCAGAGGACATCAGGCGGCCGCTTCTGATTGGCCAGGGCGCCAACGATCCGCGGGTCAAGCAGGCCGAGTCGGACCAGATCGTACAGGCCATGGAGGCCAGGCAGATCCCGGTGACCTACGTGCTCTTCCCCGACGAGGGCCACGGGTTTGCGCGGCCCGAGAACAACATCGCCTTCCTGGCCGTGGCCGAGCACTTCCTGGCGCAGAACCTCGGCGGGCGCGCCGAGACCTACGGCGACGATCTCAAGGGCTCCTCGATGGTCGTGCCGCACGGCGCCGGCTTCGCACCCGGCTTGCGCGAGGCGATGCCGGCTTGAATGGCCCGGCGTCCGGACCGCCGCCTTGCTTGAAGGCGCCAGAGCCAGACCCTATAACCCGGCGCTCGCCGGATGGCTGGGTAGCTCAGATGGTTAGAGCGGTGGATTCATAACCCACAGGTCGGCGGTTCGATCCCGCCCCCAGCTACCAGTTCAGCCGACCTCGGCCTGGTTCGCCGCCCGAGCGCCGTCCGGGGCCGCCGCCCCATCCAGCACCTCGCCGATCGTGTGGTAGAGTTGCGCGGCGTCGATGGGCTTGGCGACATGGGCGGTCATGCCCGCCGCCAGATAGGCCTCGATCTGGTGGCTCATGGCGTTCGCCGAGAGTGCGACGATGGGCGTGGTCGGCAGATCGCGCTCGGCCTCGTCGGCGCGGATCTGCCGGCAGGCCGTCTCGCCGTTCATGACCGGCATCTCGATATCCATCAGCACCAGGTCGAACCGCCCGCTGCGCCAGGCGTCGACGGCCTCCTGCCCGTTCGTGACTAGCGTGAGCTCGGCGCCGGTCGGCTCGAGCAGGGCCTGGAGCACGCTGCGGTTGGTGACGTTGTCCTCCGCGGCGAGGATACGCAGCGGCCGCGTGGCCACGGCCTCGATCGCCGCGGGGCGGGCAGGCGCAGCGGCGTGCGCCGTGAACGAGTCCGCGTTGCCGATCCGGGTCAGTGGCAGGACGAGCCGGAAGGTCGAGCCCTTGCCGAGCGCGCTGCCGACCGCGATCTCGCCGTGCATCATCTGAGCGAGCTCGCGACAGATGGCCAGGCCAAGGCCCGTGCCGCCGAAGCGGCGCGTGCTGGAGGCGTCCACCTGGCTGAATTTCTCGAACAGCTTGGGCAGCTCATCGGCGGCGATGCCGACGCCGGTGTCGCGCACGACGAACGCGACCCCCTCGGCTGTCCGCTCGACGCTCAGCGACACTTCGCCTGCGTCGCAGAACTTTAGCGCGTTGGACAACAGGTTGGAGAGGATCTGGCGGATGCGCGCCATGTCGCCCAGCCAGACACCCTTCGCGCGCTCATCGATGGCGCACAGTAGTCGCAGCCCCTTTGCTCGCGCGCTGTCGGCGAAGGTGGCGGTGAGCGCCTCGACCATTGCCTCAAGGTCGAATTCGACGTCGCTGAGTTCGAGCTTGCCGGCCTCGATCTTCGAGAAATCGAGGATGTCGTTGAGGATTTGCAGCAGCGTCGCGCCTGAACTCGCGAATGGTCCGTACACGGTTGCGCTGCGCGGCCGTCAGCGGCTCCATCTCCAGAACCTGCACCATCCCCAGCATGCCGTTCAATGGCGTGCGGATCTCATGGCTCATGTTGGCCAGGAACTGCGACTTGAGCAGCGACGCCGCCTCGGCTGCGTCCTGGGCGACGCGGCTCTTGAGCAACTCGCCCTCGACACTCCGCTTGGCCAGCGCGTTGTCGCGGAAGACGCCGAGCGCGCGGGCGAGCTCGCCAACCTCGTCCTGGTTCTTCAGGTAGGGAATGTCACGTGCGAGGTCGCCGCCGGCGACGCCGCGCATGGCCTCGGTCATCCGCTTCATCGGGCGCACGATGCGCACCACGATGAACAGCGCCGTGAAAGCCCCGAATCCGATGGCGAGCGCCATCAAGGCTAGGGCGGCATAGAATTCGCGATCCGCGGCCGTGGCCTGCTGGGTCGCTTGCGCCGAGGTCAGGTCGAACGCCGCGGCGGCGACGCCCATCAGGCTGTCCAGCGCTTCGCGCTCCAGGTCGCCGGCGGCGGACCTCGAGATCGGCGGCTGTCGACCGGCGGCGAGGCTGAGAAGGGCGGAGCGGTCGACCGGCCTGACGTTGGTGAAGTAGACGCGCTCCGCGTTCAGGATCGCCTGACCGACCGCCGGCGGCGTCGAGGGCAGGCGCGTGTCGGCGAGCAGAATCTTCCAGGGGGCATCGATCTGCCCGTCCAGGTTTTGGAAGTCCGCGAGTTGTTCCGGGGTGAGCCGCTTGCCGACCACCATCGCCTGTTGAAGATGCAGCATCTCGGTGCCGGCCGCGTCGCGCACGGCCCAGGCCAGCCGGCCGATGTGCATCATGCGGGCGATGGAGGGATCGTTGCCGCTCACCTCCTCCGACAGGCGCGCCGCGGTCTGGCTGAGCGCGTCGGTCAGAGCGGTGTCGGCGGCGACCCAGCGGCCTGGAAGATCGGCGGGGCGTTGTTGCGCCGGTCCCGCGATCGCCAGCGCGGCGACCGGGCGCAGGGCCTCCAGGTTGGCCCGGCGCGCCCTGATCTCCGCCGCGCCGAAGTCGTCCCCCTGTTGCGCCCGCCGCAGGGCCTCGATCTTGACGAGAGCCGCGTCCAGCATGCGTTCCGATTGCGCTCGATCCGCTGCGTCGCTTCGAACGTCGGACGGCGTGCGGGGCGTGGGCAGGATCAGCGCGTCGGCCACGTTGGCGCGCTCGATCCTCAGGCTCTGCATGGCCGAGAACAGGTCTCTCATGACCTGCGTCAGCGCGACCACCCGGTCTGCTTGCTGCCGGCGCTCGAACGCCTGTGTGGCCGAGACCGCGCAGGCGCCGACCAGGATGATCACCAACAGGCCGGCGACGGCCTGCAGGCGAAGGCTGATGGAGCCGAGCTGCTTCTTCATCGGCCTTCGAATCCCCCCAGGCGCGTACCGGAGAACTACCGAGAAAACGTAATCTTCGGCTTAACCACGCTCGAACTCAGCCGACCATGGCGTGGTTTTCACGTGACGCCTGGCCAGGGTTGCGGCCATGCTGCCCAATTCAGCCGCAAGGAGTGTCCGTTTGAGTTCGCCAGCCGACACCTACCAGCGCGCCCGCAAGCGGGTCGGCAAGGTCAGCCTCTCGACCAAAGTCTTTCAGGCAATCGGTGCGGTGCCGGAGTCGCTCAAGACTTTTGCGTTCGGCACCTTCGTGCTGCTCTTCTACAACCAGATCCTGGGCGCGAACGCGTTCCTGGTCTCGATTTGCCTGGCGGTGGCGCTGACCATCGATGCGGCGATGGATCCGCTGATCGGGTCCTTCTCCGATGGACTGAAGACGCCCCTCGGCCGCCGGCACCTCCTGATGTACCTTTCCGCCGCGCCGATCGGGCTCGGGCTCTTTCTCGTCTTCTCCCCGCCGCACGGCCTCTCGCAACCCATGCTTTACGCGTGGCTGTTCGCCAGCGTCATCCTCACCAACATTTCGATGAGCCTGTTCGTCGTCCCGTGGACGGCGCTGTTCGCGGAGTTCACGGACGACTACGTCGAGCGCACCACCATCATCACCTGGCGCTACATCATGGGCTGGGTGATCCCAACCGCATTCACCTTCGCCACCTACCACTTCATCTTCCCGAACACGCACGCCCATCCGGTCGGCCAGCTCAACCCCGCCGGCTACGCGCACTTCGGGCCTATCGTGGCCATCGCCACGATGACGGCCATCCTAGCGACCACCGAGCTCACCCGGCGTGAAATCCCCTACCTGCTGCAGCCGACGAAGCCGACGCCGCGGTTTTCCGTCGCGCAAGTCTGGCGCGACATCGTTTCGACCCGCGGGAACCGCGACTTCCTGATTCTCTTCTCGGGCGCTCTGCTCTTCGCCGCCGTCGATGGCACGACCGGCACGCTCGGCATCTACACGTCGACCTACTTCTGGGGGCTGACCAGCGACCAGCTGCAGTGGTTCAGTCTCGTCATCGTCGGCGCGGTGGCGGCCTTCGCCTCGCTCAACCTCGTCGGCCGGATGTTCGACAAGCGCACCGTGCTGCTGACCAGCTTCGCCCTGATCGTCATCTTCGGTATGGGCGTGACCAGCCTTCGCCTGCTCCACCTGATGCCGCCCAACGGCTCGAACCTCCTGCTGGTGCTCCTGGTCGCCAACGAGACGGTGCGGACAGCCCTGGGCGTGTTCCTGGGCATCATGTTCGTCTCCATGCTGGCCGACACGATCGACGTGCAGGAGCTGACCACCGGCCGCCGGCAGGAGGGGCTGTTCGCCGCGGCGCTGTCGTTTTCGGGCAAGGCAACCGCCGGCCTGGGCACCGTCGTCGCCGGCTTCCTGCTGCAGGAGGTGGTGCACTGGCCCGCGCACGTCGACCCGCGCGCAGTCGACTTGCACATGGTGACCCGCCTGGGCCTCGTCTCCGGCGTGCTCGTGCCGCTGTTGTACGCCATCCCCTTCTGCTTCGGCTTCATGCTCCGCATTACCCGGGACTCGCACAAGCACACGCTCGAAGAGCTGGAGCGCCGCCGCGCCGCGACCCATACGGTTGGCGGGGCGGAGGATGGCGCGCTGGCCGAAGGGCTGGAGGTGGCGATGGAAGCGGCCGCCAAGGTGACGGGGCCGTGAGCGTCGCCCTCTAGCAGCGCCTATTGGGACGACGGCGGGCCTTTCGTCTCGCCGAAGAACTGCACGGCCAGGCCGTGCACGCGCTCTGCGGCTTCGGCATCGTAGCGCATGGTGACGAGGCCCCCCGCGCCACGGTTCCCCGCCGGATCCTCCACCTGCATGTTCACGCCCGGCATGTCGAAGCCGTGGTGCGCGCCATGCACGACCGCGGTCCGGACCTTCATCCGGTCGAGCGGCGCCAGCGCGCGCACCAGCACCGGGCCGGCGTCCGGGTCGTTGTCGTAGCCGTCCAGCGAGCCGGTCACGATCAACACCGGCGCCGCGACGAGGTCGGCGAACTCGAACCCGGGAACGCGGTTGTAGAGATGGCAGACCGGATAGACGGGCATGAAGGCGGCGAAGCAGGCCTCGTCGAGGAAGGTCGCGTTGACGGCCTTGGTCGCCGCCAGCATCGTTGCGACAGCGCCGAACGAGAAGCCGAGGACGCCGATCCGCTGGGCGTCGACTTTGGGATGGCCCGTCAAGAAGGCGCGCGCGCCGTAGAGGTCGGGCAGCGTCTCGAGCACCGTCCGCGGCCGCCCGCTCGAGCCGCCGCCGAGGCCGCGCGGCGACCACTGATCCGGCTCCAGCGTGACGAAGCCGGCCTCGTTCAGTGGTCCCGCATAGCCGCCCTCCCGCTCGGACGGTCCAGCCGAGCCGTGCAGGATGATCACCGCCGACATCCGCTCTTCCCTCTCCGGAACCCGGAACCGGGCGGGAATGGTCAGCGGCGTCTCGTGCAGCGAGGGGAAGGCGACGTAGTGGAGGCTGGTCATGCTCCGCAAGCCTATCGACCCCGAACCCGCTCGGCCAACGGCAAAGCGTCGTCGCTCAGGGCCGCCGCAGCGGAACGGCGAGGTAGCAGCCGAATTCGCGCGGGAAGTCGACCGACACGCGGGCGTGGACGCGGCTCTGACGGTCGAGGAAGACGGCCTCGTCGGCGTGCGGGACGAAGGCGCCGTGCCAGACGTTCGGACGCACGTAGAGCCCCGCCGAGCCGTCGAACCAGAAGGCGGTGAACGCCTCGGGCGTCACGTCGTCGCCCGGCGGCGCCAGGGGGACGACGAAGCTCTCGCCGTTGGTCGGATAGACCAGTTGGCCGCCGTCCGGATGGTAGTTGGCCCGCCAGATCAGCGCCTGGTCGCGCGCCTCTGGCGCGCCGTCGTTCGCCGCCGCCTCCGGCCAGGTGCTCCAGCCGAACAGGTAGCTGTCGCCGACCGCATTGTTGCGTGCGTAGAGGGTTTCGCCGCGCCATTGGAACTCGAACAGGCCTTCGGTGACGCCGCCCTGGTCGCCCGAGCCCACATCGACCGGCCGCCAGCCGGACGCCGGCCAACGCACGATCTCGATCGGATGCTCGGCGGGGCTCTGAACCAGTTCGCCCAGCCTGGCGAGGCTCGCGTCCGTCGCGACCACCAGGGGCGCTTCGCACAGCCGCCGCGCGCCGGTTGTCGGCGGATAGGCGATATCGCCGCTCAAATCGCCGCCATCCCGGATCGAAACACCCGCGGCCAGCGTTGAAGGGTGAAGCTTCCCGGGCGCGCGCTCTTTGCTCTTGGCTCAGATCGGCCGCCTGGAGATGAGGAGGAGTCCAACATGCTGTCCGACAATCAGGTCGTCGCCACCATTCCGGTGCGCGACACCAACCGCGCGAAGACATTCTACCACGACACGCTCGGGCTGACGCCGCTCCAGGACCGCCCCGGCGTCACCACCTACCGCAGTGGCGGGTTCACCCTGCTCGTCTACGAGAGCGAGCAGGCCGGCACCAACAAGGCCACGGCCGCGACCTGGATGACCTCGGACGTCGACGGCGTGGTCAAGGACCTGAAGAGCCGCGGCGTGGCCTTCGAACGTTACGACGACCTGCCGGGGCTGGCGATGAAGGGCGACATCCACACCGACAGCGAGGGCCAGATGAAGGTTGCCTGGTTCAAGGATCCGGACGGAAACCTTCTCTCGATCGTCAACGCCTGAGCGGTTGAGGCTCATTAAGCGCGGGTCGGTCCCCCCGCCGATCAGCTCCCGCTCGTCCCCTTAACAGCGGGCTACAGCCATACTGGGCTAGGCGTCTTGACCTCGTCCTTTAGGCCCGCGGGGCTCCGAGTGGTGAAATGGCGACAGTTGATTGCCGATCGGCGGAGCGCGCGAGTCATCATGTGTCGAGTAGCCCAGCTGAGTCTCATCGTATGCCGTTGGTTAATAGCCAGCAATAGTAAACAAGTATACACCAACAATACTCTCAGCAACGTTTTTCTGTTTACTGCACATTAAGCGAGCAAGCGCAAAGTGCTCAGCGTAGTCGGAGGGCGAGCAGGCCGGATGGCATGATCCTCCAGTCCATGCTTGCTGAATTGGAGATCAAGTAATGTCCAAGTTCGTTTCGCGCTTTGTGAAGAACGAGTCGGGCGCCACGGCCATCGAGTATGGCCTCATCGTCGCGCTGATCGCGGTTGTGATTATCGGTGCGGTGACTGCGGTCGGCACCAACCTCAGCACCAAGTTCAACGCGGTCGCTACGAGCATCTAATCCGCTCGTCGGCGAAAGCAGAAACGGCCGCGGCCCCCTCGCCGCGGCCTTTTCTTTTTGTTCAAGGTTCGGCGGCTCGTCCAACTGCACTATCGAGGACATTCGCGGTCGCCGCCGGGGGCTTCACTGTCCCGTGTCCCGGTGGTCAAATGCGAGCACGTCCCCCGCGGGCTGAGCGGTTCGCAGCCAGCGGCCGTCCCACCGGTGGGTCAGGGGATCTTCCAGGGTGGCTGGAAGTGGAACTCGCCAGGCAGCTTCACGTGGGTCAGCTCCTTGGGCGGATGTAAGGGCACCGAACCACAGCTCAGACCCGCGGTCAGCATGCACTTGCCCGGCGAAGCGGAGTGCAGGTGGCCATCGCGGATGGAGAGGTGCACCGACTCGAAGATGGCCGTCACCAGGAACCCAAGCCGCAGCGGCGGAAGGGCGAAACCTCCGATGACGAGGTTGAGCGCGGGCTCGGCCGTCAGCACCGCCTGGTGCTGGCCGAGTGGGACGATGCTGGTCTCGCCCGCGGGCTGCTTGGCCGGATCGCGAAATGCGCGCACTGCGCCGATCGACGCCCAGGCGTGGGCGAGCTGGGTGAACAGGTTGAAGTTGCCGAGTTCGCTCTTCAGCCCGCTTACAGCCTGCCCCTCGACCAGGCTCCACGGCACGGCCCCGCCGCCGTGCTCGGCGGCGTGCGCCTTTAGCTGATCGGCGAGACCCTCGATCGGATCGGGCAACAGGTCGGCCATGGTGATGGCGGTGGTCTCACTCATGCGTCCGGCTCCGACGGGCCGCCGTCCAGGCCCTCGATGCGCGGCGGCGGCATGTGAATGGTCCAGCCGACGCTGATCGTCGGCGCGGCGGTGGGGTGCACGTCGCTTGCCGCTGCATGCACGCCGCCGATGAGCGTCGTGGCGACACTGAACGGGACATGCACGCCCGCCATCGCCGGCGTCGGCCGCCGGCTGCGGAGCGCCCAGGTCGCGGCGCCGGCGGCGAGCGCGGCGATCACAGCCGCGAGCGCAAGCAAGCCGCCGTTCGCGGCCGCCCAGGCGAGCGCCCCGCTGGTCGGAGCGACCGGCTGCGCCGCGGCGGGTGGCGGCGCCGGCGCGACCGGCCCGGCCGATTGGACCGGCGCAGTGGCCGGGAGCGGCGGCGGGGGGTTGGAGACGGGCGCGCTAGGCGGGACCCAGGCCGTCGGCGGCATGGCCGGGACCGGCGCCGGGACGATGGGCGGCGGTTGGATCGGGAGCGGCCGGACGGGCTGCGGGGGGATGGGCTGTGGCCGGATGGGTTGCGGCCAGCCGGGCTGCGGCCGGACGGGCTGCGGAACCACCGGCTGCGGATGGATCGGTTGCGGCGGCGCCGGGCGTACGGGCTGCGGCTGGGGGATCGGCGGCGGAAACGGCGTCGGGCGAGGCGTGGGCCGCGGCGGCGGGGGCGCTGGCCGGCCCGAGGACACCCAGAGCCGGACGCCCTGTCCGGCCGCGATGGGTTGACCCGCGCCGGGCGCCTGAGCGGTCACGATGCCCTGCGCCTGATCGGAGGGTGCGCTCTGCACCTGGCCGATGAGGCCATGCTGCAACAGGATCACCTGGGCGACGATCACCGGCATGCCAGTGACGCCGGGCATGAGCGCCTGCTTCTGCGGCGGCGGCTGCGGCGGTCGTGGACGGGGCGTCGGCGTCGGCGGTCTGGGCGTCGGCGGCCTTGGCATCGGCGGCCGGGGTCTGGGCGCCGGCGGCCCGCTGCGGGTCGGTGGCTGCGGCTGGTAGTCGCTGGGCGCCGCGGCCCTGGCCGGGTCGAGCGCCAGCAGCGCGCCGATCAGGGCGAGCGCGACCGACGTCTGCACAGCGGCGTGGGATGCGCTCGCCATCGCCTCCCCTTCGGGCCCAGCCCCGGCAGTCTAGGCCGGGCGACGGCTCCGGTCGACCGATGCGCGCGCAGCGCGCTCTGGCCCGTAGGGAGGATCCGGCGGCTTAGCCGCTGCGGCTGACCACCACCTCGACGCCCCCCGCCGCCGCGTCTGGGGCGAGCGCCTGGGGTTTTTCGACTCGCACGCGGACGCGGCGGACCTTGGCGTCTTCGAGGCAGTCGCGGGCCAGCCGCTCGGCGTAGGTCTCGACCAGGTTGAAATGGCCGCTCTCGGCCAGCGCCTTAGCCTTGGCCATGATCGCCGCATAGCTGACCGTCTCGGCGATGTGCTCGACCGTGGCGGGTTCGAGCTCGAGCTCGATGTCGATGACCAGCGGCTGCTTGCGGCCGTATTCGTGCGGGATGACCCCGACCTCAGCCGACAGGGTCAGTCCACGGACGAAGATCCTAAGCTGCTCGACGCTCATGCGCTCACGTCCGGCGTGCGCCAGGCCAGATGCTGGCCGGCGTCGACGGCGATCATCTGCCCGGTCACGGACGGGGCGTCGACCAGGTAGGCCAGCGCGTCGGCGATCTCCTCCGGCGTCGCGCGGCGCTTCAGCGGCACGCGGTCCGCCTCGGCCGCGAAGGTCGCCTCCGACTGGTGGATCGACGGCAGCGTCGGGCCCGGCCCGATGGCGTTCACCCGGATCCGCGGCGCCAGCGCCTGCGCCAGCATGCGGGTCGCGTGCCACAGCCCGGCCTTCGACACTGCGTAGCTGAAGTAGAGCGGCGTCGGCCGCCAGACCCGTTGGTCGACCAGATTGACGATCAGCGCCCCATCCGGCGCCTGGCGAGCGAAGGCCTGGGCCAGCAGGATCGGCGCGCGGAGATTGGCCGCCATGTGGGCGTCCCACGTGCCGGCGGTGAGCGTCTCAATGCGGTCGTCCTCGAACGTCGAGGCGTTGTTGACCAACAGCGTCAGCGGGCCGACGCCGGTCCGCGCCTCATCGATCAGCGGGGTTGCCATGCCCATGTCGGCGAGGTCGGCGGCGACGACGACCGCCTGGCCGCCGGCCGCCTCGACCTCGGCCATGACCGCGTTCGCCTCGGCTTCCGAGCCGCGATGGTGGATGGCGACGGCATAGCCCAAAGCCGCGACCCTCAGCGCCAGGGTCCGGCCGATGCGCCGGGCGGCGCCGGTGACAAGCGCGCCGCCGCGCCGGGTCATTCCGCTAGTCGAACCTGCCGAATTCGTAGCGGTTCAGGATGCCCACCACGGCCAGGAAGATCAGGATCATCACGATGGCGGTGGTGGTCATGGGGCGCCTCTTGCCGGACCCCATTGGCTTAGCGGCCAGCAAGGGCCAACTCAAGCCTTACAGCCGAACTCCAACCGTCATTGGCCCGAACTCGTTCGGGCCACCCATGATCACCAACCCCGATCGGATGCTCACAGGTCCCCCGCATTGGCAGCTACGCGCCTCTGCTTCGCAGTCCGCTTCGCTCCAGCGGGGGATGACGGAAGAAAGAGAACGTTCGTGCTTGTCGCGTTCTTCGTGGCTAGCGGCGGGCGTCGGCCTCTCGATCAACCCCGCGGGCAGCGCGCCCTAGCCGCGGGCCTCCCAGTGCAGCTGCTGGCTCATGTCGTCGAGCCGGCTCTGCAGATAGTCGCGGTCCTGCGGGTAGAGCCGTCCGCCGTCGCGATCGCGCAGCTGGTCGTCCTGCCGGCGGATGCCGTTCAGCTCCGCCTCAAGGCGGCGGTAGTCGTACGGCGAAATCCAGCCGCGCTCGCTCGAGGCGTCCAGGCGCTGCTGCATGAAGTCGATGCGCTCGTGGATGCCGGCCGGCGCGCCGCGCCAGAAGCCGTAAGACGCCGGTTCGGGCGGCGGGCCCTCATACACGTAGCCTTCCGGGCACGGGTGGTCGTTGGACCGCGCGATGGCGTTGCCGGCAAGCGCGCCGGTCGCGCCGCCGATCACCGCGCCGCCGGTGCGCGCGCCGTGTCCGGCCACGTTGCTGCCGATGACGGCGCCGATGACGCCGCCCACCACCGTGCCGGCAACGTTGTTGGCGCGGTTGGACTGGACACAGCCCGGCTGCGCCGCCGCGATGACAGGCAACGCCGCGCCGCAGACCAGCGCGGCAAGCAGAATCTTGGTCTTCATGTGAACCTCCTTCGGATGGCCCGCTGGTCGCGAGACGGGCGGGCGAAAGTCGCCCGGCGCGCCTCGCCTTCGGGCCGGACCTGAAGCCGCAAACGCCCCGGCCTCTAACGCGTTCCGGCCCGCCCGGCCTTCGCGGCCGGCTGCGGCCTTGCGGCCACACCGGCGAAATTGGGGATTGCGTCAGGCGTCGCCCCTTGTGCATCCGGCGTCACCTGCCCACATCTTCGGCATTGCACAAATTTCCTATTGCAGTGCAGCGCATAGGGGCTCGCGGACAAACCGAACGACAGCCAGAAACGCCCAGACCCAACCTCACACTCCCTCGAAGGAGACGATCGATGAACGTTTTGACTGCCAATCTGTTCGGCGCCGCTGCGCTCATGGCCACCGTGCTCGTGGGGGCGCCGCAATACGCGCATGCCCAGGCAAGCTCGCTGCAGACCAGCCAGCGCCTTTGGAACGTCGAAAAGCGCGAGGCGTGGATCGCAAGCCAGCTCGAAGCGGGGCGCAAGGCCGGCACGATCAGCGACAGTCAGTACAAGACCCTCAGTCAGGAGCTGGCCGCGATCCACCGCAGCGTCGACGATCAGGAGGCTTTGCAGAACGGCGGCCTGGCCGACGATCAAAAGGACAGCTTCAACGCCCAGCTTACGGCCCTGGAAGCGCAGCTGCCTCCAGACGCCACCGGCGTGGCGCTCGCGGCACAAAAGTAGCGGCGCCCCCTCGGCCCCGACCCCGGCCCAGCGGCGGATTCCGGGCGGCCTCGCCATGCTCTAAGCTTGGGCGATGTCGCTTCGTCTGCGCTTCGAGCGCCTGATCCGCCCGTTCTACCAGGCCTACTCGCGCCGCGCGCGCGGGATGACGCTTGGCGTCCGCGCGCTGGTGCTCGACGGCGATGGCCGGGTGCTGCTCGTCCGCCACACCTATTCGCGCGGCTGGCACATGCCTGGCGGCGGCGTCGAGCGCGGCGAGACCGCCGCGCTGGCGATGCAGCGCGAGCTGATGGAGGAGGCGGGGATCAAGGCGACGGCGCCGCTGGCGCTCGTCTCCATCCACAGCGCCGAGGCGCACTTCCGCGGCGACCACATCCTCCTCTTTCGCGTCCCGTCCTGGGAGGCTTGCGCGCCAACGCAAACGGGCGAGATCGCCGAAGCCGGCTGGTTTTCCCCCGACGCCCTCCCCGAAGGGACCACCGCCGGCACCCGCAAGCGGATCGCCGAGGCGCTCGGAAATGCGGCCGCGCACCCCCACTGGTGAGGCCAAGACCTTACGATTTCTGGAAATGAGGCTTCCAGAATGAACCGCGATCACTAATATGCGCGGCCAATCGTGGGGGCCTTAAGAGCCCAAGATCGCCGGCGGTGGGCCGCCCAAGGAGGACTTCAATGCGCGAATACATGAAATTCTACATCGACGGCCAGTGGGTCGACCCGGTCACGCCCAAGATCCATGGACGTGATCAATCCGGCCAACGAGCAGGTCGCCGGCCACATCTCCGCCGGCTCGGCGGCCGACGTCGACAAGGCGGTCAAGGCCGCCCGGAAGGCGTTCGAGACCTATCTCCCAGACCAGCCGCGAGGAGCGCATCGATCTCCTGCAGCGCATCCTGGCCGAATACCAGAAGCGCTTCGGCGACATCGCCCACGCCATCACCGAGGAGATGGGCGCGCCCGGCCAGCCTCGCCCAGCGCGCCCAGGCCGCCGATCGGCATCATGCACCTGACGACCGGCATCGAGGTGCTGAAGAACTTCAAGTTCGAGGAAGACCGCGGCACGACCCGCATCGTCAAGGAGCCGATCGGCGTCTGCGGCATGATCACGCCCTGGAACTGGCCGATCAACCAGATCGCCTGCAAGGTCGTCCCGGCGCTGGCCACCGGCTGCACCATGGTGCTGAAGCCGTCGGAAGAGGCGCCGTTCTCGGCCTACATCTGGACCGAGGTGCATGCACGCCGCCGGCGTTCCGGCCGGCGTCTTCAACATGATCAACGGCACCGGCCCCGAAGTCGGCGCGGCCATCTCCAGCCACCCGGGCATCGACATGGTCTCCTTCACCGGCTCGACCCGCGCCGGCATCGAGGTGGCCAAGGCCGCCGCGCCGACGGTCAAGCGCGTCGCCCAGGAGCTGGGCGGCAAGAGCCCGAACATCATCCTCGAAGACGCCGACTTCGAAGACCGCCGTCGGCGGCGGCGTGCAGCTCGGTGATGCAGAACTCCGGCCAGTCCTGCAATGCGCCGACCCGCATGCTGGTGCCGGCCAAGAAGATGGACGAGGCCATCATCATCGCCAAGGAAGCCGCCGAGGCCACCACCGTCGGCGATCCGAACGGCAACGCCAGATCGGCCCGGTGGTCAACAAGACCCAGTGGGAGAAGATCCAGCGGCTGATCAAGGCCGGCATCGACGAGGGCGCCACCCTGGTCACCGGCGGCCCGGACCGGCCGGAGGGCCTGGACAAGGGCTTCTATGTGAAGCCGACCGTGTTCGCCAACGTCACCAACGACATGACCATCGCCAAGGAAGAGATCTTCGGCCCGGTGGTCTCGATCCTCGGCTACGACACCGTCGACCAGGCGGTCAAGATCGGCAACGACACCGAGTATGGCCTCGCGGCCTACATCTCGGGCACGGACATGGCCAAGGTCCGCGACGTGGCCTCGCGCCTGCGCGCCGGCCAGGTGGCGATCAACGGCGGCGGCGCGACATGACCGCGCCCGTTCGGCGGCTACAAGATGAGCGGCAACGGCCGCGAGTGGGGCGACTACGGCTTCCACGAGTACCTCGAGACCAAAGCTGTGCTCGGCTACGAGCCCCCCAAGCAAGCCGCGGAATAGCCGAACGCTCCAAGCGACGTTGAGGGCCGTCTGCACCCCGGTGCAGGCGGCCCTTCCGTTTCCAACCGCCAAGTTCGCCAAGTTCGCCAAGAGCCTCGCTTGGCGACCTTGGCATCGTTGGCGGTCCAAAGCTGAGTTAGCCTGCGCGGGTACGGAGGCGCCTCGCCAGCGCCAGGACGGCCATGCCGGCCAGCGCCGAGGCGACCGAGCCGGTGACGACGCCCAGGGTGATCTGGCTGCGCGCCAGCTCGCCCTGGCCGGCCACCGCCAGCGACCCGATGAACAGGCTGACGGTGAAGCCGATCCCGCACAACAGCGCCACCCCGTAGAGGTCGAGCCACGACGCCCCCGTCGGTCGCCGCGCCACCCCCGAGCGCACCAGCACGAAGACGCTGATCAGCACCCCCGCTTGCTTGCCGAGAAAAAGGCCAGCCGCAACGCCCAGCGGCGCCGGCGCCAGGACGTCGCTCAGCCGCAGGTCGGCCAGCGAGAAGCCGGTCGCCGTGAAGGCGAACAGCGGCAGGATGGCGAACGCCACGTACGGGTGCAGGCTCTGCATGAAGTGCTGCAGCACTCCTTCCTGGCCCGGCCGCCGCGGCCCGATCGGCACCGTGAAGGCGGCCGCCACTCCGGCCAGCGACGCCGAGACGCCCGACTTCAGCATGAACGCGGCCAGCAGCACGAACCCCGTCGCCCGGAACAGGAACGGCGCGTCGCGCCATTCCGACAGCCCGATCAGCCCGATCAGCGTCGCCGCTGCGCACGCGAGCGCCCAGGCATGGATGTGGACGCTGTAGAGCACCGCGATGACGCCGATCACCGCCAGGTCGTCGACGATCGCCACGGTCAGCAGAAAGAGTCTCAGCGACTCCGGCAGGCCGCGGCTGACCAGCGCCAGCGCCGCCAGCGCGAAGGCTGCATCGGTCGCGGTCGGTACCGGCCAGGCGCCCGGCGCCCCGCCGTGCCCCGTCAGGTTGATGGCCAGGTAGACCAGCGCCGGCGCCACGATCCCGCCGACGGCGGCGGCGATCGGCAGCACCAGCTTGCGCGGGCTGGAAAACTCGCCCTTCAGCAGCTCCTGCTTGATCTCCATCCCGACGACGAAGAAGAAGATGCTCATCAGCCCCTGGCCGACCCAGTCGCGTACCGTGAGGGTCTCGACGTAGGGGCCGACCGCGATAGTGAACGGCGCGCCGATCAGGTCGAAGTAGTCGCTGGCGAACGGCGAATTGGCCAGCACGAGCGCAGCCGCGGCCGAGATCGCCAGCGCCGCTCCGCCCCCGGCCTCCGTGCGCAAAAATTCCAGCGTCGGACGCGGCGCCAATGAGGCCTCCGGCAGCGGTTGTCGGGTGAGTACTCAATACCGCCCCGCGATAGCGGCGACTCAGCATTTTACCGCAGGTTAGATTTAGGGCCTCTCCTGCGCTCGCGCGCAATCGAGTCTGGACCGTCGGGCGCCGGCGGCCCATGTCACGCGAGCCATGCCGGTCTCCAAGCTCTACGTCCCTGATCCGCAGTTCCCCGGGCTCGGCGCCGACTTCGCCGATCCCGTCGCCGCGGCCGACTTCCCCGAGACCATCCTGCGCTACCGCAACCAGCGGGCCGCGGCGAGCGTCGGCCTCGAAACCCTGACCGACGCCGAGTGGATCGCCCACTTCGCCCGCTTCGAGCCGCTGCCCGGCAACCGTGCCCGGCCGCTGGCCATGCGCTACCACGGCCACCAGTTCCGCGTTTACAACCCCGACCTCGGCGACGGCCGCGGCTTCCTGTTCGCCCAGCTGCGCGAGGCCCGGACAGGCCGCCTGCTCGACCTCGGCACCAAGGGCTCCGGCCAGACGCCCTGGTCGCGCACCGGCGACGGGCGCCTCACCCTCAAGGGCGGCGTGCGCGAGGTGCTGGCGACCGCCATGCTCGAGGCGCTGGGCGTGCCCACCTCGCGCTCCTTCTCGCTGATCGAGACCGGCGAGGCGCTGGAGCGCAGCGACGAGCCCAGCCCGACCCGCTCGGCGGTGCTGACCCGCCTCTCGCACAGCCACATCCGCTTCGGCACCTTCCAGCGCCACGCCTATCTCGAGCAGCCGGACAACCTCCGCCGCCTGGTCGACCACGTGATCGAGCTCTACTACCCGGAGCTCGGCAACGCCGCGCCACCCGCGCGCGCCGGCGCCCTCCTGGCCGAGGTCGCCGCCGCCGCCGCCCAGCTCACCGCCGCGCTGGATGGCCGCCGGCTTCGTGCACGGCGTGCTCAACACCGACAACATGAACATCACCGGCGAGAGCTTCGACTACGGCCCCTACCGCTTCCTGCCGCGCAACGATCCCAACTTCGTCGCCGCCTATTTCGACCAGACCGGCCTCTACAGCCTTCGGCCGCCAGCCCGAGGCGGTGTTCTGGAACCTGCACCAGCTGGCCGGCGCCCTGACCCTGGTCAGCGAGAGCGAGCCGCTGGTGGAGGCCCTCAACGGCTTCTCCGCCGCCTACCGCGCGGCGCTCCGCGCCGCCATGCTGAGGCGCCTCGGCCTGAAACGCCCGCGACCCCGACGCCGACGTCGACCTCGTCAACGCCGCCTTCCGCGCCCTGGCCGAAGGCGGCGAGACCTGCGCTGGGAGCCGTTCTTCTTCGACTGGTTCGGCGGCGCGGCATCCGAGCCCCGCGCCATGGCCGGCCCCCGCGCCGGCCTCTACGCCGGCGAACACGCCACGGCCTTCCGCGCCATGCTCGCCGACTTCGACCCCGACCGCCCCGAGCGCATGCAAAACCCCTACTTCGCCCGCGCGGAGCCCGAGGAGCTGCTCTACGACGAGATCGAGGCCATATGGGCGGCGATCGCCGAGCGCGACGATTGGGCGCCGTTCGACGCCAAGCTGGAGGCAGTCGAGGCGGCGCGGGTGGGGTGGGGGCTGGGCGGCTAGATCGGATCGGCGCCCCGCTCGAGCCGCATGGGGACGGCTTACCGGAGCGGCGCTGGCCATGGGGACAGCATACCCAAATAGCTTTGCTGAGGCGGACGTCACGAGACGTCGCAGTCTGTTACGACGGGCCTAAGATCGACACTGGCTGCTCGGACTGAGGCGGCGGCTGTTCCGCCGGCGCCGCCGCGTCGTCGGAGACAATTAGGGGGCGACAATTCGGAGTTACGGGGTGCAGTCCAAGCTCCTGTCACCCAAGCGCTCAAGTCTCGCGCCCGGCATCGGGCGTTCAGCTTGCGGAGCGGACGACTGGGGGCCGGGTGGCGCGAAGCTGAAGAGGGAGCGCGTGGAATCTAGGAGCTTAGCCGCCGCAGAGCGCGAGGCGCATCCCCGGTTTGGCAGTGCATTCAACTACTGCCTCGACTGCCCAGTCCGGCGTGGAACTCGAGGGACCTGTTGGTCAGGCGCGAGTTCGGGGAACTGGGCTCGCTCCGCCGCGGCGCCGTCGGCCAACTGCGACGCTTGGCGCGGCGACAAGCCTGCACGTTGGAGCGCTGTGCGAAGCGCAGTGTCGTAATCGGCGTTCGTCGGTCTGGTCCCGCGCGCTCCGTCTCGGTATGGCTGCCAGAAGTCCTCCATGCTCGCGTGGAAGTCATAGTGCGGCGTCCCTACGCCGGAGAAGGCATTCCCACGCAGTCCAACAGCCAGACCATCGTCTCTCGGGATGTGCGCGCCAAAGGCGGCCACCTGGTTGAGGTGGTGAGCCTGCTCGCCGCTTCCCCGGAGTTCCCGGATCAGGTCAGCGTATCGTCCGATGGGGAGTTCATCGGCGACGTCGGCCTCTTCGGCCGCCTCACCCCCACCCAACGCCAAGGCGGGCAGGTTGGCGATCGAGTCGCCGACAAAGTCGCGGAGCGTCCGCCTTCCTGGATGCTCTGGATCGTCCGGGAGAAGCGGCCGAAGCAGTCCGCCGACAAAGTGGCCGCCTGGTTCCGTGAGAAGGGCGAGCGTACTGAGGCCGTGGCCGATCCCCGCCGGATCGAGACCGCTTTGGATGGCCTGCTGGATCGTGCTCGGATAGAGCGTTTCATCGTATCGAGCCTGAGCGTCGCGCCAGCCGCGGTCGCCGTCGCGCAGGGCAGCGGTCAAGTAGGGCAGCGGAGGCGGTGCAGGCCCAATCCGCGGCGCCCCGGCGGTGGACTCTGAGCGTTGTTGAAGTCGAAGGACCCGAATGGAGAAGAAGACGGGTCGGGCGGAAGTGGAGGTTGGGAGGCAGCCGTCCATGGTGGCGCTTGGGCGAATGGGTCCGGCGGCGCCTGCGAGGCGCTCGCCATTTGGGCGATGTGGGCCAGGCGCTGGCCCCCGGCGCGATCGAGCTCGGCGCGGGTTCGCGGGTCCAGGCTCGACAGGTCCGGCAGCGTTAGCCGCTGGCCGCGATAGATGATCGGCGCCCCGTCCTCGGCAAGCCCGAGTTGATTGCTCCCTATGAGCGCCTCGAAGCCGGCTCTGAGGTCGTCGGCGCCGTAGGTCTGCTGGGCGATCCTCCAGGCAGAATCGTCCGGCTGCGCCCAATAGTCCGCATCGACGGGAAAGCTGGGCGGGCCGGTTAGCGTGGATGTGTCCGCTGTCGCAACGGGCGAGACCGCCTCGGCGCCCATGGCGGTGACGGGCGGGGGTGGCGGGTCGAGGCCGGCGGATGGGCCGCTCGCTTGGTCGCTTGCACCGTCTTGCGGGGACAGCTGCGGCCCGAAGAACGGCGTCAGGCTCGCCAGGTCGCCCGGGCTAGTTCCCACGACGGGCTGAGATTCCGGCGCGATGCTCGTGGCGGGTGGCGGTGCAATGTTCGGGGCTGCCTCGGCGCTTGCGGGTGTCCGCGCGTCGGCGTCGCCGGGTCCCTGGGCCGACCCGAGCATCCGACCCAGCCGAGAGTAGCCGTCGAGCCCGAGGGCGCTGACATAGGGCCAGTCATCTGGGCCAATCGAGACCGGGTAACCGTCGGAGTCGAAGAGGACCGACGGACCGTTCCCTGGCGCTGGCCCGCTTTCGAGCCCGAGACTGATCAAGCCGCCAGGTCCCGCCCCGGCCTGTGCGCCCCCACCGAGCCAGGACGTGGGGTCATATCCGAACGTCATCCGTCGCCTCTCGCGCGCACGGCGTCGCGACGACGCCTTTGGCGAGTGAGGTTACGGTCGGTGGGACACCGCTCAGGGACCGGCTGAGCGGCTACCGGCGTTCGAGCGGGGCGGGCTCATCGTGGCGCGAAGAGGAGCCGCTGGCGCGGGCCGATCGAGCTCTGCCCCTTGTTGCCGGCGGGAGACGCCGAGCGTCCTTCCGTCCGGAAGCTCAGTCTCGGCTCATAGTCGAACGCAAGCATGTAGCCAATATTGATTACACGGATGGCTCCGACGAGACGCATCGTTCGCAGGTCTATCTAATTTGTCGCTACATATACTTAGTGTGTACCAATTCAACTGAGATCAACTAAGTACCGTTCATCCAAAAGAAGGGAAGTGTTGCCAAGCTCTGGCGCGGATGAGCCGGCCGGTCAGCGGGCAAGCCAAACGGAGCACAGGAAATGATCGGAGAGAATGGTAGTCCCACCGAGGTCCTGCTGGTCGAAGACAGTCCCGGCGATGTCCGACTGACGCAGGAGGCGTTCCGCGTCACGAACAACGCCATCCGTATCCATGTGGCGAGCGACGGCGTGGACGCCATAGCTTTCCTGCGACGTCAGGGGCCACACAATGATGTCCCACGTCCAGATGTCATCCTGCTGGATCGGAACCTGCCCAAAATGGACGGGCGCGAGGTGCTGGCTCACATCAAGGAAGACGAGAGCCTCAAGATGATCCCAACGGTCATCCATCCGAGGCTGAGATTGACGTCGTCAGCAGCTACCAGTTGCAGGCGAACTGTTATCTGAACAAGCCGGTGCAGCTGGAGGCGTTTGAGATGTTGGTGAAGAACATCAACGATTTCTGGCTCAACACCGTCAAGTTGCCGCAGCAGATTCCCGTATAGCCCCTCGAACAATTTGCTCGGAGACAGAGCGCCGTATCGCCATGCCCGAACGCGAACTGCTCCCGGCGAACGTCGCGCCTCGCACTCCTGCGACACTCGCGATGCGCCTCGACGAGGCCGCAAAGGTCGTCCACCCGATGGCGCCGGTCAGGCTCGTCCTGTACCTGCTCGGCGGGCTCATGGCCGCCCCGGTCCTGCCGTGGCGGACCTACGCCGCCTGGATCGCGGCCGGATTCGTCCTGGAAATCGGGTGTTGGTTCGCCACCCTGGCCCAGTCGCGAGGCGAGGCGATCGGCTGGCCGACGCGCTGGACATTTGTCGCCACCTACGCGGGACTGTCCCTGATTTGGCTGATCCTGGCCGTGATGCTCTGGCGCACTGGGACGCTGGCGGGCGAGGCGACGGCGGCGATCACGTCCGTTACCATCGGCATCGTTGTCGTGATGCTGTTCTACAGCACCCCTTTGGTGTTCCTCGCGGCGGGCGCGGCGCCCACGATCTGCGCGCTGGCCTTCATCGTCCTCGACGACAACCGCGGCTGGCGCCAGATGTTTCCGATCTGGATGGCCCTCGGAATCTGCGCGATCTTCACGGTGCGACGCGCCCAGGGCACGCCGTCGGCGCAGGAGTCGCAGCTACGGCTGAATGACAGTTTGAACAAGTACAAAATCCTGGCTGAAAACGTCACCGACGTGATCGCGCGCTCCGACTTGACGGGCGTCTATCAATACGTCTCCCCCGCCGCCAGGACGGTTCTTGGCTACAGCCCCGACGAGCTGTTGGGGCGGCGCCGGACCGATATCGTGGAGCCCGAGAGCCAGACGATCGCGGTCGAGGCCTTCCTGCGCATGATGGCAGATCCGACGCGGACCGAGGTCGTCACCGTGCGCGTGCGCCACAAGGACGGTCACTGGCTTTGGCTGCAGAGCAGCGCCAAGCTTGTCCTGGAAGACGGGGTCCCGGTCGGCGTGATCGACGTCAGTCGCGACGTCACCGAGCGTGTGGCCGCCGAGTCCACCCTGCGCGAAGCGAAGTTCGACGCGGAGGCCGCAACCCTGGCCAAGGCGGAGTTCCTCGCCAATGTCAGCCATGAGATCCGCACGCCCATGAACGCGATCCTGGGCGCGATGCACCTGATTGAGCGCGAGACGATCTCGCCGGAGGGACAGGAGCTGATGAGGCAGGCCGGCGACAGCGGTCGGATGCTTTCGCAGCTACTGAACGACATCCTGGACTTCTCCAAGATCGAGGCGGGTCAACTGGACCTGGCGGCGGAGCCGATGGATGTGGGCGAGGCGCTGGCGTCCGTCACCGGCCTGCTCGGCGGCCAGGCGCGCGCCAAGGGCGTCGAGCTGCGCTCGGAGATCGAGGGCGCCGACCTCTGGATCGAGTGCGATCCGGTTCGCCTGCGGCAGGCGATGTTCAATCTTGTGGGCAACGCGGTGAAGTTTACCGCCGCAGGCTCGGTCGTCGCCCGCGTTACGGTTGCGCCGATCGACGAGCGGCTGTGTCACGTACGGCTGGAGGTGAAGGATAGCGGAATCGGCATGACTCCCGAGGCGCAAAGCCATCTGTTCGAGCGGTTCCGTCAGGCTGAGGGCGACACCGCGCGGCAGCACGGTGGCACGGGCTTGGGCCTGTCGATCACGCGGGCGCTAGCCGAAAAGATGGGCGGCGAGCTCACCTTTTTCAGCACCTATGGCCAAGGCTCGACCTTCTGGCTGGACTTTGACGCGCCTGTCGCTTCGCCCGTCAGCGTCGAGCCGGTGGAGGAGGGGCTGCTCGATGGCGTGAACATCCTGCTGGTTGAGGACAACCCAACCAACCGCCTGGTAGCGCGCACCATGCTGACGCGCTTGGGCGCGAACGTCGACGAAGCCGAAGACGGGGTCGAGGGCGTGCAGGCCGCACGCCGCGGCGGCCATGACCTGATCCTGATGGACGTGCAGATGCCGCACATGGACGGCGTTGACGCAACGCGCGCCATCCGCGGCCTGGTTGGCGCCGCCTCGCAGGTTCCAATCATCGGCCTCACCGCCAACGCCATGGTGCATCAGCGCGCTCAGTACGTGGCCGCCGGCATGAACGGCGTTGTCGCCAAGCCCATTTCGCCGACGGCTCTGGTGACCGAAATCGCCCGGCTGCTGGCGCCCGCCGAGGCGCAGCTGACCGGTTAGCGCCGATGCGCACTCTTGAATTCAGAAGTTCATGGGTCCGCTCGGCGCGGTCAGCTCCGCCAATCTAACGGCCTGCGCGCAGCGCCACATCTCAAGCCGCGCGAGCAAGCCCGTCCCACCTCACGCGGTCGCAGGCATAGTACTCGCAGGCGCAGCGCTTGAGCGCCGCCCGATCGACGAGTTCGATCAGGCCACGGCTGTACTCGATGAGGCCCTCGCGCTTGAACTCGCTGGCCGTAACGCTGATCGAACTGCGAAGCGCGCCGCACATGACAGCTAGATCGCCTTGCGTCAGCGTCATCGACGGTTGGTCGACACGGTCATCGCAGGTCAGCAGCCAGCGCGACAAGCGCCCTCGCAGGGGGTGCAGGGCGTTGCACGCAGCCGACTGGCCGGCCTGGGCGGCGCCGGCCGGCGCAAAGCGCAGGATCAGCCTCATCAAAGTTGGGCTCTCGGCTGCGCGCGCGCAGTTTGTCCGCTGGCAGGCTGCAGGCGCTGCCACCGATCTGGACGAACATGCGGCTGAGACACGGCATCTGGGTAAGGCCGGGCAGCAGCCCGACGACGTTCTCATACCCTCGTCAGAAGTGGTGAGCCGAGGCGTTGGCCGTCTCGAAGCCATGGGCCTCATCCATCGACTGTCCCCACGAACACTAGAACTGAAGACCGAGGAGTTGAGGCGTTCGTCAACCTTGCCGACCATTGAAGGCGGCTGGACCCCACCGGGCCGAACCGGGCATTGCATCTACCCTGTCTGGCAGCAGCCCACTTCTTCGCTCACCGGTTCGACGAGGCGGTCTCGCTGGTGACGGAGCGAACCCGGATCTTAGAGAGCCCGAGCTGATATTCGCTCCTGGCCGCAGCGCACGCGCATCTGGAAGCTGATGATCGACAGCATCGCCCTGGCGGAGGCGACGAGGCCCGCCGACGGACTGGCGAGTGGCTATCCCGCCGGGTTGATTTCCGGTCTGGGGCCGCTAGCGGACATCGCGTCGGCGCCCGAGAGCAGGCATTTGGCGCTTGGCGCGGGATTCGGGGGATCGCGGGCTAAACACAATTGTCTCCCCAACCGATAGGAATAACGTCCGATCAAGGCTAGCCAAAGCCGGGGGAGACGATCCGATGGACCTCTTGCACGCCCTTGTCGCTCACCAATTCTACGTCCTTTCCGGGTTCGTCGTTGGCATCCTGGTCGGCTTGACGGGCGTTGGCGGCGGCTCACTGATGACCCCGCTGCTCATTCTTGTGTTCCGCATGCATCCAGCGACCGCCGTCGGCACCGACCTGCTCTATGCCGCGGCCACCAAGACCGCGGGAGCCTCGGTGCACGGATTTGCCAAGTCGATAGAGTGGCGCATCGTCGGCCTGCTGGCGCTCGGCAGCCTGCCTGCCACGCTCATTGTCATCTTGTCTTTGGCGCATTTCGGGGCCGCCAGTCCGGCCGCATCCAAGCTGATCTCGCTCACGCTCGCGATCGCCTTGCTGATCAGCGCGACGTTGCTTTTCCTCAAGCAGCGGATTCTAAGCGCGGCGACTCGGCGCAACCCCGATTTCGGGCTCAGGGCATCTGCAGGCCTGACGATCGCGACGGGATTCGTTGTGGGGGCGCTGGTAGCGCTCTCGTCCGTTGGCGCGGGCGCCCTCGGCGCCGTGGCTCTTGCCTTTCTCTACCCGCGGCTTCCGACCCTCAAAATAGTGGGAACCGATGTCGCCCACGCCGTGCCGCTCGCGCTGCTCGCCGGGCTAGGACACTGGTGGCTGGGCTCGATCAATTTCGAGCTGCTCTTCTCGCTCCTCGTGGGATCGGTTCCCGGCGTCATCCTGGGCAGCGTGACCGCGCGGTTTGCCCCCGAGGTTGCGCTCCGCTCGGCCCTGGCCGTGATGTTAGCCGTGGTGGGGCTGAAGATGCTGACTAGCTAGTTGTTCGTCGATCCCCCCGGCCGGGAGCGGTCCACGAATGGGGCATCAGGTCCCAGACATGACGTTCGCCTCGAGGCCCGCCATCGGTTCCGATGCATCGATCGGCCGAAGCACCGGGTGCGCGTCCGTCGGCCGAAGCTCCGGCAGCAGGTCGGGAAGGCGCAGCGGGACCTTGGTGTACGAGAAGTCCTCGGCCCAATCCCTCCAGCCCAATGAGGCGCGAAATCGGTTGCACATTCGCTCAGCCTGGCGCGGCCAGCCGCGGGCAGTCGATGCGAGGGATCGGGGTATAAGACCGGCGAGGGCGCAGGCGCTGTTCGCGGGGGGGGGCCATTGAAGATCGCGACCTTCAATATCAACAACGTCAACAAGCGACTGGACAATCTGCTTGGTTGGTTGATGGCGTCCCGGCCCGACGTCGTCTGCCTTCAAGAGCTGAAGGCGGATCACGACGCATTCCCGGAGGCGGCCCTCGAAGAGGCTGGTTACGGCGCGGTCTGGTGGGGGCAACGCAGCTGGAACGGCGTGGCCATCCTGGCGCGCGGCGCGACGCCCGTGCTCACGCGTCGTTCGCTGCCCGGCGACGAGGATGACGAGCAGGCCCGCTACATCGAGGCTGCGGTGAACGGCGTCCTCATCGCCTCGATCTATCTGCCCAACGGCAACCCGCAGCCCGGACCAAAGTTCGCTTACAAGCTCGCCTGGTTCGAACGACTGATCGACCATGCCGCGGGGCTTTTGCAGGCGGGCGTCCCCGTCGTGCTCGCCGGCGATTACAACGTCGTGTCAACCGCGGCCGACATCTGGCCCGGCCATCATGAGCAGGCCAACGCGCTGCTCCGGCCCGAGGCCCGCGCGGCCTATCGGCGCCTGCTGGAGCAAGGCTGGACCGATGCCTTGCGAACGCTACAGCCCGACGGTCCGCTCTGGACCTTCTGGGGCTACCTTCGCCACCGGTGGCCCAACGACAAAGGCATGCGCCTCGATCACCTGCTGCTGAGCCCAAATCTCGCCGACCGCCTTATCGCGGGTGGCGTCGAGCGGGCCGTCAGAGGCGAGGAAGCCGCAAGCGACCACGCCCCCGCCTGGATCCAGCTAGACGATCTGTCGCCGGCCAAGAGGACTCGGACGCGGCGCGCGCGGTAGGTTGCTGGCTGCGCATGTCCAGTTCGCCTCGCGCTCGCGGCTTCGACCTGGCCCAGGAGCGGACCTTCGCTATGACAGCGAAGCGCCATTAGCGGTCATAAGACACCTGCCCGAAAGCAAACTCCGGTCCGCTAAAGGGTTAGGTGCGGACGTACTCGAGGGTCAGCCGGTCGATGAAACGGGCGAGGTCGTCGTTGGACATAAGGTCAGCCTCCCGAAGCCTGGGCCGGACGGGGCGGGCCTGGGGGCAGCGTCGCGTCGACGTGGGCGCGATATTGGCTTTGCAGGGCGCGGGTGCGTTCACCGCGCCTGACCTCGAGGGGGCCTGTCATCGGCGGATGGCGGGAGCCGATCGGAACGCCGTCCATCACATCGGCCATGCCGTCCAGCGCGGCATGCCATCCTTCGAGCAGGCCCGGCCACCACGGGGTGTCCCAAGCGTGCTCGACCTGCCCTTCGCGCGCCGCGCCGGCCGGCACGTGGTGGGTGAACGTAAGGCGCGTTCCACCCTCGACGGGCTCCAGTTCGAACTGGAACCAGTGGACGCCCTCGACCGCCTGAACATTGTCGCGGAAGCGGATCAGGCGCGGCGGCTCGAAGGCCAGGATCGGACCGGCGAGGTAATCGTCGTGGAAACGGAAGGAGCCGCCCTCGCGCAGGTCCCACTTGGTCGGCGGGACGAACCACTGGCCGATCTCAGCCGGATCCACGATCGCTTTCCACACCCGCGCGATGGGGTGCGGGAACGTGCGCACGTATTCGATCGTGTAGCGGTCGACGAAGCGGGCGAGGTCGTCGTTTGACATGTCAGGCGGTTCCTGGCGGTGGCGGCAGCGTGCTGCGGATGTGCTCGCGATAGGTGTCGATGAGCTCGAAGTAGCGCTCAGTCGCGCGCAATTGGCCGGCGTAGCGCGCGGCAGTGTCTGGCGAGAGTTCGCCCAACTGGACGCGCAGTTTGGTCCATGAGCCGACGATGGCGCTAAACCGCGTGGCGGCGAGCCCCGAGCCTGGCTCCACGCCGTCCAGCAGGTCGGCCAGCTCTTCGAACATCCCGTGCCAGCCGGCCAGTGTGCCTGGATGGAACGGCGTCGCGGGCCCGCCGGGCAGGTCGTCGCCGAAAAAGGCGTGATAGTCGGGGCCTTCCTTCCAGTGCTCGGTGAAGGTCATGCGCGTGCCTTCGGCGGTCTCTTCGAGCGCGTATTGCATGTAGTTCGCGCCTGGCGCGTCCGGCTCGGCTCCGATGCCCTTCTTGCCCAGCCTGATCAAGCGTGGCGGGTCGAGCACCAGGATCGTGCCCCACTGCTCGCCCATGAAGGCGTAGGCGCCGCCGAGGCGCAGGTCGATGCTCGCAGGCATCGCCCATATGCTAAGCTCCTTGGGGTCCGTCAGCGCCCGCCAGGCTCGCTCGATCGGATGCGGAAAGGTGCGCACGTACTCGACCGTGAACCGGTCTGGAAACCGGCAAACCTCCGCCCCGCTCATCGTCAGTCCCCTCGTTCCTTCATGCGGTCCAGATGCAATTCGAGGCGGTCGAAGCGGGCGTGCAACACCTCGAGCTGGGCGCGCATCCACTGTTCGGCCTCGCCTAGCGCTCCGGGCTCCAGCCGGTAGATCCAGGCCGTGGCGTTCTTGCGGTAGCTCACGACGCCGCTCTCGCGCAGCACGCGCAGATGGCGCGAGACGGACGGTCCCTTCATCGGAAACCTCGCAGCGATGTCGCCAGCGTTGCGCTCGCCGCCAGCCAGCATGGCCACGATCTCGCGCCGGGTCGGGTCAGCCAGGGCTTCGAAGACGTCCATGGCAGAAACCTAGCGAACGAGCTAACTAGGAGTCAAGCTAGATAGCGTATCTGCTAATCAATGCGTCGGCACGGCTCGCTCGGTAGCCGGAAGTAGAGCACCGACGGCGTCGGCAGGAGTGTCCAAGGCGGGGCCGTTGCTCGGTGCGCGGGGGATTGCCACACTGGGCTTTATCCCTATACCGCTTGGCATCCGCCATTTCTGACGGTGTATAGGGAGGGATCCTACCATGCAGATGCGTTTGAAAGTGCTGGCCGTGGCCGGGGCGTTGGCCTTGGTGGGCGCCGGCTACGGGGTCGGCTTCGCTCAAGGCAATCAGCCTCACATGCAAAACGCCCTGGCGGCGCTGCAAACTGCGCGGGCGGAGCTGACGATCGCCGAACAGAACAAGGGCGGCCACCGCGCCAATGCGCTGAACTTGGTCAATCAGGCCATCACCGAGGTACAAGCCGGCATCGCCGTCGGCGCCGGCATGTAGTGCTCTGGGGCCATCGGCCCCGCGTAAGGGTATTCTGAGGACTGAGGCCCCGCCTCGGCGGGGCCTTGTTTTGCCCGCCGCGCGAGTCTGCACTCGGAGCGGCTGGCGCCGATCCACGATCGGCCATCGCCCAGCTGGCCAACGTTCATGTTAGCGTCGCCTCGTTGTCTGACGCCGCGGTTCTCGCCGGTCATCAGCCAGCCTCTGCGGAGAGGGACCCATGAAAGCCGTTCACGCGCTGAAAACCGGGCTGGCGCTGGCCGCGCTGGTGGCCTGGTGGGCGCGGCGAGGGCCCAGTCGGTGAGCGGCCCCTCTTGGTCGGGCTACACGGCCACCGGCAAGACCTTCACCCGCATCTCCGCCAGATGGCGCGAGCCCGCGGTCCAATGCACGCTCGGCGACGCGCGCGTGAACATCTGGATTGGTTTTGGGGGCAACGACACCCTGCAACAGGTCGGCGTGATCGCGGTCTGCAACGGCGTCGGCGCCCCGCGGTTCTACAAGGCGGGGTGGGAGATGTTCCGCCCCGGCCCCACTCCCAGCCCGGGCGATGAGGTGTTCGTGGTCGCCCCCGCCGACAACATCGAGGCCTCGGTGGAATACAAGGACGGCTCGGTGACGCTGGAGGTCAAGGACAAGACCAATGGCGGTCACTTCACGTCGGTCCAGCCCTGCGGCGCCGGCTGCCCGCGCTCGAGCGCGGCCTGGATCGTCGAGCGGCCGGGCGCCGGCAGATATCCCCTGGCGGACTATGGGTCGGTGAAGCTGACGCGCGTCAAGGCGCGCGGCGATTGTGACGCGGACGCCGACGAGCGGTCGGGACGTGGTCTCGCCTACACCAACAACGTCATGGTCCGTCTGGGCCATCCCCTGTCCGACTGCGGCGACATCAGGTCGGATGACGACGGCGACGGCAAGAGCTTCACCTGCACCTGGCGCGCCGCGAAGTAAGCGGCCATCGCCCTAGAATATCTTCTGCGCTTCGCGGGAGATCGAGAAGCCGTGGCCCTGGCCGTTTCGACAGGTTAGGCCGGTGGTCTGCGAGAGACAGGTGAAGCCGTAGACGTTCCATGTCGCGCCGTAAGCGAGCACCGGGTCAGCGGGATTGGCGACCGTGTCGCCATGGCATGTGAGCTGGCCAGGCCCGGTCGAGTCGATGGAGAAGGCGTCGCCCCAGCTTAACGGACAGTTCGCCGGTGGCGGCGGCAGGCGGTTGATCGTCTGCCGAATGTCGCAGCGCAGCTCCGGCGTCGGCTGACCTTCCATTGCGGGGGTCGCCATGCAGAAGATGTTGTGCGAGGGCGTCTGGATGCCCGGAAGGTCCTGCGCCGCGGCGCTCGCGACATTGACCGCCAGGGCCGCTGACGCGGCAGCTGCAACCGTCACAACCAAGCTACGAACCATCGATGTCCTCCCAGCGCCGGACAGAGACTGCGGCCCGGACTGCACAAGAGCAAGCACGCCGGGACGCGATCCACCTTTGCCAAAGGAAGAGCGAGGGCGAGGGGTTACGGCGCTCTCGGCTAATCCGAGCCTCGTTGCGGCTCCCCCGTCGAGCTCACCCGCAGTTCAAATAGCTCGAGAACACCCAGCCGGACTTGGCGCCCGCCTCGAGCGGCTCGATCAGGGCCCAGGCCTTGCCGTTCACCGTTTGGCGCTCGAGCACGCGGACTAGGACGCCGTTGGCGACGGCGCCCAGGATCTGGCCGTTCGGGGCCATGCGAATGTTGAGCGGGGTCGGCGTCGGGTCGGCGACGATGCAGCTCCCGGCGCCTGGAGCGGCCGGCGGCGGTGCGGTCTTGGCGACCACGACAGGCTGCGCGGCTGGCGCGGCGGGCGCCGGTGCAGACGTGACCGTGCTTTGCGTCGTCGCGGCGACCTGGGCGTGGCGGGGCAGGGCGAACCAGACGACTGCCGCCACGATCAACGCGCCCAACACGATCGCGCCGGCCACGAGGCTTAAGCCCCCACGCCGGGCGGGCGGGGCCGGCGCTTCGGCGCGCGGAGCCGCCGTCGGCGGCGGGGCGGCCGGCGCGGGCTCGGCGGCATGGCTAGCGACATCGCGGGTGAGCAGCGCCTTCACCTGGTCGGCCAGGACCTTCAGATGCAGCTCCAGCGGCGGGGTGAAGGCGTCCAGCCAGTGCGGGGCGGAGAGGAAGTACTCCAGCGCCTGCCTGGGCACGACCTCCTCGATGCGGAACTGCACGATGCGGATGTCACGGTTCACCGCCCGCTCGACCTCGCGCTCGATCTGCGGCGAGGCGTTGGCGCTGGACGAGAAGACGATGACCATCACCTTGGCCCCGTTGATCGCCTCGATGATCGCCTCGCCGTAACTCAAGCCGGCGAGCACGTCGCGCGGCGCGATCCAACAGCGGATGCCCTGCTGTTCCAGCACCGAACAGACGGCGTCGGCGACCGTCTTGTCCTTCGACGAGTGACAGATGAAGACGTCGTGCGTCATGCCGCGCGAAGCCTAGCCATGCCCCCCGGGGCTGGCAATTCGCGGGCGGGGCGGCGGGACAGGTCTCGAGGGAAGACGCCGGCGCGGCCGTGCGCCGGATGCGCCTTCAGGCGAGCTGGATGTAGACCAGCGCGTAGTAGGCGGCCAACAGGACGCAGGCGAGGACCGGCAGCGCGCGGTGGACGATGACGTTGCTCGTCGCCAGACCGACGCCTGACGCGGCGATGACCAAGCCCTGGACGATGATGTCGAGCGGGGTCAGCGGCGCATCGGGGGTCACGAACGGGCGCGCCAGTCGGGCCAGCGAAACGGCGATCACCAGTGCGTAGAACCAGCGGCGATGGTCAAAATAGTTTGCGCGCAAATTGACGGCGCGCTCGGCGCTGAACTCGCTTGGGTCCGGCAGCAGCAACGAGCAGATCAGGTAAAGTCCGACCGGGTGGGCGACGACCAGGAGAAAGGCGAAGAAGTTCCAGTTCTGCACGTTGCGCATCCGGAACAGGGACCACCAACTCTCGATCAGAACGACCAGGAACAGCACGGCCCAGACCACAGACGGCCAATAGGGCACCACCCGCGCGCGGGACTGGATCAGCCGGCCGAGCCCCGTCAGCACCTGGGCCATGGCGAGCCCGATGATCAGCGAGAGCAGTATCGCTAGATAGTTGAACTGCTGTTCCACAGGCTCCCTACACGAAGGGGCGCGGGTGTCGCCTGAAAGGCGGTGGCGGCGGGCGCCGCGGCGGATGGCGCAATGGCGGCCGGAACGGCGGCGTTCTGCGCAGCACCAGTGGCGGGGGGGGCCTGATCGGGCCGACTCTCACGCCCTGTCCAACAGCGGTTTGCGCCCGGGTCCGGCCCTCGGCGACCGGTCTTGACGGCTGCAGCGGCGGCGGCGGCTTGGCGACGGCTTCGGCCGCTGCGGAGTGCGTAGCCGCGGACAACTCGGCGACAGAATGTTCGCTCGACGCCGGTGGCGCGGCGCTCGCCGAGCTGGCGCTCGCCGAGCTCGCGACAGCCGAACTGGCGAGCGCCGAGCTCGACGCGGGCGCGTGCGTGACATGCTGGCCGCCCAGCCAGACCGCCGTGCCGCCGGCGACGGCCAGCGCGCCGCCGACCACGACGGCGCCGATCGCGGCCATGGCGCCGGTCGTCATCCTCGATCGGGTTCGGGAAGCGGCCGGCCGGGTGGCGACGACCGGCATGGCCGCTGCCGGCGCGACGACCGGTCCCGGCGACGGCGTCACGACAACGGCCGCCGCTCCGGCGCTCGGCTTGGGGTCCAGCAGCGCGTGCAGTTGCCGGGCCAGTTCACGGATGTGCGTCTCGAGCGGCGGTGTGAAGGCGTCAAGCCAGTGCGGCGTGCTCAGGAAGTACTCGAGCCCGTGCTGAGGCGTCACGTTCTCGATCCGGAACGGCAGGAGCGGGATCCGTCGGTTTGCGGCGCGCTCGATCTCGCGCTCGATCTGCGGCGAGGCGTTGGCGGCGTCTGAGAAGATCAGCACCATCGCGCGGCACTCGTTGATCGCGTCGATGATCGCGCCGGCGTAGCTGACGCCCGCCTGCACGTCGCGCGGTGCGATCCAGCAACGGAGTCCGTCGGATTCGAGGAGCGCGCAGACCGCGTCGGCAGCCGGCTTGTCCTTGGACGAATGGCTGATGAAGACATCGTGCGCCATAAACCGCCGAACGTAGACTTGGCCGGAGTTCGAGGCAATTCGCTACCGGTCCGCGGACGGCGAGCGAGGTGCAGGCGGCGTAACGGCGTCCGGCCATTTCCTGCCCGGGTTTGTTGATTTATATCGTTACGTAGAGGCTGCCGACGGGCCAACCTGATGGGAGGGTAGCATGCCACTGCGTTTGAAGATCCTGGCCGTTTCCAGTGTCTTGGCGATCTCGGCCTGCACTGGCTACACAGTGGGGATGGATCAGCCGCACATGCAGAACGCGCTGGCCGACCTGCGGAACGCCAATTCGGAGCTGGCGGTGGCCGCGGCCGACAAGGGCGGCCACCGCGAAGCGGCGATGAACCTGGTCAGTCAGGCGATCGTGCAGGTGGAACAGGGCATCGCCTACGCTGGGGGGTGAGACGCTTGCGGTCGGGGTAACGGCGTTCGGCCGTTTCACCGCCGCTGTTGTTGATTTATGGTGTTACAGGACGCGCGGCTTTTGCGGCCCAACGAGGGAGGAAGTCAGTCATGCGAACGCGTACAATTCTGGCGGTGGTCGGGGCCATGGCGATTTCGGCCGGCGCCGGCTACAGCGTTGCCCAGGTCAATCAGCCCCACATGCAGAACGCCCTGGCCGACCTGCAGGCTGCGCGGGGCGAACTCCAGGTCGCGCTTGCGGACAAGGGTGGGCACCGCGTGGCGGCGCTGAACCTGGTGAACCAGGCGATCAGCCAAGTCCGACAGGGCATTGCGTACGCCTACTAGGCGCTGAAACCAGCCTGTCTGGCGACCCTCTCCGCGGGGGAGGGGCGTTCGGCCGCGCGTTGTGTTTCACTCGGTCCACGTCGTTGACCTGGACCGCTGTCCTGATCGCTGGGGCGTCGCGCCCGGCGTCGCCATCCCGCGCCGGTAAAGGCGGGGCGCCGGGGGCAAGCGCCCAAGCGCTAGTACGCGTAGTTGATGCCCTGGTGCACCTGGCTGATCGCCTGGTTCACCAGGCTCAGCGCCGCCACGCGGTGGCCGCCCTTATCGGGAAGCGCCACGGCCAGCTCGGTGCGCGCGGACTGGAGGTACCCCAGCGCGTTCTGCATGTGGGGCTGGTAGACCTGCGCCACGGAAAAGCCGGCGCCGGCGGAGATGACCATGAGCGCGCCGGCCGCGGCCAGCGTCTTTACAGGCAGTTTCATCAGTTCGTTTCCTTCTCTCGGGCGCCCGCCCGCCAGGAGCGGCGGGAACGGTGCGCGGGAGAGGCAATGCGCTACCGCGCCGATATCGACGGTGAAGCTGCCGTTCAGCGCCGGTTTAGATGCGGCCACCGGTGGCCGCATCCTGTCTCAGGGGCCGATGCCATATCCCGCGACCAGCGATCGACCGATGTCGGGCTACGCCGCCACCAAAGGCGCCGTCGTCAATCATAGGCGCGACCTTGCGGCGCAGTGGGCGAGCCGCGGGGTGAGGGTCAATGCGATCGCGCCCGGATTCTTTCCCAGCGAGATGTCCGGGATGCTGAAAAAACCCCGACCTCGTCGCACGCATAGAGCGCCGAACGCTCATGCACCGGGCTGGGAACATCGACGAGCTCGATGGCGCGCTCCTCTTCCTGACAAGCGACGCATCCTCGTATGTGACGGGACACACCTTGGTGGTCGATGGCGGCTGGACCGCGTGGTAGCCGGTTTTCCTGCGCCCTGGGGCTGGCAAACCGGCCGGGCGGGTGGAATGCTTCGCCCATGACCGATCCCACCCGACCCCCACGCTTTCCGCCCCTTTCGATGGACGAGATGACGCCCGCCCAGCGCGAGGCGGCCGAGGGCATCCGGTCGGGGCCGCGAGGCGGCCTGCGCGGGCCGTTCCAGGCTTGGCTGCGCAGCCCCAGATTCGCCGACCTCATTCAGCGGGTGGGGGCCTACCTGCGCTTCGAGACCAGCGTACCGGCGCGGCTGAACGAGCTCGCCATCCTAATCACCGCGCGCGCGTGGGATGCGCAGTTCGAGTGGTGGGCGCACGAGCGGCTGGCCCGCGAGGCGGGTCTCGATCCGCGAATAGCCGAGGCGATCGCCGAGGGCCGCCGGCCCGAGCCGATGCGGGCCGACGAGGCGGTGGTCTATGATTTCTGTACGGAACTGCGCGCCACGCGAAAGGTCAGCGATGCGACGCTGGCCAGGGCGCTCGGTCTGCTAAGCGAACAGGGCGTGATCGAGCTCATCGGCGTCAGCGGCTACTACGACACGGTCTCGATGACCCTGAACGTCGCCGAAGTTCCGCTGCCGGACGGGGTCGAGCCGCCGTTGCAGCCGTTGCCGGGACGCTAGCCGCGGGCTGGAAAGAGGGGGACATCGATGCGCCAAGTCATAGCCGCTCTCAGCCTGGTTCTGGCCGCGCCGGCGCTCGCGTGGGGCGCCCCGGTGACCAGCGGGGCCTATGACGACGCTATGCTCCTCGCCTACAACCCGGCGACCGGTGCGGTCAGCGGCTATTTCGACATGACGCGGGGCGACCCGCCGTCGTTTAGCTGCATCTTCTACCTGCACGGCAAGCTCTCGGGCGCGAGTGCGGCAATCGACACCTACTTCCCGGCGACGCCGAAGGGCGATCTGATCAAAGGCAAGCTCGTGCTCACCGATGCGGAGCATTTCCAGATCGCGCTCAAGAGCGAGCACGGTGGCTGCGGCAACGTCGAGCCGTTCGCCGACCCGAGCCAGCCCGTGACCTTCGACCTGGCGGCGGCGCACCCGTGGGATGCGGTCGCGGTGGTCCGCAGCGAGAAGGCGTACCTCTACGACGCGCCCGGCGCGGCCGCACATCGCAAGGCCTATGTCATCCAGGGCGACGGCGTCGGCGTCCGCGCCGCCCAGACCGGTTGGGTCCATGTCGACTACGTCGGCGGCGACGCGACCGTGTCCGGCTGGCTGAAGTCCTCCGACCTCTACCCGACGCCCTGATCGCGAGCGGAGGGGAGGGGCCTGCGCTCGTCCCCGCTAACTGGCCGGGACGGGCTCCGGCTGGGGCTGGGCTTGGGCGAAGGTGAACGCTTCCGGCTCGGCGACGGTGCGGCGGAAGAAGGCCGAGATCATCCTCATCATCATGGGCCGGATGACCGCATGATTGCCGAACCCGTGCGGCAGCCCGCCGAAGATGTGCAGGTCGACCTTGCCGCCCTCAGCCCGCACGCGCTCCTCGAAGCGGCGCGAGGCGCTGAGACCGGCACGACCTTGTCGGCGTCGCCGTGCAGCAGCATCACCGGCGGATAGCCCGGGCCGACATGCTCGATCGGGCTGGCCAGCGCCGCGGCCTCTTCCGAGACGTCCGCGCCCGGCAGCGAGCGCGCGGCGAGGCCGCCGGAGGGGCGCGCGCCCCCCAGATGGAACAGCACCGGCGGGTAGACCGCCGCGACGGCCGCGCAGGAGGCGGAGACGCCGCCATCACCTTCCGGCGGATCGAGCCGCGCGTCGTTCGCGTGCCGGCCGCCAGCAGCACCATGTGCGCGCCGGCCGAGTGGCCTTCGAGGCAGAGCCGGTCCGAGTCGAATGCCAGTGCGTCTGCGTGGCTTCGCACCCAGCGGATCGCCCGCTTCAGGTCGTGGATCTGCGCCGGCCAGTGGGCCTCGCCGGTCAGCCGATACTCGATCGGAACCGCCACGAACCCTTCGGCGGCGAGCGCCTTGGCGTGCTCGACCAGCATGTCCTTCGACCCGCGCGACCAGCCGCCGCCGTGCGCCATCACGACCGCCGTGCGCAGGGACCGACCCTGCGGCCGGTAGATGTCGAGCCTGAGCGACCGGTCGCCCGCATCGCCATAAACAACGTCCCTCTCGACAGCGGTCTCGCTCATCACCGGCCTCCGTTCCTGGTCTTGCGCAACGCTAAACCCAAGGGCGCGGCGCGACAATGTTCGCCCAAGCCCATCGACCTCGGTCTTGATCCTGAGCCGGTCGCCGTGAGAGCCTTTCAACCCGACGTGGAGTTCCCGATGAGAGCAGGCGTGCCTTTCTTGGTCGCGGTCAGCATTTTGGCCACCGCCGGTCTGGCGATGGCCGCACCGCCGCTGGTGACCGTGGAAGGCAAGCCGCCGCCTTCGGCCACACTCAACCACGAAACGTACGACTTCGTCGGTAAGATCACCGTGCAGCCCGACGGCGAGTCGCTGATCCGCTGGGCGGCGCCGATCTGTCCCTACGCGGTAGGCCTCAGCCCTGAGCAGAACGCGGCCATCGCCCAGGAGGTCGCGCTCGCCGCCAACGCCGCCGGCGCGCCGGTCGCGACCACCGACTGCCATCCCAACTTCGTCGTCGTCGCCACGGGTCAGCCTGAGGCGTTGCTGGCCGCATGGCGCAAGCGCGATCCCGGCATGTTCGGGGATGCGCTGCCGTCGGCGGTAGATCGGTTCCTCACCAAGGCGCAGCCGGTGCGGGTCTGGTACAACGCCCTTCGGGCGAGTTCGGACGGCGAGGTGATCGCCCGCGGGCCGCCGGTCTATTCCGGGCTTCCGACGCTCGACAGCTTCACTCTCTCGCGGCTTCGCTTCCAGACGGTGCTCGGCCTGCAGTCCGCGATCGTGGTCGTCGACCTCAACAGGGCAGAGGGCCTGTCGATCGGGCAGCTCGCCGACTACGCAGCGATGGCCGGGCTGACCGAGCTCAAGCTCGACGCCGACGTGGGCGATGCGCCGACGATCCTCCGCCTGTTCCGCGTCCCGCCCACCGAGCGCCCCGTCGGGCTGACTGACTGGGACAGAGGCTTCCTGGCCGGCATCTACGCCTCGGATCAATCGAGCCGGGTGCAGCGCTCGGCGATCGCGGCGAGTGTCAGCGCCGCGGCGGCTCGGCCGGCCAGTCCTTGAGCTCGACGAGGGCGTCGGCCATGAGCTCCTGTAACAGCGGCGTGCGTGGGTAGGGCTGGTTCCGGTATTGGCGGAAGCCCTCGGCGTGGCCGACGCCGAAGTCGCGGCCGCGACGCTCGGCCCAGGCCTCCATCGAGGCGAGGTAGTCGTTGATCCCATGTTGCTTCGCGACCCAGGCGTGCTGACTCTCGTGCGCGAGCAGCATTCGGCGCTTTAGGTCCATCACCGTGCCGACGTCGACGCCGAAGTCGGGGCGGATGCGCACGCTCTGGCGATCGCGCCCACCGATGGGATCCATGAAGTAGAGGTGGGGGATCTTCTCCAGCGGCTTTGCCACGGCGTAGTGGGGCACGGTCGAGGCAAAGCATGCGTCCCGGGCGAGCAGGCTCGTCGCCTCATGATCGGGGTGGTAGTCGACCGGTGAGGCGGTGATCACGATGTCGGGCGCCGCTTCGCGAACGAGGTCAGTGATGCGCCGGCGCGCGCCGTCATCGTTGAACACGCCGAGGTCGGGCAGGTCGGCGCAGGCGTAGGTCGCGCCGATCAGCGCGGCCGCCGCGGCCGCCTCCTGCTTGCGGATGCGCGCGGTCTCGGCCGGGTCGAACTCGGTCGATCCCAGCTCGCCGGCGCTCGCTGTAGCGATACGGATCGCATGCCCCTTGGCGGCCAGCAGGGCGAGCGCGCCGGCCCCAAGGATCTCCGTGTCGTCTGGATGCGCATGCAGCGCGAGGATGGTCGCCATGGGGCTAGCGCCTGTTTGCTGGTCGGACGCCACCGTCCTAGCGCCTTCAGGCCCGGTCAGGCCACCTGCGCGGCGCGGCGCCAGGCGCTCAGTGCGCCGATCGCCGCGGCGAGCTCCCGTTCGCGAGCGAGGTGGAAGTCGTGCGCCGCGCGGCGGCTGGTGCGGGCGGCGAGTGCAAGCTCGGCGAGGTGGAAGCGGTGCAAGCGGGCTGCTGCCTCGACGCCTATGGCCTGCGCGCCGGCCTCTGGATCGCGGCTCAGGATGTCGCCGGCTGAGAACCAGTAGAAAGGAACGCCGGGATCGGGCGCGCGCAACGCTAAGCGGACTCCGCGCGCGCCGGAAGCGGCTGGGCGAGGGCGATCTGCGCCTCGCCAAGGTCGAAGGCGGTCAGGCCCGCAAGATAGCGCGGGCACGCTTCGCCTAAGTCGGACATGCGCAGACCGAGCCAATCGCGCCACTCCGCCAGGAAAACCTCGGGGTCGGGCTTGTCGAGCGCCGCCCCGCGCGTCGCCTCCACCCAAACCTGCATGCGCTCGAGATTGGTCGTACGGTCGATGGCTGTCTTTGGCATACCAGAATGTGTCGCACAGGCACATCTAGGCGTCAAGCACATTGTGTCGTATAGACACGTTCCTGGCAGCAGCTGCTCCCCTTGGCGCGGTTAGCACCCCCCTGATGTCGCCGTTTGGGAGCGGTTTGAGCTGTCTTAGCTGTCAGTGCCCGTGCGTTTCAGGGCCTTGGCGATGTCGACCAGTTGGCGGCGCTCGACCGGGGCGAGCTGGTCCCAGATCGACCACAGGCCCTCGGGCTCGGTGGGGTCGCGCATGATCAGGTCGGCGGGCTCGCAACGCAGCGCTTCGCCCGCCGCCTCGAGGAATGGCTGGTCGTAGCGTCGGCGGCCGGTCTCGATATTGGAGAGATAGGAGCGGTCGATGCCGATGCGCTCGGCGAGCTGGGCCTGCGTCAGGCCGCGGTACTTGCGCCAGGCGCGGATGAAGTGACGGGGTGCGTGTCTCATGGCCACGGCGGGGCGCCATCTGCTGAGTCTGCACGTGACTTATAGACACTTTTTTCTTGACGTCAAATGTGGCTATGTGGAACATTAGCCGAACATGACCCGTGTCTTCACAGCATCCCCGTCCGACCTCGTCGATCCACCCCTACTCAGCAACGAGGACCGCGAGGCCGAGCGCCTCCAGGTCGAAGGCTGGCCGCTGCTCCGCGGCAGCGCTTCCCAACGCGACGCGCGCTTCGTGAAAGAGCTCCTGAAGGCGCAGCTGGCGCTTGTCCGGGGGTGTGCGTGAGGGCGGCGCTGGATGATCTGCTGGCCGCGCTGGCGCGAGCGGAGGCAGCGATGGCGGTCCCGGCAAGTGGATGAGACCCCCACCGGCGATGGACGCCGGTGACCGCGAGCCAAGCGCCACGCTCGCGCATCTCGCGATCCCGGACCGCGGCATCCTCGTCCACTTCGGTTGCAGCGCCCATGTCGCGGTGCAGGTCGACAATGGGTTCTGGGGCGAGCTGCATATGTTGAGCCGCCACAACGGCTGGACGCTGCCGGCGGCGGATGCGCTGGCGCGATGGGGCGGCGAGACGACCCTTGCCGACCTGGGGCGGCGCGCCAGGTGCGCCATCTGCGGGGCGCGACGGCCGAAGGTGTCGGTGTCGATCCACGTGCCGACCTGGCGGCCATAAGCGGATGGCAGCTAATGACTTATAGCGGTCATAACCGACGTGCGCTCTCAGGCACGGCACAGATGACCGATTCCGACCCAAAGCGTGCATTGTCCGGCCGGCGAAGCAGCGCTTCGGTGGGCCACACGTTGGTCTTGGCGTTTCAAATGCGCCTTGCAGGCATCCCGGCCTCGGTGAGGCCGACCAGGATGCTCTCTGGCCCTACGAGGTGATCGGCGCCGACGAGGACGAACGTCGGTCCCCCGCTTTCGAGCATCTCCATGAACCGGGGCATCCAGCCGCGATTCCTCGCTCCGTCGAGCGCCTGGTAGAGATCGGGATAGGTTTTGATCTGCCAGAGCACCCGTTGCGCTTCCAGGCTGACGTTGCCTGAGCCCCAAGCCGTGACCCGCCGCGCCCGCGCGTCTAGGCCCGCCTGAATGTCGTCGATCGTGGACATCAGATACTCGACCTGCGCGGCGGGCGGCAAACCGGCCATCGAAGCGATGAGGGAATCCACGTCGGGAAACTCCGTGCGGATCGGCTTGCCCGTGCTCGTTGCGGCGGCGGTCAGGACCGTCATCGGATCGGCGAGCGGCTTCTGGCGCGTCCAATATGCCGAGCTCAGGATGCCCGCGGCGAGCCAGGGGTCGAACCCATCGAGGAAAGCGCCGGTGATCCCCGCGGCCGCTTCCGCGGCCGTGAGCCGGTCGCGCTGGCTCTGATCGAGCCAGCTCGAGAGCTTACGTTGGCGATCAAGGCCGCGCGCAAGGTACTTTGCGGAGTCGCCTGGACCTGGGTCCGGCGTCTCCTTCCAGAAGACCGTGCTCTCGGCGAACGCTCGCTCGATACGGGCGGAGCGCCACGGGTCGGTCATGGATGCGCCGTCTCCGAAGAGGAATATCTTGGCGCCGCCTCTGCGCACTTCCCAAAGTGGATAGGCATCGTCATCAGCCCGGGCCAGGGATGGCGCCAGCCCAAAGAGCATGCTCGCGCCGATCAGGCTTCGCTTGGTCCAGTCCATCCTGTTCACGTGGGCGCCTCAGCCAACGACGGGGTCTGGGAAGTCGTTGAGCGAGGGAACTAGGAACAACTCAGCAGCGCGCTGCGCCATCCCCATGGCTGCCTTCTGATGGGGAGCCAGGCCTGTCGCGGCCGTGGCGCCGTCGACGTCGATCAACTCCCACGTCCACCCTTGCGGAAGCCGCGCGATGCTTATGGCGTGCTTGGCGGCCGTCATTTGGTCGTTGGGCATCAAAAAAGGTAACGACAGCGAGGCGTGGCGGTTCCTTACGGGCCGAACCTTCCTGTGGTTACGGGTAGCGTCTCGTTGGGACGTTGAGCGCCCACGGCCGAAGCACGTCTTGCGCATAGGCTCCCGGCCGCGTGGAGGCCGAGGATCTGATCATGGCTTTCGTCCCGATCGATAACATCAAGGCTCTCTGCGCCGAGTACCGGCCGAACGGCGTCGCGTTCAGCCAGGAACCGACTAAGCAGGCCTGGGGCGGCACCGACTTCCACGTCGTGGACCCGGATGGCAATCGGATCGCCTTTGTCAAATGACGAACTTCGAGCTGGCTGGCGCTGGCCGCCGCCCCAGACGTCCATCCGGTCTTCGCCGTCAGGGGTGAAGACATCATCATCCCGACTTCAGTCTCGGACGAGCAGGCCAAGGAGAAGTTCCCCGGCTTCAAGACGCTCAAGCCCTACCTCCGCACTGCGGCCCAGCCGAAAGGCTAAGCGCGCGGGCCCCCTGCGCGACTGCCGATAGACGCACCTCGCTGTCGCGGAAGCGGCCGTGGCGGTTCTTCGAGAAGGTTGAGTGGTCCGGTACGTCGCCGTCCAGGCCCAGCCGGCAGAACCAGCGATAGGCCAATCGATGGGGCAGCAGCGTCTATTCAGCGGCAGAACTGAAGGCGATCCAAGAAGTTGTCACTCTCTCCGTCTTTGTGGTCTTTTCGTTTGCCTACCTAGGCCAGAAGGTAACGCTAGTTCAGGGCGGCGGATTCGCCTTGATAGCGGCCGGGGCGTTCTTGGTCTTTCATGGCGGTACCCCCAACCTGGGTTGAAGGGCGAGAGCAGAACCTTCGCGCAGGGCTCCGGAGACGCCACTCGAAGACTGAAGACGGCCCGACCGGCCGGCTGCCGTAGTGGACGACCTCGACCTTCTCGAGTGTGACGAGGCCCATCTCCTTCATGCTGTCGAGCTCGACCAAGAAGGCGCGGACCTTGTCTTCGGCGTCGACAATTTCAATGACCAGCGGGAGCTTCATCGAGAGGTCGATAATCTTGGCCGTGTGGATGTTGGCGTGAAGGCCATAGCCCATAGGCCCGCGCAACACAGTTGCGCCGGCGAGCTTGGCCGCCCGCGCCTTCATGACGACATCCTCGTAGAGCGGCCGATGGTTGTTCATCTTGCCCTCCTCTGTGTAGATTCTGAGGAGGACGGCGGGTTGTGGGGCCTGCATCGTTTGGCTCCCTTTGTGCGCAGCGCGGCGACCGGGGCAGCCTAGCTAAGTTTCCGACCGACGAACATCGCGCCCTTTCGTTGAGGCTCACAAACGGTTGCTGGCCTTCTGACGTTTGGCTAGCATCATCGCAAATCGAACGACTGGGGATGGAGTCCCCCTACCGCCGCAAGGCTGATGACTCCTACTTCGCTGCGGTGGGCGCGTGTCCCCGCCGCCGGGTAGGAGCAAGTTCGTTCCGCCTCCGCGTGACACGGTCAACGACCGCACGATCTTGTTCGCGCGGCATCAAAGCGAGGCGGACATGACGCATGTCTGGGGTTTGGCGGCGCTTTGGCTGGGGCTAGCTCTGGTCGCAACGCTCCTGTCGATCTGGCTCAAGATCGCAACCGCTCTGTCCGAGATCGTAGTCGGGACCGTCGCCCAGCTGATAATCGGCGCGCTCATTGGCGCGGCCGTCCTCGGGACGGGTGAATCCTGGATCACGTTTCTCTCGGGCGCCGGCGCCATCGTGCTCACCTTTCTGGCTGGTGCAGAGCTCGATCCGGCTGTCTTCAAGACCAAGTGGAAGGAGGCGAGCGCCGTCGGCGTCGTCGGCTTCTTCGCCCCCTTCTTCGGGTGCGCCGCGGCGGCTTACTTCTTGTTGCACTGGGATGTACGGCCCAGCTGGCTTGCAGGTGTCGCGCTCTCCACGACCTCCGTGGCCGTGGTCTACGCCGTGATGTTGGAGTTCGGCCTCAATCGCACCGACTACGGCAAGACGATCCTGGCGGCCTGCTTCATCAACGATCTGCTGACCGTGCTGGCGCTTGGACTGATCTTCGCGCCGTTCACCGTGAAGACCCTGGTCTTCGGTGGCGGGTCGCTGGCTGCGCTGGCTGTCCTTCCATGGTTGACGCCGCGCTTCTTCCGTTGGTTCGGCGGCCGACCCTCTGAACTCGAAGCGAAGTTCCTGCTGATGACCCTATTCGGTCTGGGCGCACTGGCGGCCTGGGCCGACAGCGAGGCGGTGCTCCCTGCGTACATGGTGGGAATGGTGCTGGCCGGCACGGTGGGCAAGGACCACATTCTGATCAGGCGCTTGCGGACTTTGACGTTTGGCCTGCTGACCCCATTCTATTTCATTCGGGCCGGTTCGTTCGTGTCCGTGCCCGCCCTGATCGCCGCTCCGGTGGCGTTCGTCATCCTCTTAGGCGCGAAGATGGTCGCGAAGTTCGTCGGCGTCTTTCCAACGACCAGGCTCTTCAAGGGTCCGCGCCGGGAGTCGATGTACACGACCCTCTTGATGTCCACGGGACTGACTTTTGGGACGATCTCGTCACTCTATGGGCTCTCGCACCACATCATCACCCAGGCGCAATACTCGCTCCTGGTCGCTGCCGTGATCGGCAGCGCCGTCGTCCCTACGCTGATCGCCAACGCCTTCTATCTGCCGCACTACCTGTTGCCGACAGCGGCGCTGGAGCCTGAACCAACTGGCGCGCCGGCGCCCCAGGAGGGTGCCTGATGTTCCGCAAGATTCTCAACGCGAACGACGGCTCAGACAACGCCTTCAAGGCGCTGGAAGCGGCCTGCGATCTCGCCGCCAAGTACGGAGCCGCCCTGCACATGATAACGGTCGAGGAGGTGCCCGCCATGCCAGACACCGACATGATCGACGAGATCGAACAGACGAAAGCGCGCGAGGACAACCCCTTCAGCCCTGCCTTCTCCTACGGCCGCAGCGGCCGCAGGTACGGCTATTACATCCGCACCGATGTTTTGACCGGCGTCGCCCACGCCGACCGCACCGAGGGACCTTGCCGCATCCCGACCGAGGCCCTCGATGCGGCCGTGCTAGCCTTCCTGCAACGCCTGTCTGGCCGCGCCACCGGCGACTGGGACCGGCTCGGTCCCATGCTGCGCACGCTCGAGGTCAGGGCCGAGGAGGCGCGTCTTACACTCGACGCCGAGCGGGTGTTCCAGGGCGACCACCCCAAGCTCGCCTTCGAGGACTTGCTCGGAAGGCTGGTCGGCGACGAGCGGGCGGTCATGGTGGAGAAGCCCGAACCGACCATCGTCGTGGCCGTCCCCGGACGTCTGCAGTTCCGCGGTGGCCGGACTTGGCGCAGCGGCCCCAGGCGTCACGCCAACTTCGACCCGACCCTCGCGAGTGCACTGCGTTCGGCGCACCGAGCCCTGGCCGAGTCCGGCTGCTCGCCAACGGCGGCGCCGTCCGCTCTGGTCAACGCCCGAGCTCCGTCGAACCCCTACGTGCGCAAGCTCTGCAACCTCGCCTTCCTCGCCCCTGACATCCAGGCGGCGATTTTCGCTGGGCGCCAACCTCGGTCGCTGACGTTGGCCAAGCTGCTGGCGACCGACCTGCCGCTCGCGTGGGAGGATCAGGAGCGGATCATCGGGCTGCCCGCCTCTAGCGGGAAAGGCGCGGCGATCTCGCGTTCCCTCTGATAGGCGCCAGCATACCCGTGGTGTACATCCTGAGACTAGCTGTTAGATATCACTGGATCTGGTGACCAGATCCGAGCCCCCCATCAGCATATCTGAGGAGACCCCTGATCTGCAGGGAATCACCACGGAAGTGCTGATGCACCACTCGCGGCTATCCTGATATCTGCTGGTGGACACCCCTGGATCAGCTGATCGAGTTCACCGTACATGCTGGAACAGCGCAGCTGTTGGCTGCCTGTTACCCAGATTCGGAGCCATCGCCGTGGTCGACAAGAAGCACCCCGTCAACGTCGAGTACGAGACACGCGCAAAGCGTTTGCTAAAGGCCGCGCTCAAACAGCGGGGGGTGACCTACCCTGAACTTGCCAAGCGGCTGACCGAGATCGGGGTTCGCGAGAACGCGCACAATCTTGCGAACAAGATAAGCCGAGGCGGGTTCACGGCTGCATTTCTGCTCGAGTGCTTGGCTGTCATCGGCGTCCGCATGGTCCACCTGGGCGGCGACTGAGCTGGCGTGCGGGATTCAGCCCAACATGCTACGGGGCGCGCCTCGTTCGAGCCGCCCGCACGCTGCTCGGGACTGACCTGCTGTTCGCGTGGGGGGATCGGGCGCCGAGCGCAACCTCACCAACAAGATCGGTCGCGGCGGACTTTTCGGTCGCCTTGCGCGAGTTTGCCTAGCCGCGGCGGTCCACCGCAGGGCGCCCGGTAGCACGGCGGCCGCGTCCCTTTCCTCGGATTTGCGAGGCGTGCACCAGATGTTGCGATTGGCGGCTTGCAAAGCGACCCCCGCGCAGGGCTAGCACCTCGCAGGGCCGGAAGGTGGCAGGGTCGATGAACATCCACCGGCAGCCTCGACCGGACGACGCCGGCTCCATCAGACCGATGACCTGCGATGTCGTCCCCGACGGGCTTGTGCGAACGATGCGCAGGTGAGGGAGCGTCTCGCTCCTCAGGTCAGCGGCCAAGTAGGCGAGGCCGTCCGGATCGGGCCGGTCCCAGCGCATCGCCCATGCTCTGATCTGCCCCGGGCAAATTAAGCCCCGCCGCAGGAGAACGCGGATGTCGAGGGTCTCGTGATCCTCGAGCGCACCGCGCGGCATCGCCAGGCCAGGCCAGTTCCGCTCTGGAAAGGCTGGGGGGCTCTTTGCGCCCAGTCGCTCGACCGCAGCTGCTGCAACTGAGGGCGAGACGTAGCCCTCCCCGTACGCACATCGGTCGATGGCCCTCGCTGTGACCGAGGTCTCGCGCTGCCGCTTGGCTCGCTCTCTTTCGTGCTTTCTGTCCGGAGCCGCGAGCTTTTCCAGCTCGTAGAGATCAATCAGCCAGTGATCCTCCTGCCGCCAGTGACGGCGCGGTAACGTCTTGAGACGGGCGATGAGCTTATCCCGGCGCTTGCCGCGGGCGGGCTTGCGCCCGCCGGCGCCCCTGAGTTCGTCGACAATCTCGCTATGGCGCTTCCAGTGGGAAACGCTGGCAACTTGACTTCGATAGGGCGTGCGGCAGGCATTGCGAGATAAGAAAGAGCGGTTCTTCAGGTATAGCTTGCTCACCATCCCTCCTGTCGCAGGACAGACAAACAGTATTCGTTCTGCAACACCATATTTTCTCTTTACATATGGGATAGTTTGACCTATTTCCTTGTCGTCGTCCTCGTGAAAAAGATAGAAATAACTTTCAAAGCAAAAAACAGTCACCGGAATGGTCCGCGATCCAGCCGTATTTACTATGTATCTGACCCCCGACATCGATGAGTGTGTCGGCAACTCGGCGCCGCCCGCCCGAATCTGCGCGACCGAGAGACTGGGGAAGTCCTCCAGGCAGATGATCTCGTCCTCTGCGATCTCCGACAGCGTCTCCAAGATGTCGAGCACCATCCCGTCGACACCTCGCGCGCGCGCACGCGCGGCAATCGACGCCAGCTTTCCAAAGTAAGCCAGCTCCCACCTCCTTCCTCACCCTGCGGAGACGCCTCCCCGCAGGCCAAGGCAAAAGCCAATCAAATTGACCAGTTAAGACCCGTAGCCATGAGGTCGTCGAGCCCAGTTCAAGTAGAAATTCCGAGCCCTAGCTGCCGGGCGACTCGACAGAGCACTATCGCCATAAAAGCGTGGCGGTGAGAGAGACCGCCTAAACATCGGGCACGCTCGCGCACCATCACGCCTAAGTGTGCAGATTTTCCTGTGGTTTCCCCGCCTCTTACTTGAAGGACCGCGCGACGTGCTGCATGGCTGTGCACGCGAATGAAGCCGGTTCGCGTGGGTGTAGGCGGGGGAACGAGATGGCGCCAGCGGGGCCCGAGGGTTCGAATCCCGGTTCAGAAGTCGAAGCCCTACGGGCCGAGGTCGAGCGACTGAAGGACCGCCTGGCGCGGCGACCGCCGGACTTTACCTTTCTCGGCGAGGTCATCGCCGGCGACATGCTCGTCGAGCTCACGAGGGGCGGCAAGCTGACGGCGCGTGCCGTCCAGACCCGCGGCGACGGCCTGCATGGGGACGGCGGCAATCTCTGGCTCCAGGTGACGCCCGGGGCAGGCCGGTCCTGGCTGTTCCGCTATCGGTGGGGCGCGAAGCAGCGCGAGATGGGCCTCGGTGCCGTGACGGAGGTCTCGCTGACCGACGCGCGCGCCAGGGCCGCCATCTGCCGCCGGCTGGTCCGTGACGCCGTCGACCCAATCGAACGCCGGCGCGCTCTCGCGGCCGCCGAAGCGCCGAAAAAGGGCACGACGTTCAAGGAAGCCGCTCAGCGCTACTACGACTCCAAGAAAGCCGGATGGCGCAGCGACAAGCACGCGATCCAGTTCCCGAACACGATGCGCGACTACGTCTATCCGATCATCGGCGAGCTGCCGGTTCAGAACGTCGACACTGACCGCATTCTGAAGATCCTTGAGCAGGAAGTCCGCGCCCCTGACGGCAAAGTGGCGGGGCGCCTCTGGACGGCCAAGCCCGAGACCGCGTCCCGCGTCCGCGCCCGGCTGGAGCAGGTGCTTGACTGGGCCGCAGCGCGGAAGATGCGCCAGGGCGACAACCCGGCCCGCTGGCGCGGCCACCTGAGCGCGCTGCTGCCGGAACGCAAGAAGGTCCGCGCCGTAGCCCACCACGCGGCCCTGCCCTACGCGGAGATGCACGGCTTCTGGACGGCGCTTCAGGCCCGCACGAGCGCCAGCGCGGAGGCCTTGCGCTTCGCGATCCTCACGGCAGCCAGGACGGGTGAGGTCATCGGCGCGCGGTGGTCTGAAATCGACCTCGAGTTCCCGCGTCTGGACGGTCCCGGCCGAGCGCATGAAGGCCGCGCGGGTACACCGGTCCCCTCTCTCCGACGAGGCCCTGGCGGTGCTGGAGCGGCTGAAGCCCCTGCGGACCGAGGGCGGCTACGTGTTCCCCGGCGCAAAGGACGGCGCCCCGCTCTCGCAGATGGCGATGGCGATGGCCCTGCGGAAGCTCGGCCGCGACGACATCACGGTCCACGGCTTCAGGAGCACGTTCCGCGACTGGGCGGCCGAGCTCACGAGCTTCCCGAACGAGATGGTCGAGATGGCGCTCGCCCACACGATCTCGAACCGGGCCGAGGCCGCCTACAGGAGGGGCGACCTGCTCGAGCGGCGCCGTCGGCTGATGGCCGACTGGGCGACGCATTGCCTGACCGAGCCCGCGCCGAAGGCCGACAACGTGCGTCGGATCGGAGAGGCGCGATGATCCCGGACAACCGATGGCCGCTCAAAGGCGCGCTCCTCGGCGACGAGCCCATCGAGGGCTTCGGCGAATACCTTCAATTCGCCGTGGAGCAGTTGGGCACGATCCTCAATCGGCGAAGGCGCGCGCTCGGCACTGACGCGGTGTTTCTGGACGATCTGCACGTGCTGCTCATAGGGCTAAGCCGCATCGCCAACGACGACCCGAACTATCTTCACCGGCTCCAGTTCGTCAGACGGAAGGTGGCGAGCAACCAGCGCGAGCGCGCCCGCAAGGAGCATCTAGCGGCGGAGAGGGCGGAAGACCTGATGGCTGACGGCCGAGATACGGAGTCGGCAGTCGCCGATGCTCGACAAGCGACCGGCATCGGGCGTGGGCCGATCTTCGATAAGCTGAAGGAACGAAGGGAAAACGGCCTGGCCGAGATAGTCCGGAAAGTCCGGAAAAATTCCCAAAACTCCGGACCGTCTTTCGACTGACACGACCCGCAAAGACCCTCATTCACGCTCCCGAGAGCACTCTTGTGCAGCGGAGCGAAGGGGTCATGTCCAACCCAGAAACCCACCACTATCGCAGAATTAAGGAGTACGCGGCCGACAGGAAGGTGTCGGTTCGGACGGTCTACAATTGGCGCGACCGCCACGGCCTGAGGATCAGCCACGTCGTCGGCATCCCGGTGATCTTCGATGACGACGACGCGGCCTTCATGGCCCAGTTCCGCGAGCCTGCGGCGGCCTAGAAATGCGAAACCCCCGGCGCCAGGGCGCCAGGGGCGGCTCTAGAGTTTCGCAGACCGACGCCGCCCCCTTTACCCCCAAATCTTCCGGATCGCAACGCCGCCCGCCTGGCGCCATCGGCTGGGCGATAATCTACGCGGCCTCTGCGGCCAGGGCGCGGGCCTGGGCGCTCGCGGAGCCCTCGGCCGCGCCCGGCCTGCTCAAGCTCGCGCGACACCACAGCGGCAAGTCGGCGGCGTTTCTCGGCGAACTGATGCGAGGCGCGCCGCGGCAATGCTGACCCGGTCGCCATCTGAGGCGCTGCCGTTCCGCCCGCCAGGCGCGGCGGTCCAGGCGCTCGCGGCCAAGCCGCGATTTCAGGTGACGCCCCCGCTGTCGGATGACGATTACGCGGCGCTCAAGGCCGACATCGCCGAGCGCGGGGTGATGGTTCCGGTCGAATACGATGAACTCGGCAACGCGCTTGACGGCCACCACCGCATCCAGATCTGCGAGGAACTCGGCATCGAGCGCTGGCCGCGCCTCATTCGCTACGGCCTCACCGAGGCCGAGAAACGGCGACACGCCCGGCAGTTGAACCTTGCGCGCCGCCATCTCGATAGCGCGGCTAAACGCCAGTTGATCGCGGACGACCTTCTCGAGGATCCGGAGCGCTCAAACCGCCAAGTGGCTGCCGGGCTCGGCGTCTCCCCCACGACAGTCGGCACGGTGCGGGACGATCTCGAGGGGCGTGTCCAAATTGGACACGTGGCCACGCACACCGACACGAAGGGCCGCAAGCAGCCAGCCCGGAAGAAGCCCGGCAAGGTGCGCTACGTCCCTGACGCCCCGGCGCCCAACCGGACGAATTTCACGGGCGAGTTTGAGTGGTACACCCCTCGACGGTACATCGAGCTCGTCCGCTCGGTGCTCGGCGAGATCGACACGGATCCAGCCTCGCACCTGCTAGCCCAGCAGACCGTGCGGGCCGCCAAGTTCTACACCCGAGAGGTCAACGGGCTCGCGCAAGAGTGGTGGGGCCGCATCTTTCTGAATCCGCCCTACATGCACCCGCTGATGGTGCAGTTCGTCGACAAGCTGCTGGACGAGATCGCCGCCGGCCGCGTCAGCGAAGCGATCCTCTTGACGCACAACTATACCGATAGCCGGTGGTTCCATAAGGCCGCGGCCAGGTGCGACAAGATCTGCTTCACGAAGGGCAGGATCGCCTTCGTTGCCGCGGACGGCGGCAATCCGGCCGCGCCCACGCAGGGGCAGGCGTTCTTTTACTTCGGACCAAAGGTCGCCGCCTTCGAGCGCGTGTTCGCCGAAGTCGGCGCGTTTTGCGGGCGGTGGACCTGATGGCCGGCCGGTGGGACGCCGCGAGGAAGCTGGAGCGGCTCTCCGAGGCCTTGGGAGGCGCCCGATGAGCCCGCAGACCGAGGAGATGACGGCCGGGTTGGCGCTCCCCCTCACGGATGATCTCCGCTTCGAAGATTGGGTCGAGCTCGGGAAGCGGCTGGCTCACATTGAGCGTGGCGTCCAGTGGTCGCTAGGCGCCTGGTGGGCATTCGGGCTCCACCGCTACGGCCAACGCGCAGAGGTTGCCGCTCGGGGTGTCTTCGGTCGCGCCTACCAGACGCTCCGAAACTACGCGACGGTTGCACGACGCTTCGAAACGTCCCGCCGGGGGGGCCTCTTCGACGGCGCGGTCGAGGAAATCGCCGCATGAGCCTCGACCTCTACGCTCTTCGCGAGCGCCTCGGCGGCGACGTCATGGATGGTGGGGCGCGGTGGCTCGGCCCGGGCCCCGGACATAGCCCTCGCGATCGCTCACTCAGCGTCCTGATCAGCCCAGATGGGCGCCCGCTGGTCCACTCCTTCGCCGGCGACAATTTCACGACGTGCGCTGACTATCTCGGGATCAAGAATGCCGCGCCGGCCAGGGTCGACCGCGTCGAGCATGACCGCCTGAAATGGGCCAGACACGCAGAGACCGCGCGCCGGGAAAATGCTGCCATGGCCTTCTGCGAGCGCGTGTGGAGCGGCTGCCAGCCCGTCGAGGGTTCGCCCGCCGAGCGCTACCTCGACGCCCGCGCAATCGACTGGATTCCGGCCGATCTCGGCTTTCACGCGCGCGCGCCTCGCGGCTACGCCACCCAGGCCACGGCGCCGGCGCTGGTGGCGCTGGCGCGGTCGGTGACGGGCGCGCCCAAGGCGCTGCAGGTCACCATGTTGACGGCTGACGGGACCGGCAAGACCGGACGCCTGACATTCGGGGCGATCCTGGGCGCCGCGGTGCGGCTCGCGGCCGCCGATGCCGTGCTGGCGGTGGGCGAGGGCCTGGAAACGTGCGCCAGCTTCGCCAAACTGGAGGGCGTCGCCACCTGGGCGACGCTCGGAACGGCGAACCTTGAGGCTTTCCGGCCGCCATCCTGCGTGCGCCATCTCATCATCGCCGCCGACGGCGACGCACCCGGCCTGAAGGCTGCGAACGTTCTCGCCGAGCGACTGCGCAGCCGGTGCGACGTGACGATCATGCCCGCCCCTGCGGGAGCCGACTGGAATGACGTGGCGATGGGGAAGGCCAATGTCTGAGCCGGCGCTGAGTTTCCGCCGCCAGCCCAAGTTCATCCGCGAGCCGTTCGATGAGATCCGGCAGCGCGGCCAGGACGAGATCGTCAAGGGCGTCATCCCGGCGCACGGCGTGGGCTATGTCGGTGGCCCATCTCAATCGCTCAAGACGTTCTGGGCGGTCGACTCGTCCCTCCGGATCACGCAGGGCGCCGACGTCCTGGGCCGTCGGACCCGCGCCTGCGGCGTCGTCTATGTCGCGGCCGAGGCGCCCAACGGGCTGCGAAAGCGGGTCGAGGCCTGGCGCAAGGCGAACGGGGGCGTGGGCCTGCCGTTTGAGCTGATCGCGCAAGCGCCTGATCTGCGCGACACTCAGCAAATTGAGGATCTGGCCGCCGAGCTGCGCATCGCCGCGGACGAGATGAAGGCAACCGGCGTCAGGCTCGGCCTGATCGTGATCGACACGCTCGCGGCCTCAATGCCCGGCGGAGATGAAAACGGCGGCGCGGATATGTCGGCGGTGCTGTCGAACGTCGCGTGGCTGGGCGAGCAGGTCGGCGCGTTCGTGTTGATCGTCAGTCACACCGGCAAGGATGAGACACGCGGACTGCGGGGCTGGTCCGGCCAGTTCGCCGGTGCAGACTTGGTGATCATGCTCACCTTCGAGGAAGGCAAGCCGCTGCGCTTCGGACGCGTCGTCAAGCTGAAAGATGGCGAGGATGGCCAGCGGTTCGCGATCCGACTGGAGAAGGTGAGCCTCGGCCTGGACGATGACGGCGACGAAATCACGTCGGCGGTGATCGTCTATGAGGACGCCGAGGAAGGTCCGAAGCCCCGAAAACAGCGTTCCCTCAATCCTGGGGAAGTGATCGTTTTGACCGCCGTTGGCTATGTCACGGACCACGGCGAGACGCAGGCCGTCCCATCTCACATTCCGGGCGCGAAACCCTGGATGAAGGCTGTCACGCGGGCCGATGTCAGGACGCGGGCATTGACCGCCGGCTTCGCCTCCGAGGGCGAGAAACCGGACACCATACGCCAGCGGTTTGGCCGTTCCCTGCAAGGGATTGTCGCGGCTGGAAAGGTTCGCGTCGAAGGGGCCTTGATATGGCTCCTTTGAAGCGTGACAGCGTGACAAGGCGTGACACGTCACGGTCCGTCACGCCGCCAATCTGCGACGGCGTAGAGCGTGACAGCGTGACAACCCCCCCTTTAGGGGGTGTCACACGTGTCACGCCGCACTCGCATGGCCGAACGGTGGACCTGCTCAGAGTCCAAGAGCGCATCGCGTCCTCGGACTGGCGCGAAGATGCCCGCTCGCCCGCATGGGCCGGCTATGCCGTCGCCAGCATCGCACTGCGAAGACGGCGCGCGCCCGCGCTGCACCCCGCCGAGCGCTGCCGTCGCGCTGCCCGCCGCGAAGGATGGCAACCCGGGACGGGTAGGGGGTATCGCAAGACCCGCTTCGCGAGGCGGACAACCGCATTGGCTACCATTTGCGACCCACGCGCCCGCGACGGGTCGGAAAAAAACGATAGATGGAGGTTTTTAAGATGGCGGCTGGCGGAAAAAGGCCCGGGGCTGGAAGGCCACTGGGATCGAAGAACAGGCCGCAGCCGGTCGACCCCATGAGCGCGGTGGGCGGGGTCTCCGTGAACCCCCGCGCGCCGGCGCTGCGCCAGATGGTCGTGCTCCTGTCGGGCGCGGGCATGGCGGCGGCATCGATTGCGGCCGTGCTCGAGGTCGGGGAGGAAGAGCTGCGCGAGGACTTCGCCCGCGAGCTTGAGCATGGCGGGGCGATCCTTCAGGCCGAGCTGCTCGCCCGGCTCGTAATGGCCGCCAAGCGCGGGTCCTCGCCGGCCGCAAGGGCCCTGCTGGCCCTGATCGCCGACCGGCCCGAGCCCGAGGCGCCTGCGGCCGCCGAGGGCGAGTCGGACGTCGTCACCAGGGCGCTGCGGATTCTCGACGGAGGAAGAAAATGACCGAGCCCGACGAACCCATCAAGACCGTCGAGATCTACCGAGGCGTTGGCCTTCACGATCACCAGGGCCCGGAGCGCCTCGCGCTGGTACGCAGCGAGATCGACGTGGTCTTCGAACTGCAAGGCAGCGTCGGCGACCTGTTCGAGTGGGTGAAATGGCGCCCACACAGCCCGGAATCGCGCCTTTTGGCGGGCGCTCTGATCCGCGCGACTTGCGAGCAGGCCTCGGAACGGCGCCGCGGAGCCCCGCCAGTCGACTTGAAGTTGCTGGACGCCCACTTGGTCGGCCTCGATAGCGTCCAGGGACGATCCCGCTGGGAGTTCGACACGAGGTACCGGACGCGGGACGCGCCGGGGTCGGCAAACCGGCCCATCCGCCGGCCCCAGCCGCTCGATGCGCCGGCGACCATGCGCCGGATGCTCCCCGATGACCCCTGAGCCCGAGCGCCAAAGGGGTTCGTCGCGATCAGCGCGCGGCGCGTGGACAACTGACGTGTGCAATTTCACGCACTTAGTTCGCCCATGATGGAAACCGACCAAATCCGCCGCATCATCTGCCGCGCCATCGAGCGGGCGGCAGATGGCGCGCTGGGGTGCTGTCAGTCCAACGGCAACTTGTCTCCGCTTGGGCGCAGTGAGCCCAAACCCAAGCGGGGTTTACCCCACGACTGCCCGCCACTCCGCCAGGGCGGTGGAGCGTCTCTCTCGGTAGTCTTGTCGGCTGACGAGGTGGCGCTCCTGGGCGAAGTGGTTGTGGACGGATGCATGGACCGAGCTGAATTTCTGCAAGGTCTTCATGCGGCGGAAGCGGGCCATCGCCCGCTCCCGTCGTCGGAACGGAAGGTGGCTGTTTTCAGCCCGGTTGTTCAGCCACCGGCCAACCTCCTGGCGATCGAGCAGCGCCGATGTCGCTCAAGGCGGCGGTGTAGGAGCGCAGGCCGTCGGTCACCATCGGCCTTAGGTCGCCCGTGGCGCTTCAGCGCCTTCTTGATGAAGGTCAGCGCCGCTGCCTTGTCCCGCTCCTTGGTGACAAAGGATTCCAGCACTTCACCCTCATGGTCGACCGCTCGCCAGAGGTAGCGCATCTCCCCGCCCACGCGGACGTACATCTCATCGAGGTGCCAGCGCCAATGCGTGAACTGGCGCATGTGGTGAACACGCCGTCTGCGGATCTCGCCGGCGAACATCGGGCCGAACCGGTTCCACCATAGTCGCACCGTCTCGTGGCAGATATCGACGCCGCGCTCGAACAGCAGGTCCTCGACGTTCCTCAGCGACAGGGGGTACTTCACGTACATCATCACCACGAGACGGATCACCTCGGGCGATGAATCGAACCAGCGAAATGGGCTGGGCGGCGGCTTGGGACGCTTGGGTGCGGGCTGCATCCAGCCGCCTTAGCCAGCCCGGGTTAGCCCGGCGTGAAATTGGTCTGACAATCCCCTGGACACAGAAACAAGAGCCCTTCTGCGGATGCTTCTTTATGGCGTCATCTTCGACGACGCGCCGGGGGAGGAAGCGGCGAAGTGGATCATCGAGGCGGTCGTCGATGCGCCGCCCGGACCTTTCGGCTCCGGGCCCGGCCCCTCTCGCGACAAATATCGGGCCGCGATTAGGCGCGCGCTGGCTACGACCGATCCCCTGACAGACTTAGCTGACAACGCGCGGCCTGATTTAGTCACGCGCTCGTTCCTGGCCGCGATCTTGCGACGTCTCGACGAAGCGATCACTCGAAAGGCCGATGCCCGCACGACGCCGATCAGTCGAGCCGCGCGTCCTAGAACTTGCGCGCGACGGACCTATTGTGGGGCGAGGCTGTGCAGACCTGGATAGTCTTTCAATCCCTCAAACGTTCCGCAGTCGGCCGGCTGCGCGGCGCCCGGTCGGCCAGGACAAGGGCCTTGCGTCGCAACGCTGTCGCGATAGTTGCGCCACGCCTCCTCTTTGGCTGGGTCGGCGGCAAAAGGTGGGATGCTATAGGAGCGCCTCGGATGGCGGGGCGCTTGGACGATAACTTCTGCAGAGCCTTGCTTTGTGGCCGCGCCCGATGCTTGGACGGATTGAACCAAAGCGGATGGCCCGCCCGAAGCGAGCCCAACGGCGACCACGGCAAACAGCGCCACTGGACGTAGGGCTCCGGCCCAAGTGCAGGTGGTCATGGATTCAATCCTATTCAACGCCCAAGGCGCCATCACCTTGTTCGGTTGGAATTTAACTATAGCCGCGTCGCGCGAAGCCGCTTTGACCGAGCGCAAATCTTGGTCTGGCCGCTACCTGAGGCTGTTGTTGGGATCGTCAAACACGATGTGTACGCTTGATCCGCCCATCCGAGTGGCGGGCGGTGGACGGCATCATTCGCGTTCACTGAGAAGGCCCACCCCGCCGGGAGCGGAGGCGCGCCTAGAAACCCATGTCGCCCATGCCACCGCCCGGCATCTGCGGGGCCGGCGTTCGGCTTGGGAGCCTCGGCGATCGCGGCCTCCGTGGTGATCAGCAGTCCAGCCACCGAGGCGGCGTTCTGCAATGCCGTGCGGACCACCTTGGTCGGATCGATGACGCCGGCCTTGACCAAGTCGACATATTCCTCGGTCTGGGCGTTGAAGCCAAAGGTGGCGGACTTGTTCTCCATCACCTTGCCGACCACGATCGAGCCTTCCACGCCGGCGTTCTCGGCGATCTGGCGGATGGGGGCCTGCAGCGCGCGCCGCACGATGCTGATGCCCGCGTCTTGATCGGAGTTGAGGCCCTTAAGGGCGTCCAGAGCCTTCGACGCCTTGAGCAAGGCGACCCCGCCGCCGGGTACGATGCCTTCTTCGACTGCTGCGCGGGTGGCGTTCAGCGCGTCATCGACGCGGTCCTTGCGTTCCTTCACCTCGACCTCGGTTGAGCCGCCGACCTTGATGATCGCAACGCCGCCGGCCAGCTTGGCCAGCCGTTCCTGCAGCTTTTCCTTGTCGTAGTCGGAGGTGGTGTCCTCGATCTGGGTCTTGATCTGGCCGATGCGGCTCTCGATCGCCGCCTTGTCGCCAGCGCCGTCGACAACGGTGGTGTCGTCCTTGGTGATGGTGACCTTCTTGGCCTTGCCGAGCATGTCGAGGGTGACGTTCTCGAGCTTGATGCCGAGATCCTCGCTGATCAGCTGGCCGCCGGTGAGGACGGCGATGTCCTCCAGCATGGCCTTGCGCCGATCGCCGAAGCCCGGCGCTTTCACCGCCGCGACCGCAGCCCGCCGCGCAGCTTGTTGACCACCAGGGTGGCCAGGGATTCGCCTTCGATGTCCTCGGCGATGATCAACAGCGGGCGGGTCGATTGCACCACCGCTTCCAACAGGGGAAGCAGCGCCTGCAACGACGAGAGCTTCTTTTCGGACAGAAGGATCAGCGGCTCCTCGAGCTCGACCTCCATCCTCTCAGCGTTGGTGATGAAGTAGGGTGACAGGTAGCCGCGGTCGAATTGCATGCCTTCGACGACCTCGAGCTCCGATCTCCAGGGTCTTGGCTTCCTCGACGGTGATCACGCCCTCGTTGCCGACCTGCGCCATCGCCTTGGCGATCATGTCGCCGACTTCTTTGTCGCCGTTGGCGGAGATGGCGCCGACCTGGGCGATCTCGTCGTTGGTGGTGACTTTCCGCGAGGAGGCCTTGATCGCGTCAGAAACGACGATCACCGCCTTGTCGATGCCGCGGCGCAGGTCCATCGGGTTCATGCCGGCGGCTACTGATTTCAGGCCTTCGACCACGATGGCCTGGGCCAGAACGGTGGCGGTGGTGGTGCCATCGCCCGCCTTGTCGCTGGTCTGGGAGGCGACCTCACGGATCAGCTGGGCGCCCAGGTTCTCAAACCTGTCCTCCAGCTCGATCTCCTTGGCGACGGTGACGCCGTCCTTGGTCGAGCGCGGTGCGCCGTAGGATTTCTCGAGCACGACGTTGCGGCCCTTCGGCCCCAGGGTGACCTTCACGGCATTGGCGAGGGTGTTGACGCCGCGCAGCATGCGATCGCGCGCGTCGGTGGAGAAGTGAACGGTTTTGGCGGCCATCTGTGCTGATCTTTCGAGCAGTGAGGAAACGTGCGAGGTCTGGTCGAGCCGCCCCTAAGCGGCCTTCGCCAGGGCGGCGACGGGATCGAGAACGCCGAGGATGTCGGACTCCTTCATGATCAGGAGGTCCTCAGCGTCAATCTTCACTTCGCTGCCCGACCATTTGCCGAACAGGATGCGGTCACCGACCGTGACGTCCATCGGGATGCGCTTGCCGTCCTCGTCCCTCGCGCCGGGGCCGACGGCGATGACTTCGCCTTCCTGCGGCTTTTCCTTGGCGGTGTCGGGGATGATGATCCCGCCCTTGGTCTTGGCTTCTTCTTCGACGCGTCGAATGACGACGCGATCGCCCAGAGGACGAAAGGCCATGTTCAGAATCTCCGATGACGTGGGCTCGCGAAGGCGCGGCCTAAACTGGCACTCACGTCGCGTGAGTGCCAGCGCGCTCACACATGGCCCGGCGAGGTCGGATTGCAAGGCGTCGATGCCGCCCAGCGGAAAAGATATTGGCGGCCACAAGAGGTCACTCATGGATCCTTCCCCACAGGCGGCGGCGAGGCTGTCGCTAAGAGCGTGGCGCGGCACGGTCGTGCCCCGGCCGCCCTTTCGCCAACCAGGCCGAGGACCTGTTTCTGACCCACTCGATGGCCTCGGTCTCGGAAGAAACGTCGATATCCTCCTGCGCGCCGGTTGGCCACGTCAGGTGTACGTACCAGCCTGATCCGTCCTTGAGTTCCCGCGGCTCCATCCTCGGGGGCGCAGCCGTCATGACGAGAGCATCCCACGCCTCGAGGAATGGACCACACCGCCCGGCCGCGTCTCGCCGTTAGGACCTATCAGCATCGATCAATTCCTGGTCGGTCCTGATCACCGCGTCCAGCATGGCAATGTCCCGTCGCCAGGCATCGAGCCGAGCGTGGGTCGCCGCTTCGGCGGGCAGGCTCGGATAGCGGCGCTCGAGCGCCTCGACGGACTCGGCGAGCTTGGCTCGGTCGGCTTTGTGCCGGGCCAGAGACGCTATGGTTCCGCGATTGGTGATCATGCGCCGCAAACCGACACACCGCTTGGCGGCGCATCTGCGGAGCTCGGCCGAAGCGCTAAGGCTCGCATCGACCTCCGCTTATCTTCGCTCCGCATATAGTTCCAAGCTATCAGAAGGCCGCACTGGGAATGGCGCGGCGCGCGGCGGACTCCCTCCCAGGTTCCGCGCGCCCAAGATCGGCGGCCGCAACTCAACAAAGCGCCGCCGATCAGGGCCATGGTCTATGATGGGACGCAACTTCAGCCGTTCTCACATTTCTCGTCGCGACTGCGGCGTGAGCGTCGCTTCGAGCGCGGTCGCCGACAGTGTTTGCCAAGGTCCAACCCCGGAACGGGGCGCCGTAGTTCGCGGACCCGTTCTGCAAGCTGATAGCGGATCGAGCGGTGCACGCAGTCAGCAGGCAAGTCTGCTCCGCAAAATTCCTTCAAATCGTGCCATAGTTTGTGAAGATTCTGACTGCTTGGGGGCAGCTAGTCTCGGGGCAGAGACTCTATAAGGCTATGGAATCGTGGGAGAAACGCCTGCGTCGGTCGGCGCGCGGACCGCGAGATCTTGAAGCGAATTGGAGCGCCGCCGGAGGCTCAACCGGCGTAAACTCGCAACTTGCCTAATCGCCTGAAACAGTTTCGCGAGGCTCAGGGGCTCTCTCTCGTCGCTCTGGCGGCGAAGGTTGGGACGTCGAGTCAGGAAATAAGCCACCTCGAACTGGGCAAACGGCAGGAGGATGGCCGCAAGACCGTGCGCATCCAGGGCGAGCCGTTCCAGGTCAGGGCGCACATTCGCCCCCTCGACATCTACTCCGGCCACGCCGATGGCCCAGCGCTGCAGCGCTGGATCGAGGCGCGAAGCCCTGTCGGCGGGCGCATCTTCCTCGCCCACGGCGAGCCGGAAAGCGCAAAGGCGCCACGCGAGCGCCTGATCGGAGCCGGATTCACCGCCAACGGCATCATCAGTCCGGTGCTCGATCAATCGTTCCGGCTGGAGCGAACTGGGGTGGTCGAAAGTCCGAGCCAGCGCAGGCTCGGAGCGGCCGAGCCGGCGACGCTCGATTGGCACAACGCCCGCAGCGAGCTGCTGAACGACCTGGAAGAGGGGCTAGATCGAGCCGACGATGACGCGACGCGTTTGCGCCTGATCGAGCAACTCGAACGGGACCTGCGGCCCTGAGCCTAGGCTTGCGACGCCAAGCCATGCAGCGGGTGCCTGAATCCCGCTAGCCAGACTCCCAGGCCGACAAGGGCGCCGGCGGCGAGCGTGCTGATCAGCGCGCCGGGCAAGCCGAGCTGAACCAGCACGGTGAGCCCGATCCGGGCGTAGAGGGCGTAAGTGATGAACAGGAGGCCGGCGAGACCGGCAAAAGCCAAGGCGACACCGATCAGCCGATAAAGCCAAGTCATTTTAGCCTCGTTCAACGACAGGCACTAAGCACCCGGGTTGGGATCGGGTCTTTGCGCGAGATCAACCGCTTCTGATCGAAGTCATCGACGGCGCAAGCCGGCGGCGGGCAGCCGCGCGTGAGGGGGGAGCCGCTCCGTGACGCGCCGCTCGAAGCCAAGCGATCCACCGCGTCAGGCAAGCGCCAGCCAGCTGCTGAGCGCGTGGTCGGGCGTATTGGCGAGGTTCTTCGGAGTCTCGAAGACGATGCGGGCACGCGCCGCGGCGTTCAGATGAGCTTTGATCTCGTGCAGCATGCGCGCCTCAGCGACGAGACCAATGCGAGTAAGCACTCCGTTGCAGACGTCGGCGTTGATCGTCTCGGCGAGCAGACGGCCGAAAGCGTCGCGGCGACGCACCGCTGTCTGCGGATCGGCGCCGCCGTGATGCTCTGGAGAAGCGCTTTCGAACACCACCTGCCTCGGGCCATGCTGTTCGTGAACCACTGGCGCCTGGATCCCGCCGGTGGTGACGAAATCGCCGTGGACGTGGTCGCGCTCGACCCAGCGTGCGGAGTCTCCGCCGACCACCAGGATCCGGATCTTCAAATGCTTGACCATGGCTTGCTCCTCCGTCCCTGGATGACGTCTAAGGACGGCGCTCATTAGCTGAACGACCACTATCGAGTTCCGCAGAGTCGTGCGCGGCGGCGCGCAGACTTCCCGACGCTTGAAGCCGAGTTGCAAAGCAGCTCAGCTTGCTCAAGCTCACGTTCGGCGGCCGAGACAACGCTCAGAGTTTTCAGCACGCTGGCGGGGTTGACGCTGATCGAGTTCGATGCCGAGCCGCACGAGCAGCGCGCGCGATCTCGGGATAGTTGGCCGGCGCTTCGCCGCAGATGCCGACGTGGCGGTGATTGCGCTGGGCGCCTGCAACCGCCAGCTGCAGCATCTCCATGCATGCCGGGATCGCGCTCATCGAAGTCGAAGGCGACGATCTCGGAGTCGCGATCGACGCCCGAGCGTCAGCTGGGTCAGGTCGTTCGACCCGATCGAGAAGCCGTCGAAGAGGTCCGCAAAGGCGTCGATGCGGATGACGTTGTTGGGGATCTCGCACATCACGAAGATCTCGAGCCCGTCCTCGCCGCGCTTGAGGCCGTGCGCGGCCATGGCCGCCAGCACCTGGCGCGCCTCGGCCTCCCGGCGGCAGAACGGAACCATGACCTTCAGGTTGGTCAGCCCCATCTCGTCGCGAACGCGCGCCAGCGCCCGGCATTCCAGCGCAAAGCCGTCGGCGTAGGCCGGATGGGCGTACCGCGCGGCGCCGCGGAAGCCGAGCATCGGATTGTCTTCCTTGGGCTCGAACCCGGCGCCGCCGATCAGGCTGGGCGTACTCGTTGGTCTTGAAGTCCGACAGCCGCACGATCACCGGCTTCGGATAGAAGGCGGCCGCGATCGTTCCGACGCCCTCGGACAGCCGCTCGACGAAGAAGTCGGCCGGGTGGTCGTAGCCTGCGGGTCAGCCGCGCGATCGCCGCGCGCGTCCTGGCCGACGCCACACGTTCGGGATGGGCGAGCGCCATCGGGTGCACGCCGATGGACTCCTCGATGATGAACTCCATGCGCGCGAGGCCGACGCCGTCGTTGGGCGCCATGGCCGTCGTGAACGCCAGGTCGGGATCGCCGAGGTTGACCATGATCGCCGTGCGCGGACGCGGAACCTTGGCGAGGTCGACGCTGGACGCCTCGAAGGCGAGCGCGCCGGCGTAGACGCGACCCTCATCGCCTTCGGCGCAGCAGACGGTGACCACGTCGCCGGTCTTCAGGCGACGCATCGCCTCAGCCGCGCCGACGATCGCCGGCACGCCGAGCTCGCGTGCGACGATCGCGGCGTGGCAGGTGCGCCCGCCGCGCTCGGTGACGATCGCGGCGGCGGTCTTCATCACCGGCTGCCAGTCGGGCGTCGTCGTCTCGGCGACCAGGATCTCGCCGGGCCGGAACGCCGCAAGCTCGCTGGGCGCCTTCACGACGCGCGCGCGGCCGGATGCGATCGCTTCGCCGATCGCGCGACCGCGGACGACGACCTCGCCGCGCGCCTTCAGCGCATAGGTCTTCAGCGAGGTGAGCGAACGGCGCGAGGCGACCGTCTCGGGCCGCGCCTGGACGATGTAGAGCGCGCCATCGAGCCCATCCTTGGCCCACTCGATGTCCATCGGCGTCGGCCGCCCGCGCGGCCGCCGAATAGTGCGCCTCGATCGTCACCGCTTGTTCGGCGAGGCTGACGACCTCGGCGTCGCTGAGGCAGTAGCTGGGCGCGCCGGGCCATAGGCGTTGGCCGATTGCGCGTGGGCGCCCGCGCGCCGAACGACACGGTGAGTTGCTTCGCCCCCAGCCGGCGGCGAAGCACGGCGCGGTAGCCCATGCGCGAGCGTCGGCTTGTGGACGTAGAACTCGTCGGGATCGATCGCGCCCTGGACGATGTTCTCGCCGAGGCCATAGCCGCCGCTGACGAACACCACGTCGCGGAAGCCGGTCTCGGTGTCGAGGGTGAAGGTAACACCGCTCGCGGCCAGGTCGGAGCGGACCATCTTCATCACGGCGACCGACAGCGCGACCTTGAAGTGATCGAAGCCGTTGTCGATGCGGTAGACGATCGCTCGATCGGTGAACAGCGACGCAAAGCAGCGCCGGCAGGCCTCCACCAGCGCCGCTTCGCCCTTGATGTTCAGGAAGCTCTCATGCTGACCGGCGAAGCTGGCGTTCGGCAGATCCTCGGCCGTCGCCGAGCTGCGCACGGCGAGCGAAACGTCGGGACCGTACTCCGCCTTCAAGCGGTCGTAGCCCGCCAGGATCGCGCGCCGGAGCTTGGCGCCCCCGGTCGCGCCATAGACGAAGGCGCGGGCGGCGCGGGCGCGGGTGGCCAGATCGGCCACGTCGTCCTTGTCGAGCCCGCCCAGGAGAGCGCGAAGCCTCGGCTCCGCCCCCGCCGCCGCCAGCGCGTCGCGATAAGCCTGGGCGGTGAGCGCAAACCCGTTCGGCGTCTTCACGCCGGCGTGGGAGAGCTTTCCATAGAGTTCGCCCAACGAGGCAGTCTTACCGCCGACGAGTGCGACGTCGCCCACGCCGACTTCTTTGAACCAGCGGACGTATGAGGGCTTAGTCATCTTCGACCGCTCCGAGCAACATCGAGATGCGGCCGTCGCCCCAGAGTGGCAGCAGGAGGCGGGCGTACGGCCCCTCGCCGTCGCCGCGGTACAGCGTGGCCGCGCCCCTCTCGACCGTCGCGCTGGCTTGCGCCCGCAGGTATTCGAACGGATGCCCGAGCGGCAATTCGTCGATGAAGCGGCCGGGCGCCGCGCCGCGACCGTCGCCGGCGACCGCATCGCCCAGATAGTCGATGCGGAAGCGCTCCGGCTTCGCGAAGACGTCGAGCAAGAGCAGCTCGTCGGCGAGCGCCGGCAGCGAGCAAATCTTCATGTCGTCGGCGAACGGGATGTCATTGGCGCCGCGCTTGAGCGCCTCCCAGCTGTCCAGGACGCGCCGAAGACCAGGCGCGAGGGTGCGTGTGAGCGCAAACGGAGCGGTGGATTTCATGACGGTGGACTATCCTGCCTGAGCCTGGGGTGCTTGTCCCACGGTCGGATCGCGTCGCCCTTGATGCGGATCAAAGCCGTTTGGCGCCCGGTCTGGTTTTGTCCGTCGGCCATGGCGCGCGTTGCAACCCTGACGATGAATCCGGCGGTGGACGTCACCGTCGAGGTCGACCGCATCCAGCCGACGCACAAACTCCGTTGCGCTTCGGTGCGCCGGGATGCGGGCGGCGGCGGCGTCAACGTCGCGCGGGTCATCCAGCGCCTCGGCGGCGACGTGGTCGCCATCTTTCCCATCGGGCGCAGCTCCGGGCCCCGGCTCGCCCGCCGGATGCGCAACGAAGGCGTCCCGTCGGTGACGATCCCCATCGACGGGGAGACGCGCGAGGACTTTACGGCCGTCGAGACGTCGACCAACCAGCAGTATCGTTTCGTGCTGCCCGGACCCCAGCTCGCCGTGTCCGACTGGCGCGCCTGCCTCGAGGCCGTGGCGGCGCTGGACCCTAAGCCTGAGTTCGTCGTGGCCAGCGGCAGTCTGCCGGAAGGCGCGCCTGGCGACACCTACGCGCGGGTCGCCCGCATCGCTGTCCAGCGCGGCGCGCGCTTCGCCCTCGACTCCCACGGCGAGGCGTTGCGGCTGGCGCTTGGCCCTAACGTCTGGCTGGTCAAGCCCAGCCTGGGCGAGCTCCGCGAGCTGACGGGCGAGGCGCTGGCGAGCGAAGCCGACCAGATCCGAGCCTGCAAGGCCCTGGTCGGCGCGCGCAAGGCGCGCTTGGTCGCGCTCACGCTAGGCGATCGCGGCGCCGTGCTGGTCGGGGAAGGACGGGTTCTGCGGGCGCCGGCGCTGCCGATCAAGCCCCTCAGCGCGATCGCGGCGGGCGACTCATTCCTCGGCGGCATGATCTGGGCAATCGCGGCTGGACGCGACCTGGAGTGTGCGTTCGGCCACGCGGTCGCCGCCGCATCGGGGACTCTGCTGCATGCGGGCACGGACCTCTGTCGCGCGGATGAGGTGGCGCGCCTGGTCAAACAGGTCCGGATCGACACTATCGAAGCGAGAGACGCCGTTGGCTGACGTGTGGGTCGACGCATCGGCTTGGGTGCAAGCCGTCGGAACCATCGCCGCCGTGGTCGGCGCGGCCTGGGTCGCGGCGGGCAAGTCGCGCGCGGCCCGCTTGCGCGAAGAAGCCGATCGGCGGGCGGCGGCAGAGCGCGAGACTAAGGCTCTGACCGCCTCGCGCACGGCGGCGATGAACCTCGCGATTCTGGCGGTGACGCAGATTCACGACCTGCACGCCCTGCTGAAGGACGAGGCGCGCCGCGGCCGGGTCCAGCGGGTTTCGCCCAGCCGCACGCTGGAGACGAACGAACGGCTTCTGACGGCTTTTCCGATCCAATCTCTGAACGACGCCGACGCCATGGTCGCCTTCGCCTTTTTTCCCGGGGCTCTTGCAACGGCGGCGGAGATTTACGCCAACCTCGAGGGGCCATCAGGGCCGGTGACGCCGACGAGGAGTCGCGCGCGGAAGTGTTCGCCGAGCCCGCGACAGATGAGCCTGCTCGACCGCACCGCGCAACGCCGGCGCCGGGAATTGCGTGAATCGCTCGAACTGGATGGGGCGACACAGGGCGCGGGCTCGCCCGGCGCGCGGCCTGAAGCGGCTATCCGAAGCTCCCTCTAGCAAGGGGGTTTCCATTGGTCCTGGCTGGGACGAGCATGAACTTCATGGATGACAAGCCGTCTCAGCTCGCCGCCGTGGGCGCGTCCGGCGACTCCCAGGGGGTTCCGATCGTCGAGGTCGACGGTTTGACCCGCCGGTTCGGCGCGCTCGTCGCCGTCGATCACGTTTCCCTGCAAATCCACACCAGAGAGACCTTCGCGCTGATCGGCCCCAACGGGGCGGGCAAGAGCACGCTGATGAAGATGCTCACCACCATGCTTCCGCCGACGTCCGGCCGCGCGACGATCGCCGGCTTCGACGTTGCGCGCGAGCCGCAGGCCGTGCGTGCGCACATCGGCTACGTGCCGCAGCTGCTCTCCGCCGACGGCGACCTGAGCGGGCAGGAGAACATGCTGCTGTCGGCGCGGCTCTACCTGATCCCCCGCGCGGAGCGGCGCACGCGCGTCGCCCGGGCCCTGGCGATGATGGGCCTGACGGAGGCGAAGGACCGGCTTGTGAGAACCTATTCCGGCGGCATGGCGCGGCGGCTCGAGATCGCGCAGAGCACCCTGCACCGGCCGGCGGTGCTGTTCATGGACGAGCCGACCGTTGGCCTCGACCCGGCAGGCCGCCGCGCGGTTTGGCGACATGTCGCCGAGCTGCGCGCCCAGATCGGGGCCGCGGTCGTGTTCTCTACCCACTACATGGACGAGGCCGAAGAGGTCTGCGACCGGTTGGCGCTCATCCACAAAGGGCGCATCGCCGCCATGGGCACGCCAGCCGAGCTCCGCGCGGCGAGCGGCCCGGATGCGACGCTGGACGATGTCTTCAATGATCTGACGGGCGCCCGCATCAGCGCCGGAGGCGAACCCTGATGAGCACGCTCGCGCTGCAACAGAGCCCAGGCTCGCCCTCGGGCGCCGGCGCCTACCTTACGCAGATGTTCGCGGTGGCCGCCGCCGAAGCGGTGAAGCTGCGGAACGACCCCGTGGAGCTCGTCAGCCGATCGGTGCAGCCGATCCTGTGGCTGGTGCTGTTCGGCCAGGTCATGGCCCACGTGCGCGGCCTGGCCGCCGGCGGCTCCTACATCGATTTCCTTGCGCCCGGCATCCTGGCGCAGAGCGTTCTCTTCGTCGCCATCTTCTATGGCCTCTCGGCGATCTGGGAGCGCGACCTCGGCGTGCTGCACCGCTACTTGGTCAGCCCGGCGCCGCGGAGCGCGCTCGTCATCGGCAAGGCGCTGGCCTCCAGCATCCGCGGCATCTGCCAGTCGATCGTGATTTACCTCTGCTCCGCGCTGCTGGGCGTGCGGCTGAGCCTTGAGCCCGCGCACATCCTGGGCGTGCTCGTGCTGATCGTGCTCGCTTCGGCGCTGTTCTCGACCTTCTCGCTGATCATCGCCTGCATCGTGAAGACGCGGGAGCGGTTCATGGGGGTCGGCCAGTTCCTGACCATGCCGATCTTCTTCGCCAGCAACGCGATCTATCCGCTGGCCATGATGCCCGCCTGGCTGAAGGCGATCTCGCGCGCGAACCCGCTGAGCTACGAGGTCGACGGCCTGCGCAGCCTCATGCTCGCCGGCGGCCAGAGCCAGTTCGGGCTGGCCGTCGACTACACGGTGCTGCTGGCGATCATCGCCGTCCTGGTGGTCACGGCGACCCGGATGTACCCGCGCCTCACCCAGTGAGACCGACCTTCGGCAGCCGCCTTAAGGGGTGTCCCGTAGGAACCGCACCGAATGGCGCGCCGCGGCCCGCGGACCCTAACATCGCGCCCGAGCTTGCGAGAAAAAGGGGCTTCACCGGTGTCGATCCACAACCACGATTTCGATCAGCGCGCCGCCATCGTGTCGCGGCCGCCCTTGCGGGCGAAAGACCCGGATCTCTACCTCGCCATCGGCCTGAATGGATCCGTCTCCTGGACCGACGACGTCGAAGCCGCCACGCCCTTCGATTCGATGAGGGAGGCGATGCGCGCCGCGTTTCGGCTGCCGGGCGCCTACCGGGCTTTCGGTCTGCCGCTGCGCACGGAGCTGAGCGCGCACGACATCCACTAGCCCCCCACGCCCTACCCGAGGGTCACCTCGAGGCGGTGAGCTTCGCCGTCGTTGCGGAATGGCGCACGGAGCGGGCGGCCCTCGAGCGGCGCGCCGTCGAAGTTTGCCTGTGCGATCCCTCGCGAGACCCGATTGGGGTTGGTCACGACGATCTCATAGCGCGCCGTCCCCAGGCGCAGGCTGACCTCGAAGCCCGGCCACGACCGCGGGATGCACGGATCCACCTCCAGCCGGTCGCCGCGACGACGCAGGCCGAGGATGCTTTCGACACCGGCGCGCTGCATCCAGGCGGCCGAGCCGGTATACCAGGTCCAGCCGCCGCGGCCCGTGCGCCCCGGGGCGGCATAGACGTCCGCGGCGACCACGTAGGGCTCCACCCGATAGCGATGCGCGTCGGTGCGCGTGCGAGCGTGGTTGATCGGATTGAGCATCCAAAGGAGCGCGCTGGCCTTGTCGCCGTCGCCGAGCGCCGCAAACGCCATGACCGACCAGAGGGCGGCGTGCGTGTATTGGCCGCCGTTCTCGCGCACGCCAGGCGGATAGCCTTTGATGTAGCCGGGATCGAGCGGCGCATGGTCGAACGGCGGGGCGAACAGCAGCGCCAGCCCGTCCTGCGGCTGGATCAGCTCGCGGTCCACGGCCGCCATCGCCCGAGCCGCCCGCTCGGGATCGGCGGCGCCGGACAGGACGGCCCAGGACTGGGCGATCGAGTCGATCCGGCATTCCTCGTTGGCCGCCGAGCCAAGCGGCGTCCCGTCGTCGAACCAGCCGCGCCGGTACCAGTCGCCGTCCCAGGCCTGCTCCTGCGCCGCGGCCGCGAGCGCGTCGGCGTGCGCCCGCCAGCGCGCGGCGTGCTCCGGATCGTCGCGGCCATCCGCAAAGGCGGCGAACCGCCGCAGGTTGGCGATGAGGAACCAGCCCAGCCACACACTTTCGCCACGCCCCCTCAGGCCGACCCGGTTCATGCCGTCGTTCCAGTCACCGCCGCCGATCAGAGGCATCCCGTGCGCGCCGACAGCCAGGCTCGCGTCCAGAGCGCGCGCGCAATGCTCGTAGAGACTGGCCGAAGTCCTGCGCCGCGCCGGGCTCGAAGAAGCGCTCGTCCTCGCCCGGCTCGAGCAGAGAGCCTTCGATGAACGGCACGCGCTGGTCGAGCAGGCCCGCGTCGCCGGTCGTGTCGACGTACTGGGCGGCGACGAACGGCAGCCATAGCCGATCGTCTGATATGCGCGTGCGAACGCCCTGTCCGGTGTCGGGGAGCCACCAGTGCTGCACGTCGCCTTCGACGAACTGGCGAGCCGCCGCGCGCAAGAGCTGGTCCCGAGCCATGGTCGGGCGAGCCGCCGTCAGCGCCATCACGTCTTGGAGCTGGTCGCGGAACCCGTAGGCGCCGCTCGCCTGAGAGAATCCCGCCCTAGCCCAGAGGCGCGAGGCGATGGTCTGATAGAGCAACCACCCGTTCAGCATCAGGTCCATGGAACGGTCAGGCGTCTTGACCTGGACGGCGCCAAGGATCTCGTCCCAACGCCGGCGCGCCTCGCCGAGCACGCCATCGAGGTCAGCCTTGCGGTAGGCGGCGACGAGCTGACTCGCCTGCGCCTCGTTCTCCGCATCCCCGAGGAAGAAGGGGATCTCGACGCTCGCCCGCGGTGCAAGATCGAGCGTCGTCTGCAGCGCGCAACAGGGATCGAGGCCGGCGCCCAGCCGCCCGGACAAGGGAACCCGCTCGCTGAGAGCGAACGGCGCGGCAAGTCCGCCGTTGCGGCCGAGAAACTCGCGGCGGTCGCCGGTCCAGGCGCTCTGGCGGCCGCCGAGGTCCGCGAAGGCGACCCGCTCGGCATAGACAGGGTTCCAGCGGCTTGAGGCCAGGATCGCGCCCGTCCCTGGATCGAGCTTCGTCGCCACGTGCGGCGCGGCGGCCTCGCGCGAGGCGCCAAGCGACCAGTCCAGATAGACGGTGACCGCGATCCGCCGAGGAACGCCGGACGTGTTTCGGATCTGAGAGCCGGGAGATTCGAACCGGATCGTCCGCCGCGACGTATTCGAGCAGCTTGAGCTCAAGCCCGCGCGACGCATGCTCGAACTGGGTGTAGCCGAACCCGTGCCGGGCGACGTAGGCCGTGGCCTCGTCTCGGATCGGTGAGGCCGTCGGCGTCCAGAGTTCGCCAGTGTCCTCGTCGCGAAGGTAGAAGACCTGCGACGGTTGGTCCGTGACCGGATCGTTCGACCACGGCGTAATCTGCCGCTCGCGACTGTTCCTCGACCAGCTGTAGCCCCCGCCCTCGGCGGAAACCTGGAACCCGAAGCTCGGATTGGCGATGACGTTGATCCAGGGCGCCGGCGTCGACTGCCCCGGGCCGACGGCGATCACATACTCGCGGCCGGCGTCGCCGAAGCCGCCGATTCCGTTGAAATACTCGAGATCGGATGCCGGCGGAGCGATCTGCAGCTGCGATGGGGGCGCGCTGCGCCGGGCCGGCTTGGGCGCGATGGGCTCGGCCGCGGGAGCATACTCCAGCTGATCGGCAAGCCGTCCCAGGTCGCCGGTCAGGACCACCCGGGCTATCGAGCCGAGCATCGCGCGCACCTCGGGCGCCACCAGGTCGGCGCGCAGGAGGAAGACGTGGCCGGCGCCCGCCGCCTCGCCGACGTTCGGCCTGGACTGGTTCGCCCGGACCTGCGTCTCCAGCGCCACCTGCAGGTCCTGGATGTAGGACGTGGCGCGCTCGTTCAGGATCACGAGGTCGACCGCCAGCCGACGCATGCGCCAGTACTCGACCGCGAGCAGCGCCTCGCGCAGCGAGGCCAAGCTGTTGCGCGTCGGAGATCCGCACCAGGACGATCGGAAGATCGCCGGAGATGCCGAGGCCCCACAGCAGCGGCTGCTCGGCGCGGCCGGCCTCGATGATCTCGGAGGCCGGCCGCAAGGTCGGGGCGGCGAACATCACATGGCCGGCCAACCGCTGGAACTGGCCGGCCTGGCTGCGGTTGATACCGAGGTGGTGCAGCTGCACCTGCACCTGCGTCCAGGCGAGCGCGGCGGCGCGCTCGAACGCGCCGGCATCTTGGTGCTTGTCGACAAGCCCGAGCACCTCGTCGCGCGAGCCGGCGCGCCATGGTCCAGAAGTCGACGCGCGCCGTCTCGCCGGGCTCGAGTCGCAAACGCCGTCGGAGCGCGAAGATCGGATCGAGCACGGCCCCGGTCGTCCCGGAGAGCGGGCGGCCGTCGACGATCGAGGTCGCGGCCTGCACGCTGCGGCCGCGGCCGATGAAGCGCGCGCGGTCGGTCTCGAACTCCTGGCTCCGAACGGAACGGCCGTCCACGACGGCCAGATGCGCCGCCCAGACCTCCGGCTCGTCCGGCGACCGGCGCCGCCGATGCGCCAGAAGGGCGCCCGGGTCGGCCAGATGCTCGGTCTCGACAAACAGCTTGGAGAAGGCGGGGTGGGCGGAATCGGCCGCGCGCGGGGCGAGCACGAGCTCGGCGTAGGAGGTGATCTCGATCTCGCGCGCCTGCGCGCCGAGGTTCGAGAGCGTCACGCGGCGCACCTCGGCGTCGTCCTCGGCGGACACCAGCACCTCGAGCGTGGTCGTCAGCGTCCCGTTGCGGCGGGCGATCTCGGCGCGATCCTCGTTGAAGATCGCCGTGTAGCCGTCGCCGTCGACTCCCGTCGGCTGCAGGCCGGCGGACCAGACCTCGCCGCTGCGCGCGTCGCGCAGGAAGATGTAGAACGCCCCAGTCGTCGCAAGTCGTGTCCTCACGCCAACGCGTCAGGGCGATGTCGCGCCAGGCGCTGTAGCCCGAGCCGGCCGCGGTCAGCATCACGCTGTAGCGCCCGTTCGACAGCAGTTGCGTATCCGGCGTCGCGCTCCACGGGTTGCCGCGACGCCAGCCGCCTCGGTCGGCCGCCCGCTCGTGGGCGGAGGCGACGGACTCGGCGACGGACGGCGGCGGCGGGACCACGTCGCGGGGCGCCCGCTCCTGCAACAGAAGTTCGGTCGCCTGGACGGCGGAATCAGCGTGGAAACGCCGGCGCATGCGGCCGTCGAGCAGGGTGTCGGCGATGGCGACGATCGACATGCCCTGGTGGTGGGCCATGTAGGCCTGCACCACCGCGGAGCTCGCGCCCTCCGGCAGCGCGCGAGGGCGTGAGGTCGAGGGCTTCGTAGTAGCCATAGCGGCCAAGGGCGCCGGCGTCGGCGAGGCGTCCGAAATTGTGCACGGCGGCGCGCGGATCGACCATCGCCGCGAGCGCGGTCGCATACGGCGCGATCACCAGGTTGTCGGCCAGGCCTCGTTTGACGCCCAGACCGGGAACGCCGAAGTTCGAGTACTGGTAGGTGAATTCCAGGTCGCGCGCGTTGAACGCCGACTCCGAAACGCCCCAGGGGACGCCGAGCCGTCGCCCATACGCGATCTGCCGCCCGACGATGCACTCGTTGCTCTGCTCGATCAGGCTGGCGGTCGGCCCGCGCATCACCAGCGAGGGCATAAGGTACTCGAACATCGAACCGGACCAGGAGATCAACGCGGCGCCGCGACCGCACGGGGTCACCGAACGACCCAGCCGGAACCAATGGCGCGCCGGCGCGTCGCCCTTGGCGATCGCCACGAAGCTGGCGAGCCGCGCCTCGGACGCCAAGCAGGTCGTAGCAGCTCGGGTCGCGGACCCCCTCGACCGTCTGGTAGCCGATGGAGAGCAAGAGCCGGTCGGGATCGAGCAGGAAGCGGAAGTCCATCTCGAGCGCCATGGCGCGCGCCGTCTGCCCGACCGCCAGCAGGCGACGGGGCAGGTCGGCGGCGGCAGGCCCGAAGTCCCGGCGGTGGCTCTCGACGGCGCGGCGCGCAGCCTCCGTCCAGAAGACGCAGGTCGCCGTCGCCATCCGCGTCCGGCCGAGGCTCCTCGCCGTCGCCGCAAGCTCTTCCACGGTTTGCGTGAGCGCCGGGCCAGTCGATCCGGCACCCCGCCATCGAGCGCACGCAGCCCGCGTCGATCGCATCGAGCAGACGCGCGCGCGCGACCGCGTCGTCGGCCGCATCACCGGAAAGCGCGCAGCAAAGTCCGCCGCGCCAGCCGCAGGGCGTCCGTGACGCCTGCGAGGCGACCGGCCTCTGGCGTATCCGTCGCCGGCCACTCGCGGCAGGCGCCGGCGAGGGCGATGAGGTGGCCGGCCAGGTTGCCGCTGTCCACCGAGGAGACGTAGCGGGGATCGAGCGCGCGTCCGTCGCCTGTGTCGTACCAATTGTAGAAATGGCCCCGGTAGCGCTCGAGGCCGGCCATCGAAGCCAGCGTCGTCTCGAGCCGCTCGACCGCCTCGACCGCACCGATCCAGCCGAAGTCGCGGGCGCTGGCGGTCGATAGCAGGTAGAGGCCGAGGTTGGTCGGCGAGGTCCGCTGCGCGACCACCGGCTCGGGGGTTTCCTGGAAGTTGTCCGGCGGCAACCAGCGGCTCTCGGCCGTCACGAAGGTCTCGAAGAAGCGCCAGGTCCGCCGCGCGGTCAGCCGCAGAGCCTCCTGTTCGGCCTCGTTGAGCGGTCGGCGGTCGGCGGTCGGCGGCGATAGACTCGCTCGCAGCGCGATCGCGGGCGCCAGCGCCCAGGCGGCGGCGAAGGCGCCGGCGAGCGGCCAGACGCCGCCGCGCCCCAGCCAAGCGGCCGCGAGCGCGGCGGCGGAGAGGGCCACGCCGCCCGCCATGCGCCGGTAGAAACTCGCGAGGTCGAGGCGCCGACCCGAGACGGCTTGCGCGGCGGGCGTCCACTGCAAGAGGTGACGGTGGGTGGCGACGAGCCGGAAGAGCGTGCGCAGGATCGCGTCGCTCATCAGCCACGCCTGGTGGCCGAGGAAGATCAGCATCAGGCCGACCTGGATCAGCGCGAGCCGAAGGTCGCCGGCCAGCGTGCGCATTCGGCCGCGGAGCGTCGCGCCCGGGCGCCGCGCGGTCGCCTGCATTACGACGGGCAGAAGCGGCGGGATGGCCATGGTGGCGACGATGAAGGTCGTCCAGACCAGCGCCCCGCCACTCGATGCCGCCAGCCACCCGGCCAGCAACGCGGCGACCGTCGACGGCGCCGAGAGCGTCCGGCGCAGGTTGTCCAGCATCTTCCACCGCCCGACCATGGGCACGCCATGCCGCCCGCGACCGTCGGCCGATCGCCGGCCGGGGCCGAGCATCCACGGCAAGAGCTGCCAGTCGCCGCGGGCCCAGCGGTGGTGACGAAGCGCGGCGGCGTCGTAGCGGGCCGGGAAGGCCTCGACGACCTCGACGTCGGAGGCCAGCCCCGCGCGCGCGAAGATGCCCTCGAACAGGTCGTGGCTGAGCAGCCGCGAGTCCGGCACGCGCCCGGCGATCGCCGCCTCGAACGCGTCAATGTCGTAGATGCCCTTGCCCGTGTAGGAGCCTTCGCCGAACAGGTCTTGGTAGACGTCCGAAACGGCGGCGGCATAGGGGTCGATTCCGCTCGCGCTCGAGAAGACCCTGAGGAACAACGAGCCTTCCTGCCCGATGGGCAGCGACGGCGTCACCCTCGGCTGCAGAATGGCGTACCCCTCGACAACCCGCTGCTGCTCGGGGTCGAGCCGCGGGCGATTGAGCGGATGCGCCATCTTGCCGATGAGCCTGCTGCACGGTCTCGCGTGGCAGTCGGGTGTCGGAATCCAGCGTGATGACGTAGCGCACGCTCGTGGGCGCCGGCGGCGGGTCGACGAACGTCGTATCGGCCGCGCCGCGCAAGTAGCGGTTAAGCTCGGCGAGCTTGCCCCGTTTGCGCTCCCAGCCGATCCAGCGCCGCTCGCCCTCGTTCCAGACCCGTCGCCGGTGCAGCAGAAGGAAACGATCGCCGCCGGCCGGGCGCGCATAGCGCCGGTTCAGCTCGGCGACGCCGTCGCGCGCGCGCGCCAGCAACGCCTCGTCGCCATCGACATGCTCTTCATCGGCGTCCGCCCAGTCGGTGAGCAGGGCGAAGCGGATGTCGCCGCCCGGGCTGGCCAGGTGATGGATCTCCAGCCCCTCCACCTGCTCGGCGATCGTCTCCTTCGAGGTGAGCATGGTCGGCACGACCACCAACGTACGCAGCGCGGCGGGGACGCCCTCCTTCAGCTCCAACGCCGGCAGCAGGCTCGCGCGAAAGCCCCGCGTCACCACGTGGTTGACCAGCGCCACGCTCAGGTCGACGGCCGGCGCGACGCCCAGGACGCCAAGGACGACGAGCCAACGCCAACCCAGCCCCGACTGCCCAAGGACGAGGAGCGGCCAGGCCAGGATCGCAGCCGCCAGCAGCGCACCGGCGCCGACGTATCCGCCGATGCCGAGCGCCCGATAGAGCCGGCCGGGCCAAAGCCGCGGCGGTGGGCGAAACCCGATGGCCGCCTCGAATCCCGGCCGGCCGGCGCCGATCAGATAGTAGCCTGGGTCGGAGAGGCGCGCGTCAGGGGCGCCGTCCCGACCAGGTCCCCCAGCGGACGCCGCCACGAGCGCCGCGCGCGCGATATCGAGCTCGCTGCGGAGCGAGCCGCGCGCCAGCTCCTCGACCGCACTGCGGTAGAGGTTGCGGGTCGGGAAATCCATCTCGCCGAAACGGCTGCCGGCGACGAGCAGGTCGTCGACCAGGCTGAACCGCTCCACCAGCTCGGACCAATCGATGTCCGAGATCAGGCGCATGCTGGTGATGATGTTGCGGACAGTGACGCTTCCGGCGACCTGTCGCAGATGCTCGGCCTGCACGACCCCGTCGGCGGTCAGACCCTGAGCTGCGAGCCGCTCGTCGATCCAGGCGAGCGCTGGAGCGATGCTCGGGTCCTGGTCGCGCAGGCGTTGGACGAGCTGGACGAAGAAGGCTTCCGAGAGCGTCGGACCGTCGAGCCCGGGCAGCACCGCCGCTGGGGCCTCCACGGTGCGCCCGCCGGACCCCAGCAGGCGGTCGGCGATCGCGTCGGCGTCGCGCCGTCCGGCCCGGCTGGCGACCACGCGCCCCGCGATGCGCCTCAGGTTCTCGACGAGAACGATGCGCAGCGTGATGGCGATCGCCCACAATTCGCCGATGGTGAGCGGCTGCACCTCCTGATAGGCCCTGACATAGCGTCGGAGCGCTTCGGGATCGAACAGGCTGTCGGTGTGGGCGACGAAGGCCCAGGCAAGGCCAAAGACGCGCGGAAGACCCTGAAACGGCCCCGCCGCCAGTTCCGGCAGCTGGCGATAGTATCCGGACGGGAGGTCGGCGCGGATCTCCCTGACCTGCTGTTCGACCACGTGGAAGTTGTCGATCAGCCACTCCGCCGCGGGCGTGATCGCCGCGCCCGTCGCGATCGCGTCGGCGACGTCGCGATAGGCGACGACCAGGTCGGCCTCATTCTCGGCCAGCCGGGCCCGGAGCAGGTTCCGCCCCCGGCGGCGCGCGGCGACAGGCTGCGCTGCTGCCAAGCTGCGCGCGTGCTGTTCCAGCCGCTCGATGCCGAACAGCTCCTCGCGGATTGGCCGATCGTCCCAAGCCGAAGCGGTCTGCGCGGCAGGTGCGCGCTGGATGAGCGCCGCCAGCACCCCGGCGCGATGCTGGACGGCCTCAGGGGCGAGCGGAGTCTCCGGCGTCGCTGTGCTCACCTCGGCCGTCCCAACCCCCGCCCAGAAACAAGACTACCGCCAGGCGTCGTGGGTCCCGGCCGTCCCAGCTGAGCCGCCCAGAGCCGCCGTTCTTGACGCTCCGGTCGCCAGCTCAGGGTCTTCGGCGACCACCTCGGCGGAGACGCCGTGCAGGCGAAGCGCTTCACAGAGCCGATGGGCTTCCCGAAAGGCCTGCGCACGGGACCAGAACGGCGTGCACATGCCGTCGCCCAAGCGGACGGCCCAGCCATGATGCTCTTTCACGACCCTGAACGTGTGCATGACAGACCCTCATTGGGAACCGGCGCAAGGTCCAACATCTGACGCTGTCCGCCTTGACCGAGATCAAAGTCGAGCGCCGCGTTGCCGACAACATTGCGCCGGGGATCGTGCAGGCGCGACCGCCCACTGGGACGAACAGACCACGCCGATGACCGCCTGCGCAGAACCTGCGTTCCAGCGAGATCGACTCGGCAGTCAGCTAAATCCTCAACGAGCGCGACAGCCGCGCCGACAAACTCGGCGTCGTCTCTGCGGTGCTGATCGACCTCGGCCGCGCGCCATCAGTCGTCGCGCTGACCGAGAAGCCTCGAGACGATTGCGTTCCAGCACAAGCCGATAAGGAGGACGGGCAGCAGCGCGATCGCCGCCACCGAAATCCCGGCGGCAAGCCAGACGCCAAGAATGCTCCAGGGGTCGCTCAGGTTATGGCTCTGGGCGTCGAGAAGGCCGGCGACGATGCCGATGACCAGGGATCCGGCGAGCATAAAGAGCGGCAGATCGACCTTCAGCATGTCCCCGCTGAGCAGGCCCGCCCTCTCGCGATGGCCGCGCACTAGCTGTGTCCGGTGCAGCATACCGACACTCCTCAGCCAACCGATCGTTGCGCCACACTGCCCGAGCGGGCCGCAGCCGGCATTGATCTGGCGCAACAGAGGCGGGCCGCAGCTGGCGGCGGCTCGCTCGGCGCGGCCCGTGGCGGGCAGGCGATCCCGTGGCCGGATTGATCCAGCGCAAAGCCAAGCCTTCGTTCGCGCGACAGAGTGGCTCGCGGAGGCAGTTCAATGGCTCTTTCGGCGGTCCTGATTCTGGCGGCGGCGCTTGCGGGCGCCGTGCACGCAGGGCCGTCGGCCGTTCCGGCTATCGCCTGCAGCGCGCCGGCGCCTGCACCGGGCGCCCAGGTTTCCGGCCCCATCCTGCAGGTCATCGACGGTCGCACGTTCTGCCTGGCCGAGGGCCCGACGCCGGCAAGCTGGCTCAAGGTGACGCTGGTCGGCGCCGCGGGCGCGGCCGACCGATCGGACCTGATGGCGACCGCGTTCGCTCGCCGTGTGACCTGCATCGTCTCCCAAAGCGGCGGTGACGGCGTGCTTGCCCGCTGCGCGATCGACGTGGCGCCCGGCGCGGGCCTCGGGCCCCAGCCAGCGTCCCGGACGTCTGGTGACACCAACGCCGAGAACTGTCCCAAGCCCGACTAGCCGCGCGCCCGGTCCCGCGCGGCGTTCTTGCGGAGCCGATGAAGATGCCTGAACAGGGATTCTCCGATCGCAGCGAAGCCGGACGTGAACTCGCCAAGCGGCTCGAGGCCATGTCGCTGGCCGATCCCGTCGTCTACGCGCTGCCGCGCGGCGGCGTGCCGCTGGCGGTCGAGATCGCCCGCACGTTGAACGCGCCCGTCGACGTGCTGCTGGTGCGCAAGATCGGCGCGCCAGGGCATGCCGAGCTCGCGCTGGCGGCCGTCGTCGACGGCGCGGCGCCGCAAACCGTCGTCAACGAGGAGGTGCGCGAGGTCACCGGCGCCAGCGCCGCCTACCTGGCCTCCGCGCGCGACCGGGAGCTGAAGGAGATCCAGCGTCGGCGCGCCGCCTATCTCGGCGAGCGTGCGCCGATCAGCCCGAAGGGCAGGACGGCGATCGTCGTCGACGATGGCCTAGCCACCGGCGCCACCGCCAAGGCGGCCATCCGCGCACTGAAAGGGCAGGGCGCCAAGCGGGTCATCCTCGCTGTCCCTGTCGCGCCGCTGGACACGCTGGCCGAGATGCAAAGCGAGGCCGACGAGGTGGTCTGCCTCCTGCCGGCTACGAACTTCTGGGGCGTGGGCCAGTTCTACCGCGACTTCCACCAGCTGACCGACGAGGAGACGGTGGCGCTGCTCCGCCAGGCGTGGGGTCCCGACGGCGACCCGCCGGTCGCCGATCGGCAGGAGGTGCGCATACCGCCGCTGGAGCTGGCGGCCGACCTGCAGACGCCCGAGGATCCCCATGGCGTCATCGTCTTCGCCCACGGCAGCGGCTCGAGCCCGGCTCAGCCCGCGCAACCGCGCGGTCGCCGACGACCTGAACCGCCGCGGCTTCGCCACCCTGCTGCTCGACCTGCTGACCGAGAGCGAGGCCGGCCAGCGCCGCAACGTCTTCGACATCGACCTGCTCGCCGAGCGGCTGGCGCAGGGCGTGGCGTGGATCGATCTGCACCCGCAGCTGGCGCGCCTACCCCTCGGCCTGTTCGGCGCCTCGACCGGCGCCGGCGCGGCGCTGAAGGCGGCGGCCCGGCTCGGCGAGCGGGTGGGAGCGGTGGTCTCGCGCGGCGGCCGGCCGGATCTGGCCGGCGAGGGGGCGCTGGCGAAAGTCGCCGCGCCGACGCTGCTGATCGTCGGCGGCGACGACCACGGCGTGATCGACCTCAACCGCGCGGCGATCGCGGTCATGGGCTGCAAGAAGGCGCTGAAGATCGTGCCCGGCGCGACGCACCTCTTCGAAGAGCCCAGGACGCTCGAAGCGGTGATGCATCTGGCCGGCGACTGGTTCGAGCAGGCGCTGGCGGGCGAAGCCGCCGCCCAGGCGCCTCGCCGCGCGCTGCAGACGGTTGCGCCCAGCGTCGAACGGCAGCTGGAGGCGGCGCTGGAGCCGCTGCCCGACATCGACGAGGAGGCATTCGCCGCCGCGTTCGACCGCTATGCGGAGGCCCGGGTCGTGCTGATCGGTGAGGCCAGCCACGGCACGAGCGAGTTCTACCGGGCGCGCGCGGCGATCACCCGGCGCCTGATCGAGCGGCACGGCTTCGACACCGTCGCCGTCGAGGCGGACTGGCCGGACGCCGCCGCCATCGACCGTCACGTACGCCATCGGCCGCATCAGAAATCCGAGACGCCGTTTACACGCTTCCCGACCTGGATGTGGCGCAACACCGACGTCGACGCCTTCGTGCGCTGGCTGCGCGGGCACAACCAGCGCCTGCCGACCGCCAGGCGGACCGCCTTCTACGGCCTCGACCTCTACAACATGCGCGCGTCGATGGCGGCGGTGCTCGCCTATCTCGACCGGGTCGATCCGACAGCGGCGAAGGCGGCGCGCCAGCGTTACGCCTGCCTGGAGCCCTGGAGCCAGGAACCCGCCGCCTACGGCCGCGCATCGCTGAGCGGAGGCTATGCGCTGTGCGAGGGTCCGGTCCTGGGCATCCTGCGCGACATGGTGCGCCACGCTCTCGACTACGCCGAACACGACGGCGAGCGCTTCTTCGACGCCGCGCAGAACGCCCGCGTCGTCGCCGACGCCGAGCGCTACTACCGCGTGATGTACTACGGCAGCCACGAGTTGTGGAATCTGCGCGACCGGCACATGTTCGAGACCCTCGATCATATCCTGGCGCTACGCGGCCCGACGTCTAAGGCGGTAGTCTGGGCGCACAATTCCCACATCGGCGACGCGCGCTTCACCGACATGGGGGCCGAGCGCGGCGAGCTGAACATCGGCCAGCTCTGCCGCGAGCGCTTCGGCCGCGAGGCGGCGCTGATCGGGTTCGGGACCCACACCGGCACGGTGATGGCCGCCTCGGACTGGGATGGCCCCGCCGAGGTGAAGCGTGTCCTGCCCTCGCGGCCCGACAGCTACGAAGCCCTGTGCCACCAGACCGGAACGCCGCGGTTCCTGGTCGACCTTCGCCCTGGCCGGCACGAGAGCTTGCGGCGGGCGCTGCGCGAGCCCCGGCTCGAGCGCTACATCGGCGTCATCTACCGGCCGGACACCGAGTTCATGAGCCACTATGCGCGCTCGTCACTGCCCGACCAATTCGACGGTTTCGTCTGGTTCGACGAGACCAGCGCCGTCGAGCCACTGGCGACGACCGTCGTTTCCCACGAGGACGAGACCTATCCGTTCGGCGTCTGAATCAGCGCGGCGCGTTGCGCTGGATCAAGGCGCAAGCTGCGCGTTGGTGGCCTGCTTCTCCATGTCCCATGGGGGACAGACGTTGGAGAGACAGAAATGACCGCAGTTCCGGTGAAGAAAATGACAGGTGCGCTGACCGCGTCGCCGTTCTTCAATGCTTTCGCACCGCTGCAACGCGAGATCGACCGGGTGTTCGAGGACTTCGTGCCCAGCTTCTGGTCGGGCGGAGGCCCGGTCGACGTTCGCTGCAAGATGAACCTGGCCGAGACCAAGGACGGGCTCGAGTTGACCGTCGAGTTGCCCGGCCTCGAAGAGAAGGACGTCAACGTCGAAGTCAGCGACGGCGTGCTGACCGTCAGCGGCGAGAAGAAGTTCGAGTCCGAGCAGAAGGACAAGAACTACCACATGGTCGAGCGCGGCTATGGCTCGTTCTCGCGTTCGATCGATCTCCCCGCCGGCGTGAAGGCCGACCAGATCAAGGCCGCCCTCGCCAAGGGCGTGCTGACCGTGACCATCCCGGCCGCGCCGAAGGTCCAGCCGAAGAAGATCGAGGTGAAGGCGACCGCCTAGCCTCCCAGCCCAAAGGCGCGCCGGCCACTAGCGCCCATCCCCCCGATAGGCGCGCCTTGCTCCCCCACCCGACCTCTCCCCGAGTGCGGATGGGGGAGCCCCCTTTCTCCTGGAGGAAACCCCGATGAAGGTTTCTGCTCTTGCAGCTGCGGCGGCCGTTGGTACGGCGCTGTTGCTGGGCGGCTGCGTCGACGAATACGCCTACGGGCCGCCGGTCGGCTATGCGAGCGTTGACTACGTCGGCTACTACGACGGCTACTATGGCCCCTACGACTACGGCTTCTGGGCGCCGAGCGGCTATTTCTATTATTCAGACCGAAACGGCCGCTTCCACCGTGACGTCGGTGGCCACTTCAGTCACACGGCCGGGCAAGGACTCCATGCCATATCAGGTCACGCGCCCGGGCCGCACGGTCACCGCTGAGCGGCGCGCTCTTCATTCGCAGCGCCGTGGCGGCGAGCTAGACTACGAGGCCGGTCGCCGGCCATTAATCCGGCTCGATGCGACGCACTCCCAGGCCGACGAGGAACGGCTCAGGCATGGACGCGAGATCCCCGACGCCTGAGAAGGGCAAGGACTCAGCACCGCGCGGCGACGGTCACGTCCTGCTTGGCTACCTTCTGGCCGGGCTGCTCGGCCTGATCGTCGTGCAGTGGCTGTGGGCCACAGTCGCGCCCTCCGAGACCATCCCCTACAGCCAGTTCGAGGCCTTGGTCGCCCAGGGCAAGGTCAGCGACGTCACGATTAGCGACACCACCATCCAGGGGAAGCTCAAGGCGGCGCTGCCGGACGGCAATACCGCCTTCACCACCGCTCGCGTCGAGCCGGCGCTGGCCGACCAGCTCGCCGCCAAGGGCGTCGTCGTCACCGGCGCGCCGCCGAGCGGATGGCTGACCGCGCTGCTGTCCTGGGTCGCGCCGCTGTTCCTTTTCTATCTGGTCTGGATCTTCCTCATTCGGCCGAGCGCGGGGGCGGGCCTCGGCGGCCTGCTCTCGGTCGGCAAGGCGCGGGCGAAGATCTTCGTCGAGACCGACACCAAGACGACGTTCGCCGATGTGGCCGGCGTGGACGAGGCCACGTTCGAGCTGCAGGAGGTTGTCGCCTTCCTGAAGGACCCGAAGAGCTACGGCCGCCTCGGCGCGCATGTGCCGAAAGGGATCCTGCTGGTCGGACCGCCGGGCACCGGCAAGACGCTGCTGGCCCGCGCCGTCGCCGGCGAGGCCGGCGTGCCCTTCTTCTCCATTTCCGGGTCCGAGTTCGTCGAGATGTTCGTCGGCGTCGGCGCCGCGCGCGTGCGCGACCTGTTCGAGCAGGCGCGCAAGGCCGCGCCTTCGATCATCTTCATCGACGAGCTCGACTCGCTCGGCCGCTCGCGCTCCGGCGTCCTGGCCGGCGGGATGGACGAGAAGGAACAGACGCTGAACCAGCTCCTGGCCGAGCTGGACGGTTTCGACCCGAGCATCGGGGTGATCCTGCTGGCCGCCACCAACCGGCCCGAAATCCTCGATCCGGCGCTATTGCGCGCCGGACGCTTCGACCGCCAGGTGCTCGTCGACCGTCCTGACCTCAGCGGCCGGCGCGCCATCCTCGAGGTGCACGCGCGCAAGATCACCATGGCGCCCGACGTCGACCTCGCGTCGGTTGCCGGCATGACCACCGGTTTCACCGGCGCGGACCTGGCCAACCTGGTGAACGAGGCGGCGCTGGTCGCCACGCGCAGGCAGGCGGATGCGGTGACCTTGGCCGACTTCACGCTGGCGATCGAGCGCATCGTCGCCGGCCTCGAGAAGAAGAGCCGCGTCTTGAGCCCCGCCGAGCGGCGTCGGGTGGCCTACCACGAGATGGGCCACGCGCTGGTCGCGGCCAGCCTGCCGGGGGTGGATCCGGTGCACAAAGTCTCGATCATTCCCCGCGGCGTCGGCGCCCTGGGCTACACCATGCAAAGGCCGACCGAGGACCGGTTCCTGCTCGCGAAAAGCGATCTGGAGAACCGTATCGCGGTCCTTTTGGGCGGCCGGGCGGCGGAGGCGCTGATTTTCGACGGCGACGTCTCGACCGGCGCCGCCGACGACCTGCAGCGCGCGACCGAGATCGCCATGGAAATGGTCACGCGGCACGGCATGGATGCGACGGTGGGCTTGCGCGTTTTCACCGCACCGCAATCTCCATTGCTTGGCGGCGCGCCGACGCACGAGGTCAGCGCCTCCGAGGGGGCGGAGCGCGAGATCGATCTGGCCGTGCGTGAGATCGTGGCCCGCGGCGCGGCGCGAGCGGAGGCGATACTGACTGAGCGACGAGGCGAGCTCGAGGACGGCATGCAGTTGCTGCTCGCGCAGGAGACCATCACCGCCGAGACGTTCGCGCCGCTGCGGCCCGTGCAGGCCCCGGCGTCGGGCGCAACGGCGGCGGCAGCGCCCGCTCGCGCAAAGCCCAGGTCCGCGGCCAAGGCGATCTCGATGCCATGGGGCGCGCCGGATTGACCCGGCTTAAAGCGGGTCAGGACGCGAGCGGCATCGCGTCATGAACCCGCGGCTCGCCGCCAACTTGGAGAGATTCCCTCAGACAAAATCTCGCTAGCTGGCGGCCGCGGCTTCCCAGCCGCCGCCGAGCGTCTTGTAGAGGGTCACAAGGTCCTCCGAGGCCGCCGCTGTGCTGGCGGAAAGTGCGAGCTCGGCCTGCTCGAGGACCTGCTGGGCGTCGAGCACGTCGCGGAAGCTGACGGAGCCGGCGCGATAGCGCGCCTCGGCCAGATCGAGCGCCTTACCGCCTTCGGTGACAGCACTCTCGAGCGACTGCCGGCGCGACTGTTCCTGGGCGTAGGCCGCTATAGCGTCGTCGACCTCGTGCACCGCGCCCAGGACCGTCTGGGCGTAGGTGAGCGCGGCTTCCTTGGCGTGCACGTCGGCGACGTGGACGGTCTCCTGGCGCCGGCCGGCGTCGAAGATCGGCAGGTCGAGGCTCGGGCCGACCGTCAGATAGCGCGCCGCCCACGCGGCGAGCGAGGCGGTGTTGCTGGCCTCCAGGCCCGTGGCGAGATTCAGACTCAGGCTCGGATAGAGGCTCGCCACCGCGACGCCCTGGCGGGCCACGGCGCCATGAAACTCCGCCTCGGCCTCGCGGATGTCCGGGCGACGCCTGGCCAGTTCGGATGGCACGCCGACGGGAACCTCCGCCGGAAGCGGCGGAATGGCTTTGGCCGTGTCCAATTCGGCCCCCAGCGCCCCCGGTTTGGCCGCGAGCAGGAGCTCGAGCTGGCTCTCGTCGATGGCGACTTCGTTGCCGAGCGGTGGCAGCGCGGCCTGGGCGCCGGCCAAGGCGGCCCTGGCGTTGGCGATATCGAGATCGTCGCCAAGCCCCGCCGCGCGGGCGTCGCTCGCCAGCTTGAGAAGCGCCTCGGAGGTTTCGACGCTGTCCTGGGTCACCGCGAGACGTGCCTGCGCGCCGCGCAGGTCGATATAGGCGGCCGCGACCTCGGCCATCAGCGAGACGCGCACGGCGTCGCGGTCGGCGATCGCTGCGTCGGTGTCGGCGGTGGCCGCCTCGACGCTGCGGCGCACGCGGCCGAAGAGGTCGACCTCCCACGACGCGGTCAGGCCGTACTGATACTGGCTGAACGGATTGACGAGGCCCGGAATGGCGGCCGCCACGCCGGGCGGCAGCGACCCCTTGGAAGCGCCCGAAAACGCGCCGAAGACCGAGCTGGTCGCTGTCCGCTCGCTCAGACGGGTGTCAGTGTACCCCGCTGTGGCGTCGACGGCCGGCCACGCGGCGGCGGCGGCAATGCGGCGCTGGGCCCTCGCCTCCTCGACGCGCAGCACCGCCTGCTTGGCGCCGATGTTGGCGGCGAGCGCGCGTTCGACGAGTGAGCTCAGCTCCGGATCTTCGAAGCCCCTCCACCACACAGCGTCGGGCATCTCAGTCACCGTCACGACGCTCCCCGGCGCAGGCGAGACAGGCGCCTTCAGCGCGGTCCAATCGGCGGGCGTGTCGGCCGTCGGCGGCCGGAAGTTCGGGCCGACCGTGCAGCCGGCGAGCAGGCTCGTCCCGATCGACACGGCGGCCACGCCGATAAGCGCTCGCCTCATCCGAGCCTCCGTTCGAACATCCATGAGGCTCCGGCGAGGGTGAATGCGCCGATCGCCGCGAGCGGCCAGATATCGGACCCGAGACGATCGAGACCCACGCCCTCCAGATAAACGCGGTGGGCGATGTCGATTGCGTAGCGAAGCGGATTGATCAGGGTGAAGTCCTGTAGGATCACCGGCATGCTGCTGATCGGCGTTGTCAGGCCGGACAGCAGGATAAAGGGCATCATGACGATGAAGCCGTAGAGCATCGCCTGCTGCATGGTTTGGGCGATGGACGAGACGAACAGGCCGAGGCCGACGGCGGCGAGCATGAAGAAGATTAGGCCGATGTAGAGCACGACGAACGAGCCCTGAAACGGGATATGGAACCAGAGCTGGGCGACCAGCAGGACGTTGGTTGCCTGCACGGTTCCGATGATCATCGAGGGGATCGTCTTGCCGGCGATGATCTCCGCCGGCCTTAAGGGGGTGACCTGCAGCTGGTCGAAGGTGCCGGCTTCCCGTTCCCGCGCCACGGAAAGCGCGGTCAGGAGCATCGTCTGCATCATGGCCAGCGTGCCGATCAGCGCCGGTATGGTGTTCCAGCGCGTCTCCAGGTTGGCGTTGTACCAGGCGCGCACGACCGGCTGCACGGTGGCCGGCGGCAAGCCGTGGTCCGCCAGCCAGTCGGCGTTGAAGCCCTCGACGACGGTGCTGAAGTAGGCGAGCGCCGTGCCGCCGGTATTGGAGTTCCGCCCGTCGGCGACGACCTGCACGTCGGCGCCTGCGCCCGCATCGAGGCGCCGCTCGAAATCCTGGCCGAATCTGCACGATCAGCATCGCGCGTCGATCATCGACGGCCTGCGCCGCCTCGACCGGCGAGAGCAGATTGGCGACGCGCACGAACGTCCCGGAGCTGTCCAGGCGGGCGAGGAGCTCGGCCGAGGCTGCCGAGCGATCCTGGTCGATCGCGACGTAGGGCACGTCGTTCAGGTCGAGCGTCGCCGCGTAACCGAAGATCAGGCACTGCATGATCGGCGGGACGAAAAGCGTGATCCGGCTGCGCGGATCCTTCAGGATCGCCAGCAACTCCTTGCGGACCAGGGCGATCACGCGGTGCAGGGAGGCGAGCCAGTCCATCACGCCAGGCTCTTGCGAATGGCGTGGCGGGTCAGACCGAGGAAGAGAGCCGCGAACACGCCGAGCATGAGCGTGTCGGGCAGGATCACGCTCCAGACGTCACCGGCGAGGAACACCGTCTGCAGCAGAGCCACGAAATAGTGGGCGGGTACGCAGTCGCTGATCGCGCGGATGAAGGCCGGCACGCTCCTCAGATCATAGATGAAACCCGAGAGCATGGTCGCGGGCAGGAAAGTGACCAGCTGGGTGATCTGGCTGGCGAGGAACTGACTCTTGAGCGTCGAGGAGATGAAGAGGCCCATGCCGAGCGCCACCAGCAGGTAGAGCATCGAGGTGAGCCCTAAGACCCACAACGAGCCGCGCAAGGGCACGACAAAAAGGAACCGCGCCGCCAGGACGCAGATCGCCAGCCCGACGAGGCCCAAGAGGAAATACGGCACGAGCTTGCCGATCAGAATCTCGTCGGCCTGTACGGGCGTGACGAACAGGGCCTCGAGCGTGCCTCGCTCCCATTCGCGCGCCATCACCATCGCGGTCAGCGTCCCGCCGATCAGGGTCATCACCAGCACGATCAGGCCAGGTACGAGGAAGTAGTGGCTGTCGTCCGCGTCGTTGAACCAGAGGCGACTTTCGACATTCACTGGGCCGCCGGCCGCGACGCCGCCGGCGTCGTTCCGCGTCGCCTCGGCGGCGGCGAGCGCGCCTTGCGCGTAGCCCTGCATGATCCGGGCGCGGTTGGCGTCCGTGCCATGCAGCACGAGCTGCACGCTCGCAGACCCCAGCCGGCTCTCGCGCGAGAAATCTTCCCGCAGGTAAACGACCCCGTCGACCTTGCGCTCAAGCATGAGCTCGCGAGCATCGACCTCGGAGGTGACCGTGCGCACATCGAAATAGGGCGAGAGAGCAAACCCCGCGGCCAGTTCGGTCGCGTCCGGCGACGGCGCCTCCACAACGATCGCCACGGGCACGTGGCGAACGTCCAGCGAAACGCCGTACCCGTAGAGCAGGATCAGGATCACCGGAAGCACGATCCCGATGGCGAAGCTCGAGGGGTCGCGCAGCACCTGCAGAGCCTCCTTGCGGACGAGCGCCCAGATGCGCCGCAGCTTGGCGCGCGACCTTGCCCCAAAGACCTCGCCGGCGGTCATGCGGCGGCCTTCCCGCGCCCGGCTTCCGCCGCGCGAGACGCCTCGACGATTGCGATGAAGGCGTCCTCCATCGTCGGCTGCTCGCCAGCGACCGCATGGCCCATCGCGCGAATTGCGGCGGGCTCTCCCTGGGCGAGGATGCGGCCGGAGTCGAGGATCGCGATGCGGTCGCAGTACTCGGCCTCGGCCATGAAGTGGGTGGTCACGATCACCGTGACGCCAGCGGCCGCAAGCGCTGTGATTCGGCGCCAGAAGTCGCGACGGGCCAACGGGTCGGCGCCGCTGGTCGGCTCGTCGAGGAAGAGCAGCTCCGGCTCGTGCAGCAGCGCCGCGGCCATCGCCAGGCGCTGTTTGTGGCCGCCGGCCAGCTGCGCGCTGGGCGCCGAGGCGAAGCGCGCCAGCTCGAACTCGGCCATCGCCCAGTCGATCCGCTCGCGCTTCCGCTGCCCGCGCAGCCCATAGACGCTCGCGAAGAAGTCCAGATTTTCGGCAACCGACAGCAGGCCGTAGAGCGAGAACTTCTGCGCCACATAGCCCAGGCGCGCCGCGGCCGGCGGCGCGCGCGCGACGCATGTCGGCGCCGCCGACGCGGAGCTCGCCGCCGGTGACGGGCAAGAGTCCGCAGAGCATGCGGAAGGTGGTCGTCTTGCCGGCGCCGTTCGGCCCCAGCAGGCCGAAGATCTCGCCGCAGCCGACCTCGAAGGAAATGTTGTCCACCGCGGTAAAGCGCGAAGCGCACCAAGTCCTTGACCGTCACCTCGGGCGCGGCCCCCTCGCGTGGGGGCGGGCCGGCAGCAGGCGCCGGCGCGGGGACCGCGAACGCCTGATCGCCGGCCGTCGCGCGCAGGAGCGTCATGAAGCCGTCCTCAAAGCTGGCCCGCGTCGGCTCAAGGGAGCCCAAGTCGGCGAGCGAAGCGGGGGGCTCGTCGCTGTTCAGCACGACGCGCACGCGTCCGGCCTCCGGCACGGCGTCCACCACCTGCGACATCAGCAGCAGTCGCGCCTGCAGGTCTCGAGCCTTTTCCGTCCCGCGCGGGGCCAGCAGGAAGACGCGACCCTCGGCGGCCTTGCTCACGCTTGCAGGCGCGCCTTGCGCGAGCACCCGGCCCCGATTCAGCACGACGACATGGTCGCAGGCGTCCGCCTCATCGAGATAGGAGGTGCTGACGATGACCGGCAGGCCCTGGTCGCGCACGAGGCCGTGGATGATCTGCCAGAGCTCGCGACGCGACAGCGGGTCGACGCCGGCGGTGGGCTCGTCGAGCAGGAGCAGCGCCGGCGTCGCGATCAAGGTGCAGGCCAGGCCGAGCTTCTGTTTCATGCCGCCGGAGAGCTGGCCGGCCAGCCGATCCATGAACGGGGCGAGCGCCGTCATCTCCATCAGGGCTGGGTATCGGTCGCGCCGGGCGGCGGCGCTCACCCCGTGCAGATCGGCGTAGAGATCGAGGTTCTCTCGCACCTTGAGGTCGTCGTAGAGGCCAAACCGCTGCGGCATGTAACCGATGCGACTCTGGATCGACTGCGGGTCCTTCGCCACGTCGACGCCGAGCACGCTCATCACGCCGGCGTCGGGCGGGAGCAGGCCGGCGATCAGCCGGATCAGCGTGGTCTTGCCTGCGCCGTCCGATCCGACCAGCGCCGTCACCGCGCCGCCGCCGGCGCTCAGGGCGACTTCGTCAAGCACCTGGATCGCATGCGCCTTCGGGCCTAGCCGCTTGCCAAGTCTGCTGGCGACAACGACCGCCTCGGCCTCGCTTGTGGCGGTCACGAACCGCTCCTGGGGGCCAGGGGCGTAAGCCGAAGAGTCACCGTAGCCGGCATGCCGAGCTTCAGGTCATCGCCCGGATCTGTGACGAAGACCCTGATCTCATAGACCAGGCTGGTGCGAAGCTCGGGGGTCTGAACGGTCTTCGGGGTGAACTCGGCGACCGACGAGATGAAGCCCACCCAGCCCTTGAAGCGGCGGTCGGGGAAGCCATCGACGCTCACGAAGGCGGTCCCACCCTCATGCACGCGCGGCAGTTCGGACTCGCTCACATAGGCGCGGACCCATTTGGGGTCCATCTCGGCGATGGTGAAGATGGGACGCTGGGGCGAGGCCATCTCGCCGGGCTCCATAAGGCGCGCGCGCACCACCCCCGCTACCGGCGAGACCAGTGCGGCGTCGGCCAGCTCCTGCTTCAGCACCGCAAGCTGCGCTTCGTCGGCGCGGAGCTGCGCATCGGCCTGGTCGATGTCCTCGCGGCGAAATCCGATGCGTTCCAACGCGTAGGCTTGGCGCTGGGCTTCGACCCTGGCGTCGGCAGCGTCCATCGCTGCTCTTGCGTTGTCGACATCCTGACGGCTGACCGCCGCATGACCCGCGGCAGCGCCCCAAAGGCTCGCCGCCCGCTGGTACTGGCTGCGCGCGTCGAGCGCATCGGCCGCCGCGCCGGCCAGCGCCGCCCTCGCCTGCGCGATCTCCTGCGGTCGATTGCCGGCGTGCAGCTTGGCGACCAAGGCGCGCTGGGCGTCGGCCTCGGCTTCGACCTGGGCCGCCTCAGGCGCCAGACGGCTGATATCGAGCCGCGCGACGACCTGCCCTTTGACCAACCGGTCGCCCTCCTGCGCGTCGACGCTGAGGACGCGGTCGCTGTCGTTGAAAGCCAACTCGACCTGCCGCAGGTCGACATTGCCATACAGCGTCAGCGTGTCGGTTGGCGGCTTCGCATGCAGAATCCACCAAGCGGTAGCGCCGCTAATACAGAGCACGCCCACGAGGGCGAGGATCAGCCACTGTCGCCTTGTCATCGAAAAATGCGCCTACCGTAGCCTCCCCGCCTACCGCCCGCGGCGCAAATCCGCTTTGATCTCGCGCAAGGCGCTGATGGCGCATTGCGGATTCTACCGATCTCCGGTCGCGGCGGTGGCTTTGCCGCCGAGGTCTGAGGCGTCGAGGAGGCGGAAAGTTCGAAGCGGGAGGTATGGCGCAGCGGTCAGCGGCCGCGAAACCCAGCGGAAGAGGGGGCTGGCGACGAAGAGCCGCTTATCCAGTTGTTGGGCGCGTAGCCGAGGCTGATCTGGCTACGGGCTCCATCAGGCCCCACTACGCGCGGTATCTCTGACAATGTCGTTTGTTGTCGGATTACTCCAGATCGGAGGGGACGATTGGCTGCGACGATCCAGAGCCTACCTACTGTAGAGCCAGACGAGGTCCTGCTGGATCGGTTTCAACGCGCCGCTTTCGGCTACTTCCTCGAGACATTCAATCCGGCGAACGGCCTCAGCGCCGACACCACGCGGCCAGGTGCACCGGCCAGCATCGTGGTGGTCGGATTCGCCTTGGCGGCCTATCCAGTGGGGGTCGAGCGCGGCTGGATCGGCCGGGCGGACGCCGCGGCCCGCGCACTCGCGGCCCTGCGGTTCTTCTGGAACGCCCGCCAAGATGGCGACCCGGACGCCACGGGCCACAAGGGCTTCTTCTACCATTTTCTGGACATGAACACCGGCGCCCGCACGTGGCGCTGCGAGCTGTCGCCGATCGACACCGCTCTTCTCGTCGCCGGCATGCTGACCGCTGCGGCCTACTTCGCCCTCGAAACGCCCGAGGAGCGCGAGATCCGCACGCTCGCCGACGCCATCTACCGCCGCGTCGACTGGAGTTGGGCCCAGGCCGGCAAGGCGACCGTGCGGCAAGGCTGGAAACCTGAGAGCGGATTTCTGCACTATGGCTGGGAAGGCTACAGCGAGGCGATACTGCTTTACGCGCTAGGCCTGGCGTCGCCGACACACCCCCTGTCCGACTCGAGCTACGTCGCCTGGACCGAGACCTACCAGTGGGAGAATATCTACGAGCGGGACCTGCTCTACGCCGGGCCGCTCTTCGTCCACCTCTTTTCTCACGCTTGGATCGATTTTGCGGACTTGCGCGATCGGTTCATGCGGGAAAGGCGCACCGACTATTTCGAAAACACCCGCCAGGCCGTCTGGGTCCAACGCGAGTACGCCCGGCGCAATCCGCACGGCTATCTGGGCTATGACCAGAACAGCTGGGGTCTTACGGCCAATGACGGCCCAGGCTTCAAAACCCTCCGGGTCGAAGGTCGCAAGCGCCGCTTCTTCAGCTACGCCGCGCGCGGGGTTCCCTACGGCCCCGACGATGGCACGCTAGCGCCCTGGGGCCCCCTGGCCACGCTGCCCTTTGCGCCTGACTCGGTTCTTGTCGCCCTGCGTCAGCTCTGCGACCGCTATCCGCATGTGGTCGAAAACTCGAGGCTGCCCAGCGGCTTCAATCCGACGCTCAGGACGCAGGCCCCGATGGCTGGATCTCGGAGGGCTATTTTGGCCTCGACCAGGGGATAGTGGTGCTGATGGTCGAGAACCATCGCTCCGGCCTGATCTGGCGACTAATGCGGAGTTGCCCGTGGATCGGCAACGGCCTGCGCCGCGCAGACTTTCGGGGCGGGTGGTTGTAGATGGCCGCGGCGGCGGCGCAACCCTTCGGAGAGACCTGGCGAAATCCTTCGCCGGCGGGCGTCTATGATCTCGCGATCATCGGCGCTGGCCCGGCGGGCCTGACCGCTGCCCGGTTTGCCACGACCCTGGGCGCCAAGGTCGCGCTGATCGAGCGTGACCGATTGGGCGGCGCCTCCGTAAACGTCGGCTCCGTGCCCTCCAAGGCGATGCTTCGCACCGCACGGCTCTATGCCGAAATGGGCTCCGCCGAGGACTATGGCGCTCAGACACCGAGCGACATCTCCATCGATTTCCAGACGGTCATGAAACGGATGCGAAGCCTGCGACGGCGCATTGGCGATAACGTCTCCGCCGACCGGCTCGCAGCGGCCGGAAGCGACATTTTCTTCGGCCAGGCGCGCTTCATCGGGCGCCGCGCGATCGAGGTGGGCGACGTTGCTCTGCGCTTTGGCAACGCCCTCATCGCCACCGGATCAAGCTCTCTTCCGCCTGCCATCCCCGGCCTCTCGGAGACCGGATATCTGACGAACGAGACGGTCTTCGATCTCGCCGAACGCCCGCGCCGGTTGCTTGTCGTGGGCGGCGGGCCGCTGGGCTGCGAGCTCGCGCAGGCCTTTTGTCGTCTCGGATCGCAGGTCATCATCGCCCAGGACGACCCGACCTTCTTGCCCAAGGAGGAGCGGGACGCCGCTCAGATCCTGGCCGACGCCTTGGCGCGCGATGGCGTCGAGGTGCACCTCAACACGAGCGTCGCCGCCGCGCACGCCGAGGGCGACCAAAAAGTTGTCGATCTGGTCAGCGAAGACAGCCGCATCCAGGTTAGTGTCGACCAGATTCTGGTCGGCATCGGCCGCGCCCCCAACGTCGAGGACCTTGGCCTCGAAGCGGCCGGCGTGCGCTACGATCGGGCGGCCGGCGTCGAAATCGACGACTTCCTGCGAACCACCAATCGGCGAGTCTACGCGGCTGGCGACGTCTGCCTCGAACACAAGTTCGCTCACTCGGCCGAGGCATCGGCGCGCGCAGTCATCTTTAATGCGCTCGGATTGCGCCGTGAGCGGCTAAGCGACCTGACGATTCCTTGGTGCACCTATACTGACCCGGAAATCGCCCATGTTGGTCTCTACGTCCGCGATGCCTGGGCCCGTTCGATCCCGGTCGAGACCTATGTGATGCTGATGCACGATGTCGACCGGGCGGTCATCGACGGGGCGCACGAGGGTTTCGTGAAGATCCACATGCGCCAAGGCACAGACCGGATCCTCGGCGCCACCATCGTTGCCCGCGATGCCGGCGAGATGATCGGCGAGATTTCGCTCGCGATTCGGCTGGGGCTGGGCATGCGGGATTTGGCCGAGGCCATTCACGCCTATCCGACCCAGGCCTCGGCCGTCAGGATGGCCGCCATCGACTATGTGCGCGGTCATCTGACGCTTTCACTGAAGGCGTTGCGCTGGCTTCGGTCGATCCGGCGAGCGATCCGCTCGGGTCCTGATCTGTGGACCTAGGTGATCGCCGAGGGGCGCGCCAAGCCGGTTTTGCGTTCCACCTCGGCGATCCCGACAGCCAACGTTGCCAGATCTGAGAGCACGTCGCCTGGCGCAAGGGCTTGGCAGGAGGCCTCGGGCTCGTAACGCTCCAGGTAGAGGCGAAGTGTGGCGCCCCCCGTCCCGGTGCCCGAGAGGCGAAAGACGATCCGCGCAACGTCCGAGAAGACGAGGCGCACGCCTTGATGGTCCGCTCGGCTGTGATCCACCGGGTCGGTGTAAGAGAAGTCGTCGCACTGGCTGACCTTCAGGCCGCCAAGACTGGCGTTCGCGAGCTCGGGCAAGCGGCGCCTCAGGGCCTCCATCAGCTCTTCCGCCGCTGTATGGTCGAGGCCCTCGTAGTCGTAACGCGAATAGTAGTGACGCCCGTATGTCGCCCAGTGAGACGTCACCAGCTGGTCGACCGTACCGCCGTGCGCCGCCAGCACGTTCAGCCAGAACAGCACGGCCCACAGTCCGTCCTTCTCGCGGATATGGTTCGAGCCCGCACCAAAACTCTCCTCGCCGCACAGGGTGATGCGCTCGGCGTCGAGCAGATTTCCGAAGTACTTCCACCCTGTCGGCGTCTCGTAGCAGGCCAGGCCAAGTGCAGCCGCGACACGGTCAACAGCCCGGCTTGTGGGCATGGAGCGGGCCACGCCCGCTAGGCCGTTCGCATAGCCTGGCGCCAGGCGGGCGTTGGCGACAAGGATCGCAAGGCTGTCGCCCGGAGAGACAAAGAGACCGGGACCAAGGATCATGTTGCGATCCCCGTCCCCGTCCGAGGCCGCGCCGAGGTCGGGCGCCTGCGCGCCGTTCATCGTTTGCACAAGATCGTGGGCGTTGGAGAGGTTCGGATCGGGGTGCAGGCCGCCGAAGTCGGGCAGTGGACGCCCGTGGACCACCGTTCCGGCCGGCGCGCCCAGTTGGCGTTCCAGGATCTCGTGGGCGTACGGGCCGGTGACCGCGTTCATCGCGTCGAAGCGCATGCGAAAGCCGCCCGACGTGAGCAGCCCCGAAATGCGATCGAAGTCGAACAGGGATTGCATCAGTTGCGCGTAGTCCGCAACCGGATCGATGACCTCGACGGTCATGTCGCCGAGCGCGTAGACGCCCATCTTGTCGATATCGACCCTCGCAGTCGTCTCGAGGATCTTGTAGCGATCGATGCGCTGGCTCAGCGCGTAGATCGCCTCCGTCACGGGCTCCGGCGCCGGCCCCCCGTTTGCGACGTTGACCTTGACGCCGAAGTCTCCGTCAGGCCCGCCGGGATTGTGGCTGGCGGACAAAATGATCCCGCCACAGGCGGTGCGCTTGCGGATGATGCACGACGCCGCCGGCGTCGACAGAATGCCGCCCTGGCCCACCAGGACCCTCGCAAATCCGTTCGCGGCCGCCATCCCCAGAACGGTTTGGACCGCCTCTCGGTTATGAAAGCGCCCGTCGCCGCCCAGAACGAGCGTCCCACGTTCGTGCGGGTCCAGGTTGTCGAAGATCGATTGAACGAAATTCTCCAGATAGTTCGGCTGCAGGAAGATCGACACCTTCTTGCGCAGGCCGGAGGTGCCGGGTCTCTGGTCTGCAAAGGCCGAGGTCGTCACAGTCTCGATTGCTTCCTCGACCATCTTCCCAACCAGCAAGGCGAAGGCCGGCGGAGGGCTCCATCAGCGTACCGCCCCAACGTCTCTTGATCCGGGTCAATGCGCCATCTGCTTTGCGGTGACCATCTCTCCCGCAGGAGCGTCCAGTCAATTCTATGATGCCGCGAGCATCAGCAGTGGCCGTACGTCCTTTGCCCTCAAAATGGAGGACGCCATGAAAGCGCTCGTCTATCACGGCACTGGAAGCAAAGCTCTCGAAGACAGGCCCAAGCCGGAGTTGAAGGCGCCAGGCGACGCGATCGTCAGAGTCGTCAAGACGACGATCTGCGGCACCGATCTTCACATCCTCAAGGGAGATGTGGCCACGTGTGCGCCGGGCCGCATCCTCGGCCACGAGGGGGTCGGCGTCGTGGACGCCGTCGGGCCAAGGCGTCACCGCCTTCAGCCCCGGCGACCGCGTGCTGATCTCGTGCATCTCGGCCTGCGGCAAGTGCGAGTACTGCCGGAGGGGGATGTACTCCCACTGCACGACCGGAGGCTGGATCCTCGGCAACGAGATCGACGGAACCCAGGCCGAATACGTGCGCATCCCGCACGCCGACACCAGTCTCTATCCGATCCCGACCGGCGGTGACGAGGAAGCGCTGGTGATGCTGAGCGACATCCTGCCGACCGGTTTCGAGTGCGGGGTCCTCAACGGCAAGGTCGCGCCCGGTTCGACGGTGGCGATCGTCGGGTCTGGGCCAATCGGCCTGGCTGCGCTGCTGACCGCTCAGTTCTATTCGCCCGCCGAAATCATCATGATCGATCTCGACGACAATCGCCTCGAGATCGCCCGCGGCTTCGGCGCGACCCAGACGGTCAACAGCGCCGACGGCAAGGCGGCTGATACAGTCAAGGTGCTCACCGGCGGTCGCGGCGTCGATACGGCCATCGAAGCCGTCGGCGTGCCCGCCACCTTCGAGTTGTGCCAGGACTTGGTGGCGCCAGGGGGCGTGATCGCCAACATCGGCGTCCACGGGGTCAAGGTGGACCTCCACCTCGAACGCCTGTGGTCTCAGAACATCTCGATCACCACGCGCCTCGTGGACACCGTCTCGACATCCATGTTGCTCAAGACGGTACAGTCCAAGAGGATCGACCCCGCTCGCTTGATCACGCACCACTTCAAACTCGATCAAATCCTGGACGCGTACGAAACCTTTGGTCACGCCGCGGACACGCACGCTCTGAAGGTGATCATCGAGGCGTAGGCCGCTCTCGCAGACGCGCCGTCCGCCACCTCAGGCGGTATAAGGAGTTTCAGATGATCAAGACCGAAGTCATCGCGCCCGACGCCCTGAATCGAGGAAGGCGAAGCGCCGCGCTGGCTCCTCGGTTAGAGAGAGCTCGGCATCAGGTTCCGGCGATCCACGCGCGCGCTGCGGGCGCTTCACCGAGATGAAACACCCTGACATGGCCTGGTAACAGGAAGCCAAAGGCTCTCACCGCGGTGCGGATCCACTCGACGTCAGATACCAGGGCGACCCGCTCCCATCGGCCGAGATGCTCGACACCCACCTTGAAGTCTTCCAAGACAGCGCCGGCCGCGATTCCGATGAAATCCGGCCCGGTCTCATAGTACAGCCGCACCTTGTCGTGACCTTTGAGAGCCGCCTCCACCGCCGGAATCAAGACACTGTCGTAGTCGCGCAGCGTGACCTGTTCCCGGCAGGCAAAGGCGAGCACGTTGGCGGGGAAACCCTTCAGTTGTTCGATCACGCGATCCTCTCCTTCTCGCCTAACAGAATGCTACGGCGCCGCCGACTGCCGGCTGCGTCTGCAGCCAGAGCGCCGGAGGTGACTTCCTGCACCTCAGCTGTGATCTGCTCCTGGCGTAGGAGCCTTTCCTGCCCTGAGAGTTCGTCCAGCTTCTGGTCGATGTTGAGTCGCGCGGAGGCCATGGTCTCGAGCCTCGCCGCATTTTCGCTGGCGAAACTTTCAAGCGCCGCCAGCGCAAGCTCGGCGAAGACGTACTCTCCCACTAGCTGCTCGATCAGTCGGCGTGGCGGCAGGTTGGTCAGCGGCGGAGGGCCGGAACGGGGTGCCCGGAATCCGCCGAGGTCGATAGGAAGGATCCGCTTTCGGACGATGATCGACGCCGACCCGCCGGAGAGCTTGGCGAACACGATCTCGGCGCGCGCAAAGCGTTCGTCGACGAAGCCGGAGTAGAGTGCGTCGGCGACGTGTCTGGCGGTAGCGCCAACCCCAGCGGCCTGGCTCGCCATCGCTGTCGACCAATCTACGCGCCGCCCCCGCTCTTCCGCCAAAGCGAGGCCCCGCGACCCCGCAACTAACAGCCTTGCCTTCTCGTCGCCCGGGACCGCGTCGAGAACACGCTCGTTGAAGGCGCCTGCAAAGCCGTGCTCAGCGGTAAAGACCACTACGGCGCTCCGGCTGTCGGCCGACCGCGGACTGGTGAGCACATTCGGTTCGAGCAGTTCGACCGCACGCGCCAAACCGCCGGAGATGACCTTGGCATAGGCCCGGTAGCCATCGAGCGCGTTGCGCGCCTGCTGGGTGTGGGCCGCAGCGACTCCGCGCATGGCGCCGACCACGATCTTCAGCTTGTGGATGCTGGTGATCCGAGCCTGGGCCTCGCCAAGGGCGCTCATGCCTTCGCCCCTGCCGCAACCGGCTTGAGCGTCTCGACTAGGGCGGCCGTCGCCTTGGAGACTTGAGTTCTCTCTGCCTGATCGAGCTGGCGCTCGGTCTCGAGGCGCTCCAGGACGCCCCTGCAGTGTTGATCGAGCCATCCTGGAAGCTGGTTCTTGAAGTCATCCATCCGATCGAGTGGCAGGGCGTCGATCAGGCCATCATGCAACGCCAGAAATTCAGCCGCCTCGTGAGCCAGCGACAAGGGCGCGAACCGGGGTTGGGTGAGGATGGCGCGGATTCGGCGTCCGTGATCGATCTGAGCCTGGGTGCGAGGGTCGAGCGTCGTCGAGAAGCGCGTGAAGAGCTCGACCTCGAGAAATTGCGCGTAGTCGAGGCGCAGGGTCTCCGCGAAGTCCTTCAGGATCGGCGCCTGGGCTTTGCCGCCGACGCGGCTGACGCTCAGCCCAATATCTACGGCAGGCTTTTGGCCCTCGTCGAACAGCTTGGCGCTCAGCACGATCTGGCCGTCGGTGATGGAGATCAGGTTGGTGGGGATATAGGCGCTGAGATTGCTGGCCTCGGTCTGGGCGATGGGAAGCGCCGTTAGCGACCCACCGCCTAGGTCCTTCGAAAGCTTAGCCGCCCGCTCCAGGAGCCGGGCCTGAATGTAGAAAACATCGCCCGGATAGGCCTCACGTCCAGATGGCTGGCGCATGAGCAGCGAGAGCTCCCGGTGCGTCGCCGCATGCTTGGTGAGGTCGTCGAGGACGATCAGGACGTGGCCGCCCTTATCGCGGAAATATTCCGCCATTGAGAAGCCGGCGTAGGGGGCAAGCCATTGCAGGCCAGGCGCCGTCGCCGGTCCCGCGACAACGAAGATGCAGCGCTTGGGATCGCCGTATTTCGTGACCGCATCGATGACCTGGCGCACCGAGGACGACTTCTGGCCGATGGCCACGTAGACGCTGATCACGTCCGAGCCGCGCTGGTTAATGATCGCGTCTGTGGCGATGGCGGTCTTACCGGTCTCGCGGTCGCCGATGATCAACTCACGTTGGCCGCGGCCGAGCGCGAGCAAGGCGTCGATCAGCTTGGTTCCGGTCTGCAACGGCTCGGTCACCAGATCGCGTTCGATGATGCCCGGCGCCGCGCGCTCGACAGGATCATGACGCGTCGCCGCAACCGGCCCGCCGTCGTCCAGCGGCCGGCCCAGCGGGTCCACCACGCGACCGAGCAGCGCCTCACCTACCGGCGTTGAGACCACCGTTCCCAGGCCGCGCACCTGTTCGCCCGCCTCGACCCGTCCCAGATCCAGGAGGACGCAGCCGACGAGGTCTTCGTCCAGGGCATGGGCGAACCCGGTCGCGCCGCCTTCGAAGGCCATGAGCGAGCTCAAGGGCAGGTCCGGCAGGCCGCGAACGAAGGCGATGCCGTCGCCAGCCTTCTCGACAACGCCGATCTGCTCGGCCCGCGGCGTCAGCGACGCCTTGCTGACGCGGCCTTCGGCGGCCGCCAGCCAGCGATCAAGCGACTTTCGTAGCGTGGTCGTCATCGATCAGCTCGGCTTCGATCCGCTTCAGGTCCTCCGACCATGAGCGCCGCAGGATCGTGAAGGGGAAGTGGACCTCGACGCCTGCGATGAGCGACTTGTCGACCCGGAATTTCGGCGTGGCGGGGGCGCCCAACGCCGCGCTCAGGCTCTCGCCGAACCGCGTGGCCGTCCGCTTGTCCAGAGGCGTGGCCGTGACCACCTCCAGCACCTTCTTGTCCGCCGCCACGCGCTCGGCGATGCGCTTCTTGGAGTCGGCGGGAAGCGCCTTGACGTCATCGCAGACCAGGTCGAGCAGCCCCTCCTGGACCGAGACCGCAGGAGCCTCCTTGAGCAGGCGCCGGGCGATCGATGCGGCTAGCAGCGCCGCGTCGCGCCCGACGGTCCTGACGAGCTGAGTGCGCTCACGTTCGAACGTTTTCTTCGCTTCCGATCTGAGCGTTTCAGCATCGGCGCGGGCCTTGGCGAGAACCGCCTTTCCTTCCGCGTCCGCGGCTTCGCCCGCCGCCTTCAGAGCGGCGTCGCGTTCCTGGGCCATGGCGGCGCGCTGGCTCTCCAAGCTCTGCTTCAGGTCTTCGGCGGCCTTTTTCTCGGCCCGGGCATCGGCGATCAACTTGTCGGTCGCGGCCTTTCGGGCCGCGATGATCCCGAGAACTGGCCGATAGAGGAACCGGTGCAGGAGCCAGACCAGCACCAGGAAGTTGGCGACTTGCAGGCCGAGGGTCCACGGATCGAAGTGCATCTCAGTGCACGAACGGATTGGCGAAGAGGACCAGGAGCGCCACCACCAGGGCATAGATGGCCATGGTCTCGATCATGGCCAGGCCAACGAACAGCGTCCGGGAGATGACGCCCGCCGCGTCCGGCTGGCGCGCGATGGCGTCCATCGCGGCGGCGACGGCCCGGCCCTCGGCTAGGGCGGGACCGATAGCGCCCATGCCGACGGCGAAGGCCGCTGCCAGAATGCTGACAAGTGGGAGATAGTTCATCTGGGATTCCTCATTTCTTGGGGCCGGTCTGGCCGACCGCCCCGCCGATGAAGACCATCGCCAGAACGGTGAAGATGTAGGCCTGGATCAGACCGGTGAGCAGTTCGAGCGCCATGAACGGGATCGGCACGAGCAGCCCGACCAGGGACAGCACGATGCCGAGGACGAAGACGCCGCTCATGATGTTGCCGAACAGGCGGACCATCAGCGAGAAGGTCCGGGTGACCTCTGACAGCAGGTTGAGCGGAAGCATGATCCAGGTTGGCTTGGCGAAGTCCGTGAGATAACCGCCGAGCCCCCGGACGCGGACGCCGAAGTAGTGGACCGCGAAGAAGACGATGACCGCCAGGGCCGCATCGGTTTCGAGGTGCGCTGTCGGAGGCTCGAGCCCCGGAATGAGCGAGAGGAGATTGGCGGAGGCGATGAAGATGAAGAGGGTCGCGAGGAAGGGCAGGTACGGCGCGGGATCGGTCTGCAGGGTCTCGCGGATCTGGCTCTGCACCGAGGTGACCAGCAGTTCCACGGCCGCTTGGCCGGATCCCGGGTCGAGGCGCAGCTTGCGTGTCGCCACCACGCTGGTCAGCGTCAGCGCCGCCATCAGACCCCAGGTGACGACGACAGGCATGGTGATCGGAACCGGCCCGGCGTGGAACAGGACCTGGGCGGTGAGCGGCGAGGTAATCAACGCGCCCTCCCAAGCATCTGCACGGCGAAGGGTCGCGCCAACACCAGGCCCCCGGCGACGGCGAGCAGCGGCCCGGCGCCCTGAAGGGCCATCCAGACCAGGACGCCGGCCACGATCGACAGGCGTGCGAGGTGCAGGCCTATCGGCCCCCAGACGCGGCCGCCCACATAGAGGTCGGTGTTGAGCCTGAGCGAAGCCATGCTCGCTGCGCCGAGGAGGAGACCTGCCAAGCCGAACGCCGCCAGTCGCGCAATTTCGCCCACGCTCATGCCTGGTCCTCCTGCTGGATCTTCTGGATGCGCGCCCACGCCATCCAGCACCCCAAGGCCACACCCACGACCAGGAGCGCGCCCGTCCAGAAAATCCCCGCGTCGAAGCGTCGATCGAGCCACCGCCCGAGGAACAACCCAGCGAGGGTGGGCGTGATCACGAGCCATCCAAGCGCGCCGATCATCGCCAGGTTCTGGGCGAGCGACCGCTCGCCGTGGGTCTGCCAGAAGGCTCGCCGAGCCGCCCGCTCTGCGACCGACCGGGCAAGCTTGACGTCTTCCTCCGACGACGGTCCGGCCGGCGATGGGCTCATGCCCGGCCTCCGCCACCGTCCGTGGTTTCCGGCCGCAAGTAGCTGATGATCTGCCGGATGGCCTGGATTCTGAACTGTTCGGCGTGGGAACGCGCCTGGCGTTCCTCCTCGATCTCGGTCGCGAGCCTTCCGCGCACCACCGCCTCCAGGGACGCGAGGTCGTCGCCGAGGATCGCCTCGCGGGTGGCGATGGCCACATCGTCGCCGCCGCTGACGGTCAGCAGGCCGCCGCGCACGGCACAGTACCCGTGTTGATCGCCCGCGCGCCGCCAACCAACGACGGAGACGGAGAGGGCAGTCACGAAATCTGCGTGGTGGGGTAGGATTCCGAACTCGCCGCTCTCGTCCTCAGCACGGACGGCGGTAACGTCGGCGAAGTCGGCGACGACGGCGCTTGGCGTGGCGATCAGCAGCTTCACGCCGCCGCCTCCGCCGGCTTTCGCGTCGCTTTCGCCTCGAGCGCGCGCGCCTCGTCCAGGTCGCCGACCATGTAGAGCGAGCTCTCTGCCCACTTGTCCGCGGCGCCGTCCAGGATGCCCCGACATCCCTCGATCGTCTTGGCAATCGGTACGGTGCGGCCAGGCTTACCGGTGAAGGCCTCAGTCACCCGGAACGGTTGGGTCAGGAACCGCTGGAGGCGGCGTGCGCGAGTGACGGTGCGCCGATCCGCCGGGCTGAGCTCGTCCATGCCGAGAAGCGCGATGATGTCCTGCAGGTCGCGGTACCGCGCGATGGTCGCGCGCACCTCTTCGGCGAGCCGGTAGTGTTCCTCGCCGACGACGTTGGGATCCAGCAGGACCGAACTCGATCTCAGAGGATCGATGGCGGGATACATGGCCTGGGCCGCCATGGCGCGGGATAGAACGACCGAGCCGTCGAAGTGGTTGAACAGGGCCGTCACGGCCGGATCGGTGAAGTCGTCAGCGGGCACATAGACCGCTTGAATTGCGGAAACGGCTGCGCCCGGGACGGAGGCGATCCGCTCCTCCAGGTCCGCGACCTCGGTGGCAAGGGTCGGCTGGTAGCCTACGCGCGAGGGGAGCCTCCCCAGCAATCCGGAGATCTCGCCGCCGGCCTGGACGAAGCGGAAGACGTTGTCCATCAGGAGGAGGACATCGCGTTTTTTCTCGTCCCGAAAATACTCGGCGATGGTGAGCGCGCTGAGGCCGACGCGCCAGCGCGCGCCGGGTGGCTCGTTCATTTGGCCGTACACCAGCACCGTCCGCTCCAGAACTTTGGAACGGCGCATCTCGAGCAGCATCTCGTGCCCCTCGCGAGAGCGCTCACCGACGCCCGCGAACACCGATATGCCGCTGTAGGTCTCGACTATGGTGCGGATCAGCTCGGTGACCAGCACGGTCTTGCCGACCCCCGCGCCGCCGAAGAGCCCCGCCTTACCCCCACGAGCGAGCGGGGCGAGGAGGTCGATGACCTTGATGCCGGTTTCGAGCAACGTCCGCTCCCCGCTCTGACCGGAGAGCGGCGGCGGGGCCCTGTGGATGGGCCAGCGCGCTGTTCCGACCGCAATCGGCGGACCCCCGTCGCTGACCTGCCCAAGAACGTTGACCAGTCGCCCCAGCATCACCTCGCCGACGGGCACGGTGATCGGTCCGCCAGTGGCCTTGACCGGCGCGCCGCGGCTGAGACCCTCGGTGCTTTGCATCGCGACGGCCCGCACGGTGTGTTCGTCGAGATAGGCCTGAACTTCGGCGACCAGCGCAGCGCTCCCGGACACCTCCAGAGCTTCGTTGATCGCCGGCAGCGTCCCCGCGTCGAACCGCACATCGATGACCGAGCCTCGCACGGAGACGACGGTTCCTCCCGACTGGACATCTGCGGGCAGCACCATTCCGCCATCTCCGGCGCGCGGTTCGCGTAAAATCTGTCGCCGATGGATAGGGCCACACGGGCGACTGCCGCGCTGAACTATACCGTTGCTATCCGATTGCACGCACGCGGTGTTTGAGGCAGGTCAAGTGTCTTTGGTTGAACTCGTTGGCTGTGGGGCTGGGCATCACTCCCGGTCTGGCCCGCGCGAGGCGGCGAGGTAGCGCCAGCGGGCTCCAACCCCTGGCGGCTTGCTTCGAGCCTAGGCGGTGGCTCCGGATAGACGGCGTCCGCTGACGGTGAAAACAAGCGAAGGAGCGTTCACGATGAACAGCACTGCAGGAACAGGCGCGCTCTTGAGCAAAGGGGAAGAGGTGATTGTCGAGTACGACTTGGTCGAATTATCCGGTCACAGTGGAGTCTTCGCCGAAGGCGAAGTTTTCGGCGACACTCACGCGTTGTTCAAAGTCTTTCAGTCCGGACCGTGCGTGCTTCGCTTGGAAAGCGGTGACCCAGTCCATGCCTACCTTGAGGACTGCCGCTCTTCCGCTGGCGTCGCCGACATTCGCATCACCGATCCGGTTAAGTGGCCCTAGAGCCTGATGCGGCTGAAGGTGCATTAACTTGGCGCGCCGCGGCTCAGCTACCGCCCATGCTGCTGCGGAACCACTTCGAATAGGTCATTCGACACTGCGTTCCAAAGCGAGATAGCCGTCGTCTCGATGTTGTTGTGTTCATAGCCAAGGATGCTCAGCGATCCGGTGTCCAGGCCGAGGTGGCTTCCCTGCCGTATCGGCAGGTCAATCCAACGGACCGCCAGGGCGCGCAGGAACTGCCCGTGGGAGAAGATCGCCACCTTCCCCACGCCCGGGCGGAGCTGGGCGAGAATCATGTCGACACGAGCGGTCACCTGTTCGGCGGAATTCGCCACCCGGGCAGCCATCACGATAGATGTCCCAGTTCGGGCGCTCGGCGCGGATATCGGCGGCTGTTCGGCCCTCGTAGTCGCCGTAGTCCCACTCGCTGAGATTCGGATCCACATGCGCCACAGCTCCGAAACCGGCCAGTTCACAAGTACGCCGTGCGCGTTGCATCGGGCTCACAAGCACCTGGCCAAACGTCATTCCAATTAACAGTCGGCCGATGTCACGCGCCTGCTGCTCTCCGTGCGCAGTCAGCGGCAAGTCCGTGCGACTGGTGTGTTGGCCTGTGAGAGACCACGTCGTCTCGCCGTGCCGGATCAGATAAAGTCGCCCGTCCACTTTCTCAGGCTCCTGCCGTTTGCGGCCCAAGGCGCAACCACCGCCTCCTCAAGCGTTTAAGCCCTACGGAGCGTTCAATGGCCAATCCTGTTTCTGCGGAGCTGTTTGGCAAGATGGACGCTTACTGGCGCGCGTCCAATTATCTGACTGTCGGGCAGATCTACCTGAAGGACAATCCGCTGCTCGAAGAGCCGCTCAAGCTCGAGCACATCAAGCCGCGCCTGCTCGGCCACTGGGGGACCACGACCGGGCTGAACTTCATCTACGTGCATCTGAACCGGCTGATCGTCGAACACGACCTGAACATGATCTACGTCATGGGTCCGGGTCACGGCGGTCCAGGTCCGGTCGCCCAGAGCTATCTGGAAGGCTCCTACACCGAGCGCTATCCGAACATCGAGCGCAACCGAAACGGCATGCAGCGCCTGTTCCGACAGTTCTCCTGGCCTTACGGAGTCCCTAGCCATGTCGCGCCCGAGACGCCCGGCTCGATCCATGAGGGCGGCGAGTTGGGATACGCGTTGGTCCACGCCTATGGGGCTGCCTTCGACAACCCAGACCTGATCGTCGCCTGCGTCGTCGGCGACGGCGAGGCCGAGACCGGCCCGCTGGCGGCCAGCTGGCACTCGAACAAGTTCCTCAACCCGCGCTGCGACGGCGCGGTGCTGCCGATCTTGCACCTGAATGGATTCAAGATCGCCAACCCTACCGTGCTGGCGCGGATCAGCCGTGAGGAGCTCACCGACCTTCTGCGCGGCTACGGCTACGAGCCGCAGTTTGTCGAGGGGGATCAGCCGCCCCTCGTCCACCAGGATCTTGCGGCCGCGCTTGACGACGCATTGGCCGAGATCCGCGCGATCCAGGCCGGGGCACGCGCCCTGCCCTTTGGCGAAGCGCCCGAGCGACCGCGCTGGCCGATGATCGTCTTGAAGACGCCGAAGGGCTGGACGGGTCCGAAGTTCGTCGACGGCCTTCCGGTGGAGGGCACCTGGCGCGCCCACCAGGTGCCGCTCGACGGGTTCGACAATCCCGACCACGTGGCGCAGCTGGAAGAATGGATGCTGAGCTACCGGCCGCGCGAGCTATTCGACGAGCACGGCAAGTTCCGCGAGACGTTCGCCGCGATCGCGCCCACCGGCCATCGCCGCATGAGCGCCAATCCGCACGCCAACGGCGGCGAGCTGCTCGTCCCGCTATCGATGCCGCACTTCCGCGACTACGCCGTCGAGGTTCCGCGTCCGGGCGCGGTCATGGCCGAGGCCACACGCGTGCTCGGCGGTTTTCTGCGCGACGTCATCAAGCTGAACCTCCCAAGCCGCAACTTCCGCCTGTTCGGTCCCGACGAGACCGCCTCGAACCGGCTTGAGGCGGTCTATCGAGGTGACCGGAAAGACCTGGATGGCCGAGGTCGAAGCCGTCGACATCGAACCTCAGCGCCGACGGCCGGGTGATGGAGGTCTTGAGCGAGCACCTCTGCCAGGGCTGGCTGGAGGGCTATCTGCTCACCGGCCGGCACGGCTTCTTCTCCTGCTACGAGGCCTTCATCCACGTGGTGGATTCGATGGTCAACCAGCACGCCAAGTGGCTGAAGACCGCCCGTCAGATCGAATGGCGACGAGCCGATCGCGTCGCTCAACTACCTGCTTGACGTCCCACGTCTGGCAGCAGGACCACAACGGCTTCTCCCACCAGGATCCCGGCTTCATCGACCACATCGCCAAGAAGAAGGCCGGGCGTGGCGCGCATCTATCTGCCGCCCGACGCCAACTGCCTTCTGTCGGTCGCCGATCACTGCCTGCGCAGCCGCAACTACATCAACCTGATCGTCGCCGGCAAAGCGCCGGAATGGCAGTGGCTCGACATCGACGCGGCTGCGCGCCACTGCGCCGCCGGCGCGGGCGTCTGGGATTGGGCCGGCAACTGCAGCCGAAGACCCCGACGTCGTGATGGCCTGCTGCGGCGACGTCCCCACGCTCGAGACGCTGGCCGCCGTCACGCTGCTGCGCGACTACGCGCCTGACCTGCGCGTGCGGGTGGTCAATGTCGTCGACCTCATGGCGCTGCAGCCGCAGACCGAACATCCGCACGGCCTCGGCGACCGGCGACTTCGACGCGCTCTTCACCCGCGACCGGCCGGTGATCTTCGCCTTCCACGGCTACCCGGGGATCGTCCACCAGCTGACCTACAACCGGCCCAACCACGACAACTTCCATGTGCGCGGCTATCGCGAGGAAGGAACGACGACCACGCCCTTCGACATGGTGGTGCTCAACAATCTCGATCGCTACCAGCTCGCCTTCGACGCCATCCGGCGCGTTCCACGGATGAGCGACAAAGTTGAGGAGGCCGAGGCCCGCTACTGGACGACCATGCAGCGTCACAAGCTCTACGTCAGCGAGCACGGCGAGGACATGCCCGAGGTTCGCGACTGGCGCTGGTCGACCGCCTGGCCGACCGCGATGGGAAACCTCCGACAAGACAGACGGTGCTGGCGCTGAACTGCGGCTCGTCGTCGCTGAAGTTCGCCTGTTCCAGGCTAACGCCAACCGGTCCCGAGGTGCTGTTCGACGGCGAGGCCGAAGCCATTGGAACGGCGCAGGCCCGGATTTCAACACGCGCGCGAGGGCGGCGCGCCGAGCTCGCATGCCGGTGCCGATCGCGAACCACGCCCAGGCCGCCGGAGAGATCTTCGCGTTCCTTGCCGAACACGGCGCGCCGGCCCCAACCGGCGTGGGTCATCGCATCGTTCATGGCGGCCCATCGGTTCGAAATCACTGTCTGATCGACGCGACAGATCATGCGGGCCCTGGAAGCCGCCCGGGCTTTCGCGCCCCTGCATACGCCGACGGCGTTGGAGGTGGTGCGGATCGCCCAAGCGCACTTCGACGCTTGTCCCCACGTCGCCTGCCTCGACACGGCGTTCCACCATGGTCTGCCCGACGTGGCGCGGCGACTTCCGATCTCGACCGCGCTGCAGGTGGACGGCGTCGAGCGATACGGCTTCCACGGGCTCTCGTGCGAGTCGATCCTTCGCCAACTCGGCGAGTCCCGCCCGAGCGGCTCGTCATCGCCCATCTTGGTTCGGGCTCCAGCGTCACCGCGGTCGAGAGCGGGGCGATCGATCGACACCAGCATGGGCCTGACGCCCAGCGGCGGGGTGATGATGGCGACGCGCGGCCGGCGACCTCGATCCCGGGCTGTTGGTCTACCTCATCCGCAAGCATGGCCTGGACGCGGCGCAGCTCGAGTTGGCGATCGATCGGGAGGCGGGGATGGCGGGCGTTTCCGGTCTATCTGGCGACATGCGCCAGCTGCGCGACGCCGGCGAGAACACGCAGGCGCGCCTGGCCATAGAGATGTTCGTCTATTCGGTCCGCAAGCAGATCGCCGGCCATGGCCGCTGCGATCGAAGGGCTGGACTTGCTCGTGTTCACCGGTGGAATTGGCGAAAACGATGTGCGGACTCGCGCCGAAATCTGCGCCGGGCTGTCATGGCTCGGGCTCGAGCCGGTCGCTGCGCAAGAACGGTTTGGCGCCCAGCCGCGCGATGATCGCCCGAAGGCACAGGTTCTCCCCGCAAACGAGGAAGGGCAGATCGCACGCCACGCTTTGGCGTTGATCGCAGGCGCCGATCCCCCCGCAACTTGATTGTCCGCTTAGGGTCGGAAGCGGACATGAAGTCCTTGCCCGAAAGCCTCCGATAAGTCATACCTCGCCATTCAAGGCTCCTTTCGGCAGCCTTGAATCAAGCTTCGTCACCATCCTCAAGCTTTATGGGTACAGAACCTAGGCCGGCGTTCAGAAACCACGTCGAATACACCGCGCCGTCGAGCGGCAGCGACACGCCTACAAGCTCGCGATAGAGTGCCATGCCCAGCTTCGCCGAAAACACGTCCAGGTAGGCGTTCAACCGGGGGCGGTCAGCGTGAATACCCTTGGCGGGGCCCAGTAGACCGCTCTCCGTCTGGCGCACTACGTCCCTCGCCTTGCCGGGGCGAGCTAGTTCGGCCCTCAAACCGGGGGCCTATTGCTCGAGCTTGGCGACCAGTTTCCTGGCCTCCTGGAAAAGGGGGCTACTGACGCTGCCGTCGGGCGAGAGCCGGGCCATGAAGCTTGCGGCGAGGTCGGCGCCTCTTGTCCCGTTGTTGCAGTCCAAGCACGCCGCGAACTCTAGCCCGCTCGGTCGATGCCGACCTCTGAACATCGCTTTCGGTGGCATGTGTTCGATGGTCGTGGGTGCGGCTCTGCAGAATGTGCAGCGCGTCTCCACCCGCAAAATCGCCGCCCTGCTTCGAACTCTTGTTCTTCGCTTCGCCATGGGGGGCGGGCCTATACCTCAGCGATGGTCTGGGCGGAAGACGGTCTAGGAGCGCTCGCGCGCGGCCGGCGAGGGCAGAGCGCGTCGACAAAACACCGAACCTTCGCGGGCCCCCCAGGCACAGAGGTTAGAGCTGCCGGTCGGCCCAGCTGATGCAGGCGACAACCGCCGCCCAGGCCGCAGCACCCAGAATACTGACCGCCAGCCCGGGCACCGCCACGGACAGGGTGGTCAGCGCGCCCCCGAGGACTGTCAGAACAATCGCAACCTTGACTACCGGGGCTTCGAACAACTGACGGCCCGCCGAGATCTCAGCGAGAATCTGGTTCCGTAACTCCGGATCAGGGAACTCGTTGTCCCCGCGCAGGGCCTCCTCGACCTCCATTAACGCGCCATGCGCCTCCCGATAGAGGGCGCTGTTATGGTCGATGCGCACGACGCGATCGGACGCGGGCGCGCTTGTGTCGAGATCAAGCGACAGACTGGTCGGAGCGGTGCCGGCAGAGACATCGGAAGCGCCCACCCCGGAGTGTGCAGGTTCGACGGACTCGCCGACTCCCGCTTCGGTCCTAACGTCATGCGTGCGAGAAGCCGGAGCCTCGAGCCCTACGTTTAAGCGCGGCGCCCAGACCCCGTCGCGGAACTCAGCAAGGTCGGCCACAATCGAAAGGCGCTCTAGGAACGGCGCATGCACGCTGCGCGCGATCTGCGGCTGCGTCGAATAGCGTTCGACTTCGCCGAACGCCCAAGCGGTCCCTTGGGAGCACAGCGCCTTGAGCACTTCCAGCTTGCGTCGGATCAGCGAACCAGTTTGGCCTCGGGTGCCCAGCTCGGTCTCGGCGGCTCGGAACTGAGCCTCTGACTCTCTGACTATCTCCCTGAGACGCCGACCAACGCGTCGTTCGATGGCATTGGCCATGTCACGTTCGGCGGGTGGATCACCCACATGCCCGCTCCGTTACCTGACTTGCGGCCGCGTCTCCGTGCGGGAAGGCTCTCATCGCCGCTCGATCGCGGTCCTGAGTTTGCCGATCGCGGCGTCGATCGCAGCCGGGCTACGCGCTTGGTCGATCGCGGCCAACATCTTGTAGCCACGCTCGGCGAACTGGATCAGCGCCGCGGCCTCGGCCGGCTCGAGCTCGACGCGGAGCGTCTCGCTCGGATGGGTGACGGGGTGGCACGGCTGACAGATAGCCCCGGCCGCGCTTGGTGGCGAATCAGCCCCAGTTCCGCGCTCGGCCAGGTGAGGCGTCGACGACGGGACTCGTCGGGACGTAAATCGAGACCCGCGCCTTCGGCCGTCGAGCGCCGCAGATCGAGCACACCGCGCGTCGCTCGAGGTCGTCCAGCGTCGTCTCGGCGCCCCAGCGCTCGAGCGCCTCTGCTGCCGGCAGCGTTAGACCATAGTGGCGGCTGAGCTTGTGCAGCTCGCCGATGAAGCCGTTTTCCATCGGCACGGAAACGGCCGCGCTACAGCCGAAGGAGACGAGGATCCCGCGGTCAGGCTCGGCGAGGTGGCGGAGGGTCGCGCTCATCTCCGCGGCAACTGGTCATCGTAAAGGAAGAAAGTCGCGTTGGTGTAAAAGCGCTTGCACTCCGGACAGAAAGGCCGCCGTTCCTGCTCCTGCATGAAGACGATGCGGCCATCCACCGTCTCGCACCGAGGACAAATCGGATAGCCGACCGGCCTCTCAGGGTCCGACTCGCGGCGCCGATACTTGAAGCCGTGGCGCTCGATGAGGGCGTCGCGAGCTTCGAACGCGCCGCGCAGCCGCGCGATCTCCGAATCTCTCGCCGCGGCCTCCTCTTTCGCCTCCGCAAGCGCCATGCGCACGTCAGCTAGGTTATTCATGACGTCGGCGAGCCGCGTCTTCAGGGTCGCCTTGTCGACCGCGTGGTCGACGTCCTGAAGCGCCTTCAGCGTCTCGAAGGCCGCCCGCGCGGTCGTGATCGCGGCTGCTATGTCCATGGCATCCAGCCCCGCCGCTGGCGCGTCAGACTAGATCGGTCTGCGCGCTCGCCCCGCAATCGGCGGCTCGCCGCGAGGCTGCGCATTGTCCACGTACCATTCCAGCAGCGCCTTAGCGAACTCCGCGGCGCCAAGCTGCCGTCCGTCCATCACCCAGACGTACTTGTCAGCGCGGCTGTAGTCGAAGCCGACAACCTTCTCGAGCCGCACCTTAGGCTCATTGTACCAGATGCCAGGCCGGGGGGCGGGACCGTCCCAGATGCGCGCGCGAAAGGCCGTATGGTCAAGCGTGTTCGAGTAGACCATGTGAAAGTTGAACGAGAGGCCGTCCGGCAGCCCTCCCAACACCGGAAAGTGACCCGCGCCTTTCGGGAGCAACTCGATCTTGATGCTCGACTGGGCGGCATTAAACTTGGCGACAAGCGTCTCCAGCTCAACAGCCGTGTCGGCCGCCGCCGCAGCGACGATCTGGTTCAGGTTCCAAACGCTTAGGGCCGCCTTGTGACGAGCCTCAAAGTCCGCGTTCCTGGCCGTCCTCGCAGCGAACTCCTCCATGGTCTCGGCGCGCGCCTTGCCGCCCAGCTCGGCGACCCTCTGCTCGATTACCGCGGCCGCGCCGCGCGCGCCCCAGCGCTGGTAGCCGACCCAGATCCTGTTTCTGGGCAACCAACGCGGCATCTGCGGCCGCTCCTCGAGCGCCACAAAGATGCAGAAGTCGTAGCCTTCATCGTGCGCGCGGTTACGGATCGCCGTCTCTTCAATCCTCGTCCACGCTGTCGTGCCCCAGCCAGACCGATACAGCGCGACCACCACACGGCATTCTTTCGAGAACACCCTGTTGAGGGTTTCCTCGCCATCAGTGCCGGCGAGCTCCTTTTGCCGTTCCGAATAGAGGAAGGTGCTCAGCCGGTCGGCGACGAGGTCGTTCAGCTCGTTCGCGATGCCCTCGTCGGCCGCGAGGAACGAGAAGCCAACATCGTATTTGAAGCTCACGGCCTCGGAGGCATCGCGTTCCGTAGATGAGGTGGCATCGCTCAAACGTCTGTTACCTGAGTCGTTACCTAGGCGCCGCGCCGGGACCCGGCCGAGGCCCCTGAAACGGACCTAAGTCATTGTTTCCCTTCAACGCCGGCCGTTTTCTCGGCCTTAAGTCACGCAGGGGCGTCAGCGTGGGTACTGAAATCCGGCGTTCCTAACGTATTGATATTCCGACGTATTACGGCCCCGCTGGCGGTGAGAGAGGGATTCGAACCCTCGATAGGGGTAACCCTATACACGCTTTCCAAGCGTGCGCCTTCGACCGCTCGGCCACCTCACCCGCTCGCAGGAGCGCCGCGCACTATAGCGGCGAGGCTTTCCCCGCAAGAGGGCGCAGTGGGGGCTCACTTTTTCGCCGCGGCGGGACTATCTTGGCGCGAACAACCGAAGGCAGCCGAAGGAGCCCCGCCATGCTGTTCGCAAAGAAGTCGCTGGAGCTGCCGACGGCCGAGACCGCGCTTCCCGGTCGGCCCGATCCCATCCCGACCGAGCGCACCCATTTCGTCAACGGCCGGCCGCTCAAGGGGCCCTATCCCGAAGGGACGAGGCTCGCCCAGTTCGGCATGGGCTGCTTCTGGGGCGTCGAGCGGGTGTTCTGGCAGCTGCCGGGCGTGTGGGTGACCGCCGTCGGCTACGCCGGCGGGATCACGCCCAACCCGACCTATGAAGAGGTCTGCTCCGGCCGCACCGGCCACACCGAGGCGGTGCTGGTGGTCTATCGACCCGAAGCTGACGAGCTTCGAGGCGCTGCTCAAGGCGTTCTGGGAGGGGCACGACCCCACCCAGGGCATGCGCCAGGGCAACGATATGGGCACCCAGTACCGCTCGGCGATCTACACCTACGACGAGGCGCAGGCGAAGGCGGCGGCCGGCCTCGCGCGACGCCTACCAGAAGGCGCTTGGCGAGCACCGCTTCGGGTCGATCACCACCGAGATCGCGCCCGCCGGGCCGTTCTATTTCGCCGAGGACTATCACCAGCAATACCTGGCCAAGAACCCGCACGGCTACTGCGGCGTCGGCGGCGTCGGCGTCACCTGCCCGATCGGCATCGGCGTCGCGGCGGGGTAGCCAAACCTCTCCCGGAGGGAGAGGGAGGGGCCCGGAGCGAAGCGATCGGGAGGGTGAGGGGTTACGCCCTCTCGGACTATTCTGAAACGGCGTACGTCCTCATCCCCCCACGCTGCTTGCAGCAGCGCGGCCCCCTCCTTCTCCCCCGAGGGAAGTCTGGGGAGCAGGGCGAGCGGGAGGACGGAACCGATGACCTACGACCTCTACTATTGGCCGGGGATCCAGGGGCGGGGGGAGTTCGTGCGGCTGGCGCTCGAGGCGGCCGGCGCCGGCTACCGCGACGTCGCCCGCGCGCCCGGCGGGACGCGGGCGATGATGGCGCTGATGGGCGAGGCGGCCCTCGCGCATCCGCCGTTTGCCCCACCGTTCCTGGTCGACGGCGAGGTGATGATCGCCCAGGCCGCCAACATCCTCTTCTACCTCGGCCCGCGCCTCGGCCTTACGCCCGATGCCGAGGCCGATCGGCTCTTCGTCCACCAGCTGCAGTTGACGGTGACCGACCTGGTCGCCGAGGCGCACGACACCCATCACCCGGTCGGCGGCAATCTCTACTACGAGGACCAAAAGCCGGAGGCCGCACGGCGCGCCAAGGGGTTCCGCGACGAGCGGATCGGCAAGTACCTCGGCTATTTCGAGCGCGTGCTGAGCGCGAACCCGGAGACGAGCGGGCATCTGGTCGGCGGCTCGCTCACCTACGTGGACCTCAGCCTGTTCCAAGTGATCGAGGGGCTGAGCTACGCCTTTCCGCGGACGATGGCGCGGCTGAAGCCCGGCTGGCCCGGGCTGGTCGCCCTGCACCACCGCGTGGCCGCCCTGCCGGCGCTCGCCGCATACCTCGCGTCTGAGCGCCGCATCCCGTTCAACGAAGACGGCATCTTCCGCCACTACCCCGAACTGGACGCCGATTAGGCTTCTCCTCTACGGAGGTCCGGAGAGGAGGCCGCATGCTCACCAAGACCATCGACTACGCGACGGCGAGCGCCGGAGGGCTGGCCAAGGCGCTGGCTGCCGGCGACCTCTCGGCGGTCGAGCTGTGTGACGAGGCGATCCGCACCATCGAAGCCAAGGACGGGCCGATCAACGCCGTCGTGGTGCGCGACTTCGATCGCGCTCGCGAGGCCGCCAAGGCGGCGGACGCGGCGCTGGCGAGCGGCCAGCATGCGCCGCTGCTCGGCGTTCCGATGACGGTGAAGGAGAGCAACCGCATCCTCGGCTTGGCCTCGACCTGGGGCTACGACCAGTTCAAGGGCTGGATGCCCAACTTTGAAGGCCCGCCAGTCACGCGGCTGAAGGCGGCCGGCGCCGTCATCCTCGGCAAGACCAACGTGCCGCCGGGCCTGGCCGACTGGCAGTCGGCCAACCCCATCTATGGCCGCACCAACAACCCGCACGACCTCTCCCGCTCGCCCGGCGGCTCCTCGGGCGGCAGCGCCGCGGCGCTGGCCGCCGGCATGGTCCCCCTGGAGATGGGCACCGACATCGGCGGCTCGATCCGCGTGCCCGCCCACTTCTGCGGCGTGTTCGGCCACAAGCCGACGGTCAAGCTGGTTCCAGCCTGGGGCGGGGCGCCGCCGCCGGTCACCGAGCCCGGGCCGGCGCAGGAGCTCTCGGTCGCCGGCCCGCTGGCGCGCACCGCCAGCGACCTTGCGCTCGCCATGTCGGTAATCGCCGGGCCCGACGGCGACGAGGCCAAGGCCTATCGCCTGGCGCTGCCCGAGCCGCGGCATGCGCGCCTCGGCGACTACCGCGTGCTGGTGGTGACCACCCATCCCTGCTGCGCCACCGACGACGAGGTGAAGGGCGTAGTCGAAGGCGCGGCGGCGACGATGGCCAAGGCCGGCGCCAAGGTCGCGCACGCGAGCGAGCTCCTGCCCGACCTCGCGGCGACGCACGAACACTACCTGCCGATGCTGCGCACCAGCATGAGCCGCGGTCGGCCGGACGCCGCGCCGGTCGATGCCCACGTCTGGATGAACCTCCTGGGGGCGCAACACACGCTTCGCCGCCGCTGGGCCGCCCTGTTCGAGGAGTTCGACATCGTGCTCGCGCCGCCGTTCGGCACGCCGGCCTTCCCGCACATGCAGGACGCATCGATGGACAGCGCGCGCCTGGTCGTGAACGGTCGCGACACCGCCTACGGCGATCAGCTCGCCTGGCCCGCCATGGTCACCTTTCCCGGTCTGCCCGCCACTGCCGCGCCGGTCGGGCGGAGCCGGACGGGCCTGCCGATCGGCGTCCAGATCATCGGCCCTTTCCTCGAGGACCTGACGCCGATCGCCGTGGCCGGGCTGCTCGAGCAGGCGATGATGTAGGCCCAAGCTCGATGAAGTCCGTTCCGATCGGGGTTCTGGCCGCCGGCGCCGCGCTGATGGCGGCGCCCGCGCAGGCCAACGAAGGCATGTGGACATTCGACAACGTGCCTGCCGCCGACATCAAGGCCGCATTGGGCGTCGACGTCACCCCCGCCTGGCTCGCGCGGGTGCAGCGGGCGGTGGTGCGCCTCTCGGTCGGATGCTCCGGCTCGGTGGTCAGCGGCCAGGGGCTCGTGCTCACCAACAACCACTGCGCCCAGGACTGCGCGCACGACCTGGCGACGCCGGGCCACGACCTGGCCCGTGACGGCGCGCTCGCCGCGACCCCGGCGGAGGAGAAGACCTGCCCTGCGCTGCGCGCCGAGATCCTGGAGAGCGCCTGGGACGTAACGCCGAGGATGCGGGCGGCGGGCGCCGGACTCACCGGCGAGGCGCTGGTCAAGGCGGTCAACGCCGCGTCGTCGACGATCGCCGCCGACGCCTGCCGCGGCGAGACGACCCACCACTGCCAGGTCGTCGACCTCTATCACGGCGGCCAATACAAGCTTTACCGCTACCGGGAGTACGGCGATGTGCGGCTGGTGTTCTCGGCCGGCGAGCGCGTCGGCTCCTTCGGCGGCGATCCCGACAACTTCAACTTCCCGCGCTACGACCTGGATGTCGCCTTCTTGCGGCTCTACGAGAACGGCCGCCCGGTCGCCACGCCTCAGCATCTGCGCTGGGACCCGACGCCGCCCACGGCTGGCCAGCCGGTGTTCGTCGCCGGAAACCCGGGCGCCACCTTCCGCGAGCTCACCACCGCCCAGCTCGAGACCCGGCGCTCGGTGATCGCGCCGATCGAGATCGCCCAGCTGGCCGAGCTGCGCGGCCGTCTGATCCGCCTCTCCGAAGAGTCGCCCGAGGCGAAGCGGCTGGCCGACGACCTGCTGTTCGATCTCGAGAACGACTACAAGGTCGAGTGGGGTCGCCTCCTGGCGCTGGACGACCCGGCCTTCATGGCCGCGCGGCAGGCGGCGGAGGCCGACCTCAGGACCAAGGCGCTGAGGGCGATGGGCGCGGGCTTCGGCGACCCGTGGGCTGACATCGCCAGGGTGCAGGAGCGGGCCGCCGCCCTCTACCCGGCCGAGCACACGCTCGAAGGCGGCCCGGATGACTCGCGCCTGTTTGACTACGCCCGCCGTCTGGTGCGCGCCGCCGCTGAGCGTGCGAAGCCGTCGCCGGATCGCCTGCCCGGGTACGACGACAGCCGCCTGCCGTTCGTGGAGCGCGAGGTGTTGACGCCCGTCCCGGTCGACCCCGTGACCGAGCAGCTGGCGCTGGAGTTCTGGCTCGCCAAGGCGCGCGAGCTCTTGGGCGCCGACAATCCCGATGTCGTCCTTCTGCTGGGCGGCGAGAGCCCCGAGACGATGTCCAAGGCGCTGGTCGTGCGCACGCGCCTGGGCGATCCCGCCCTGCGCAAGGCGCTGTGGGACGGCGGCTGGGCCGCGATCCAGGCGTCGGACGACCCGCTGATCCGCTACGCGCTGAAGATCGACCCAGAAGCGCGCCGCATCCGCGCCGAATACGAGGAGCGGGTGATCGGTCCGACCGACCGCGCGGCTGAGGCGATCGCCCGCGCCCGCTTCGCCGTCTATGGAACGAGCGTCTATCCCGACGCCACCTTCACGCTCAGGCTCTCCTACGGCGCCGTTGCGGGGTGGACATGGCGCGGGGTCACGACGGCGCCGTTCACCACCTTCTCCGGCCTCTATCGGCGCGCGACCGGCGAGCCGCCCTACGATCTCGACCCGCGCTGGATCGCGGCCAAGGACCGGCTGAACCCGAACACGATCTTCAACTTCACCACCACCAACGACATTGTCGGCGGCAATTCCGGCTCGCCGGTTCTCGACGCCAAGGGCGACGTGATCGGGACCGCCTTCGACGGCAACATCCTCTCGATCGGCGGCGACTATGGCTACGACGCGGCGGTGAACCGGTCGGTCGCCGTCTCCGCCGCGGCCATCACCGAGGCGCTGACGAAGGTCTATGCCGCCGTCGCCCTGGTTAAGGAGCTCGACGGCGCCTGACGCCACGAGGAGCGGAGGGGGTGTTGCCGGATCGTGAAGTCGACCTTAGCGTGGCGAGGGAGCCGTGGCGGCAGGGCGCCGTGGCGCCGCCCGGATGAAACTTATGGACAAGACCAAGATTGGCCTGCTCGGCGCGGTAACGGCGCTGGCGGCGCTGCCCGCCGTGGCCCAGGCCGCTCCGACGCAGCCGGCGGTCGCCCCCGCGACGTCGTTCGCCGAGCTGCTGCAACCGATTCCGAACGCGGTCGAGCGGCTGAGCGCGTCGGACACCGAATTGGCCGGCGCCGCGCGGCTGATGAATGCCGCCTATCACGACCACCACCATGACCACGGTCACTACCGCCGTCACCACAATCCGATCCGGCGCGTGCTGCATCGTATCCTGCCCACTCACCACGACCACCGCCACAACCACCACTAGTCGCGGCGAGGCTTTGCCTTGGGTGGACGGGAGTATCCTCCGCGCCGGTCAGCCTCCGCGGCCGGCTAGGGCCACCGCGCGGGCGATGATGTTGATTACGATTTCCCAACCTCGGGGATCGCCTGAGGGCCATTCGCGTTAAGCTTAGACCCGCGGCAGCGAGCGTCGCCGTGACATCAAGAGGAACTCCCATGGACAAGACCAAACTCGGCCTGCTCGGCGCGGTAACCGCGCTGGCGGCGCTGCCCGCGGCAACTCAGGCCGCTCCGACCCAGCCGGCGGTCGCACCCGCGACCTCGTTCGCCGAGCTCCTGCAGCCGATCCCCAATGCGGCGGCGCGGCTGGAACAGTCGGACCGCGAGCTCGGCGGCTTGCCGCTGATGAAGGCACAGTACAACAACCATCACCACCACAACAATCACCACCACAGCCGCGCCTGGTGGAACAACTACTATCGTTTGCTGCATCAGCGGCGGCATCATCACCACCACAACAACCACAACCATAACCACTACTAGGCCGCGGCCGGAAGCCCCGACTGGGCGGGCGGGGGAGACCCCGCCCGCGCACCCATGTCCGCAGCGATATGTATCGCGATGGATCGACGGCGACGGTTTGGCGTTATGATGAGCGTTAGGGGGATAGGGATGGCGGCGGCGAGGCGAGGGCCGCGCGCCTCGGAGCGGGATTGAAGACCCATGAACACCACGAAACTCGGCTTGCTGGCGGCGGCCTCGGCGCTCGCCTTGCCAACGATCGCGCCGGCGGCCCAGGCCGCGCCGGTCGCGCCGGCGCGCACCTACGCCCAACTGCTCGAGCCGATACCGAACGCCGTCGACCGGCTGAAGGCTTCGGACAACGAGCTGACGGTGCAGCACTACCTTATTCCGGCGCAGCACCGGCATCGCTATCGCCGCTGGTGGCACGGCCGCTGGTTCTACTACTACGGCCCCTGGGTCGCTCCGCCGCCGGTCTATTATTACGGCTACCGGTACGGCTACCCCAACTATCACCACCATCACCATCATCACCACCACCACCATCACCACTCGATGATGTGACGGGTTGAGGGGCGCTCCCCTAGATCCTCAACCGTAGGGGGAGGATCTGAGCTCTTCACGCCTTATCCCGGTCGCGGGCTTTGGCGGCTCTCAGCATGTGGCGGTAGGTGCCGTCGAAGATCGTCTTCGTCGACGAGACCCAGCGCGTGCCCTCCGACAGCACATCGCGGCTGGCGTGGATGCGCCTGGCCTGCAGCTCGCGCTCGGCGGCTTCCTCCTCGCCCATTGGCTCGAGCTCCAGCTCCGGCTCCTCGGGGATGACCAGCAGGTGCACGTAGGGCTCGCCCTTGCGGAACACGTGGGTGACCCCCTTCGGCGGCGCCTTGAAGATCAGGAAGAAGACCATCGGCCACCAGCTGGTGCGGATCAGCGCCGGCACCGCCAGCGGGACGTCTTCGACCGGCGCGTAGTAGCGCGGGTGGGTCTCGAAGCGCACCGCAAACCCCGGTGGGACCTTCAGGTCCAAGACCAGCTGGTGCGAGTAGTAGGCGTCGCCGAAGCTGCGGAACGGTGGCCACATCAGGGTGCTGTCGGCCGGCGGGGGGCCCCAATCGGCGTCCAGCCTGACCTTGCCGCGGAAGGTGGTGACGCTGAGCTCCTGCTCGAACGGATAGCAGAGCTCCATCCCGTAACGCGCGCCCTCCGAGAACGGCGTGCAGTGCCACAGCTGCTCGAGGTTCCCGTCCGCGCGCGGCTGCGGGTCGCCGCCCCACCCGGGCACGGGCATCTCCGTCATCCGCGGCTCCGTCCCCGCCCGATGCATGCGGTATTTGACGATCGGCATGGTCGCCGCCTCCTTTTCCGCGCACCATAACGCAGCCAAAGCCGGGTGCGCGCCTCCAAGCGGCGAAGCCGCATTCGACCACGAAGGGCACAAAGGACACGAAGGGGCACGAAGAGGGCAGGAGTCGTGCTGGTCCCGCCCTCACGCTTCCTTTGTGCTCTTCGTGTCCTTCGTGCCCTTTGTGGTGAAAGGGGCCGCGCAGCTTGCGCTGCGCGGAAAGGCTAGGCTGCGAACAGGTCCTCGAAGTTGCGGCGGTAGAAGCGGTCCTTGGCGTCCTCGTCCAGGCCCTCGAAGCGAGGTCTCGAAGCGCTCGATCGGGTTCTTCGTGCCCTCCGGGTGCGGGTAGTCCGACGAGAACAGGAAGAGCTCGGGCCCGCCTTCGCGGATGATCGTCCCGGCGTTCTCGGTCGCGTAGGGCGTGAAGCGCACGGCGCGGCGGATGAACTCCGACGGCGGCGCCGACAGCGCCGGCGACCACCGGGTCGGTCTTGCGCCAGCCCTTCCAGGCCTGGTCCAGCCGGCGCAGCAAGTCCGGCACCCAGCCGGCGCCCAGCTCGATCACCCCGCCGCGCAGGGCCGGGAAGCGGTCGAACACGCCGTCCAGCGCCAGCGCGGCAGAGGAAGTTCTGCGGCGCGAAGCGACAGCGCGAAATAGTCCTTGGCGCGCAGGTTCTCGCCGCCGCCCAGCCAGTCCTTCGGCCGCGGATGGCCGTTCTTGTGGTAGGCGGGCGGCAGCGACGGCGACGGCCGCGCCAACGTGCAGCACGAAGGGCACGCCCGCCTCGGCCGAGCCTCGCGCCAGACCGGGTCGAGGTCGGGATGGCCGGGCGAGCGTTCGCCCGCCGGCGCGGCCGGGATCCAGATCGCGCTCGACGCCGGCCTTGATCGCCGCGTCGATCTCGATCAGCGCGCGCTCCGGGTCGTCCAGCGGCACGACGCCGACGCCGATCAGGCGCTTGTCGCCGGCGCAGAAGTCGGCCATCGCCCGGTTCAGCGCCCGCGCGCCGCCGTACTTCACCTCCGGGTCGGGCGAGGGCAGGAACTGCGAGCCGGCGAAGGTGGTGAACACCAGCTGGCGCGAGAAGCCGAGGTCGTCCAGCGCCTTGGTCCGCTCGCCGGGATCGATCGCGCCGATAGGCCGCCCAGCCCTTCGGGCCCGGTGACCACGTTGGTCGCGATCTCCGCTGTCGCGGCGGCGTCCTGCTGCCGCTCGAGCGCGCTGGGCGATCGCCTTCTCGGCGCCCGAGCCGCCGGCCTCCAGCCGCATGCTGCCTAGCCGGTCGCGGATCGCACGGATCCGCGTGGCTGGAGAGCCAGTCCAGGCTCTCCATGATGTGGCTGTCGGCGTCGTTGATGACGCGCCCGGCGGCGTAGGACATGGCGGCGTTTCCCCAAGGTTATCCGCGAAGGGTACCGGGGCGGCGATCCGGGGGTCAAGGGCGCCGCCGTTCCGGTCCGCCCGTCGACGGCCCCTGTCCTCATCAACCGATCGGGCGGGCCGCCTCAAACATACCGCCACGGCAAGTGTGACGCTTTTGCAACGCCGCGGACTCTGATCGATCCACGTGGCCTGCGGCAACGGTGACACAGGTGTCATTATATTCGCACGCGTGTAAGGAGCTGTGCAGTACGCCGTAAAAAATAGAGAAATTATAAAGGCGTGGGGAGGCTCGGTGCATCCATTGGCAAGACGGGGGATCACATGCCGAAGTCACTACTCCTTGGAACCAGCGTACTCGCGCTGAGCGCGGCGATCGCCGCGCCGGCCCTGGCGGCGGATGCCGCCGCAAACCCATCCTCTGCCCAGGTCATCGTGACCGGCACCCGCAGCACGGCGGGCCTGAAAGCAGTCGACAGCCCGGCCCCGGTTCAGGTGGTCGGCGGCAACGCCTTCAAGGTCGTTGGCCAGCAGGATGTCATGCAGGTGCTGTCGCAGACGCTGCCCTCCTTCAATGCGCAGGGCTACGGCGCCGACACCTCCCAGCTGACGCTGTCGGCGGCGCTCCGCGGCCTCAATCCGGACGACACCCTGGTGCTGGTGGACGGCAAGCGCCGTCACACGACCGCCGACCTCGCGGTTGACGGCGGCAGCCCCTACCAGGGCGCGGCCACGACCGACCTCACCTTCATCCCGGTCGGCGCGATCGACCACATCGAAGTGCTGCAGGACGGCGCCGCCGCCCAGTACGGCTCGGACGCCATTGCCGGCGTCGTGAATATCATTCTCAAGAGCTCGCCATCCGCGGGCGTCGCCTCCGCGACGGCCGGCCAATACTACGAAGGCGACGGCGCCACCGGCTCCTGGTCGATCAACAAGGGCTTCGGTCTTGGCGACAACGGTTTCATCAACCTGACGGTGGAAGAGCGCTATCACAGCTTCAGCCAGCAGGGCGGCTCCGACCAGCGCCTCTTCAACCCCAACGGCACCCTGAAGGCGACCGACAATCCGATCGACGCCGCCGGGGTCGTGCACGCGCCTGGCTATCCGGACGTCAACCACATCTACGGCGACCCGCAGTACAACGTCTACAACGCGTTCTACAACGCCGGCTACAACCTGACGCCCGACGTCGAGGTCTACAGCTTCGGCAGCTACGGCCACCGCGACATCTCCGCTTTCGAGAACTATCGCGTCCCGACGAAGATCCACGGCCTGACGTCTGGTGGCATGCTAGTCTATCCGCTGCCCAACGGCTTCGACCCGCGCGAGCAGATCACCGAGGACGACTACTCCTTCACCGGCGGCATCAAGGGCGTCGTCAGCGGCTGGAACTGGGACCTGTCGACCACCTACGGCGGCGACACCGACGCTGTCGCCACGGTCGATTCCGCCAACGCCCAGCTGTTCCCGTTGCTGCAAGGTCTCTCGGCGACGCCGATCATCCCGCAGCGCGACTTCACCGACGGCCAGTTCGCGACGACGGACTGGACGTCGAACCTCGACTTCGACAAGCAGTTCAATGTCGGCATGGCCTCGCCGTTGGACGTCGCGTTCGGCGCCGAGTACCAGCAGGACAGCTTCAGCATCCAGGCGGGCGAGCCCTCGTCCTACTTCGGGGCGGGCGCCCAGTCCTTCACGGGCTATAGTCCGACGGACGCCGGCAACCACACGCGCACCGACGAAGCGGTCTACATCGATCTCTCGGGCGACCCACTCGACCACCTGCACCTCGACGTCGCCGGCCGCTACGCGAACTTCTCCGACTTCGGCGACACGACGGTCGGCAAGTTCACCGCGCGCTACGACTTCAGCCCGATGATCGCCATCCGCGGCACCATCAGCAACGGCTTCCGCGCGCCGACCCTGGCCGAAGAGTTCTACTCCGGCACCAACGTGTCGCCGAGCTTCGCCCAGGTGCAGCTGCCGCCGAACTCGCCGGCCGCCAAGGTGGCCGGGTTCGGGCCGCTCAAGCCCGAGAAGTCTGACAACTACAGCATCGGCATCGTCCTGCACCCTGTCGACCGCCTGCAGATCACGGCCGACGCCTACGAGATCGACATCACCGACCGCATCGTCGGCAGCGGCTTCCTGCTCGGTTCCGAGCAGATCGGCGCGACCAACCAGATCATCTCGCAGGCTGTGCTGAACGCGATCACGGCGCACGGGAACGTGCTCAACTCCGGCATCAGCTTCGCCGGCATCCAGCTGTTCACCAACGGCGTGAATACGCGCACCGATGGCGCCGAGGTGACCGCCTCCTATTCATCGGACTTCGGCGACATGGGCCACGTCGATTGGTCGGCCGGCTTCAACTACAACGATACCACGGTCACCAAGGTCGCGCCGCTGCCGGCGGTCGACGTGAACGTCCCATTCGGCCAGACCAAGCTGCTCACCAAGCAGGCGATCTCGGCGCTCACCACCATGACGCCGAAAGAAAAGTTCGTCGTCGGCGCATACTGGACCCTGGACCGCTGGAGCGTGAACCTGCGCGAGACCGTCTACGGCCCGACGTCGGAGTGGATCAGCATCGACCAGACCGGGTCCAACGCCGGGGCGAACAACTTCACGGTTCCGACCAATGCGATTACCGACATCGACATCGGCTTCAGGGTCACGCCCCAGCTGCGGCTGAACGTCGGCGCCAACAACCTGTTCGACACCCGGCCGCCAAGCGTGCCGAACGTGCCGAACGGGGCTGGCGGCGTCGAACCCTCCGACGGCAACAACGTCTACGGCGAGCCCGCCCAGTTCTCCCCGTGGGGGATCAACGGCGGCTACTACTACGGCCGCGTGACCTTCACGTTCTAAAGCCGACGGGCGGACGGAGCGCGACTCCGCCCGCCCGCGTGCTTATCTGTAGGCATGGCTGAACAAGCGTCGCTCGCCGCCGCAATCGACCGCGCCGCTGTGCTGCTCGCCACGAACCCGGCCGACGCCGGGCGCGCCGCCGAAGCCATCCTCAAAGCCGCGCCCAACGATCCGCGGGCGCTTCTGATCCTCGCCTCGGCGCAGCGGCGGACCGGGCAAGCCGAAGCCGCGCACCGCATCCTGGCCCGGCTGGCCCGCGCCTATCCCAACGCCGCGCGCACACAATACGAGCTCGGCGCCGTGCTCGCCGACCTGGGCGACGCGGCGGGCGGGCTCGCCGCGCTCCGCCGCGCACTGGCGCTGAACCGCGAGCTGCCCGAGGCGTGGCGCACGCTGGGCGATACTCTGTTTCGCGAAGGCGACGTGGCCGGCGCCGACACGGCCTATGCCGAGTTCGCCCGCACGTCGGTGACCGATCCGGCGCTCCGCCGCGCCGCAGACGCGCTGTTCGAGGACCGCCCAGCGGCGGCCGAAGACCTGCTGCGCGCCCACCTCGGCGAGCGCCCGACCGACATCGCGGCGATGCGGCTGATGGCCGAGGCCTACGAGGCGCAGAACCGTCACGGCGACGCCGAGACGTTGCTCGCGCTCGCGCTCGAGCTCGACCCGGCCCATGCCGGCGCGCGCCTGCGCTATGCCGCGGCGCTGTTCCACCAGCAGAAGGGCCCTGAGACTATCGCCCAGCTCAAGCCGCTGCTCGCGGCCGAGCCCAGGAACCCCGCCTACATGAACCTGATGGCCGCCAGCCTTGGCCTGATCGGCGAGGAGGACCGCTCGGTCGCCATCTACGAGCAGCTGCTCGTAGACTATCCGCGCCAGCCCAAGGTCTGGCTGAACTACGCCCAGGCGCTGCGCACCCTCGGCCGTCATGAGGCGGCCGTCGCCGCCTACCGCCGCTCGATCGCGCTCGCCCCCGACCTGGGCGCCGCCTACTGGGGCCTGGCCAACCTCAAGGTCGCCCAGCTCACGCCCGACGAGGAGGCGGCGATCGAACGGGCGCTGGAGGCCTCCGGTGCGGCCGAGGAGCAGGTCCAGCTGCACTATGCGCTGGGCAAGGCGCTCGAGGACCGCGGCGACTATGCCGCCTCGTTCGAGCACTATGCCGCCGGCGCCGCGATCCGCCGCGGCGAGGGCCGCTACGACGCCGATGAGACGACCGCGTTCGTCAAGCGGTCGAAGGCGCTGTTCACACCGGACTTCTTCGCCGCGCGGGGAGGGCAGGGCGCCGCGTCGGACGCGCCGATCTTCATCGTCGGCCTGCCGCGCTCCGGCTCGACGCTGGTCGAGCAGATCCTGGCCAGCCACCCGGCCGTCGAAGGCACCATGGAGCTGCCCGATATCGGCCTGATCGCGTCGCGCCTGCGCGCCGAGCCGGGCGGCTACCCGGAGGCGCTGGCGTCGCTCGACGCGGACCGGCTCAAGGGGCTCGGCGAGTCCTACATCGCCACGACCGCGCCGCACCGGGGCCTGTCCCGGCCGTTCTTCACCGACAAGATGCCGAACAACTTCCAGCACGTCGGCCTGATCCAGCTCATCCTGCCGAAGGCCAAGATCGTCGACGTGCGCCGCCATCCGCTGGCGTCCGGCTTCTCGGCGTTCAAGCAGCACTTCGCCCAGGGCCAGTCGTTTTCCTACGACCTCGCCGACATCGGCCGCTACTACCGCGACTACGTCGACCTCATGCGCCATTTCGATCGGGTGCTGCCTGGCCGCGTGCATCGGGTGATCTACGAGGACCTGGTCGAGGACACCGAAGCGGAAGTCCGCCGCCTGCTCGCGTCTTGCGGCCTTGCCTTCGACCCCGCCTGCCTCGCCTTCCACGAAAACGACCGCGCCGTCCGCACCGTCAGCTCCGAGCAAGTCCGCCGCCCCATCTTCCGCGAAGGCCTGGGCCGCTGGCGCGACTACGAGCCCTGGCTCGGCCCGCTGAAAGCGGCGCTCGGTCCGGCGCTGGCGGATTGGCGGGAGTAGCCTGGCTCCCGTCTTGCCGGCGGAACCGTCCAATTTGACCGCCAAGAACGCCAAGGACGCGAAGAGTGCGTGTCCACGCGCCGCGCTCCCTCTCTGCCGTCATGGCCCGGCTCTGATGTCCGTTTGCAAGAGTGGAGTCGTGCGGGATCGCTTCGGCGGTGACCGAAGAGGGGGCGTGGGCGAGCGAAGCTGGAAGCGGAGGCGGAAGACGACGGTTGATCAAGCTCTGATGCGTGCGTTGGTGTCACATTCCCGTTTGTGCGTCTTGGGCTTCCTCTGTCTTGTTGCGAGCGTTTTGAGTCTCGAAGTCGGGTCGAGGGTTCCCTGACCTTAAGGCCCCCGCCCCCAGCTTCGCCCGCCGTTTGGTCGCCGGCCTTAAGCGAGGCTGGGCGATGCGACCTGAGCGATGGCCCACAGGAAGGCGGCCATCTCCCTGGCGATGGCGACGACGGCGATGTTGGAGCTTCCCCGGCTGGCGGCGAGCCTGCGGTAGCGGGCGCAGAGCCTCACCTGCGCCTTCCAGGCGATGTCACGCACGGCTTTGGGCTGGCGCTCGAGACGGGCCAGCTTCGCCTTGGCGATGCGGGCCGGCAGTCGATAGCTTCTGGCGCCTTCCACCAGCACGCGCCGGGCGTGGGCGTTGCCGGCCTTGGTGATGGCGCCCTGTCGCCGGCGCTTGCCGCTGGAGTGCTCCGAGGCGGTGAGACCAAGATAACTCATCAACTGGCGCGGGTTGGAGAAGCGGCTGAGGTCGCCGATCTCGGCGGCCAGGGTCACGGCGCTGAGCGCCGAGACGCCGCGCAACGCCTGATAGGCCTCGACCACCGGCGCCATGGACCAGTCGGGGAGAAGCTTCAGGATCTCGGCATCGAGCCCGCGCAGTCTGAGCTGATGGGCCTCGATGGCGTGCAGCATGTCCTGAAGCGCGATCTGCTGCGCCGGATGGGCGAAGCGCAGGCCGGCCAGCCAGAGACGATGCGCCCGGCTCCAGGGGGTGCGGCCTTGGTAGATCAACCCGTGCCGCAGAAGGAAGGACTGCAGATGCTGCCGCGCGCGGGTGAGGTTGCGCTGTGCGGCAGCCGTAAGGCGCACCAGGTCGCGCATGGCTTCGTGCGCTGGATCGGGAACCCACACCGGCGTCAGCTCGCCGGCGCGGTCCAGTCTGGCCAGCGACAGACAATCGCGTCGATCGCTCTTCACCCGATCGCCCGGCTTCTTCGGGATCAGCGACGGCGCGACAACCGTGCTCTCGACTCCAAGCGAGGTCAGCTGCCGGTGCAACCCGTAACCACAGGGGCCCGCCTCGTAGCAGCTCACAAGGCGACCGCCGCGCTCGCGCAGCTTGGCGATCAACTTCGCCATCGCCGCCGGCGTCGCGGCGATCCGGCCATAGTGGCGCACCTCGCCGCCGCGACCGCCTTCGGCGATCGCGACCTCGATGCTTTCCTTGTGAACATCCAGACCCAGATACGTGATAGTCTCCTCCACGGCTCGTCTCCCATGCATGAGGCCAGGTGCGGGCGCCCGCCCGCGCAACCCTCGTTCCTTGCATGATGCGAGACGAGCCGCCCTCTCACGGACATACGGTCTTGTTCGGGCCACCCATGATCACCGCGCCAGGTGAGTGTGCATGGGCTACGCGCCTCCGCTTCGCAGTCCGCTTGGCTCCAGCGGCGAATGACGGGAAAAGGAGGCGCGTCGGCCCCCTCATCGCCTTGGCGACCTTGGCGTCCTTGGCGGTCGAGAGCGGCGCGTCCGCCTCTTGCCGCCGCTCGCGAGGTTGCTAGGCCGGCCCCAGCCGCTTCCCCATCCTTAGCAACGGCACCGGCACGCCGCCGCGGGCGTCTTCGAACGCTTCGATCGCCTCGTAACCGCAGGCTTCGTACAGCGGCTTTCCCGACATGGTCGCCGCCAGCTCGACGCGGGTGAAGCCCTCGGCCGCCGCCGCCCTCTCGCACACCGCCAGGATCAGCCGCCCAACGCCCCGCCGCGCGAACGCCGGCGCGGTGTACATCGCCCGCACCCGCGCCGCGTCCTTCGCCGGGTCCAGCAGCGTCGCGCTCCGTCCAGGCGAGTGGTCGCCGCCGTAGAGGGTGTTGCGCCGGCTCCAGCCGCCGCACCCGGCAAGTTGGCCATCGATCTCGACCACGAAATAGGTGCCGTCCTCGATCAGCTGCGTGTCCAGTCCCATCACCGTCCGGCTGGCGGTGATCTGCTCGTCGCTCAGAAACCCCTTCTGTAACTCCCCGATCGCCGCCTCCATCAACCCCGCCAACGCCGGAGCATCGTCCATGCGGGCGAGTCGATGGGTGAGGGGTGATGGCAAAGGCGTCTCCTTCGGACCGCGCTCGAAAACCTCTCCCAAAGGGAAAGGGAGGGGCCTCGAGCGAAGCGAAGGGGAGGGTGAGGGGTTACGCCGTTTCAGGCAAACCCCGCAACGCCGCGGGCGTCCGCCGCGCCGCTCGCCAATCCGAGAGGCCGCAACCCCTCACCCTCCCGCCGCGCTACGCGCGCGTGCCCCTCCCTCTCCCTTTGGCAGAGGTTTAAGAGTAGCGGCGTACCGCGGGGGGACCTCTTGGCCACATCCGACCACACCGCCGCGTCCCCGCGTCCCCGCTTCACCGACCACCTGCTGCGCGTCTTCGGCCTGGGGTTCGGGCTCGCCGTCGTCGTCGGCGGCGTCATCGGCTCCGGCATCATGCGCAACCCCGGCGTGGTCGCCGCCGGGTTCCCCTCGGCGCCGCTCGTCTTGCTCGTCTGGCTGGGCGGCGGGCTCTTCGTCGCCGTCGACGCCATGCCGGTGGTCGAGGTGGGCTCGGCCATCCCGCTCGCCGGCGGTCCCTATCCCCTGGCCAAGCGCGCGTTCGGCCCGCTGATCGGCTTCGTCGTCGGCTGGGCCGACTGGCTGCAGCTCGCCATCTCCACCGGCTTCATCGCCGTGGCGTTCGGCGAATACGTCCACCGCCTGGGCCTCCTGCCGCGCGTCGACGGCGGGCTGCTCGCCATCGGGCTCGTCGCCGCCTGCGGCGCGCTGAACTGGATCGGCGCCAAGGTCGGCGGCTGGTCCCAGGACCTCGGCAGCGCGGTCAAGGCGATCGGGATCCTGATCGTGGTCCTGCTGCTCTTCCTCGCCCCGCGCGGCGCGCCGGTGGTCGCCGCCCCGCCGCCGCCCGTCTTCACCTGGGTCGCCGCCGTCATCGCGCTCCGCGCCATCTACGGCGCCTACGGCGGCTGGCAGAGCGCCATCTACTTCTCCGAGGAGGTGAACGCGCCCGAGCGCAACATCGCCCGCGCCACCTTTTCCGGCATCGCCCTGGTCACGACCATCTACGTGCTGGTCAACGCCGCGGTCCTCTACGTGCTGCCGATCGGCGTGCTGGCCCGCTCGACGCTGCCGGTCGGCGATGCGGCCAGGCTCGTGCTCGGCCAGGCGAGCAGCGTCGTGGTCACCGCCCTTGCCATGGTGGCCGTCGCCACGCTCACCAACCTGCAGATCATGGAGCATGCGCGAAACACCTACGCGCTCGCCCGCGGCGGCATGCTGCCGCCCCGCCTGACGCGCGTCTCGCTCTCCGGCTCGCCCCGGGTCAGCCTGATGGTCGTGCTGGCCGCGATCCTCGCCATCATCGCCGCCGCCGACCTGGTCAAGGGCACGCTCTACGTGGTCCTGCTCAACCTCTATGCGCCGATGCCGATGGTGATCTTCCTCGCCCTCGCCATCGCCTCCATCGTCCTGCGCCGCGCCGAGCCCGACCTGCCCCGCCCCTGGCGCATGCCGCTGTTCCCGCTGCCGGCGATCCTGTCGGCCGCGGTGAACGTCATCCTCCTCGTCCTCTTCATCGCCGGCGACTGGAAGACGGGCCTGTGCTCCGCCGCCCTCCTCGCCGCCGCCTTCCCCCTCTACGCCTACGGCCACAACCGCTGGCGGGGGCGGGAGCCGGCGAGCTAGCGGGTCGGCCGCCGGAGAGCGGGGGGCGCTAAGCGTTTCCCTTAGCGCTCCCAACGCGTGGTCTACTGCGCCTCAGTTCCGCGCGCGTTCGATTGAGAAGAGTTCCCCGCCTGGCGAGCCCCTTTTGCTCGCCAAACCGCAGTGCTGACGACGATGATGATGATGATGATGATGATGACGACCACTGCGAGCCGGGAGCCTCCCCGATCGAACGCCGCGGGCGACCCCGCCGGCGCGCGAACGCACGTCTGCTGACGCTTGCCATAGTGCAACCATTGCACTATCTCCTCAACCGTGGTGACCTTGCACCGCCAGGCTAGGTGGAAAATCGCGGTCTACGGCGGCGACCACGGGATTCCACACTTCCATGTGGAAGGCCCTGACTTCAGATGCTCGGTGTCCATCGCAACGCGCGCCTTGATCGTCGGCGATGCGCCGGTGCGCGTGTTGGCGGCAGCGAGGGCGTGGGCCGCTGCGCATGAAAGCGAGCTGGCGGCCAAGTGGACGGAGTTGAACCGATGAGCGTGACGGACACGATGCGGACGATCGAAAGCGTCAAGGCGAGCGGCCCGGCGCAACTGCGCCTGCGCTGGTCCGATGGCGCTGAGGCGGAGCTCGACCTCAGTGGCTGGCTGGCGAAGCCGGCGTTCGCGGCGCTGCGGAATCCTGCCGAGTTCGCCCAGGTCGAGGTCGGCGATTGGGGCCACAGGCTCGAGTGGCCGAACGGCGTCGAGGCCGGCGCGGACAGCCTCTGGCTCGAAACCCTGTCGGCCCTGAAACGCGTCGACGCCCGCGCCTTCCTCGAATGGCGGCTAAAGAACGGCCTCTCGCTAACCAAGGCCGCCGAAGCGCTCGGCCTCTCCCGCCGAATGGTCGCCTACTACTCCAACGCCGAGAAGCCGGTTCCCAAGACGGTGCTGCTGGCCTGCCGCGGCTGGGACGCCAGCCACCGGTCTTTCGCAGGTAGGCGCACCGTAGAGGTGCGGTGACGAGCATGGAACGGCACACGGTCGAGAACGTCTTCGAAGCTCTGATGGACACGCCGGAAGAGGCGGCGAACATGACCATGCGCTCCGACCTGCTGCGCGCTATCCGCAGAGTCGTGCAAGGCTGGGGCGTTCCCCAAACAGCGGCCGCGAAGCAACTCGGCGTCTCCCAACCCCGGCTCAACGACCTCCTGAAGAACCGCATCAACAAGTTCAGCCTGGACGCCCTGGTGACCCTGGGCGCCAGGGCCGGGCTGACGGTGCAACTCGACGTGGTGGCGCCCGAAGCGGCGTGAGGACGAGTCCGCCGCTAAGCGTCTTGCTGAGCGCCCCTCCGCGTGTGGTTTAATGCACTCAGTCCGCGGCGTTCGATTGTGAAGTGTTCCTGGTCGAAAAGGGTCCCTTGATGTGACTTTGGACAACCACCATCACCACCACCGCCACCACCACAAAACGCGCGTGGTTACCCATCACGCCCGCAAGCCCGCGGTCGACATGGCGCCAGCCTCAGTCGTCGGAGATGTGACCGTAGCGGGATGCCAGGACTTCGCTCAAACGAAGCGGTAGACTCGCGCGACCCGCCGGGCCCAGCGCCGGTAGAAATAGTCCCGCCAGACCACTCTGTTTTCCCGGACAAGAGTCTTCCGCTGGGCCAACGGTGCCGCCTGGTTTCTCAGCGCCGACAGCAACAGGAGGAACTTAGGGTGCGTGATGCCGGTCGCCTTGGAGACGTTCGGCGACTTTAGCGCATTGTACATACCCTTGAAGGTCGCCGCGTCTTGGCTCAACCGCCCATGGAAGCGCCAGGTCTCACTGGCGCTAGCGTTTCGGGACCGGGCGATCAGCCGTTGAAGGTCCGCATACCGGGGCGAATTCTCAAATAGCGGACGAAGGCCGCCGACGAGCCTTCCAAGGCGGTGATCTCCATTCCAAATGGGTTGGGTTCGGCGGACGACCTCAAGCAGTTCGTCCGTCGTCCCATACTTCGAAAGTATCCACAACTTGGAGTATATCCCGAAAAAACCATCCTCGCTCAGCTCGTCAGCGATCCGCCGGAGGTACCGTTCGGGACCAACGCGACGCGGCGCCCGAGTGTGGTTCAGCCAGTTGACCATCAGGATGCGGCTAGCGTCATCGACGACGATTCCGCTCTGCAGAAAACTGAGGAGGGTTCGGGCGGTAGAAGTGGTCAATTCTCGGGCCGCCAAGTATTCGAATACGTTCTCTCTGCTCCCAGGCCACATCCTAAGAACGTATTCAAGATCGCGCTCGGGGATCGGCGCTGTCGTTCGCCGGGCGAGGGTTAGCAGGCGTTTGAGTATCTTTTCTCCGTTGCCGCCCTCGAAGCTCCCTCGGGCGAGGCCTCGCCGGAGCTGGCGCTCAACCGAGGCGGTTTGCTTCCGAAGACTCATCCCAGCTCTCGAGCGGCGCTCAATCTCCCGCGTGAGAGTGTCGAGCTGCGCGTTCTCCGCGATGCGAAAGTGTCTCGACGCCTCCGCGCTTGTAAGAATCTGCGTCTTCCCACTGTTGAGTCGCACCTGGCGCGTTTGAAGTACGAGATCGACGTCGCGAAGCACCACCTTCGCGGCTGGAACGCTGTCGACGCCGATGTCGATATCGTCCATGTACCTGGCGAAGTCGATGCCCGGCGTCTGGCTCAGAAACGTGTCTAGTTCGTAGAGAAACGCGTGGGCGAGTAACCTTGGAGCGTCGAGATTGATCTGCGGAAGACCCACCTCAACGCGAGGCATGTAGTCCGGCTTCCAGAGCAACCCTGCCAGAACATACAGCAACAGGTCCATGAGGTGCTCGGGAGCCTTGGCGACGCTCGAGATCACATTGCGCAGATGGGAGTAACTGATCGAGTCGTAATAATTGCCGATGTCAGTAACTACAATATATCGATAGCGCTTCGAGAAGTTGAATATCGACCGCTGGAAGTTCAGCCATGCCTGGAACGATCCATAGTAGCGTTCAGCCGCTAGAAGGTTCTTCGAGAATGGGTGGTCCTGTGGGGCGTAGAACGACTTTGTCGTTGGGGCGTTTGCGGAGATCGCAAGGAACAATCCATCTGACAGGCACTGAAGGACAAGCGCGTCATCGACATGAGGGATCACGAGCTGTCGGCACAGCCCTTTCGACTTCTCGATCAAGATTCTCTGGGACCGCGAGGGAGTGTACTCGCCACCAAGGACACGCTTCGAGATGCGAGCACACTCGTTGAGCGCATTTAGGTGAAAGTCGAAATGCTGAACAGGATCCAGGATGAACTGATCTTGCATGTCGACGCGGACTTTACTTTTCCAGGTAGCCAGCAAGTTGCTCGCGGATAGGGCGCTCTGCAGTTGTGCGGAACGGAGGTGGAACCTTGGCGAGCGCATGCCGCAAACTTGCTTACCTGCGGTCCGCGTGCAAGGGCAACGCCAGTTAGGCGAGTGCCGGCCGCTAATCCCCATCCATCTTCAGCGCCGCGATGAACGCCTCCTGCGGGATCTCCACCTTCCCGAACTGGCGCATCCGCTTCTTCCCCTCCTTCTGCTTGTCCAGCAGCTTGCGCTTCCGCGTGGCGTCGCCGCCGTAGCATTTGGCGGTCACGTCCTTGCGCAGCGCGCGGACGGTCTCGCGGGCGATGATCTTGCCGCCGATCGCGGCCTGGATCGGGATCTGGAAGAGGTGCGGGCGGGATCAGCTCCTTCATCTTCTCGACCATGGCGCGGCCGCGGGTTTCGGCGCGGGTGCGGTGGACGAGCATGGAAAGGGCGTCGACCGGCTCGGCGTTGACCAGGATCTGCATCTTCACGAGGTCGCCCTCGCGGTAGTCCTCGAGCTGCATAGTCGAAGCTGGCGTAGCCCTTCGAGACGCTCTTCAGCCGGTCGTAGAAGTCGAACACCACCTCGTTCAGCGGCAGGTCGTAGACCACCATGGCGCGGCTGCCGACGTAGGAGAGCTCGCGCTGTTCGCCGCGGCGGTCCTGGCAGAGCTTGATCACCGCGCCCAGGTAATCGTCGGGGGTGAAGATGGTGGCCTTGATCCACGGCTCGGCGATGGAGGCGATGCGCACCGGGTCGGGCATGTCGGCCGGGTTGTGCAGCTCGATCGTCTCGCCGTTGGTCAGCGTGATCCGATAGATCACCAGGGCGCGGTCGCGATCAGGTCGAGGTTGAACTCGCGGGTCAGCCGCTCCTGGATGATCTCCAGGTGGAGCAGGCCCAGGAACCCGCAGCGGAAGCCGAAGCCGAGCGCGGCGCTGGTCTCCATCTCGTAGGTGAAGGAGGCGTCGTTCAGGCGCAGGCGCCCGACCGCGGCGCGCAGGTCCTCGAAGTCGGCCGCGTCGACCGGGAAGAGGCCGCAGAACACCACCGGCTGCACCGCCTTGAAGCCGGGGAAGGGCGGCCGAGGTCGGGCGGCGCTCGTCGGTGATGGTGTCGCCGACGGCGGCGTCGGCCACGTCCTTGATCTGGGCGGTGAGGAAGCCGATCTCGCCGGGGCCGAGGCGTCTCGAGCGTCCGTCCGCTTGGGGCGGAAGACGCCGAGGCGGTCGACCTTGTAGACCGCGCCGCGTCTGCATCAGCCGCACCGACTGGCCGACGTTCAGCACCCCGTCGAACACGCGCACCAGCACCACCACGCCGAGGTAGGCGTCGTACCAGGCGTCGACCAGCAGCGCCTTCAGCGGCGCGTCGGCGTCGCCCTTCGGGGCGGGGAGGCGCTGTGACGATCGCCTCCAGCACCGTCGTGGATGCCGAAGCCGGTCTTGGCCGAGCACTCGACGGCGCCCGAGGCGTCGAGGCCGATCACGTCCTCGATCTGCTCGCGCACCCGGTCCGGCTCGGCGGCGGGCAGGTCGACCTTGTTCAGCACCGGCACGATCTCGTGGTCGTGCTCGATCGCCTGGTAGACGTTGGCCAGCGTCTGCGCCTCGACGCCCTGGCTCGCGTCCACCACCAGGATCGAGCCCTCGCAGGCCGAGAGCGAGCGCGAGACCTCGTAGGCGAAGTCGACGTGGCCGGGCGTGTCCATCAGGTTGAGCACGTAGTCCTGGCCGTCGTCGGCGCGTGTAGTCCAGGCGCACGGTCTGCGCCTTGATGGTGATGCCGCGCTCGCGCTCGATCTCCATGGAGTCGAGCACCTGCTCCTTCATCTCGCGCGCGGTGAGCCCGCCGGTCTCCTGGATCAGCCGGTCGGACAGCGTCGACTTGCCATGGTCGATGTGGGCGATGATGGCGAAGTTGCGAATGCGGTCGAGCGGCGTCATGGCCGCCGGGGTCTAGCACGGATTCCGCTACGCTCAGTCCGCGCGTCGCGGCGCTGCAAAGAGGAACCACGAAAAGCACGAAAAGCACGAACTGCTCTCGTGTTGCCCTCCGCGCCTCCCAACCCGTCATGGCCCGGCTTGTCCGGGCCACCCACGATCACCGTGCAACGTGGGTGTGCATGGGTCCCCCGCATTCCGCTGCGCTCCAGCGGGGGATGACGAGAAAACTAGGCAGGGCGCGTTCGTGCTTTTCGTGTTTTTCGTGGTCAAAAAGCGCCACAGCTGAGCCGGAGGAACGAATCGCGGCAAGCTGCGCTATACTGGCGGAAAGGCCGCAGAGCGGCCGTAAACTGGTCGCATTGGCGCGTCAGCATTTGCGAAAGCTTGGTGGAGGAGACGGCGCGATGGATCGGCGCATCTTGATGACTTCGGGCCTGGCGCTGGGCGCGGCCCAGCTCGTGCCGGGGCTCGCGCGCGCCCAGGACCAGGACCGGGAGCACGATCGCGACCAGCCGTCGATGCCGGAGCCGGAGAACGGCGCCCGCTACCACCCGCAGCCGACCTACCGCGAAGAAGAGATCGTGCACGACGTCTCCGACTTCATGGGCGTCACCGCCGAGGCGGCGGGCGCGGCGGTCGAGCGCATCTTCAAGGACAACGGGCGCCCCACGGGCTACATCGCCGGCACTGAGACGGCCGGGGCGATCGTGGCCGGCCTGCGCTATGGCCGCGGCTTGCTCTACATGAAGGAATTCCCGCGCCAGACGGTCTACTGGCAAGGTCCCTCGGTCGGCTGGGACTTCGGCGGCAACGCCGCGCGCGTCTTCACCCTTTGCTACAATCTGCAGTTTCCGGACATGATCTACCGCCGCTTCCCGGGCGTGGAAGGCACGGCCTATCTGGTGGCGGGCATGGGGGTGAACTACCAGCGCGCCGAGGACATTACGCTGGCCCCCATCCGCGCGGGCCTGGGCCTGCGGCTCGGCGCCAACGTCGGCTACCTCTCCTACAGCCGCTCCCGCCACATCTCGCCGTTCTAGCCCTCGCGGCGCAGCGAAGCTGCGACGCCCTATCGCACCACAAAGGGCGCGAAGGACACAAAGGGCACAAAGAAGGGCAGGCGGCCGTTCTGCGGCTACCTTCCTTCGTGTCCTTCGTGTCCTTCGTGTCCTTCGTGTCCTTCGTGGTCGAGTTGGACCGCGCCGCCTGCCCGGCGGGGGCAGGTTACTCATCGAACTCCAGCGTGTAGGTCAGGGTCGCGGCGCCGTTGGCGGGGAGGGGGAGGCGCCAGAGGGGGTCGCCACCCTTGGTCCCGTGCGCGAGCGATTCGGCGCCCACGGCCACGCCGGTCATGCCCTCGACGGTCTGGCGGACTTCGGCGGTCACCGGGACGGGTTTGGCGTTCGTGGCGTCGAACGCCATGCTCAGCCGCCGGCGGCCATGCCCCGGGGCGCCGGTGCGAGTGTCGGAGACCACGCGGCCGCGCAACGTCACGTCCCTGGCCAGGCCGGCGGTGATCTCGAACGGCGCGCCGGCGGCGACGTCGGCCAGCGGGGCCGAGCCGATGTAGAGCTCGCCGGCCGCACCCTGCGTCTGCCGCAGCCAAACCGTGCCTTGCGGCAACGGCTGACCCAGCCCGCTGGCGGCCTTGTTCTCGAAGCGCAGGGTGATCGCGGCCGGCAGCGGCCGCTCGTTCCCGCCCGTAACGGCGTTGGCGACGAACCCGTAGACCGTCTCGAACGTGACGTTCGGCTGGTTGAGGAAAGCGATCTCTTTGGTCTGCTGCGCCGCCACCGTCGTCGGCTCGATGAGGGAGTAGAGCTTGTAATCGCCGAGCTCGGTCTGCACCGTTCGCACCGGGGCCTTCTCCAGCCTCTGCTCCCGCATCCCGGCCGTCACCAAGACGGACGTCGCATCGGCGACCATCGGCGCCGGCGCCGCCTCCGGCGGGGGCGGCGGCGGAACGGGGTAGATCCAGCCGGAGTGGGTGGTCTGGTTCGGCCAGCACGCCAGGTCGAGCGCCGGCGCGTTCGGCTGCGGCAGGTTGACGGCGACGCGCATCAGATGGCCGGCGACGACGGCTGTCGGCGCATCGGCAAAGCTCATGCTCGAGCGGTTGGCGAGCGTGATCCAACCGGTCAGCTCCAGCGAGCGGCCGTCCGCCGCGATCCTGGCCACATAGTCCGCCGACCAGTTCAGCCGCACGCTGAGGTAGGAGAGCCTGATCTTGTAGCGGCCGGCCGCGGGCGCATCGGCGATGGCCGAGAGCGTCGGCCGGTCGGCGAGGCCGTTCGGCATGTGGGCGAAGATCAGCCCCTCGGCCCCACCGCTGCAACGCAACGCCTCGAACCCGTGCACCGTTTGCAGCACCGTCCCATCCGGCGCCGAGCGGACGACCGCCGGCTCCTCGGTCACCTTGCCGGTCTTGGCGTCGATGCGGCGCAGCGTCACCGTCTCGCCGATCGAGCGGGCGAGCATGGAGGCCGGATCGAGCAGGTCGTAGTCGAAGTTGCGCTCGACGACGCCGGCCGGCAGTCCCTCGATCGCGGCGCTCTCCGGCACGATGCCGTCGGCGACGCCCTGAAAGCGCACGCGCGTCCGCCCAGCCGGCAGCTCGACCGTGCGGGTCTCGGTGATCAGGGCAAGGCCGCTTGTGTCCGATCCTGCGCGCAAGGCCCCGGTGTCCACCGGCCCGTCGCGGTAGATGGTCACGGCCACGGTTTCGGCCGCCGGGGAGATCACGTCGGCGGCAAAGGTGGTCCGCGCGGCCGCCAGCGCTAGCGCTGCGAGGAGGAGGGCGAGCGGGCGCAAGGCGGCTACCAGCCGGTCTCGACCTCGGCCGTCACCACCGTCTGGCCGTTCGCCGGCACGGGAACCGACCAGCCCAGGGTGTAGGCGTCGATACGGCGGCTGGTCAGGCTCTCCTTGATCACCTTGGTGTCGGTCCCATAGAGCCCGGCCTGGCGCATCTCGACGGTCACCGCCTCCGGCCGCGCGTTCCGCACCAGGTAGGTCATCGTGTAGCGGTCGCGCCTAGGGTTCACCTTGGCGTCGGAGACCAGCGTCGGCTGCACCGTCACGTCGAAGGCGTCGCCGATCTTCACCGCCAGCTCCGAGCCCTGCGGAGTGTGGCCGATGCTGTTCTCGCCGATGAACTTCGGCGCGCCGGCAGCGTCGCGCTCGTAGACGCGGATGGTCCCGGCCGGCAGGCCGGCGGCGAGGCCGCCCGTCGCCCCGTTCATGAAGTCGACCACAACGTTGGCGCTGGCCGGATTGTCGGCGCTCGTAAAGCCCTCGAGGTTGAACTGATAGACCTTGTGGGCGCTGACGCCATTGGCGCTCAGGAACCCCACCTGCTTGGTCTGGTTCTCAGCGATCGTGGTCCGTTCGGGCAGGCTGTAGAGATAGAAGTCGCCCAGCGCCTGGCTCGGGCCGCTGTTGGTCTCGGTCCCGGCCTGGCGGACGTTCTCGGCTGGCCCGCTGTCGTCGCCGCCCGCGGCGACCTGCACGTCACCGGCGACCAGCTGGGTCCTGGCGTCGTTGAAGCTCGTGCCGGAGGTGTTGGTCAGGGTGATCCAGCCCTGCAGGTCGAGCTTCGACGCTGGCTCGTCGAACAGGGCGACGTAGTCGGCCTTCCAGCCGAGCCCGGTGGTCAGGTAGCTGAGGGTCGCCGTGCGCGCCCCGCCGTGGTCGGAATCGACGGTCACCGACAGCGTCGGCTGGGCGCGGAGGTTGTCCGGCACCTTGGCGAAGATCACCCGGGTCGGCTCGCCGTCGTCGCGCAGCACCTCGATGCGGTCGCCGATCTTCAGGACGACGCCCTCGTTGGCCGAGAGCACCGTCGCCGTCTCGGTCACCTCCTGGCCGTTGCCGGGGTTGGTGCGGACGATCTGCACCTCCTGGCCGACCATCTTCTCCATCATCTTCTGTGGGGTGAGCAGGTCGTAGTCGAAGTTCTGCTCGACGATGGAGACGCCCTCGGCGTTCAGCGCCACCGTTTCAGGCCGGATGGCGGCGGAGACGTCCTTGAACTCCAGCCGCTGGCGGCCCTGGCCGATGTCCAGCGTGCGCGCGTCCTGAACGAGGGCCAGGTCGTTGTTGTAGATGGTCACCGCCAGCCCCGGCGCATCCGCGGCCCGCGCAACGTTTGCGCCGGCCAGCAGCACGGCGACGAGCAGCATCTTTCTGAGCATGACTCCGCCCCAATTGAGGTTGTCGGTCACCCATCCCTACGCACGGCAGAGCTCAGAGGGGTTAAGCGCCGTCTCCGAGCGCCTGACCCACCTGCATGCCGGGCCGCGCCAGCAGGCCCTGGCCGGGGACGTGGTTGATCTCCAGGCGCGTCCCGTCCGGATCCTCGAACAGGATCGAGTAGTAGCCGGGGGCGTAGCGGTCCTCCTGCGGACCGTGGATCATCTTCGCGCCGATCTTGGTGAGGAACGCATGCGCCTCCTCGACGTCCTCGCGTGACCGGGCGCGGAAGCAGACGTGGTGCAGGCCGACGCTCCCCTGCTCGAACCGCTCGCCGCGATGGGCGGGCGTGGCCGCCTCGATCCCGAACCCAGTCCGCCCGCCGACGCAGTAGTAGATGCCAGGCCCGTCCGCGACGCAGGTCAGGCCCATGAACGGCAACAGCTGCGAATAGAACCCCCGCGCCGCCGCAAAATCCCCCGCGCAAATGAAAATGTGCGCAACCCCATTGATCTCCATCGTCCCTCCTCCCCGTTCGTACCAAGGTATTCCGCTCATCCCCGCGAAAGCGGGGACCCAGGCTTTTTGGTTCAAGGCGGCTTCGCGGGTGTCGTACCATTCGTAGTAGACGAGCATGTGCACGCCGTACTTCGAGGTGAAGCCGGGTCGCGCGCCCGCTTTGTGCTCGGCGATCCGACTCTCCAGTCCCTCGGTCGAGCCGATGTAGAGCGTTCCGTTGCGTTTGCTGGCGAGTATGTAGACGAAGAAGGCCATCGAACAAAAAAAGCCTGGGTCCCCGCTTTCGCGGGGATGAGCGGATGTTTGGTTGCCCAGCACTGCGAGCTCCGGGCCGTCTATCAGCTCCGCAGTCTCGCGCCGACTGCCCTCTCGGCCGCGGCCACGATCCGCGCAGAAATCGCATCGATCTCCGCGTCGGTCAGGGTGTGGTCCGTCGGTTGGATCGTGACTTCCACCGCCAGCGACTTTGCGCCCTCGGGCACGCCCTTGCCGGCGTAGACATCGAACACCCACACCCCGGCGATCAGCGCCTTGTCGGCGGCCGCCACGGCTTTGACCAGGTCGCCGGCCGCCACCGGCTCGTCGACCACGAACGCGAAGTCGCGCCGGAGCGGCATGAACGGCGACAGCTCGAGCGCCGGCTTGGTCTTCGCCGGCTTGCGCTTGGTTTCCGGTAACGCCTCGAGCCAGATCTCGAAGCCCAGCATCGGCGCTTCGGCGTCGAGCGCGGCCAGCACGCCTGGATGCAGCGCCCCGAACTCGGCGAGCACGGCCTTTGGCCCCAGCTGCAGCCGGGCCGAGCGGCCGGGGTGCCACCAGCTGGCGGCAGCGCCCTGCGCGACCTGCAGCGAACCCACTGGCGCCCCAAGCTCGGCGAGCAGCGCCATCACGTCGCCCTTCAGCGCGAAGAGGTCGTCGGGCGTCTGGCCGTCCCAGCGCCTCGGCGCATGCGGCGCGATCAGCCCGGCGATCGCTGTCCGCTGGTCCTGCGCCAGGTCGCCCGCGAACACCGGGCCAACCTCGAAGAGGGCGACGTCGGCGAAGCCGCGGTTGGCGTTTCTGGCGGCCGCCTCGATCAGGTTGGGCAGGATCGAGGGGCGCATGCAGTCGAGGTCCGAGCCGATCGGATTGTCGAGCACGAGCTCGGGGGCGCCGCCGCCGAACCGCTCGGCCGCCGCGCGGCGCATGAACGACCAGGTGATCGCCTCCTCGTAACCTGAGGCCGCCAGCGCCCGGCGGGCGACCGCCGCGCGGGCCTGGCGGGGGGTAAGAACCCCGCCGGCCCGGGCCTCGACTTCGGGCAGGGGGACGGCCGGCAGCTTGTCGTATCCGAAGATGCGGGTGACCTCCTCGACGAGGTCGGCCTTGCCCTCGACGTCGCGCCGCCAGCTCGGCGGCTGGACGGTGAAGGCCCTGCCCTTGCCCCGCGCCTCGAAACCGAGGGTTGAAAGAATTTCCAGGCTTCTTTCCTGCGGTATGTCGAGACCGCCCAGCTTGGCGACATGCGCCGGGTCGAAGTCGACGGCCGGGACCGGCTCGGGCGGGCGGCCGGCGAGCGAGACCTCCGACGGCTCGCCGCCGCAGAGCTCGAGCACGAGCTTGGTCGCAAGCTCGGCGCCGGGGACCAGGAACTCCGGATCGACGCCGCGGGCGAAGCGGTACTGGGCGTCGGATATGAGGCCCGTGGCCCGCCCCGTCTGGGCGGTGCGGATGGGATCGAACCAGGCGCTCTCGATGAAGACCTCGGTCGTCGCCTCCGTGCAGCCGGTCGAGAGCCCGCCCATGACCCCACCCAGCCCGATCGCGCCGGAGCCGTCGGCGATGACGCAGTATTCGGGCGTGACGGGGTAGGTCTCGCCGTCGAGAGCAAGGACCTCTTCGCCTTCGCGCCCGAGCCTGGCCTCGATGAAGCCGCCCGTGAGCTTTGTCGCGTCATAGACGTGCAGCGGCCGCGCGCGGTCGTACGTGATCAGGTTGGTGATATCGACCAGCGCCGAGATGGGGCGCAGCCCTACGGCGCGCAGGCGCGCCTGCAGCCAGGCCGGCGATGGCCCGTTCTTCACCCCGCGGATGAGGCGCCCGGCGAACGCCGGGCAGGCGTCGGAGCCGTCCAGGCGGATCTCAACCGGGCAGGGGAAGGCGCCCTTCACCGGCTTGACCGCGAGGTCCTTGAGCTTGCCCAGGCCGGCGGCGGCGAGGTCGCGGGCGATGCCGGCCACCCCCAGCCAATCGGGGCGGTTCGGGGTGACCTCGAAGTCGATGACCGCTTCGAGGCCCAGCGCCTCGGCCGCGCTCGAGCCCACGGCCGGCGAGCCGGCGAGCTCGATGATGCCGTCGGACTCCTCGGCGGTCTCGAGCTCGGCCGCCGAACAGAGCATGCCGTTGGAGACCACGCCGCGCACGGCCCGGGGCTCCAGCGTGATGCCCGTGCCCGGGATGTAGGTCCCGATCGGGGCGTAGACGGTCAGGAGCCCCGCCCGCGCGTTCGGCGCGCCGCAGACGATCTCCTTTGGCCCATCCTTGGTCTCGACCTGGCAGACGCTCAGCCGATCGGCGTTCGGGTGCTGGGCGGCCGCGACGACGCGGGCGACCGAAAAGGCGGCGAACCGCCGGTGCGGATCGTCGACGTGCTCGACCTCCATGCCGACCATGGTCATGGCCTCGGCGATCTCGGCGACGCTCGCCGAGGTCTCGAGGTGGTCCTTCAGCCACGAGAGGGTGAACTTCATCGGCTGAGCCCCGTCGCCGGGTTCGGCTGCGCGAAGGCCGAGAACCCGTAGTGACCGAGCCAGCGCGCGTCGGCGGAGAACATGTCGCGCAAGTCGGGCATGCCGTACTTCAGCGTCCCCAGCCGGTCGACGCCGAGCCCGAAGGCGAAACCCTGCCACTCGTCCGGATCGAGCCCGACCGTGCGCAGGATGTTCGGATGCACCATCCCGCCGCCCAGGATCTCCAGCCAATCGGTCCCCTCGCCGATCTTCACGACGCCGGCCGAGCGGTCGCACTGCACGTCCATCTCGGCGGAGGGCTCGGTGAAGGGGAAGAAGTGCGGGCGAAAGCGGGTAACCACGTCGTCGCGCTCGAAGAAGCGGCGCACGAAGGCGTCCAGCGTCCACTTCAGGTGGCCGAGGTGGATGGCGCGGTCGATGACCAGCCCCTCGGCCTGGTGGAACATCGGCGTGTGGGTGCGGTCAGAGTCGCGGCGATAGGTGCGGCCCGGCCCGATGATGCGGATCGGCGGCGCCTGGCCGTGGGCGAACTGCGGCGCCTCGACCGGCGCGTTCGACCGCTGCATCACCCGGATCTGGATCGGGCTCGTGTGGGTGCGCAGCACCTTGCGCTCGCCCAGCGCATCCTCGGCCAGGAAGAAGGTGTCGTGCACCTCCCGCGCCGGGTGCTTGGGCGGGAAGTTCAGGCCGGTGAAGTTGTGGAAGTCGTCCTCGATGTCGGGCCCTTCGGCGACCGCAAAACCCATTCCGGCGAAGATGGCGACGATCTCGTCCATCACCTGCATCGTCGGATGCACCGCGCCCTTGCGCCGGGGCGGGGCTGGCAGGGTGAGGTCGACGCGCTCGGCGGCAAGGCGCTCGTCCAGCGCGGCGGCGTCGAGCGCGGCCTTGCGCTCGGCGATGGCGGCGGTGATGCGGTCGCGCAGGCCGTTGATCAGCGGGCCTTGCACCCGCCGCTCGTCGGGGCTCATCGCGCCCAGGGTCTTGAGCAGGTTGGAGACTTTGCCGGTCTTGCCGAGCGCGGCGACGCGCACGGCCTCCAGCGCCGCCGGATCGGTTGCGGCGGCGATCTGGGCGGCGAGATCGGCTTCGAGGGCGGAAAGGTCGGTCATCGGGCTTTCTTTTCTTCCGCTCATTCCCGCGAAAGCGGGAACCCAGGCGTATTGTCGGGAGACGCCGGCAAAGGAGCTTGTCAGAAGAAAAAACCTGGGTCCCCGCTTTCGCGGGGATGAGCGGTGTTTTTTGGCCCCTTACGCCAGCGCGGCGCGAACCTTGTCGGCGATGGCCTTGAACCCGGCGGGATCGGCGCCCGCCACATCGGCGAGAACCTTGCGGTCGATCACGACCCCGGCCAGATCAAGGCCGTGCATAAATCGGGCGTAGGTCATGCCTTCCGCCCGGGCCGCGGCGTTGATGCGCTGAATCCAGAGCGCGCGGAACGAGCGCTTTCGGTTCCGGCGGTCGCGGTAGGCGTACTGGCCGGCGCGATCGACGGCGGCCTTGGCCGCGCGGATGGTGGTCCCGCTGCGGCCGTAGAAACCCTTGGCCTGCTTCAGGACCTTCTTGTGCTTGGCGTGGGAGGTGACCCCCCGTTTGACGCGAGCCATCTTTAGATCACCTCGCCCCGTACGGCATGTAGGACTTCACTGTCTTGCCATCGGCGTCGGTCAGCACCTTGGTGCCGCGATTTTGCCGGATGTACTTGGCGTCGTGGCTCATCAGCCGGTGCCGCTTGCCCGCGACGCCCGCCTTGACCTTGCCGGTCGCGGTGATCTTGAAGCGCTTCTTCGCGCCCGATTTCGTCTTCAACTTCGGCATTTTCCAGCAGGGCCGACAAAGCCCCGTCCTCTAAGGATGGTCAGATGAACCGCCATGGCATGCCATGGGCCAGGCGGCTCTTTCGCGAAGGCGGCGTGGTTACGGCAAAACCGTCCGCGATGCAACGGCCGGGATGGGCTGTCTCTGGCCGGCGATGGCCACACCTCTACCCCGTGTACTCCCACACCTCTACCCCGTGTGCTCTAGGAATCGGTACGAGCTGTGATGATCGAATCGTCGGCATGAGCAATCCACCCCGAACGGCGTGGCGAAAGCATTTCCCGCCGGTGGTGATCCACACAGCGCCGAGAGCACGAACTGACCATCCATTGTTTGAGGCAGCCAAATCCGGGAACCTGGAGGCGGCTCTTTCACTTGCTCGCGAGTTGCTCGACGGTGACGCGACATCGAGCCTCCAGGATTTGTTGGGACACACGCGGCCAATCCTGCTCGCTGTTACGGCGTTAGAGGTTTCGGGTTTCAACGCAATTCCGGATGCGATGGCGGATATCCTCGCCGCACGGCTGAACTGGCCGCTCAGCGCTGGTGAGATCGTTCAGAATAATAGGGTAGGCCATACGCTGGCGCGCGCATTCAACCGGCTGGTGACGCCAGCGGCTTTCGAAGGGCCTGTCCGGGTTGGCGCGAGCTACGTGCTCGTAGATGACCATGTCGGCCTCGGTGGGACTCTAGCGAATCTCAAGGGATACATCGAGAGCAAAGGCGGGCGGGTGTTAGCCATGACGACCCTCACAGAAAGCCGCCAAGCCCGGCAGATCGCCCTACAGGAGGAGGTCCTGAGTGTGCTAAGAAACGGCCATGGCGAAGAGCTCGAACAGCTATGGCAGGAACAGTTCGGGCACGGGCTCGAGTGCCTCACGAACGTCGAAGGAGCAGTCCTTTGTCGTGAACCTACCGTTGACGCCATCCGAGGTCGGCTCGCTCAGGCGACAGTCGAAGTACGTGAACGCGGTCTCGCTTCTGGTTTCGGGAACTGACCGCAACTGCCCACCGTCGCATCCTCGTAAGGTGAACGCGATGCCGAAGGATCAGTTATTTGTGGAGAGGCGCGAGCAAGGCGACTACGCAGTGCGCCGCGGCGGTGCCGAGCGAGCGAGTGCTGTCGCGCCAACACAGGCGGAGGCGATCGCTAGAGCGAGGCAGCTCAATCCTGATCGAGCGCCGCTGGTTGAGCGTGTCAGGAACACTGACGTTGGCCGCCGGGACAAGTGGCGTAAGCCTTAGCGTTAGACAGCGACAGTTTCGCCATCCGAAGCGCCTGGACGTTGAATCTTGTGGCGACCCTCAGCGCCGCGCGGCGGCGGTGGCGAGGCCGGCGGCGATGAGGACGCCGCCGCTGGCGCGGCGGGACCACAGCAGCGTCTTTGGCCGGCGGAGCAGCGCTGACGCGTGGCTGGCGGCCAACGCATAGGTCGTGTCCGTGGCGCCGACCACGGCGGCGAAGGTGACTATCAGGATCGCGGCCTGCGGCCAGTAGGCAGCGTGCGCGCCGATGAACTGCGGGGCGAAGGCCACGAAGAAGACGATGGTCTTCGGGTGGAAGATGCCGAGCGCCACGTTGCTCATGAACGCCGCGCGGGCGCTGATCGGCGGCGGTGGGGCGATGTGCTCGACGGTGAGTCTGCGCGCCTTCCACAGCGTCCAGAGGCCAAGCCCAATCAGATAGAGGGCGCCGGCCCACTTCAGCATGGAGAACGCCAGCGCCGAGGCGGCGAGGATCGCGCCGACGCCGGCCATCGACAGCGTCATGCAGATCAGGTTGCCGACCACCATGCCGCCGACCGAGGCGAGCGCAACCTTGCGGCCTGAGCCCAGGGCGTATCCCACGATGCTGGTGACGGCAGGGCCGGGGATCGCCCCAATCGCCGCCGAAGCCGCCACGAACGCAAGCCACAGATGCAGGTCCATGCGGTCTTCTCCCTCTTAGGTCGTGAAAGCAGAGGGCCGTAGCCGAAGTCAACAGCTTGAGCGCTCGGCGGGGCTCAAGATCCTCCCCCTACGGTGGAGGACCTAGGCGCCCGGCTCCTGCGCCTTCAGCTCGGCGACCTTGGCGAGGCGACCATTGGGGAGGCGGTAGGTGGCTTCGAACGATCGCGGTTGCACCAGGCGCACGCTCTCCCCCTGCTTGAGCATGACCGCGCCGTTGCGGAACGTCTGCGGCGTTGCGGCCGGCCCGCGGTAGCGGCCGGCGCCGGGCACGAAGACCGCCCGGCAAGTATCGCCCGCCTTGCGCCAATGCAGTCCGAACCCGGCCGACGCTTTCGGATCGAAGGGAGTCATGCGTTCGGCCACGAACGCGCGCGTGGAGTCGTAGGCCGCGCCAATCCCGAGCTCGCGCGCGTAGGCGATCACGGCCTTGAGCTGGTCGAGCGTCAGGGCGTCCGGGTCGCGGTTCAGGGCCTTGGCCTTCTGGGCCAGCTTGGCGCCCTGCGTCTCGTCCAGCGGGCTCAGGATGATCACCGCCGTCCCGTCGCCGCGGGCGGCCTGCCAGCAGTCGTCATCGCTGTTGAAGAACACGATCCCGCGCCCCTGGATCGGCCGCCCCTTGCGATCCTGGAAGGACTCCGCCGCCTTCTCGCCCGGCGGAGCGACCAGCCGCTCGCCGCCGCCGGCGAGCTTCGGCACCGGCAGGATGAACCTGAGCGTGTCGGAATAGACGAGCGTCGAGGCCCGCTCGCTGAAGTCGATGTCGCCGGCCGTGATGGTCCGGGTCACGGGCGGGCGCTGTCTTGTTTGAGCGACTTAGGCGTCGATCCTCGCCTCGGCGTAACCGGTGACCACCGCAACCCCGTCCTGGTTTGTGGTCGCAACGTCGAGCACGACGATCTGGTGGCCGTCCTCTTCCTTGATCTCCTTCACCGTCGCGGTGGAGTCGAGTGTGTCGCCCGGCCAGACCTGGTTGGTGAAGCGCACGCCGTACTTGGTCAGCCGCCCGTCGCCGACGTAGTCGGTCAGCATCTTGCCGGTCATGCCCATGGTCAGCATGCCGTGGGCGAACACCGACGGGTAGCCGGCGACCTTGGTGGTGAAGATCTCGTCGGTGTGCAGCGGGTTATAGTCGCCGGAGGCGCCCGCATACTGGACGATCTGGGTGCGTTTGAGGTCCTCGACCAGACGCGCGGTGTGGGTGTCGCCCACCTTCAGCTTGGATGCGCTGAGAGCCATTGTCGTTTCTCCTTAGCGCGCGGCCACGGGGCGTTCGGTGCGGACACCGACGCCTCTGGCGGTGATGACCAGCTCGCCCTTCTGGTCGCGGTACTCGGTGACGCTCTCGGAGAACACCAGCTTGCCGGCGCGCTGGCTCTCTCGCTCCCAGGTCTTGCCCGGCTGGGTCGTGGCTGTCAGCACGTCGCCAGGGCGCAGGTGCCGGTGGTATTCGAAGTGCTGCTCGGCGTGCAGGCCGCCGCCGCCGCCGCCTCCGCCGCCACCACCGCCTCCGCCCCCGCGGGGCGCGGCGCCGGTCGGGTTCTTACCCGAGCCGAACCAGGGCTGTCCGGCCTTGGGCCTCAAGAAATAGTCCGGATCGAACTGGGCGCTCGCCTGCGCGAAGGTGGGCGGTGCGATGACGCCGCCGACCTCGGTCTTCTTGGCCGCGTCGGCGTCGGTATAGACCGGATTCTCGTCCCCGATCGAACGGGCGAACATCAGGATGTGGCTGGCTTCGATGGGAAATGACTTGGCGGCCATGGCGCTTCCTCTTGAAATTCTCTCTGGCCCCGCCGGGAGCCGGCGCGACTTGAGCAAGGTTGCAACGCCGCCGTCAACCGCGTTCCGGCCTGCCGTCGGGTGAAGTCTCGTCGGCGGGGGCCGGGTCTGCTAGGAGCCTCGCGAAAAGCTCGCGCACAGGAGGACGTTAAGATGGATGGAAGCCAGGGACGGCTCAGGCCGGAGTCGGTTGGCCTGTCGGAGGCCAGACTGAAGCTGCTCGATAGGGTGATGACCGAGCGCTACGTCGATGGCGGGTTCCTGCCGGGCTTCATCACCCAGGTCTATCGCCGCGGCGAGCTCGTCCACACCGGCATCGCCGGCTCGATGGACCTCGAGCGCGGCAAGCCCATGCACGAGGACGCCATCTTCCGCATCTATTCGATGACCAAGCCGATCACCGCCGTGGCGCTGATGATGCTGGTCGAGGAGGGCAAGCTCGGCCTCGACGACGCCGTCTCCACCCACATCCCCTCGTTCAGGAACCTCGGCGTCTACCAGAGCGGCATGCCGACCCTCTTGGCCGACCAGCCGCCGCAGTTCATCACCAGCCGGCCCGAGCGGCCCATGAAGGTGGTCGACCTCGTCACCCACACCTCGGGCCTGACCTACGGCTTCATGATGCGCACCGCCGTCGATGCGGCCTATCGCAAGATGAAGATCAACGATTTCGACACGCCGGGCGGCCTCGAAGGCATGATCGAGCAGCTCGCGCAGATCCCGCTCGAGTTCTCGCCGGGCACGCGCTGGAACTACTCGGTCTCCATCGACGTCATGGGCTACCTGGTCGAGAAGCTCTCGGGCATGAGCTTCGGCGAGTTCCTGCGCACGCGGCTGTTCGAGCCGCTCGGCATGAACGACACCGCCTTCTGCGTGCCGCCGGAGAAGATCGACCGGTTCGCCTGCTGCTACCAGCCCAAGCCGGGCGGCGGCCTGAAACTGCAGGACGACGCCGGCAAGAGCACCTATGCCAAGCCGCCCAGCCTGGAGTCCGGCGGCGGCGGCCTGGTCTCGACCGCCCACGACTACATGCGCTTCTGCCGCATGATGCTGGGCGGCGGCGCGCTGGACGGCGTGCAGATCCTGTCGCCGAAGACCGTGGCGCTGTTCAGCCTCAATCACCTGCCGGACAACAAGGGCCTGGCCGAGATGGCCCCGCCGGGCGCCTTCTCGCGAGAGCGGCTACGACGGCATCGGCTTCTCGATCGGCTGCGGCGTCAACATCGACGTGGCCAAGACGCGGCTGCCGGGCACGGTCGGCGAGTTCATCTGGGGCGGCGCGGCCTCGACCGCCTTCTGGATCGACCCGAAGGAGGATCTGGCCGTGGTGTTCATGACCCAGGTGATGGGCACCGACGCGCGCCTCACGCTGCGCCGCGACCTGCGCACCCTGGTCTACTCGGCGATGACGGAGTCCTACGCCTGAGCCTCCCCGGCCGGGGGCGACCAGGCGCAGACCCCTGGCGTAATGGGGGGCGGGTTGGGACATCAGCGCGCCCGGATGCTTCAGTAGCGCCGCCGCTCGTGCGCGAGAGCGCGCTCGGGTGTGAGCTTGCTCGCCGCTCGCCCGGCCCCGAGCGCCAGCAGGATGGCCGGCGCGGTCACCGCCGCGCCGACGAAGAATGGCGCGTCCGCACGCCAGTAGAACAGCGCGATCGCCGCTTGCGGGCCGATCAGCCGGGCCATCCCGCCCATGGCGTTGTTCAGGCCCAGCATCTGGCCCTGGCGGTCGGGGTCGGTCGAGCGCGAGATCAGCGCCGAAGTGTTGGGGAACGCCACCGACTGGCCCAGCGACATCACGGACATGATCGCGATCGTGGTGACGCCCCAGGGCGAAAACGGCTGCAGCGCGAGGCAGATCACCGTCACCACGATGCCGAACGCCAGCATGGGCGCTTGGCCGTACCGCCGCGAGAGCGCGCCGGTGAGCAGCGACTGGCCGAGCGCCGAGGTGATCGCCGCCACCGTGAAGCAGAGGCCGATGTTGGCGGGCGTCCAGTTGTAGCGGTGGGTGGCCCAGAAGCCGAACGTCGAACTCGATGCCGTTGAAGGCCAGGCCGGCGACGAGCGTCAGGATCATCAACCGCCCGACCACCGGGTGCCTGAGCGCGCGGCCGGTCATCGTCCAGCGATTTGGGCCCTGAATCGTGGCGTGGCCGACATGGGTGCGGCTCTCGCGCACGATGAGCAAGATGCCGAGCGCCGAGATCCCCGCGAGCGCCGAGGAGACCAGGAGCGGCAGCTGGAACCCGGCGGGGCCTTCGCCGGGCCGCGCCAAGAGGCCGCCCAGGCCGGGGCCAAAGATGAAACCGATGTTGTAGGCGGCGCCCAGCACCGCCATGCGCCCGGAACGGTATTCCACCGGCGTCACGTCGGCGATGTATCCCTGCACCACCGAGCTGTTGCCGCCGGCCATACCGCCCAGGAACCGCACCAGACATCCCACGAAGATGTTCGGCGCGAACGCGAGCGCCAGGTAGCAGAGGCAGTTGGCGCTGACCGTCGAGACGAGCAGCGGCTTGCGGCCGATACGGTCCGAGAGCCGGCCCCAGAAGGGCTCGCCAAAGAAGGAGCCGGCGGAGTAGGCGGAGAACAGGAGCCCGATCTCCCAGCCGGGCGCGTGGAACGAGCGGGCGTAGAAGGGCAACAGCGGCACGATGACGCCGAAGCCCAGCATGTTAATCACCATCACCATGAGCAGGGTGGCGAGCGCCGCGCGCGACGAGCGCAGCGCCGCTTCATCGGGCGTGATGGCGGACATGTGAACGACGTAAGCTGCACCGGCGCCGCCGGCAAGAAAGGGCTCTGCGCGGCGATGTCCTACCGCCCTGATCGGGTGGCTTTTCCTGAAGATCGATACCGCGCGGCAACAGCCAGGCGCGCCTCGCGGCCTACCTCGGCGCCAGGATCATGATCATCTGGCGCCCCTCCATGCGGGGCTCGTACTCGACCTTGGCGACCGGTTCGAAGTCGCTGCGCACCTGCTGCAGGAGCTTCATGCCCAGCTCGGGGTGGCGCATCTCGCCGCCGCGGAAGCGCAAGGTGACCTTCACCTTGTCGCCCTCCTCGAAATAGCGGTGCATGGCGCGCGCTTTGACGTCGTAGTCGTGGGTGTCGATGTTGGGCCTGAGCCGGATCTCCTTGATCTCGACCAGCTTCTGCCGCTTACGCGCAGCGCCCTTCTTCTTCTGTTCTTCGAATTTGTACTTGCCGTAGTCCAGGATCTTGCAAACGGGCGGATCGGAGTTCGGCGAGACCTCCACGAGGTCCAATCCAGCTTCCTCGGCGGCTTCGAGCGCGGAGGCGGTGGGCATGATCCCCTGTTTTTCACCGTGCTCGTCGATCAGGAGCACACGGGGGACGCGGATATCTTCGTTGATGCGCGGGCCGTCCTTGGACGGCGGCGCGGGCATGGGACGACGAATAGGCAAGCTCTCCTTGAGCCGTTGATGGGTGAAGCGTAGTCGCGAAAGCCTTACGCTTCTACTGACATATGACGAAGGGCTTTGCGCCGATCAAGGCGCTGTTCGCCAGACGAAGGGCGGCGGCGCGGGCGCCAGAAGCTCGACCGCCCGGACGACCTGGCTCACCGGCAGGTCGTCGAGCTTGTCGGCCTGCAGCACGGCGACGTGACCTCGCGGCCCGCACAGCGTCGGATCAGACGCGGCGGAGAACAAAACCAGCGTCGGCGCGCCCGCCGCGGCGATCAAGTGCATCGGTCCCGTGTCGTTGCCGATCGCCACGCTCGCGCGGGCGGCGAGTGCGGCGATCTGGGCGAAATCCGTCCGCCCAGTGAGGTCGCGCGCCTGCACCTTGCGCTGGATGGCGCGCGCGAGCGCGCTCTCCTGCATGCCGCCGAGGATCAGGACCTCCAGGCCGCGCTTGCGCAACACCTCGCCCAACTCGCCGAACCGCTCGACCGGCCAGCGTTTCTCCTGGCGGTGGGCGGCGCTTCCGGGCACGAGCAGGGCATACGGCCGCCCGCCGCTGGCTGACACCGGGCGCGCGGCGGGGCCTTTTTTCAGGATCCAGCTCAGGTCCGCCGGCGGCGCGGAGCCGGAGCCGACCGGCGCGTTCGGCCAAATGCCGGCGGCCCTCAGCTGGTCCGCCTGCCGCTCCAGCGTGTGCATCCGTCCGCGGCCCGGATTGCGCTGCGGCAAGGCGCAGCCGAAGGCGACGCCGGACCACTGCGGCGCGAACGGCTGCAGGAGCCAGAAGTAGAGGTTCGAGCGCGACGAGGTCTGCAGGTCGTAGACGCGGTCATAGTGCGCGCGGCGCAGCCGGCGGAGCATCGACACCGTGTCGCCCAAGCCGTCTGGGCGGCCATCGCTCTCCACGTCGTTGAAGTATGGACTGGCGCGGGCCAGCGCCTCGAACGGCGGGGTGGTGAGGAGTGTGATGTGCGCATTCGGGTGCGCTTCGCGAATGTGCTGCATCGCCGCTAGCGCCTGGACGAAATCGCCAAGCGCGCCCAGCTTGATCACCAGTATCTTCGCGATTTCACGCGGCTTTCGGGCCACCAGTGCAGTTCTCCAGCACCCTTGCGTAAACCTGAAGCGTGGCTTCGCACATGGCTTTGACGGAATAAAGTCGCCGGACGCGGGCCACGCCGGCGCGGCCCATCGCTTCGCGGCGCTCAGGCCCCGCCTCGATGGCTTGGGCCATGGCGTCGGCGAGGCCTTGCGGATCCCCCGGTCGGACCAGCCAGCCGGTTTCGCCGGCAAGCACGGTTTCGCGCGGCGCGCCATGGTCGGCGGCGATCACCGGGCGGCCCATGGCCTGCGGCTCGACGGCGGTGCGGCCAAACGCTTCCGGCTCCAGCGACGGCGCGAGCGCGACATCGGCGGCAAGATAGGCCGCCGGCATGTCATCGCAGTGACCGACGAGGCGGACGAGGCCCGCCAGGCCATGCGCCGTGATTGCCGCCTCCAGCGCCTGCCGGTAGCCCTCGCGGCCCTGGTCGTCGCCGGCGAACACGATCACGAACTCGCCAACACCGCGGGCCGTCAGCCGCGCGGCCGCCTCGGTCAGCAGCATCTGGCCCTTCCAGCGGGTGAGGCGGCCGGCCAGCAGGAAGCGCGTGGCGCGCTGGCGCGGACTCAACCCCCAGGCCGCCTCCAGCGCCGCGACGCGCGCGGGCTCGACCGCCGCCGCATCGAACCGCGCGAGATCCACGCCGCGCGGGATGGCGATGACCTTCGCCGGCGCGATGTGATGCTCGGCGACCACGTGCCGGGCGGTGAACTCGGAGTTGGCGATTGTGACGGGACCGCGCGTCATGACCGAATTGTACCATCGTTTCAGCGGATTACCCGAGCCGTAGAGGCCGTGGTAGGTGGCGATGCATGGCACGCCCGCCTCGGCCGCGGCGGCGAAGGCGGCAAAGGCCGGCGCGCGCGAGCGGACGTGGACGAGACTCACGCGCTCATCGCGGATCAGCCGCGCGAGGCGCCCGCGGTTGGCGAGCATGGTGAGGGGGTTCTTCGACTGCATCGGCAGGGCCACCAGCTCGGCTCCGCGCGCGCGCAGCTCGCCCGCCATGCGCCCGCCGCGGCTGGCCACGATCGCGCGCCCGCCCGCCTGGACGACCGCGCGGGCCACATCCAGCGTCGTCTGCTCGGCCCCCCCGGTCTCGAGCTCGGGGATCACCTGCAGCAGCGTGAAGTTCGGGGGCAGAGCCGCCATCGGCCCCATGTACGCCGCGGCGCAAGCGCTCGAAAGGCGGCCCCTATTGCGCGGCGCGCAGCTGCTCGTCGTCGTCCCGGTCCTGGGCGGCCAGCGCGGCGGCGCGCTCCGCGTTCCATGCCGAGAGGCTCGGGATCTTGGAGAGGTCGGCGCGATGGGCGTAGGCGCGGGCGACTTCGACGATGTCGTTCATCAGCCCTGCCTCCAGCGTGATCGGCTTGAGACCCAGATTGATCAGGGTGTCGTTGCGCGCGGAGAGCTCGTTCTCTTTCGCCTCGTTGCGCGGGTTGGCGACGAACTCGACCGGCGCGCCGGTGAGGCGGGCCACCATCCCGGCCAGGTCGCGCACGCGCCACGTCTCGGTCATTTGGTTGAAGATGGTCACACGGTCGCCCCGCGCCGGTGGGTTGGCCAGCGCCAGGGCGATGCAGCGCACAGTGTCCTGGATGTTGATAAAGGCCCGCGTCTGGCCGCCCGACCCGTGCACGGTCAGCGGATGGCCGACCGCCGCCTGGATGAGGAAGCGGTTGAGCACCGTCCCGTAATCGCCGTCGTAGTCGAACCGGTTGATCAGCCGGGGGTCGGTGCGGGTCTCAGGGGTCTGACAGCCCCACACGACGCCCTGGTGCAGGTCGGTGATCCTTAGGCCGTCGTTCTTGGCGTAGAACTGGAACAGCAGCTGATCCTGCGTCTTGGTCATGTGGTAGATCGACCCCGGCGCAACCGGATGCAGGATTTCGCGCTCGACCCAGCCGTCCTCGGTCTCGATCTTGATTGTGAGATAACCCTCGGGAATCGGGCCGCCGGCCGTGCCGTAGCCGTAGACGCCCATGGTTCCGAGGTGGGCTAGATGGATGTCGAGGCCCGACTCCACGATCGCCGCCAGCACGTCATGGGTGGCGCAGACGTTGTTCGAGACGGTGTAACGCTTGTGTTTTGACGACTTCATCGAGTAGGGTGCCGCGCGCTGCTCGGCGAAGTGGACGATGGCGTCGGGTTTCCAGGCGGCGAGCAACGCCACGAGCTCGTCGTAGTCGCGGCCAAGCGTCAGCTCGAAGTGCTCGATGCTCCGCCCGCTGACATCCCTCCAGGCGGCGCGGCGCTCGCTGAGCGGCGCGATCGGCGTCAGCGACTCGACGCCCAGCTCCTGGTCGATCTCGCGCCGCGAGAGGTTGTCGACGATGCCGATCTCGGCGCCGCCGGCGGACAGGTGCAACGCCGTCGGCCAGCCGCAGAACCCGTCGCCCCCAAGGATCAGCACCCGCATGACCGCCTCGCTCGACGCACTCCCCCAGGCGGAGCCCCACCCGCGCCCCCGAGGCTTCATCCTGATTCCGTGACAGGTTTGCACGTCACAGATGCCTGCGTCGACTCCAAGGCTCGCTGTGGTCTAGGAGAACGCGGCTGCGTGCATTTGGGCTGCGCAGCCTTGATGCGGGGCCGCCGAGCGGGTGAGCGGGGCTGAACCGATCGTGGTGACCGGCGCGGCGGGCTTTATCGGCCATGCCGTCGCCGAGCGGCTGCTGGACCGCGGCGATTCTGTGATCGGCGTCGACAGCTTCAACGACTACTACGACGTCGCCTTGAAGGAGGCGCGCGCAGCGCGGTTGAGCTCGCATGCTGCCTTTACGCTAGAGCGGCTGGACATCGCCGAGCCGGAAGGCTTCGCACGGCTGCTGCGCGAGAGCGGGGCGGTGCGCGTCGTGCACCTCGCCGCCCAGGCCGGCGTCCGCTACGACAACGCGCAAGCCTACGCGCGCTCGAACCTGGTCGGGCACCTCGCCGTGCTCGAGTCCTGCCGTGCTGCGCCCGGCTTCCAGCGCCTGGTCTATGCATCGTCCAGCTCGGTCTATGGCGAGCGAAACGGGAGCCGGCCGTTCGCGGAAGCCGATCGGCTGGGGCCGCCAAGCTCGCTTTACGCCGCCACCAAGCAGGCCGACGAGCTGATGAGCGAGGCCTATGCGCACCTCTACGGCCTGGCGCAGACCGGTTTGCGCTTCTTCACCGTCTACGGGCCATGGGGCCGGCCGGACATGGCGTATTTCGCTTTCACCCGCGCCATGCTGGCCGGCGAGCCGATCGAGGTGTTCGGCGATGGCGCGCTCACCCGGGATTTCACCTACATCGACGACGCGGTCGACGGACTGCTCGCGGTGCTCGACCGGCCGCCGGACGAGCCCCGCCACCGTGTGCTGAACATCGGCGCCGGTCACCCCGAGTCGGTCGCCGTTCTGATCGAGACGCTGGAGACGCTCCTCGGCGTCAAGGCCAAGACCGCCGCAAGGCCCAAACCCGCCAGCGACGTCTCCGGCACGTTCGCCGACGTGAGCGAGATCAAGGCGCTGACCGGATATGCGCCAAAGGTGGGGCTGGCGGAGGGATTGAGCCGGTTCGTCGCCTGGTATCGGGACTATAGCGGCTAGCGCCGCAGCAGCGCCTCGATCGCGGCGCGGGCCTCGGCGCCCAGGTCCGGGCGCTTAAGCGCGAAGGCGACATTGGCCCTGAGAAGGCCGATCTTGTCGCCGCAGTCGTAGGTCGTTCCCTCGTATTCGAGAGCGTGGAAGGTCTGGGCGCGCATCAGCCTGGCCATCGCGTCGGTCAGCTGGATCTCGCCGCCGGAGCCGGCCTCCTGCGCGGCCAGCAACGGGAAGATCTCAGGCTCAAGGATGATGCGCCCGCTGATGAGGAGGTTGGAGGGTTCCGTTCCCGGCGCGGGCTTCTCGACCATGCCGTTCATCTTGCGCAACCGTCCCTCGCCGGCCTCCAGCGAGACGATTCCGTACTTGTGCGCTTCGCCAGGGGCGGCGGGCTCAACGACGATTATGTTGCCGCCCACCTGCTCGTGGGCCTTGACCGCCTGGGCCATCGCGCCAGGCTCGGCGTCCATGAGCATGTCCGGGTAGATCACGGCGAACGGCTCGTCGCCGACCAGGTGGCGCGCGCACCAGACCGCGTGCCCGATGCCGAGCGGGCGCATCTGGCGCACGAAGCTCATCTCGCCCGGTCGCGCGAGATCGCCCGCCACATCGGCCAGGATGTCGTGCTTGCCCTTCGACCTCAGCGCCTCTTCCAGCTCTAGGTGGTGGTCGAAGTAGTCCTCGATCGCCGTCTGGCCGCGGCCGACGATGAAGATCAGATGCTCGATCCCCGCCGCCCTGGCCTCGGCGACCACGTAGGAGAGGATCGGCCGGTCGACGACGTTTAGCAGGTTCTTTGGAATCGTCTTGGTGGCCGGCAGGACCCGGGTGCCGAGCCCGGCCACGGGCAGCACGGCTTTCTTGATGGCGGACATCGCGCTCGCCATAGCCTCTCGCCGCGCGTGTGGCCATAGCGGGAACCGCCGCGCCCAACCGGTGTTCGACTCTGGAGAGAGGCCGGAAGGAACCACTCGATGGCCGTCGAAGGACCGGACTATCCACCCCACCCGCCCCTGACGCATCCTGGCTGGTGGCGCGACCGGCGAGTCTGGCTCGCACTCGGCGCGGGCGTGGTGGGCGTGATCGTGGTCGCGGCGCTTGCGCGCAACCTGCCCGGCCCGGCGTCGACGGCCGCGGCGTCCGCCGGCGCGCCCGGCGGCAGCCTCCCCAGCTCCAGCGGGCTGAGCTCGAACACGTCGGCGACCAACGGCGGCGCGAACGGCGCTTTGGGCGCGGCCACGAACGGCGCCGCGTCCAACGGTGGCGCATCGGCGCCGGCAGGCGGTTCGGCTGGCGCCAGCGGCGGGAGCGGCATCGCCAACGGCGGCGCGACCATGGGGCCGGCGGCGGCGTCGCAGTCGACGGGGACGAACGGCATCTCGACCGGATCGACCGCCGGCGCGCGCGGGTCGACCACCGCCGCAGGCGGGACCGGCGTCACCACGGGGGTCACCGGCGGCCAGACCGGTGCGCTCGGCGCCAACGGGTCGAACGCCGGCGCCGTCGGAGCCGGATCGACCGGATCGAGCGGGACCGGAACGGGCGGCGCGGGCGCTGGAGCCGCCGGAGCTGGCGCTGGGGGAGCAGGCGCTGGCGGCGCGGGAGCGGGCGGCGCCGGCGGCGGGCGTTAGAGCGTCCGCGCTATTCCACGGTCACCGATTTGGCGAGGTTGCGCGGCTGGTCGACATCGGCGCCTTTCTGCACGGCGACATGGTAGGCCAGCAGCTGGATCGGCGCGGCGAACACCAAGGGCGCGATCAGCGGGTCGGCCGTCGGCGCGACGATCACCCGCGCCGCCTCCGGCGCGCGCGCCGCGCCGGCCGCGTCGGTGATCAGGATCACCCGCCCGCCGCGGGCGATGACCTCGCTCATGTTCGAAACGGTCTTGTCGTAGAGCGCGTCGGATGGGGCGATCACGATCACCGGCGTCTCCTCGTCGACCAGCGCGATCGGTCCGTGCTTGAGCTCGCCGGCGGCATAGCCCTCGGCATGGATATAGCTGATTTCCTTGAGTTTCAGCGCGCCTTCGAGCGCCAGCGGGAACATGGTCCCGCGCCCGAAATAGAGCACGTCGCGGGCCCGGGCGACGTCGACGGCGAGGGCGCGGACGGCATCCTCGTCGAAGATGGCCTCGGCGAGCAGCCGCGGCGCCTCCATCAGGATGGCGACCAGCCGCGCCTCCTCCGCCTGATCGATCCGCCCGCGCTGGACGGCGGCGGCGATGGCGAGCGCGGTCAGCACCGCGACCTGGGCGGTGAACGCCTTGGTCGAGGCAACGCCGACCTCGGGCCCGGCGTTGGTGGGCCAGAAGTGGTCGACCTCGCGGGCCATCGTCGAGCCGTGCACGTTGACGATGGCGGCGGTGGCGAGGCCCTTGGCCTTGCACCAGCGCAGCGCGGCCAGTGTGTCGGCGGTCTCCCCCGACTGGGAGACGGCGAGGCAGAGCGCGCTCGGCGTCACCGCCGGCTCGCGGTAGCGGAACTCGGAAGCCGACCTCGACGTCGGTTGGCAGACCAGCCAGGCGCTCGAACAGGTAGCGGCCGATCATGCCCGCGTACGAGGCTGTGCCGCAGGCGACGATGTGCAGCCGGTCGATGCTGGCGAAATCGAAGCGGTCCGGAGCGGCGGCGTAGCCGGCGATGGGATCCAGGTAGCTCGACAGCGTGTGCTGGCAGGCGTCGGGCTGGTCGTGGATCTCCTTCTCCATGAAATGGCGGTAGTTGCCCTTCTCGACGAGCGCCGCCGACGGTGGAACGGTGACGACCGGTCGCGTGACCGCTGCGCCCGAGGCGTCGAAGATGCGCGCGCCTGCGTGGTCGATCGCCACGTAGTCGCCCTCGTCGAGATAGGCGACCCGTTGGGTGAAGGGGCCGACCGCCATGGCGTCCGTGCCGAGATACATCTCGCCGTCGCCGTAGCCGACGACCAGCGGCGGCCCGCGCCGCGCGCCCATGACCAGCTCGTGGTCGCCGTCGACCATGACCGCGATGGCGAACGCCCCCTCCAGCCGGTCGAGCGCCGCCTTCAGCGCATCCAGCGGCGCCAGGCCGGCGCCGAGCTCGGCGTCGATCAGCTGCGCGACCACTTCGGAGTCGGTGTCGCTCTCGAACGTGCGGCCGGCCTCTTGCAGCTCGCGCTTTCAGCGCCGCGAAGTTCTCGATGATGCCGTTGTGCACGACCGCCACGCGGCCGGCGACATGCGGGTGCGCGTTGCGCGTGGTCGGCGCGCCGTGGGTCGCCCAGCGCGTGTGGCCGATGCCGGTCTGGCCGGGCAGGGGGTCCTCGCGCAGCAGCGCCTCGAGGCCCGCGATCTTGCCCGCCGCGCGCCTGCGGTCGATACGCCCGTGGTCGAGGGCGGCGACACCGGCGGAGTCATAGCCGCGGTATTCGAGCCGTTTCAGGCTGTCGATCAGCCGCTCGGCGACCGGCGAGGTCCCGACGATCCCGATAATGCCGCACATAGGCCCGGATGCCCTTGCTTGAGCGGGCGCGGAGGCTGTTCTTCCGCCGGCCGGCTGTTCAGTCTAAGATCGAGCGCGACTTGGCGGCTCGCTGGCCTGGATTTAGCATCGGCGACGCGCGAACCGAATAAATCTGCATTTCCGACCGTTTCGCGAAGACTGGAGAGGCCAGACGATGAGCGCTCGCGCCTATTTCGGCACCGACGGCATCCGCGGACAGGCCAACCGCCATCCGATGACGGCCGAGGTGGCGCTGCGCGTGGGCCTGGCGGCCGGCAAGCTGTTCCGCTCGGGCGGCGACCGGCGGCACCTGGTGGTGATCGGCAAGGACACGCGCCTGTCCGGCTACATGATCGAGCCAGCGCTGGTGGCCGGATTCACCAGCGTCGGCATGGACGTGCGCACGTTCGGACCCGCTGCCGACGCCCGGCGTGGCGATGATGACGCGCTCGATGCGCGCCGACCTGGGCGTGATGATCTCGGCTTCGCACAACAACTTCGCCGACAACGGCATCAAGCTGTTCGGCCCCGACGGCTACAAGCTGTCCGACGAGATGCGAGGCTCAAGATCGAGGCTCTGATGGACGAGGGCCTCAGGAAGGCCTGGCCGAGCCCGGCCGAGCTCGGCCGCGTGGTGCGCATCGACGACGCGCAGGCCCGCTACATCGAGATCGTCAAGGCCGACCTTCCCGCGCCGGCTCAGCCTGAACGGCCTGCGCGTGGTGATCGATTGCGCCAACGGCGCCGCCTACAAGGTCGCGCCGACCGCGCTCTACGAGCTGGGCGCCGAGGTGAAGGAGGTCGGCGTCATCGCCCAACGGCCTGAACATCAACGACGAGTGCGGCTCGACCTATCCGAAGACGCATGGCCAAGGCCGTGCGCGAGTACCGCGCCGACATCGGCATCGCGCTCGACGGCGACGCCGACCGGCTGGTGATCTGCGACGAGCAGGGCGAGGTCGTCGACGGCGACCAGATCATGGCCATCATCGCCGCCGCCTGGGCCGCGAGCGACCGCCTGAAGGGCGGCGGCGTGGTGGCACGGTGATGTCCAACCTCGGGCTCGAGCGCTTCCTGGCCGAGCGGAACCTGAGCCTCGAGCGTACCGCGGTCGGCGACCGCTACGTCATGGCCCGCATGCGCGAGGGCGGCTTCAACCTCGGCGGCGAGCAGTCGGGCCACATCATCCTGTCCGACTTCTCGACCACCGGCGACGGTCTGATCGCGGCCCTGCAGGTGCTGGCCGTGCTCGTGCAGTCCGGCAAGCGGATGAGCGATCTGGCGCGCCAGTTCGAGCCGGTGCCGCAGAAGCCTGGAGAACGTGCGCTTCGCCAACGGCGCCAAGCCGCTCGAGGACGCCTCCGTCAAGGCGGCGATCGCCGACGGCGAGGCCAGGCTGAATGCCTGCGGCCGCATTGTCGTGCGTCCCTCCGGCACCGAGCCTCTGATCCGCATCATGGCCGAAGGCGACGACGCCAAGCTGGTCGCCCAGGTCGTCCGCGATATCGCCGGCGCCGTAAAGCAGGTGGGTGTCTAGGCGCTCGGCGAGGCCTCAGTAGCGGTAGCGATAGCCGTAGCCCTGGTAGGCCGCATTCTCGGGGATCGGCGCCTCGGCCATGGCCCGGTCGACCGCCCCTCCGATGCAGTCCACATCGGAATCCATGACGTAGAGCCCAGGCGTGTTGTCCATGTCCTGACAGGCGTCGACCGCGGCCCGCTCGATGCGGTCGTGCAGACGCCGAACGCCGTACGCCGAGCTAAGATCGAGATCGCCGTAGTGGACGACACGCGATTCCCGCGCGACGTCGATCTCGGCGCCCGTGATCGAGTTGCGCTCGATCCGCCGGTGTGGCGCATAGACCGTGATCTGTCCGCCGGAGTCGTTCGAATAGTCGTAGCCGTAGGGTTGGGCCTGCGCCGGCTGGCCGGGTGCGGTCATGGCCAGGCCCATAGCAGCAAGGCCGGCCACCGCGAGTCCTTTCGAGGCGTTGCGGATGCTCATGAATTCGCTCTCCTTCCGGGCGCCCGCCAGCCATCCCGCAAAAAAACGCCCCGGCGCCGCGCCAGTTCCGCGATCGTCGCACATTAATGTAGACTTGACTTAATTAATCGAATGCTTCAGGATGTCTGCATGGACACCATGAGGGCCCTCGCCGATCCCACGCGCCGCCGCATCGTTGAATCGCTCGCGCGCGGACCACTGTCGTCGGGCGAGATCGCCAGCCGCTTCGACATCACGGCGCCGGCGATCTCCCAGCACCTGAAGACGCTCAGGAACGCCAGGCTGGTGCGCGTGCACGCCGAGGCGCAACGGCGGATTTACGAACTGGACCCGGCCGGAATCGACGAGATGTCGGATTGGCTGACGCGAATTCGTCATTTCTGGTCGGCGAGGTTGGATGCCCTGGGCGCGCAACTGATCAAGGAACAAGAGGGATGAGCGATCTGGGCCAAATGCTGCGCGTTCCGGCGATCCGTTTCGAGCGCCTGCTGCCGGGTGGAGCGACCCAAGTCTGGGCGCACCTGACCGAGTGCGCCAAGCTCTCCGGCTGGTACGGCGACGACAGCACGATCGAGCCGCGCGAAGGCGGGCAAGTACGGCTGATGGGCGGCCACATCCGCGGCGTCGTCACCCAGTGGGTCCCCGAGAAGAAGCTCGCCCATACCTGGAACGTGTTCGCGCCCGGCGAGGCGCTATCGCCCTTGCCGGAGTTCTACGTCACGCTTGAACTCGAGCCCGAGGCCGCCGGCGTGCGCCTGGCGCTCACCCACCTGCCGGTGCTCGAGCGCTTCGAGTCGCAGAACGCCATGGGCTGGCACACCTTTCTTGACATCCTCGAGGCGACCTTGAACGCTCGGCCGATCGAACCGCGGGCCGCTTACATGCAGCGCAACGCGGCCCTTTACGGAGTGGATCTCGCCAACCTGCAGCGATAGGGCGCGCCTCATGACCCAGACTGAGATTCTCGTCGGCACCCGCAAGGGCGCCTGGGTGTTCGCCGACGACGGCGCGCGCGGCGATTGGAGCCTCGAGGGGCCGATGTTTCTCGGCCAGATCGTCAACCACTTCGTGCAGGACCCGCGCGACGCGAACGTGCGGCTGATCGCCGCCAAGACCGGCCATCTTGGGCCGACCGTCTTCCGCTCCCTGGACGCCGGGCGGACCTGGACCGAGGCCAGGCGTCCGCCCGCATTTCCGAAGGCCGGCAATGGCCAGACCGCCCGCGCGGTCGAGCACAGCTTCTGGCTCGAGCCGGGCCACGCCAGCGAGCCCGGCGTCTGGTGGGCGGGGACCTCGCCGCCCGGCCTGTTCGTCAGCGAGGACAACGGGGAGAGCTGGGCGAGCGTCACGGGCTTCAACGATCACGCGATGTACGACAAGTGGGTCCCGGCGGATTCCGGCACGCCCGACGGCCCGCTCCTGAACCAGATCGTGATCGACCCGCGCGACGCCCTACACATGTACGTCGCGACCTCGACGGGCGGGGTGTTCGAGAGCCTGGATCGCGCCAGGTCCTGGGCGCCGCTGAACAAGGGGGTCGAGGTCACGTTCCTGCCCGACCCCTTCCCGGAGTACGGCCAGGACGCCCACTTCATCGCCTACGCGCCGACCCGGCCCGACCGCCTCTATCAGCAGAACCATTGCGGCATTTATCGTCTGGACCGCCCCGACGACGCCTGGACGCGCATCGGACGCGCGATGCCGGAGGAGATCGGCGACATCGGCTTCACGATCGTGCCGCATCCGCGCGACGCGGACATAGCCTGGGTCTTTCCGATGGACGGAACGGACGTCTGGCCGCGGGTCAGCCCCGGCGGCCGCCCGGCGGTGTATCGGACCGGCGACGCCGGCGCGAGCTGGCGGCGGCAGGACGCTGGGTTCCCGCCCGCGCAGGGCTGGTTCACGGTGAAGCGGCAGGCGTTCTGCGCCGACGCGCTCGACCCCGTTGGACTCTATCTCGGCACCACCGGCGGCGAGGTATGGATCAGCGACGACGAGGGCGAGCGCTGGCGGCCGATCGCCGCCCACCTGCCGGAGATCTATTCGGTGGTCGCAACGACGCGCGCATGATCCGGGTCCTGATCCCTTCGCAGCTGCACGCCTATTCCGGCGGGCAAAGCCGCGTGGAGGCGGAGGGTCGGACCGTCGAGGCCGTGCTTGACGATCTCGATCGCCGCTTCCCCGGCCTGAAGTTCCGCGTCGTCGACGAACAGGCGCGGATACGCCGGCATATGCGCGTTTATATCGGTCGGGACGCCGCGCGCGACGTGACGACGGCGGTGGCGGACGGCGCCGAGCTGATGATCTTCGGGGCGCTCAGCGGGGGTTAGACCTCGCGCCGCCCGACGCTCAGATAGCGGAAGCCGCGCGCCTGCATTTCCGCCGGGCGGTAGATGTTGCGCAGGTCGACGACCACCGGCTCGCGCATCAGCGCCTTGACGCGGTCGAGGTCGAGCGCGCGGAACTGGTCCCATTCGGTGAGGATGAGCAGGCAGTCGGCGCCCTCCGCCGCCTCGTAGGGGCCGGGCTTGAAGGCGACGCCGCGCAGCAGCTGGCGCGCCTCCCGGCCCTCGGGATCGAAGGCCTGCACCGCCGCGCCCCTGGCCAGCAGCGCCGGGATGATCTCCAGCCACGGCGCCTCGCGCATGTCGTCGGTGTTGGGCTTGAAGGTCAGGCCGAGCACGCCGATCGTCTTGCCGCTGAGGTCGCCGCCGAGCGCGTCGATCACCTTGCCGGCCATCGCCTTCTTGCGCGCGATCGTTGGCTTCGACCGTCGTCTCGACCAGCGTGAGCGGGCGGCCCGCGTCGGCCGCGGTGCGCACCAGCGCCAGCGTGTCCTTCGGAAAGCAGGAGCCGCCGTAGCCCGGGCCGGCGTGCAGGAACTTCGACCCGATGCGCTTGTCGAGCCCGATGCCGCGGGCGACCTGCTGCACGTCGGCGCCGACGGCTTCGCACAGGTCGGCCATCTCGTTGATGAAGGTGATCTTCATCGCCAGGAAGGCGTTGGCGGCGTACTTGATCAGCTCCGAGGTGCGCCGGTCGGTGAACAGCATCGGCGTCTCGTTCAGGTTGAGCGGCCGGTAGAGCTCGGCCATCACCGCCCGCGCCCGCTCGTCGTCGAGCCCGACCACCACCCGGTCCGGCCGCTTGAAGTCGTCGATCGCCGCGCCCTCGCGCAGGAACTCCGGGTTGGAGACCACCGCGACGTCGGCGTCGGGCCGCAGCCGCTTGATCAGCGCTTCGATCTCGTCGCCCGTGCCGACCGGCACGGTCGACTTGGTCACCACCACGGTGAAGCCGTCGAGCACGGGCGGCGATCTCCTCGGCGGCGGCGTAGACGAAGCTCAGGTCGGCGTGGCCGTCGCCGCGCCGCGACGGCGTGCCGACGGCGATGAACACGGCATCGGCCTCGGCGACCGCCGGCCGTCGCCTCGGCGGTGAAGCTCAGGCGCCCCTCGCGCACGTTGCGCGCCACCAGCTCCTCGAGCCCCGGCTCGTAGATCGGCATGACGCCCGCCGCGAGCCGCTCGATCTTGCCGGCGTCGTTGTCGATGCAGGTGACGGTGTGGCCGAAGTCGGCGAAGCAGGCGCCGGACACCAGCCCCACATAGCCGGTGCCGATCATGGCGACGCGCATAGGCTTTCAGAATCCTCCGGTCGCCTCAGATTTCCTGGTTGTATGCGCCGATCTCGGCGTGCTTGGCCAGCCTCGGCTTCACCTCCTGGCGGAAGAGCGCGCGCATGTCGTCCTCCGAGCGCAGTGCTCTCGACCACCACCACCAGCTCCGGCTTGTTCGACGAGGCCCGGACCAGCAGCCAGGAGCCGTCCTCCAGCGCCACGCGCACGCCGTTGACGGTGATCACCTCGTTGATCGCGCGGCCGAGGATCGTTCCGCCGGCCGCGGCCAGCGCCTGATACTCGGCGACGATCTCGCTCGACGACCGCGTACTTCACCTCGTCGGCGCAGTGCGGCGACATGGTCAGCGAGGTGTAGGCCACCGGCAGCGCGCGCTTCAGCGTCGCTGAGCGTCTGGCCGGGATTGCGGTCGAGCATGGCCAGGATCGCCGCCGCGGCGGTCAGGCCGTCGTCGTAGCCGCGCCCGAGCGGCGCATTGAAGAAGAAGTGGCCGGACTTCTCGAACCCGGCCAGGGCGCCGATCTCGGCGGTCTTGCGCTTGATGTAGCTGTGGCCGGTCTTCCAATAGACGGTCGGTGCAGCCGTTCGCCGCCAGCACCGGGTCGGTGGCGAACAGGCCGGTCGACTTCACGTCGACGACGAAGGTCGCGCCCTGGTGCGTCGGGGCCAGGTCGCGGGCCAGCATCAGGCCGATCTTGTCGGCGAAGATCTCCTCGCCCGCGTCGTCCACCACCCCGCAGCGGTCGCCGTCGCCGTCGAAGCCGAGCGCCAGGTCGGCGCCGGTGCTCGCGCACGCGCTCGGCCATGGCGTGCAGCATCGCCTGATCTTCCGGGTTCGGGTTGTAGTGGGGAAAGGTCCAGTCGAGATCGCAATCCATCTCGATCGACCTCGCGCGCCCATGCGCCGCAGCGCCTCGGGCGCGAAGGCGCCGGCCGTGCCGTTGCCGCAGGCGCAGACCACCTTCAGCGGCCGGGTCAGCGTGCAGCGGCGCCGCCGCGTCGGCGATGTAGCGCTCGGCGACGCCTTCGACGCTGGGTCAGCCGAGCCGCCGGCGCCGCTCGCGGCACTCGGCCGCCGAGCACGATCTCCTTCAGCCGGCCGATCTCGTCCGGGCCGAAGGTGAGCGGCGGGCTGGCGCCCATCTTCACGCCGGTCCAGCCGTTCTCGTTGTGGCTGGCGGTGACCATGGCCACGCACGGCGCGTCGAGGTCGAACTGGGCGAAGTAGGCCGTCGGCGTGATGGCCAGGCCGATGTCGCAGCACCTCGCAGCCGGCGGCGATCAGCCCCAGCGTCAGCGCCTGCTTGACCGACAGCGAATAGGAGCGGAAGTCGTGGCCGACGACGATCCGGCGACTGGCCGAGCTCGTGGATGTAGGTCCCGAGGCCCAGGCCCAGCGCCTGCACGCCCAGCAGGTTGATCTCGGGCCCGAACAGCCAGCGCGCGTCGTACTCGCGAAAGCCGGTCGGCTTGACCAGCGGCGTGGTCTCGTAGGCGGCTGTGTTTTCGGCCAGCTCCGGGACAGGCTTGAGCGACATGGCCCCTTCTACATCACTCCGGCGCGCAGGAGGTCGTGCACGTGCAGGATGCCGACCGGACGTGCGTCTTTCACCACGAACAGCACCGTCGATGGCGGCAGGACCTCTGTCATGCGCTTCAACGCCTCGGCGGCCAGATCGCTCGGGTCGACGATCTTCGGCGTCCTGGTCATAACCTCGCCCGCCGCGAGATCGAGCAGGCCATTGATGTGCCGCCTCAGGTCGCCGTCGGTGATCACGCCGACGAGGCGCCCGCCGCCGTCGCAGACGCCGACGCACCCCCAGCGCTTGGCGCTCATCACGACGATCGCCTCGCTCATCGGCGTGTCGGGCGCCACGAGCGGCAGTTCGTCGGGGCCATGCATCAGGTCGCCGACCAGGCGCAGCGAGGCGCCGAGCTTGCCTCCCGGGTGGAAGACGCCGAAGTGGCTGGCGGTGAAGCCCCGCCGCTCCAGGAGCGCGACCGCCAACGCGTCGCCCAGGGCGATCATCAACGTCGTCGAGGTCGTCGGTGCGTCCAGCGTCTCAGCCGCCTCAGCCGCCTCCGGCAGCAACAAAACGACGTCGGCCGCCTGACCGAGCGTGCTCGCCGCCACAGCCGTGATGGCGATCATCGGGATGGAGAAGCGGCTGGCGTAGGCGATGATCGGCGCAAGTTCGCTGTTCGCGCCCGACTTGGAGAGCGCGACGACCGCGTCGCCTGGCCCGATCATGCCCAGGTCGCCGTGCGCCGCCTCAGTCGCGTGGACGAACTGCGCCGGCTGTCCGGTCGAGGCGAGCGTCGAGGCGATCTTGCGGCCGACGTGCCCGGACTTGCCTATGCCAGTCAGGATCACCCGTCCGTTGACGGCGGCCAGGATCTCCACCGCCTCGACGAACGCCGGTCCGAGACTCTGGGCCAGTTTGGCCAGCGCATCGGCCTCGACGCCGAGCACGCGCCGGGCGACGGCGACGGCGTCGAAGTCGCTCACTTGCGCGCCCTGAGCCCCGCCAGGGCCGCGGCGGCATGCGCCAGCGCGGTCGGATCGGGGGCAGGCTGCGCCAACGGGCGCTCGAACGGGCCTGGAGAGCGTGCGCCCAGGCCCTGCGGCGCAACCGTCGCCAACGCGATCATCAGGATCGCGATGAGCGCGGCCAGCGAGAAGAACGTGCGGTCGGACATGCGCGCCGGAGCCTATAGCAGCGCGACCGCTCATGCGCGAGGCAGCCGCTGCTTGACGCAAGCGGGGGCGGCCTCTAGCCCACGTCCGCGCTGGAGAGCTCGATGCCCACGCTTGTTCTGCTTCGCCATGGCCAGAGCCTCTGGAACCTTCAGCGGCGCTTCACCGGCTGGGTCGACATCGATCTGACGGACGCCGGCGAGGCCGAAGCCGTCCGCGCCGGCGAGCTGATGAAGGCGGCGGACATCGGGCTGGACCGCTGTTTCTGTTCGGTGCTGACTCGCGCGATCCGCACGGCCGATCTGGCGCTCGCCGCGGCCGACCAGTTGTGGATTCCGCTCGAGAAGTCCTGGCGGCTGAACGAGCGCCACTACGGCGGACTGACCGGGCGGACTCACGCCGAAGTCGCCGCGGAGGTCGGCGACGAGCAGGTGCGCCTCTGGCGGCGCTCGTACGACGTTCCGCCGCCGCCGCTGGCGGCGGGCGGACGCTACGACTTCGCCGCCGATCGACGCTACGCAGGCGAGCCGATCCCGGCGACCGAGAGCCTGAAGACGACGCTCGAGCGGGTGCTGCCGTACTGGGGCGAGGTGATCGCGCCGCGGCTCGCGGCCGGCGAGCGCGTGCTGGTCGTCGCCCACGGCAATTCGCTGCGCGCGATCGTCAAGCATCTGTTCGCCGTTCGGGACGATGCCATCACCGGCATCGAGATGCCGACGGGCAATCCGCTGCTGGTCGGCTTGGACAGCCGGCTGCGCCCGGCGCAGGCGCGCTATCTGGACGAGGGGCGCGCCCAGCCGCTCCCCGCCCTGGCCGTCGCCGGCGGATCCGCGAGCTGACCTCCGCGAATTGGGCGGATTCCTAAGTCCTCGGAAGGATTGCGTTAACGGCGCTGGGTCATAGTGCGTTCAACATCCCCTCGCCACGGAACGCTTGCATGTCCGCGTACAGCACGGCCGGTAACTATCGCCGTCTTACGCAAGAAGACGCCGACGCGGTCTGCGCCAAGCACGACCGCCTGTGGACCGCCCGCCCCGGCGGCGCGCGGGCCGTCTTTTCTTGGATGGACCTCAGCGGCCTGAATTTCCGTGGCCGAAATCTCTCCGACGCCGATTTTACCGGTGCGATCCTGGTGGGCTGCAAGTTCGCCAACGCCCGGCTTGACCACGCTGTGTTCTTCGGCGCCGACATGCAGGAAGCCGATTTCAGCGAGAGTTCGCTCCGCCGCGCCGACTTGCGCGGCGCCTGCCTGCGCGGCGCCGATCTGACCGGCGCCGATCTGTTCGAAGCTGACCTCCGCGAGGGGTCTATCGCCGCCGTCGACCGTGGCAAGGGCTTGCGGCTGCTCGAGCACACGGCGCGAGTCGCCGAGGCCCAGGGTGCGACCCTGGCCGGGGCCAACCTTGAACGCTCGAAGCTCTCCGGCGTGATCGCCGTGCGCGCCGACTTCACCGATGCCATCCTGAAGGACGCCAAGCTGGTCCGCGCCAATCTGAAGCAGGCGTCGATGTCGGGCGCGAACCTGGCGGGCGCGGACCTGTCGGGCGCCGACCTGTCGGGCGCCGATCTGCGCGACGCGGTGCTGGTGGGCGCAACCATCTATGCCTGCAACACGACAGACGCGCGTATGGACGGCGCGTTGACCGACCAGCCATCCGGCCGGGACGTGTCCGAGCTTCCCTATGCCGACATGGTCGCCGCCCACGCCCAGTGGTGCGAGACGGAGGGGGCGGAGGGCACGCCGTCATCGTTCGACGGCGCCGACCTGCGCGCGCTGAAGAGCATCAAGGGCTACAATCTGACCGCGCTTTCGGCCAAGGGCGCGGTCTTCTACGGCCTGGACATGGAAGGCGTGCAGCTGCAGGGCGCACACCTCGAGGGCGCCGATCTGCGCGCCTGCAACCTGCGCCGCGCCGACCTGCGCGGCGCGCGGCTGATGGGCGCCAAGCTCTCCGGCTCGGATCTGCGCGAGGCAGTGCTTGGACCGCTTCTGATCGGCGGCGACCGCTTGCTGCCCTGCGACATGACGCGCGCCATCGCCAAGGGCGCCGACTTCTCCCACGCGGACCTGAACCACGCCGTCATGGTCTTTGCGGATCTGAGCCGCGCCAACTTTACCGGCGCCACGCTCAAGCAGGCCGACCTCAGCGGCGCGCACCGTCCTGGCGCGCGGGGCCTTGACATCGCCGCCGTGGAGCCGCCTCGCGGCTAGCGCCAAATTGCTTTAGCTAGGGGCCATGATCGCCTTCTGGATCGCGGCAGCCCTGTTGTCCGCCGCCGTGGCCGTCCTGATCGTGCTCAGGAGCGCCCGCGCCCAGGCGCGAGAGCCGGGCGAGGACCCCACGCTTGCCGTCTATCGCCGCCAGCTCTCCGAGATCGACGACCTTGCGGCGCGCGGCCTGTTGCCAGACGCCGAGCGCCGCTCGGCGCGGACGGAAGCCGCGCGGCGGCTGTTGGCGGCGGCCGACGCGGCGCCCGCCGCCGGCGGCGCGGGAGGTAAGGGACGGGCGGCGGTGATCGTCGTCGCGGCGAGCGCGCCCCTGGTCGCGCTCGCCGCTTATCTCGTCGTCGGCTCGCCGCAGACGCCAGATCAACCGTATGCCCGGCGCCTGGCTGCATGGACGCAAGAGGCCAGCAATGACGAAACGGCCCAGCGTCTGACCTCGCCGGAGCTGGCCGCCGTGCTCCGCACCGTCGTGGCGAAACGGCCGGCCGATCCCGCGCCGCTGGTCTATCTCGCCCATGCCGAAGTCGACTCCGGGGATCCGCTCGCCGCCGAGCAGGACCTCAAGAAGGCGATTGTGCTCGACCCCAAGCGCGGCGAGCTCTGGGCGCTGCTTGGCGAGACCTTCGCCATGCAGGCGGGGGACGACCTGTCGCCGGACGCGCGGGCGGCGTTCGAGCGCGCGATCGCGCTCAATCCGCAGCTGCCGGCCCCGCGTTTCTACCTCGGACGTGCGAAGATCGCGTCGGGGGATGTGAGCGGCGGCCTTGCCGAGTGGAACGCGTTGCTCGGCATGCTGCCGGCGGCCAACGCCAATCGCGCGGCTCTGCAACAGGAGATCGCAGCCGTGCAGAAGACCGGGGCCCTGCCGCCCGATGACCAGTCGTCCAACGGCGACCAGCAGGGCATGATCCGCGCCATGGTCGCGCGCCTCGCCGCGCGCCTGAAGGCGCGACCCGACGATCCGGAGGGCTGGGGCCGGCTGATCCGCTCTTACGCCGTGCTGGGCGACGAGCCGGACCGCATGGCGGCGATGGAGGCGGCCCATGCCGAATTCCAGAACCGTCCTGACGCCTGGGCGCGGGTCGAACAGGCGGAGGCCGCACCGCAATGAGCCTGCTGCCGAAGTCGCGCAAAGCCCGTCGTCGCCTGGCGGCGGTCGCCATCGCCGCGCCGATCCTGGCCGCATCGGCGGCGCTGGCGCTCTACGCGCTGGGCAACTCCGTCTCCTTCTTCTATTCGCCGAGCCAGGCGCGGGCGGCGGGCGTGCCGGTCGGCCGCACGATCGAGCTCGGCGGCCTGGTGATGACCGGCAGCCTGCGCAAGACCGCGGACGGCGGGATCGCCTTCAACGTGACGGACCTGAGGGGCCAGGACCCGGTCGTCTACAAGGGCGAGGTGCCCGACCTCTTCCGCGAAGGGCAGGGGGTGGTCGCCAAGGGCGCGTTCCGTTCCAACGGCGTTTTCGAGGCCAGCGAGATCCTCGCCAAGCACGACGAGCGCTACATGCCGCGCGAGCTGGTCACGGCGCTGAAAGCGTCGGGCGAATGGCGCGGGCAGGCGGGCCGGCGCCGCAGGAGCTGGCGTCATGATCGCCGAGTTCGGCTCCTTCGCTCTGGTCCTGGCGTTCGCGCTCTCGATCGCCCAGGCTGGGCTCTCGCTCACCGGCCGCTGGCGCGGCTCGACCGCCCTTGCCGGGGCCGGCGAGGGCGCGGCGGTCGGCGCCTTCATCTGCACCGCCTGCGCGTTCGCCGCGCTCATGTTCGCCTTCGTGACCTCGGACTTCTCGGTGATGAACGTCGCCGAGAACTCGCACACGGCCAAGCCGCTGATCTACAAGATCGCCGGCGCCTGGGGCAGCCACGAGGGCTCGATGCTGCTCTGGTGCCTGGCCCTGACCGGCTACGGCGCGGCGATGGCCGTTCTGGCCGGTGGGCTGCCGTCGCGGCTGAAGGCCAACGCCGTCGCGATCCAGGGCATGCTGGGCGTGCTCTTCCTCGGCTACACGGTGTTTGCGTCCAACCCGCTGATCCGGGTGGCCGATCCGCCGGTCGAGGGCCGTTCGCTCAACCCGCTGCTGCAGGACCCTTCCTCGCCATCCACCCGCCGTTCCTCTACTCGGGCTACGTCGGCTTGTCGGTGGTGTTCTCGCTGTCGCTGGCGGCGCTGGTCGAGGGCCGGGTCGACACGGCCTGGGCGCGGTGGGTGCGGCCCTGGGCGCTGGCCGCCTGGAGCCTGCTCACCATCGGCATCACGCTGGGCTCGTTCTGGGCCTACTACGTGCTCGGCTGGGGCGGCTGGTGGTCGTGGGACCCGGTCGAGAACGCCAGCTTCATGCCCTGGCTAGCCGCCACCGCGCTGCTGCACTCGGCGGCGGTGACCGAGAAGCGCGGCGCGCTCGCCGGCTGGACGGTGTTCCTGGGCCTCGTTGCGTTCAGCTTCTCGATGCTCGGCGCCTTCCTGGTGCGCTCGGGTGTGCTGACCTCGGTGCACGCCTTCGCCATCGACCCCAAGCGCGGGATTCTGCTGCTCTCCATCCTCGGCCTGGCGGCGGGCGCGGGGTTCGCCCTCTTCGCCTGGCGCGCGCCGAAGCTCGCGCCCGGCGGCCTCTTCGCGCCGGTCAGCCGCGAGGCGATGCTGGTCCTGAACAACCTCTTCATCGCCGCGGCGACGGCGGCGGTGCTGTTCGGCACGCTCTTTCCACTGATCCGCCAGGCGGTCAGCGGCGACGCGGTCTCGGTCGGGCCCCCCTACTTCAACCTCACGTTCGGGCCGATCATGGCGGCCGTCCTGGTGCTCTTGCCGATCGCTATTCTCATCCCTTGGAAACGGGGCGATCTGATGGGCGCGCTACAGCGCCTCTGGACGGCGGCTCTGCTCGCGCTCGCGTGCGGCGGCCTGGTCCTGGCGGTTGCGCGACCCGGCGATGCGATCACCGCCGCCGGCGTCACCCTCGCGGCCTGGATCATCGCCGGCACGCTGACCGAGCTCTTTGAGCGCGTCCGCGGCGGCGGCCTCGCCGAGGGTTGGCGGCGGCTGTTCAGCCTGCCGCGCGGGTCTTGGGGCATGAGCCTCGCCCATCTGGGCCTCGGCGTCTTCATCCTCGGCGCGGCGCTCGAGACCAGCGGTCGCATCGAAGCGGCCAAGGTGCTGAGCCCCGGCCAAAGCATGGGCGTCGCCGGCTATCAGCTGACGCTCGGCGGCGTCGGCGACGTCCAGGGGCCGAACTACAGCGCGCAGCGCGCCAGCCTGTCGGTGACGCGGGACGGCGCCTCGATCTGCCAGGGCAGGCCCGAGCGGCGCTTCTATCCGGCGAACCAGCAGAACACATCGCGCGTGGCCATCTGCGTGCGGGGCTTGAGCGACCTCTATCTGGTGCTGGGCGAACCGCGGACGGCGGACAATGGTCAGCCGGCCTGGCTGGTGCGCGCCTACTGGAACCCGTTCGTCCGCCTGATCTTCCTGGGCCCCCTGATGATGGCGCTGGGCGGCGCGTTTTCCCTCTCCGATCGCCGCCTCAGGCTGGGCGTGCCGCGTCGCGCCGCGCTCGCGCAGGCGGCGCCGGAGCCGGCGATATGAGCTGGGCCAGACTGGCCACGGTGGCGGCCGCGGTGTTCCTGCTCGCCAACGCGGCGGCGGACCCGGCCGACCAGCTGAAGAACCCCGGCCAGGAGGCGCGGGCGCGCGCGCTCTTCCGCGAGATCCGCTGCGTTGTTTGCCAGAGCGAGTCGATCGACGAGTCCGACGCGGATATCGCGCGCGACCTGCGCCAACTCGTCCGTTCCGAGGTCGCCGCCGGCGACTCAGACCAGGAGATCAAGGCCTCGCTCGTGCAGCGCTACGGCGAGTTCATCCTGCTTAGGCCGCGGTTCTCGCTCGGCAACGCCGTCCTTTGGCTCACGCCCTTTGTCGTCGTCGCCGCCGGCGCGGGGGTGATACTGTTTCGCCGGCGCTCGCGGCCGGACGCCGCGGTTGCCGAATTGAGCGAAACCGAGAGCGCGCGTCTGTCAGCGCTGATGGACAACTGAACATCGCGGCGCCGTTCAGCCACAGTTGGGTCGCCGAAAGCGCCTATGATGGCCTGAAAGAGAGCGGTGACCATTGGCGCCGTACGCTCCGATCCTTAGGTTTGAGCGGATTGGGCGTCGAAGCGTCGAGCCGGCCCCGGAGACAAGGATCGAACAGACGATGGCCTCCCTAAGATCAGGCATCATCATCGGCATCGCCGTGGCCGGCGTTGCGGCCGCAGCCCTTGCGGCCGGCGGCCTTCGGGTGACGCCGAGCGCCATGAGCGTCGACCACCTGCAGACCAGGATGGCGTCGACGGCCACCGTCTTCGCACCGCCGCCCGGCGCGCCGCTTTCCTTCGCCGACATCTTCGACCGCGTCTCGCCGGCGGTCGTCTCCATCGACGTCACCTCGCATGTGAGCATGCGCGACCTGCAAAATATTCCGGGGTTCCAGAACCTGCCCAACCTGGGCCCGCCGGGCGGGGACAACGGCGACAACGATCAGGCGCCGACGCAGAAGGCCGAGAGCCAGGGCTCGGGCTTCTTCATCTCGGCGGACGGCTACATCGTGACCAACAACCACGTCGTCGACGCGCGCCGAGGACATCAAGGTCATGCTCAAGGACGGCGCGCATCCTGCCGGCCGCGCGTCGTCGGCCGCGACGACGCGACCGACCTGGCGGTGATCAAGGTCGAGGGCCAAGACTTCCCGTTCGTCGACTTCGAGAACTCGGCCAAGCCGCGCGTCGGCGACTGGGTGATCGCCGTCGGCAATCCGTTCGGCCTCGGCGACACCGCCACCGCCGGCATCGTCTCGGCCTACAACCGCGACATCGGCGAGAGCTTCGTCGACTTCATCCAGATCGACGCGCCGATCAACCGCGGCAACTCCGGCGGCCCGACCTTCGACATCTACGGCCGCGTGATCGGCGTCAATTCGCCGATCTCCTCGCCCTCCGGCGGGTCGGTCGGCATCGGCTTCGCCATCCCGGCCGACGTGGCCCAGAACGTGACCCAACAGCTGATCCAGCACGGCCAGATCGTGCGCGGCTACATCGGCGCCACGATCGAGAACGTCACCCCGCAGATCGCCGAGAGCCTCGGCATGGGCGAGCGCAAGGGCGCGCTGGTCGCCGACCTGATCCCGGGCGGCCCGGCCGACAAGGCCGGCGTCCAGTCCGGCGACGTCGTGGTTGGTCTGAACGGCCAGTCGGTCAACAGCGCCACCGAGATGACCCGCGGTGGTCGCCCAAGTCGCAGGCGGGCGAGGTCCTGCATCTGGCGATCCTGCGCGACGGCAAGGCGATGACGATCGACGTCCACTCCGGCGTCCGCCCGCCCGAGGAGCAACTGGCGCTGAACCAGAACGGCCAGGACAACAGCCCGCTTTCCGCGCCAGACGCGCCGGCGGCCGACCATCCGCATGTGCTCGGCATGACCCTTGGCGCGCTCGACGAAGGCGCGAAGCGGCGGCTCAGCGTGCCGACCGACGCGCGCGGCGCGCTGGTTCTTGGCGTGAAGGGCTCCTCGGACGCCGGCGAGCAAGGGCCTGCAGGCGGCGACATCATCGTCCGCGCCGGCGACCTGAACGTCGCGGCGCCGCACGACGTCGAGCTAGCCGTCGCCACCGCCAAGAGGGAGGGGCGCACGAGCATTCTGCTCGGCATCCGCCGCGACGGGCGCACGATCTTCGTGCCGATCAAGATGGACGGCTAGGGCGAAGACGAGGGGGCGATGCGGATCCTGATCGTCGAGGACGACGCCGAGGCCGGCGAGGCCATGGTGCGCGGGCTGGCCGAGGCCGGGCATGAGTGCGAGCTCGCCGCCGACGGCGCGCTTGGCCTCGACGCGGCCAGCGCACGGAGGCTTCGACGTCATGGTCGTCGATCGCATGATGCCGCAGATGGACGGCCTGGCCATGGTCGAGACGCTGCGGCGCGAAGGCGACCAGACGCCGGTGCTGTTCCTGTCGGCGCTCGGCGAGATCGAGGACCGGGTCGCGGGCCTGAGCGCTGGCGGCGACGACTATCTGGTCAAGCCCTACGCCTTCGCCGAGCTGATCGCCCGCGTCGAGGCGCTGTCGCGGCGGCGCGAGACCGGCGCGGTGCCACGACGCTCCGGGTCGGCGACCTGGAGATGGACCTGATCGGCCGCGAGGTGCGGCGCGACGGCAAGGAGATCGACCTGCAGCCGCGCGAGTTCCAGCTGCTCGAATTCCTGATGCGCCACGCCGGCCAGTCGGTGACCCGGACCATGCTGCTCGAGAAGGTGTGGAAGTACCACTTCGACCCGCAGACCAACGTCATCGACGTGCACATCTCGCGGCTGAGGTCCAAGATCGACAAGGGCTTCGATCGGCCGATGCTGCAGACCGTGCGCGGTGCGGGCTACCGGCTCGACGGCTGAGCCATGCGCCTGCCCGCGCTCTTCCGCACGACGCCGTTCCTGCTGACCCTGCTGTTTCTGGCTCTGTTCGCGGCCTCGGCCGCCGCCTTCCTCGGCTACATCTATCTGACCACCGCCGGCGAGGTGACGCGGATCGTCGACCGCGATCTGGTGCAGGAGACCCGCACCCTGGAGGCGCTCTACGCCAAGGGCGGCGATGCCGCCGTGCTCACCCGGTTCACCGCCTCGAGCGCCGCGGACGGGCCGTTCCTCTATCTCCTCAAGGACCGCTCTGGCCGCACGCTCGGCGGAACGCTCAGGCAGGCCCCGCCGAACCCAGGTGAGCGCAACGGCCCGGTGTGGATGCGGCTCGACTGGACGCCGGACGCCGCAGCGGAAGGCGGCGGGCGGCCGCTGGCGCGGGGCGACGTCGTCCAGCTTGCGGGCGGCGAGACCCTGGTGGTGGCCGCCGACGTGAGCTTCGCCGAAACCTTCGTCCAGCGCGTCGCGCGCGCGATGTGGGGGGCCGGGGCGCTGGTGATCGTGCTCGGCCTCGCCGGCGGCCTGCTCGTCACCCGCAACGTCAACCGCTCGCTTGCGCGGGTGAACGGCGTGATCTCGGCGGTGCGGGGCGGGAACCTATCGGCGCGCGTGCCGCTGGCCGAGACGCGCGACGAGTTCGACGAGCTCGCCGCCGGCCTCAACGACATGCTGGACCGGCTGGAGACATCGATCGCCGGGCTGCGTCACGCCGGCGACGCCATCGCCCACGACCTGCGCTCGCCGCTGACCCGCCTGCGGGCGCGGCTGGAGCTGGCGCTGATCGACGTCGAGGCGGGCCGCGGCGACCCCAAGGCCGGGCTCGCCCAGGCGCTCGACGACGCCGACGCCCTGCTCGCCACCTTCTCCGCCGTGCTGGCCATCGCGCGGCTGCAAGCCGCCGGCGCCGCCGCCGAGCAGACCGCGTTCGATCCCAGTCAGCTCGCGGCCGACATCGCCGAGCTCTACGAGCCGGTCTGCGAGGAGCACGGCCTCGACTTCAAGGCCGAGCTTGCGCCGGGCCTCAGCGTGCGCGGCAATCGCGAGTTCATCGCCCAGGCCCTGGCCAACCTGCTCGACAACGCCGTGAAGTACACGCCGCGCGGCGGAGCGGTGATGCTGCGCTCGCGACGCCGGTCGTCCGGCGAGATCGAGTTCTCGATCACCGACACCGGGCCGGGCGTGGGCGACGCCGACCGGCAGCGCATCGTCGAGCGGTTCGTCCGCCTGGAGAACAGCCGCAACAAGCCCGGCGCCGGGCTCGGCCTGTCACTGGTCGCGGCGGTCGCCGAGGCCCATGGCGGCCGGCTGGAACTGGACGAGGGGCCCGGCGCGGTCGGCGGCTTCGGCCCCGGGCTGCGCGTGGCGCTCGTTCTGCCGCGGGCGGCCTAAGGGCCGCCGGTGCTTGCCCACCAGCTTCGCCCCTGCGGTCCGGTTGTCGATCGGGCCGCGCTGACGCGGCGCTCAAGACGCTGCGGGAAGTGGCTGACGCCGGCGACTGGCGCGCGACCTTCGACACGGCGGCCGAGGCCCTCAGTGCCCATTTTCGGCGCCTCGCCCTATCTCGCCGGCCTTGCGCTCCGCCGCCCGAGCGCGCTCGCCGGCATGCTGGCGGGCGAACCCGCAGTCGTGCTCGAGGGCATCCTGGCCGAAGCGGGCGCGGGCGCGGTCGAGACGGCCCTGCGCGTCGCCAAGCGCGACATCCATCTGCTCACCGCGCTTTGCGACCTGGGCGGCGTCTGGGACCTGGACCAGGTCACCGCCGCCCTGACCCGCTTCGCCGACCGGGCGGTGACGCTGCACTGGGCGAGGTGGCCCGGCGCGAGCGCGAGGCCGGCCGGCTCGCTGGGCGGGTCGGCGCGAAGACGGCCCCATCCCGGGCTTCTTCGTCATCGCCATGGGCAAGTACGGGCGCGTTCGAGCTCAACTACTCCAGCGACATCGACTTCTCGGTCTTCTACGAGCCGGATGCGCTCCGTCTCGCAAACGGCGTCGAGCCCGAGGCTTTCGCCAACCGCGCCACCCGAGCGCTCGCCGAGCTGCTGCAGGCGCGCACCGCCGAGGGTTATGTCTTCCGCGTCGACCTGCGCCTGCGGCCCGATCCCTCGGTCACCCCGCCGGCCGCGCCCGTCGCCGCGGCGATCGACTACTACGAGAGCGTCGGCCAGAACTGGGAGCGGGCGGCGTTCATCAAGGCGCGGGCCGCCGCCGGCGACCTCGCCCGCGGCGCGCGCCTTCCTGGCCGAGCTTGCGCCGTTCATCTGGCGGCGCAACCTCGACTTCGCCGCCATCGCCGACATCCACTCGATCAAGCGGCAGATCCATGCGGAAAAGGTCGACGAGCGGCTGGCCGCCCGCGGCGCCGACCTCAAGCTCGGCCACGGCGGCATCCGCGAGATCGAGTTCTTCGTCCAGACCCAGCAGCTGATCCTCGGCGGGCGCGACCCCAGCCTGCGCTCCAGCCGCACGCTGGACGCGCTGGCCGCGCTGGCCGAGGCGGGCCACGTCTCGTCGCGCGCCGCAGCGGAGCTGGCCGACGCCTACCGGGCGCTTCGGGCGCTCGAGCACCGCGCGCAGATGGTCGCCGACGAGCAGACCCATCGCCTGCCCGAGGACGCCGCCGGGCGCGGCCGGATCGCGGCGCTGTCCGGCGCCGCCGACCTCGCGCCGCTTCGACGCCGGGGTCGGCCGCCTGCTCGTCGCGTGAACGCCCGCTACGGCGAGCTGTTCGCCGAGAGCGAGGATCTGTCGTCGCGCTTCGGCAGCCTGGTCTTCACCGGCGTCGAGGACGACCCGGAGACGTTGCGCACGCTGACGCGCATGGGCTTCTCGCGACCCGGCGAAGATCGCATCGACCATTCGCGCCTGGCACCACGGCCATATCGCGGCGACGCGCACCGAGCAGGCCGCGAGCTCTTCACGCGGCTGGCGCCCCGGCTGCTCGAGGCGGCGCACGCCACCGGCGCGCCCGACATCGCTTTCGCCCGCTTCGCCGACTTCTTCGAGCGTCTGACCGCCGGGGTCCAGGTGCAATCGCTGTTCCTCGCCCAGCCGAAGCTGTTCCAGCTGGTCGTGGAGGTGATGGCCTTCGCGCCCGTGCTCGCCTCGGTCCTGGCGCGCCGGCCGGCGGCGCTCGACGCCATGCTGGATCGCGGCTTCTTCGCCCCTCTCGATCAGACCGAGGACGCCAAGCTGTTCGCATCGGCGATCGCCGAGACCGACGGACGCTTCGAGGCGGCGATGGACGCCGTGCGCCGCGCCCACCGCGACCAGAGCTTCCGCATCGGCGTGCAGGTGCTGAGCGGCTCTGCGAGCGCCGCCGAGGCCGGCCGTGCCTTCGCCGACCTCGCCGATGCGTCCATCCGCGCGCTTGCGCCGGCGGCGCTGGCCGAGGTCGAGCGGACCAGCCGGCGTCTTCCCCGGCGACGACAGCCGTCGTCGCGCTCGGCAAGTGCGGCTCGCGCGAGATGACCGCCGGCTCCGACCTCGACCTGATGACCCTCTACCGCGCCGACAGCCCGGACGCGGCCTCTAGCATCCGCGGCTGGGCGGCGGAGACCTTCTACGGCCGCTTCACCCAGCGCCTGATCGCGGCGCTTTCGGCGCCGACCGCCGAGGGCGGGCTCTACGAGGTCGACATGCGCTTGCGGCCTTCCGGCTCGAAAGGGCCGGTCGCCGTCTCCTTCGCTGCGTTCGAGGACTACTACGCCGGCGAGGCGGAGACCTGGGAGCTCTTGGCGCTCACCCGCGCCCGGGTGGTCTGGGCGAGCGACGCGGCCTTCGGCGCGGCGGCGTCGGCCGCGATCGAGCGAGCGCTGCGCCAGCCGCGCGATCGCGGCCACCGTCGCTCACGACGTGCGCGAGATGCGCGCGCTGCTGGCCGACGAGCGTCCGTCGGCCGGCTTCTGGGATCTGAAACGCGAGCCCGGCGGGCTGGTCGACATCGAGTTCGCCGCCCAGAGCCTGCAGCTTGTCCATGCCGCGGACGGCGGGCCGCTCGTCACCTCGACGGTCGGGGCCTTGGCGGCGATGGCTGAAGCGGGTCTCGCCGACCCAGCGGCCGCCGACGCGCTGATCGATGCATGGCGGCTGCAACAGGACCTCGCCCAGCCGCTGAAGCTCGCCGTCGAGGACGTCGCCGATCCGGATCGCGAGCCGAAAGGGTTCCGGGCGGTGCTTGCGCGCGCGGCGGGCGTGCGCGGCTACGCTTCGCTGCGCGCGAGCCTGAAGGCCAAGCGGGCCGCCGCGGTAGGAGCTTTCGATTCGTTGGTCGGCGCGCCCGGCGGAGCCGGCGCGTGAGCACCGATCCGGACGAGGCGCTGATAGCCCGCATCGCGCGCGGCGAGCCCGGCGCGGCCGACGCGTTCGTGGCGGCGAAGCTCGGACGCATCCTCTCGCTCGCGCGACGCATGCTCGGCGATGCGACCGAGGCGGAGGATGTCGCCCAGGAGGTCTTTCTGCGCGTCTGGCGTCATGCCGCCTCATGGCGCCCGGGCAAGGCGCGCTTCGACACGTGGATGCACCGCGTCGCGCTCAATCTCTGCTACGACAGGCTGCGCCGGCGGCGCGAGCAACCGTACTCGGACCCGCCGGACACACCCGATCCGGGGCCGGGGCCTGATCGTGGGCTCGAGGCCAGCGACGCCGGCCGCGCCGTCGCCGAGGCCATGGCCAGGCTTCCCCATCGCCAGCGCGAGGCGATTGTGCTGTGTCACTATCAGGAGTTGGGAAACATCGAAGCGTCGGAACTGATGGGCATCAGCGTTGAAGCTCTTGAAAGCCTGCTGGCGCGCGCCAGACGCAGTCTGCGCGCGATGCTGAAGCCTTTGGCAGACCGGCTCTAGGCGAGTGTCGGTGGAGGTCATGGACGACAAGCGGTTCGAAGCGTTGGTTGCGAGTTACGGCGCGGACGCCGCACGGTGGCCGGACGCCGAGCTCTCGCTCGCCCTGCGGCATCTGGCCGCAACCCCTGACGCGCACAGGCGTCGCGCCGAGGCCAAGTCGCTGGACGGCCTGCTCGACGCCTGGCGGCTGGACGCACCGGCCGCGGAGTTCCAGCGCCGGGTGGCGGCTACGGCGCCGCTCGCCAAGCTGCTCAGGCCACGCACGCTCTGGCTCTCGGCCGCCGGGCTGGCCGCGGCCTGCGTAGTGGGCGTCCTGGTCGGCGTCGACGTCGAACGAACGACCCTGCATGCGCAACCGACGAGCGAGCAAAGCGATCCTGCGGTGACGGCGGCGCTGGACGGCGCGTCTGAGTTCACGCCCAACCCCGACGTGGGCTCGACCTGATGCGGCCGCGCACCGTTGCGATCCTGCTTGGGCTGTCGCTCGTCCTGAACGTCTTCGTCATCGGCGCGTTCGTTGGCGTGTTCTTCGGCCCGGCGATCGGCCTGCCGCCGGCAAGCGCCGCCCGGCCCAACCCGATGATGGCCGCCGCCGATCGGCTCGATCCGACCGACCGCGACGTCTTCCGCGCGCTGATGCAGGACGAGGTGCAGCGCGAGGGGCCGACGGCGCTGGATGCGCGCCTCGCCCGCCGGCAGGCGGCCGAGCTGCTGCGCCAGCCCAACTTCGACCGCGCCGCCGCCGGCGCCGCACTCGATCGCGCACGCGCGGACGACATGCAGGTCCGTCAGGCGGTCGAGAATGCCCTGCTCGACTTCGCCGCCCGCCTCGACCAGCGCGGCCGCAGCACCTTGTCGGACGGCCTGGGCCGGGCGCCGGGTTGGCTCGGGCGCCGCGCCGCCGGTGCGGCCTCCGGCCAGCCCCCCCCGGCCTCACCCCCGCCGCATCCGCAGTAACAGGGGCTGTCCCCCAGTTCCGCTACGCCGCGAACGCTCCGGCTTCGTCTTCGTGCCTGACAGGCAGGGTGACGCTCACGGTCGTGCCGACGCCGGGCTGGCTGGTCATCTCCAGGACGCCGTCGTGCATCTCGACCAGCGACTTGGTCAGCGCCAGGCCCAGGCCGGTGCCCTGCTGGGTCTTCGAGTGCTGGCTCTCGATCTGCTCGAACGGCCGGGCCAGACGCTCGAGGTCTTCCGGCGAGATGCCGATGCCGGTGTCGCGCACGAAGAAGCGCACGCGATCATACGGCCCGTCGGTGCGGATGAGCTCGGCGCCGACGCTGACCCGTCCGCCGTTCGGCGTGAACTTGAGCGCGTTGGAAAGCAGGTTCAGCAGCACCTGCTTGATCGCGCGGTAGTCCGCCTCGACGTCGGGCAGGGGCGGGATGTCGACCTCGAGCGCAGAGCCCGCCGGCGTCGGCGCGGTTGCGCATCAGCCGCACGGCGTCCTCCATGACGTCGCACAGACGCCACCGGCTCGAAGCGCAGGTTCATCTTGCCGGCCTCGATCTTCGACATGTCGAGGATGTCGTTGATCAGCGCCAGCAGGTGCTGGCCGGAGGAGAGGATGTCCTGCGCGTACTCCTTGTAGCGCTTGTCGCCGATGGGCCCGAACATCTCGCCGACCATGATCTCGGAGAAGCCGTTGATGGCGTTCAGCGGCGTGCGCAGCTCGTGGCTCATGTTGGCCAGGAACTCGCTCTTGGCCTTGTTGGCGCTCTCGGCGCGGATCTTCTCGGCCTCGTATTTGTGCGGCGAGCTCGGCGGCCTGCTCCCGCGCCTGCTCGAGGTCCTGGACGGCCTTGGTCAGCTCCTCCTCGTTGAGCCGGCGCGCCTCGTCCTGCCGCTTGATGGCGGTGATGTCGGCCGCGGTCATCACCATGCCGCCCTCGGCGGTGCTTCCGCTCGGAGATCTGCAGCCAGCGGCCGTCCTGCAGCTCGATCTCGCGGATATCGTTCGCGCCTGCCTCCGGTTGCTGCTTGATGGCAAGGTCGGCGAATCGCTGCACCTCGGCCCGCGGCGCGCCAGGCTTCAGAAGCTCGGGCTCCAGGCCGAAGAACTCGCGGTAGTTCTGGTTGCAGACCACCAGCCGGCCGTGGCGGTCCCAGAGCACGAAGGCCTCGGACGCTCGTCGATCGCGCCGCGCAAGCGCATCTCCGCGGCCTGGGCGCGCGCCTGGGCTCAGGCGCTCGTCGGTGACGTCGAGCATCACGCCGATGATGCGATGGTAGCCGCGCTCGTCGGCCATGCCGATCGCCTGGCCGCGCGAGTCGATCCAGGCCGACCGCCCATTGCGGTCGGGCACCCGGAAGGAGACGTCGAACGCGCCGTGCGTGGCCGCCGCGGCGCGCGTCTGCATCAGGCGGTCGCGGTGCTCGGGCGCGACCCGGGCCAGCAACTCGTCGCCGGCAACCGCGCCCGCGCCGCCCCAGCCCAGAATGGCGCCGGCGATGTCGGAGATTTACAGGCGGTCGGCGTCAAGGTCCCACTCCCAGATGCCGCAGCGCGCGGCTTCGACGGCGAGCCGAAAGCGGCGCTCGCTGTCGAGCAGCGCCTGCTCGGCGGCCTGCGCCTTGCGGCTCTGCAGCAGGAAGAGGAGCGCCAGCGCGAGCCCGACCAGGAGCGGTGCGATGAGTGAGAAGAGGTCGTCGTTCACGCTTTGCCGCGCGGCCGATGCGGCATTGCTCGGCTGCGCCGCCACCGCGTAGAGCGCGCCGCCGGCGATCGCGCGCGCCGCGAGCAGCACCTTGGTCCGGTCCGGCAGCGCGCCGTTTACGGGACTTTCCGACGACAGCGCAGCTGCGTTCACCTGCAACGCCTCGTCCAATGCGCCGGCCTGCGCCACGCCCCCTTTGCCCGATGCCGACAGCACCCGTCCGTCGGGGGTGACGAGGGCGAGCGCGTCGATCGCCGGGTCCGGCTCGCTCATCAGCGTCGGCGAGAGGTCGGCTATGGCGACAACCAGCGTGCGCCCGCCTTGGCCGGCCGCCGGGGCGGCCGTTTCGGCGATGTAGATCGCCTGCGGGTCACCGCGCCCAACCCGGCCGATCCAAAGAGTCTGGCCGGCGGCGCGCGCCGCCTTGGCCGCGGCGGGCCAGTCAGCATCGCCGCCGTCGCCGGCGATCGCCCGAACGCCGTCATCGCCGACCAGCGCCACCGCGCGCGCGGCAGGGCGCGACGCCTTCAGCGCGGCCTCGGCAGCGTCCATCGGCTCGCCGTTGTCTTGCGCCGCGACAGCTCCGGCCGCGCCCAGCGCCGCCTCGATGCGCGCGACCTGGCCCTCGGCGCGCCCGGCTAGCGCCGCGGCTGCGGCCGCGGCGGCGCCACCCAGGTTGGGCGCCTGGGCGCTTTCCCGCTGCAGCTTGACGATGGCGAAACCGGTGTAGACGGCCAGGGTCAGAAGCGCGAACGCGACAGTGATCAGGACATAGGCGCTGGTCGATCGCGGGCGCTCGGCCCCGAAGGCGAGGCCCTCCGCCGTCCGGCCGAACGCAAGCCGCGATCCGCTTCTCGCCCCGCCAGCCAACAGCCGCGCTCCGAACCCCAGGCCACGAGTCACCCCCGTGGAGCTTACGCGCGCGCGGAGAGTCGTGTCACGTTCGTGGGCGCCGAAACGTGCGAGCTTTCGCGACGGTCCGGTTGGGTGGGCGGGACGTCTCGCCATGCCTATACGAGGGGTTGGCAAACGCCGCTTCAACCACGGGGCCTCGGAACGATGATTTGCCCGTCGACGCTCGGCCTTTGGCATGACGGGCCCTGTCGCCATGCCTATAAGTCCGTCGACGAAAACCCGCAGCGAGCCCCATCGGAATGGATGTCTGTGTCATAGGCTCGCTGAATCTCGACGTGGTATGCCGCGTGGAGCGCCTGCCGCGACCAGGCGAGACTGTCGTGGGCCTGGGCGTCGAGCGTCTGCCCGGAGGCAAGGGCGCTAACCAGGCAGTCGCCGCGGCGCTATGCGGTGCGCGAACCAGGCTGATCGGAGCCGTCGGGCGGGATGAGGCCGGCCGCTTGATGCTGGCGGCGATGCGGGACGCCGCCGTCGACGTCGGCGCGGTGGCTGAACTCGACAACCATCCGACCGGCCAAGCCTTCATCTGGGTGTCCGCCGCGGGCGAGAACAGCATCGTCGTTGCCGGCGGCGCGAACCTCGCTCTCGCGCCGCACCACTTGAGCGCCGATGCGATCGCCGGCTGCGGCGTGTTCCTCGCGCAGCTGGAAACGCCGGTCGCGACGATCGAGGCGCTGTTCGCGAGCGCAGCCGCCCAGGCGGGCTTGCGAATCTTGAATGCAGCGCCCGCGATCGAGGAGGGGCGACAGCTCTTCGCGCTTTCTGACGTCCTGGTGATCAACGAGACCGAGCTCGGCCGCTATGCCGCCAGCGACGTGGTTCCCAAACGACTCGACGACGTCGCGGCCGCGGCGCGGGGGCTGCTCGCGCGCGCTGGTCGGACGATCATCGTCACGCTGGGCGCCGCCGGGGCGGTCGCAGTGGACGCGGACGGGTTGTTGGTGGTCGAGGGTCGCGCAGCGCGCGTTGTCGACACCACCGGCGCCGGCGACTGCTTCTGCGGCGTGCTCGCGGCGCGCCTGGCTGCGGGCGAGGCGCTCGAAGCCGCCATGATCTGGGCCAACGCCGCCGCCGCGCGCTCGACCGAGCGCCTCGGTGCGACGCCGTCGATGCCGACGCTAGCCGATATCGAAGCGACGTTGCGACCCTAGCCGAGCGCCACGCCTCACCTTTTCCCGGCGCCGGCGTCCCCCGTCGGAAAGATCGCGCGGGGAATGCGCACGTGGACGCCCTGGCGGCCGTCGACCACCTGGGTGACCGCGAAGTCGGTGGCGACGCTCATCAGCGAGTAGGCGTCGTTGCGCGAGAGACCGACATGCTCGGTCAGTAGACTGAGCATTTCCAGCGACGCATCGCGCATGGCGACGTTCAGGTCCTCGTCGAAGCCATGCACGATCCAGTATCTCGGGGTCTCGAGCAGCGGGCTTGTGATCGCGAAGTCACGGCGCAGCACGATCTGGAAGAGCACGTCCAGCGAGGCCTCGATTGCGGTGCCCGGAAAGCTCGCCGTCGCCTTGGCTCACGTGCGGGTCGCCGATCGAGAACAGGCCGCCGTCGACCTGCACCGGGTAGTACATCACCGCGCCGGCGCCGATCCGCCAGTTGTCGATGTTGCCGCCGTGCAGGCCGGGCGGGATGGTGCTGATGCGGCCCTTGGCGTCCGGCGCGACCCCCGCGGTGCCGAGATGCGGGCGGGCCGGGACGCGCACGCCGGCCAACGCGGACTGCCGGTCGCAGGCAGGGCAGTGGGTGACAGTGCCGGGCACGAGGTATTTGCCCGGAAAGTCATAGGCATAGAGCGCCTCGGCGTGAGCGAAGTCGGCGTCGAGTCGGTAGATGGTCACCCGCTCCTTCTCGCCGAACTCCTTGTAGAGATAGCCCCAGTTGGCGGCGAGATTGGAGCCGTAGGCGCAGCGCGGTGTCATGCGCAGATAGCGCACCTCGAGGATGTCGCCCAGGGCGCGCATCCTCGACAGAGATCGGGCCGGTCATGATGTGGACGCCGGGGTTGCGATCGGCCTCCGGGACGCCGCGTGAAGATGGCCTGCACGCCCTCGTCCATCATCAGGTCGGGCGCGTCGCCGGCGTGGTGGGTGATCGCTTCGGCCTGGACGAGGTCGCCGCTGCTGCACGGTGAGCGCCGGGGCGCAGCGCGGCGTCGAAGTAGCCCCAGTGCACGGTCCCGGGTGTCGCCTTGAGATGGTGCAGAGCCCCAGGCTGGGTGTCCGGACGGCTTTCGCCGGCCTCACAGATGAACGGCATGACGGGCCTCCCGTGTGCGATAGACGATCCGAGGTTAGCGTCGCCGAGCTGCAAGGTCTTGCCTTTGCCCGCTTCGAGAGCCGCTCAGCCGTCGCGCGACGGCTTTCCAGGCGCCCTGCTTCACGCTGGCCGCAAACCCGCCCACGCGGCCGCAAATGAAGAGGCGGACTGGTGCAAGACTACCCGCGCGCACCGGCCTACTTTAGGTTTGCAGTCTTGTTTCAGCGATACCAGGAATTCGCCAATGACCACTGCGGTCCAGGTCCGCACGCGCCCCCTGAAGCCCGGCTTCGGCGCCGAGATTCTGGACGTCGACCTGCAGCGCGCCGACGACGCCACCCTGGAAGCGGTCGTCGACACGTTTCACAAGCACGGGGCGATCCTGCTGCGCGATCAGACGATGACGCCGGCGGACCTGACGGCCTTCGTGGCGCGCTTTGGCGAGCCCGAGGATCACACGTTGAAGGAGTTCACGGTCGCGGGCTTCCCGAAGGTCTACCGACTGTCGAATCGCATCGTCGATGGGAAGCCTATCGGCGCCCACAACGACGGCGTCGGCTGGCACACCGACTATTCCTACAAGGCCGAGCCGGTGATGGCGACGATGCTCTACGCCGTCGAGGTGCCGGCGGAGGGGTCCGACACGCTCTTGGCCGACTGCGTCGCCGCTTGGAATGCGTTGCCGCCGGAGCGCCAGGCCGAGGTCGATGGGCTGATCCTGCATCACTCCTACCAGCACTTCATGGCGACGCGCGAATACGGCGCGCGCGAACTGAGCGAGGAGCTGAAGGCCCAGAACCCTGACGTTTATCACCCGCTGGTCCGCACCCATCCGGCCGACGGGCGCAAGGCGCTCTGGCCCTCGACCGGCACGGTGATCGAGGTGGTCGGCATGCCGAACCCGCAGGGGCTTGAGCTTGTGCAGGAGATGGTCGACTTCGCGATCCAGGATCGGTTCGTCTACCGACACAAGTGGCGCGTGGGCGACGTCTTGATGTGGGACAACCGCTGCACGCTGCACACCGGCACGCTGTACGACGACACCAAGTACATCCGCGAAATGCACCGCCTGTGGGTGCGCGGCGACGGTCCCTACTAGCGCGTGGCCAATTGGTTGATCACGGGCGTCTCCAGCGGGCTCGGCCGCGCCGTCGCCGAGGCGGCGCTCGCGCGCGGCGACAAGGTCGCCGGCACCGTGCGACAGGAGGCTGATCGGGTTGGGTTTGAGGCGCTGGCCCCCATGCGCGCTCGCGGCTATCTCGCCGACCTGGCCGACGCGGCGAGCGTGCGCAACGCCGTCGACCGGGCCGAGGTCGATCTGGAAGGCCTCGACATCCTGGTCGGCAACGCCGGGTATGGCCTGGTCGGCGCGGTCGAGGAGGCGAGCCTGACGGAGATCCGCGCGCAGTTCGAGGTCAACGTATTCGGACCGATTGCCGCTATCCAGGCCGTGCTGCCCTATTTCCGCAAGCGCCGCCGCGGGCACGTCATCACAGTCACGTCCGTCAGTGGGGTCGCCGCCTGGGCCGGCACAGGCATCTATTGCGGCAGCAAGCACGCGCTCGAGGGCGTCACCCAGACCCTGGCGCAAGAGGTGGCCGAATTGGGCGTGAGGGTGACCAATGTCGAGCCGGGCGGCATGCGCACCGACTATGCCGGCCGCTCGCTCGTGGTCACGCAGGCCAGGATCGCAGATTACGACGGCGCGGCCCGCAACGCGGAGCGGATTCTGGGCGACCACGCCGGTCACGAACCCGGCGATCCAGCGAGGGTGGCTGCCGCCATCTTGTCGATCGCAGGCGCGGACGACCCGCCGCTTCAACTGCTGCTGGGCGCGGACGCAGTGCTCTACGCAACCCGGCAGATCGCGGCCTTCCAGGTCGAGATCGGCCGCTGGGCGCCGCTCAGCCTGTCAACCGGTTTCGACCCGACCTAGAGCGGTTTCGGGCTGACTGGAAATCAGTCGCCCTCTTGGAAACCGCTCAGATTCAAACGTTTAGAGCGCGTTCGAACCGCAAGACCAGTTCCGACCTTTGCTGAACGGGCTAGGCCTGCAAAGCCTCGATCATACCGAGAACCGCCTTGGCGCGCCGCACGTCGGCGAAGTTCAGGCGCAGGTTCAAGAGCGCGGCATTGTGCTCGGCGTCTGTGACGGCTGCGGCGGCATCGGCCACGACGATCACCTTGTACCCGGCCATGTTCGCTTCGCGCGCGGTGCTCTCGCAGCAGCAGTTGGTCAGCGTGCCTGTGATCACGACCATCGCGATCCCCAGGCGCTCCAGCGTGTGCGGCAAAGCCCCTGCAGGACAGGAAAAGGCGCCGTAGCGAAACTTGTCGAGAACGATGTCGGACGGGGCGACGTCCGCCTCCGGGTAGAGCGCGTGTCCCGGGGCGCCAGCCAGGAGCGCGGCCATGCCCGCCGCCACGCCCGGCCTGGCGGCATCGTATTGCCAGTCGGCCGGCGCCAGTGGCGGTTCGGCGGTGTAGGTCTGGCGCGTCCAGATCACTGGCGCGCCGGCGGCGCGCATCGCCTGGCTGAGTCCGTTCACGCGCGGGACAACATCGCGGGCGTGGGCGTTGCCGTAGACCCCTTCCTCCGCGAGGAAGGCGTTCTGCATGTCGATATTGACCAGCGCCGTGCGACCGGCCTCGAGCGTGGGGAAGTCATTCAGCATCGCGCCGCGCTCGACCGCCCAGCGCGGCAGGCGGATCGGTGTGCATCGCCCTTCAGGCCGCCCGGCGGGCGCGGGTCGCGTCCTCGAAGATGACGCTCGTCATGCCAAGCGAACCGTGCTCGATGCGGTCGTTGACCAACCGCGCAGAGTCGCCCGGCAAGGCGGGCGCCGAGGACATAGAGCAGCGGCCAGAAGTGCTCGGGCGTCGGCGCGGCGCGGCGCGCGTCCTCGCCTAGCGCCGCGAAGTTCGCCGCGCGCTCGGGTTCATCCTTCAAAATGGCGTCGCGGATTTCGCTGAGAAAGCGCGCGGACCAGTCGAACGGCGCGCAGTCGCGCTCGCCCCAGTTCATCGCCGACAGATTGTGCACGATGTTGCCGGTGCCCATGATCAGCACGCCCTCGTTGCGCAAGGGCGCGAGCTTGCGGCCGATTTCGAATGCGTTCGGCCGGCGTCAGGGTCACGTCGAGACTGAGCTGGACCACCGGGATCGTCGGCGTCCGGATACGCCTTCACCAGAACCGACCACGTGCCGTGATCGAGCCCCCACTCGCCAAGGTCCCGATGGACCGGCGTCGGCGCAAGCAGCTCGGCGACGCGCGCCGCCAGCACTGGGTCGCCGGGCGCCGGATACTCGAGGTCGAAAAGCGCTTTGGGAAAGGACGCGCCGAAGTCGTGGATGGTCTTCGGCCTCTGCATCGCGGTGACAGCCGTTCCCTTGCGTCTCCCAATGCGCCGAAACAGCGAGGATCGCGCGCGGGCGGGGCATCGCCGCGGCCATCGCTTCCCAGGCGCGGCTGGTCTCGTTGGTCTCAAGCGCGATCATCGGACTGCCGTGTCCAAAGAAGATGGCGGGCATGCGGCTCATCGGACTAGCTCGCGGCCGCGGCGATGCGCACGCCGCGTTTCGCCGTCCTCGCCGCTGCCCATGCCGCGCGGTAGCGGGGCACGAGCCAGTGGTTGAACTGGCCCTGGGCGCCCTCCTGCCAGGAGTAGCGGCCGCGCGTGGCGAAGCGCGAGCGCAGGCCCACCTGCACCAGTGCAGTCGACGTGCATGTCCTGGGCGATGATCTTGCCGGCGCTGGTCATGATCATCTCCAGCCGGTGCGGGAAGGCGGGGTCTTCCATGGCGCCGGGCGCGACCAGAAGGCCGGTGTCCTGCTCCATCGTCTCCGGGCCGGTGGCGCGCAGGATCAGGTAGATCACCAGGTCGCTGGTCAGCACCAGCGACAGCGTCGGCGGCACGTTGGCGAACGTCATCCGGCCGCGGTCGGCCGTCGGTGAGCTTCGGGAAGACCGGCAGCACCGCCCGCTGGGTCGGGTTGAAGCTGGCGTCCGGATGCAGGGTGCCGTTGAAGCGCAGGAAGCCGGCGTCGGCCGGATCGGAGTCGGGGAAGGTCGCCAGCTCGCTCGGCACGAAGTCGTGCAGCGGCCCCTGGTGCAGCTTGTTGGCGTGATAGCCGTCGTTGTTGTTCTCGAACATCACCTTCCAGTTCCAGGGGAACTGGCCGGTCATGGTCGACGCGCTCTCGGCGTTGGCGAGGTCGTAGCCCGCGATGGCCGCGGCGACCTTCGCCAGCCGCGGCGCGAGCGGCGTGGCGGCAGGATCGAAGTTGATGAAGAGGAAGCCCAGCCAAGTCTCGACCTTGAACTCGGGCAGGCGGACCGACGTCTTGTCGAACCCGCAGGTCCGCTCCATCGCCGGTGCGTTCACCAGGCGGCCGTCCAGGCCATAGACCCAGTGGTGATAGGGGCACATGAAGCCGCGGGTGTTGCCCTTGCCCTCGGCGACCAGCATCGCGCGGTGCTGGCAGACCGACGACATCGCGCGCACCACGCCGTCGCGGGCGCGGGCGACGACGATCGGTTCGCCGATGATCTGGGTGGTGAAGTAGTCGCCGGGCGCCTTGACCCAGTCTTCGCGGCCGACGCAAAGCCACTCGTGATTGAACAGCGCCTCCTTTTCCAGCTCGTAGAAGGCTGGGTCGGTGTAGCAGGCGGGAGGCAAGGTCTCGGCCACGTCGAGCCCGCCCAGAGAGCTCTCCAGGCTGGCAAAGAAGGCATCGGTCAGGACATCGGCGGGCACGGCGGGAATCCTATGTCTCGCAGCCGGCGCAGCTTGCGCGCTCCGTCCAGATTAGCCGCGCCGCGCTGACCGCGTCTTGCACGATCACGCACCACTGGTTGCGGCATAGTCGGCCCAGCGGCCCATGTGGGCCGCGCTGCGCCGTCCCGCGACCACGCCGGCGCCGACTTCGGTCAGCTTCTTGGCGGGAGCGCTGCGCGCCGTTCCCGCTTGCGAAGGGGTCAGTAACGCCAGGCGATCGTGCCCATGATCTGGGCTGGCGGAATGTACTGGTTGCTGGTCGTGAAGGTGCCGAACGGGTCAGTATAGCGCGAGTTGATGCCCGCCACGTTGCCCACGTTCGTGCCGGTCAACGACAGGCGCAGGTGATCGTTGCCGGCGGGAATGAAGTCGATGTTGAGGTTCACCACCGTGTAAGCGGGCACGCGGTCCAGCGCGGGCACGTTGAAGATCCGCGCCCACTCGTCGCCGCGATAGACAACCTGCGCGCGCGGCATGAAGTCGCCGATCGGGGTCGTGAAGCGGTAGGAGATCGAGGCGGACCCGGAGACGTTCGGCATGTCCGGCGGCTCGTTGCCCTGGATGTTCGTTTCGTGGGCGACCACGACCGCCCAGCAGCCTGGATTAAAGAACGCGCTGAAGAAGGCGCACGGGCCTGAGAATCCGCCGCTGAAGTTCGGCCCTTCGATGGCGTTGGCGATGGTCGAGTCGAGCGTCTTGGTCGTGCCGATGACCTGGCCGCGCTCCAGCGCCAGCGAGCCGTCGACGACAAGGCGGCTGTCTGGCGAGACGTAGGTGGCCTCGAACTCGACGCCGTAGTCGTTCACCTGCGGGATGTTGGCGAGACCGCCGGCGAACGGGATCGGGTCGGTCTCGATGTACTGGAAGTCGCGGTGGATATAGTAGAACGCGCTCACGTTGAAGCGCAGCTGGCCGTCCAGGAACTGGTTCTTCGAGCCGATCTCGAAGGCGTCGTTGGTCTCCGCCTTAGCTGTGAGCGGCAGGATGAACCCGGCAGAGCCGTTGGCGGCGCCCGGCTTATACCCCCGAGCAATGCTGGCGTAGAGCAGGTTTGAGGGCGTGAGGTCGTAGTCCGCCTCGAATCGCCAGGTCGGCTCGTCGGTCGAGATGGCGTTGGTGATCAACCCGATGCCGTTGGTGGAGAAGTTGAAGCTCGGGTCGCGGTCGTAGTCGTGGTTGTAGCGGATGCCGGCGGTCACGCGGAACACGTCGCTCACGTGCCAGGTCGCCTGCGCGAACACGGCCGCGGACCAATGGGTGGCATGCGAGTCATTGCCGTACGAAAGGTTCGTCGGCTCGTCGAATTTCGACGGGAGGTTTTTCAGCCCGGCCGGCGGATCGAGCGGGTCCGAGGGTAGGGGCGGCGCTTGGAACGTCGTTGGCGGCGGCGCGCAGCCGCCGAAGATGGCCGGGTTCGTGCACTCGAACTCGAGCACGAACTGGTGGCTCGCTTGGTTCAGGTAGAAAGCGCCCACCGTCCATTCGAGCTGCCGCCCGGGCGGCGAGAGGATGTCGAACTCCTCGGTGAAGTTGTTGACCCAGGTGTCCCAGGCCGCGACGTCGTCGTACTGCCCGATCAGCGAAAAGGCGCTGCGTGACGAGTCCTCTCGCTGCTGGTGGGCCAGGTATTGATAGCCCGTCACCGACTTGATGATGTAGTCGGGCTCGTCGAGCTCGAGATTGAGGTGAAAGAGGTCGTTCTGCAGCTGGAAGCGGGCGGGGTAGTCCTGGAACACCACCCTTGGATCCGGGGATGGATCATTGACGTTCTTCTGCGCATCGCCGTGCTGGTTGGCGAAGTAGCCCTGGGCGGTGAGGATCGCGGAGAAATGGCTGTTGGGCTGCCATAGCAGCGCGGCCTTGATGCTGCCGTCGTGGGCGTCGTCCAGATCGAAGCCGTGGATCAGCGCGTCCTTGGTGAAGCCGTCGTGATCGTACTTCTGGGCCGAGACTCGCAGCGCGAACTGGTCGCTGAGCGGAATGTTCAGCTCCCCGCGCTCGCGGAAGAGGTTGTAGTTGCCGGCCGTGAAGTCGGCCTGGGCGTCGAAGACTTCGAGTTTCGGCTGCACGGTGTTGATCAGAATTGCGCCGCCGATCGAGCTTTCCCCGTAGAGAGCGCCTTGCGGGCCGCGCAGCACCTGGATGTTGTCGATGTCGAACAAGCGTCTGGTCGAGCGAGATGGTGTTGGCGATGTAGACGCCGTCGACGAACTCGGAGACGCCCGGCACGGTGGTGAGCGAGTTCTCCGGCGTCTCCGATCCGACGCCTCGGATCGCCACCAGGTTCTCGAAGCCCGAGGCTTTCGTCACCTCCAGGCTGGGGACGACAGCGTTCAGGCCGGAGACCAGCGTCACGCCTGATTGGTCGATCTGCCGCGACGAGACCGCCGTGATCGCCAGCGGCGCCTTCTGAATGCTCACCGTGCGGTGTTCGGCGGTGACCACGACCGTCGGGTTAGCCATGGCCGCGGCCGCCGCGCCAGTCGCCGTGGCGTCGGCTGCGTGCGCGGCAAGCGGCGCTGCGACGGCGAGCGCCGTCAGGCAGCTGGCGGCGGTCAGATTGCGTTTCAGATTCATGGCCCCCTCATCGACTCTAGAAGTCACCTTGCGCTTGAGCCTATCGTCCCCTGCGCGCCCGCCAACGGCAACACCGCGCACGTCCAGGCGCTTCGAGTCACCACAAGCCGCCTACGAACTAGGCGGTAGCGTCATATAGTTGTCAAATAGTAAGCAGGTCTGATAGCGCTCTTTGTCCGCGCTGTGGCGTCTTCGCCACGCTTGCGAGCGACTTACGCGCCACCTGATCTGAAATCGGTTCGCCGTTGGATTCAACCAACAACCATCTGCGCGCTCGACGTTGCGTCGCCGTGGGCGCTAGACTTTCAACAACACTGTCATCGTGGGGAGATACTTGACCTGCTCTGCCCCACTCTACGCCGGCGCCTTGGCGCGCCCCCAAACTTCGCGCGCCTTTTCGTAGACGCCCTGGTCGTAGGAGAACTCGACCGTGTTGCCGTCGGGATCCTTCAGGAAGCAGATGTAGCCAATCTGCTTCGGCATCTGGGTCGGTCCGAACGCGAGGGAGCCTTCAGAGCGGCCCCTCTCCGCAACCTCATCCACCGCCGCCTTGCTGGGCAGCTCGATCCCGATATGAGCGAACGGCCCAAGTGGCGGGTGCGCCGCCGGCGCGAACGGGTCGTGCCCCTCGTAGAACTGTCCAACGACAAGGACGAACGGCGAGTCGGGCTGGGACGCATCCCCCAGCCAAGCATTCTTGCCATCCTTGTCCTCGCCACGGGCGAGCAGCGAGAGATGGGTGAAGCGCTCGTACCACGCGATGGTCGCGTCGATGTCCTTCACGCACAGTGCGATATGCGTCCAAGTGGACCGTCGCGGTCCGATGGAGTGGCTGGTTTCAGATCCCATGGCGCCGTCTCCTCGGCCGCGCGCTGTCCTCGATCCAGCGCGCTAGCCCCAAGGGCTAGCACCCGTCGTCGCTGCCGGCTTGCCCGTAGGCGAACGATTGCTTGCCGGTTGGCCTACGACTGCGAGCCGTCCGGTGGGCGCGCCAGCTTGAGGAACTGGCCCTTATGATAGAGCAACGGCTCGGCGGCCGAAGTGTGCTCGATTCGAAGACCGCGGCCGACTGCGATCAGGTGGTCGCCGGCGGGGTGGATGCTTTCGACGGCGCAATCGATGAACACGGGCGCCACGTCGAGCTGCGGCGCACCGCCTGGCTCGAAACGATAGGCGTACTCGCAAAACCGGTCCGTCAAAGGATCGTGCGAGAATCTGTGCGCGACCGGTCGCCCCTCGTCGTGGAGAATGTTGACGCCGAACAGGCCCGCCGCCTCCAAGGCCTCGCGGATGGGGTTCTTGAGATCGACGCAGATCAAGAGCAGCGGCGGGTCCAGCGAGACCGAGCAGAAGGCGTTGATCGTCGAGCCGACGGGCGCCTTCCCGTCCCAGGTCGTGACGATGGTGACGCCGGAGGGGAAATAGCCCATCGCGGCGCGCCATTCGGTGGGCGTCGGGGGCGGTCTGCGCAGCGAGCTCAGACGACTGGCCATGACGTTCGGTTCGGCAATCCGGTGCGGGCGATCAGCGCACGCCCCGCCTGGCGTGCGTCGGCGAGCAGCTTGGATTCGTCCAGCTGCGTGGAGCGCCCCGCGTCGAGCACCTGGACGCCGTCGATCCAGACGCTGTGGACGCCTGAGGGCGGGGCGCTCAGCGCAAGCTGGGCGGGGGCGTCGAATATCGGGCCCCATTCGGCCAGTTCGGTGTCGTGCAAGACGAGGTCCGCCCTCTTGCCAACCTCGAGCGAGCCGATCTGCGAAGCCAACCCCATGCCATGGGCGCCGTTCAGCGTGGCCAGCTCCAGCATTTGGCCGGGCGGGAAGAGATCCTGGTCGCAGCGGGCGTCGCGGAACATGCTGGCCATCAGCCGCGCCGAAGAGAGGATATCGGTCGCGATCCCGTCGGTGCCCAGCATGACGTTGACGCCGGCCTCGATCATCTCCGGGAAGCGTCCGATCTGCGAGAGGCCGAAGCCCCCCTGGAACGCAGCGTGGGGGCAATGGATGGCGCTTGCGCCCGATGCGGCGAGGATCTCGAACTCGCTTTGATCGATCTGGGCCAGGTGGGTCAGCGCGACGTTCTCGCCGAGCACCCCGATGTCGGCCAGGTGCTCCAGGGGACGCCGGCCATAGGTCGCCAGGAACCACTCGGGGTCCGATGCGCGCGGGCTCATGTGCGCCGAAACCCGCAGGCCGTGGGCGTCCGCGAGCTGCTTCGCCGCCACCCAGACGTCATCGGAGTTTGTGGAATGTCCGACCAGGATCGGCCATGCCGCCAGCCTGGTGGCCCCGTCGTCGGGATAGCGTGCGATCTCCAACTCAAGGATGGCGATGGCCGCCGCGGAGACCCTCTTCGGGTCGTCCTCGCCGCGCGCCCGCCCCTCGACCCACTCGCCGATCCGGCCGCGGATGCCCGTTGCGGCGAGCGCCTCCATCACAGCGTCCAGATGGCTCACGGTGCCGGCCTCGACGAAGCAAGTCGTGCCGTAGCGGATCATGGCCAGGGCCGCGCATTGGGCAGCGATGGCTTCGTCTTCCGGCGTCTGGGTGCGGAAAATCGGGATGACCCAGCGCGTGAGCTTGTCCGACCAGCTGTCCTCCGGCGCGCCCCGGGCGAAACCGCGAGTCAGAGGATCGCCCGTGATGTGGATGTGCGCATCGACGAAGCCCGGCGTCGCGACGAACCGACGACCATCCAGGGTGCGTCGCGTGCTCACCGTGCGCGCCAGCGCTTCTCGCTTGCCGACGGCGACGATCCGGTCTGCGCGGATCGCCAGTGCGCCGTCGGCGATGACCTGCCGGCCCGCGTTGAGCGTGAGGATCGTAACGCCGGAAATGAGGAGGTCGGCCTCGATCGGCTGGCCGCTCGCGCGGTCCTGCGCCGCCACGCTGCGGGTCTCGTTCATGCTGCGGCCCTCTTCGGCGGGCGCATGAGGATCGTCGCGATCAACACAAGGACGGTCGCGCCCGCGCACACGAGAAAGACCTGCTCGAAGCCGCCAAGCAGGTCGCGAACCCACCCGCCGAATGCCGGGCCCAGCGCAGCGGAGGTGCTGAGCAGGCACATGATCGAATAGAGCTCGAGATACGGCCTGCGGCCGAAGTAGGTGAACAGGAGCATGGTCGAGGTGACGAACGAGAGCCCCCAGCCGAGCCCAACGCCGACCGCATAGACCAGCATCAGGCCAATTCCGTGCGCGGCCGCCAGACCGATCATGCCGCCCGTCGACGCGGCCAGACCGGCGATGAGCAGGGTCTTAGGCGAGAGCCGCTCTCCGAGCATGCCGCCGACGATGCCGATTCCTGCACCCACCAGCGCCTCGAGGCTCAGCATTCCGGCGGCCAGTTTGGCGTCGACGCCGCGCTCGATCAGGTGCTCGACGGCGAAGCCGTGCGCGGTGGTGTTGATCAGGAGGTACATCGTGTAGGCGGCGACGATCACGTAGAACTGCGGCGTCGCGAGCGCACGCCGCACGCTCCAGTCGGCCAGTCCTTCGATCATCTCGATCGGGCCGACCTGTTCGGGTGGCGCATCCTCGTGCGGCGCCTCCCAGCCGCGCGGCGGGGACGTGATGATCGCGAACAGGCCGCTGACGACAGCCAGGGCGACAAACAGCCACCAGTAGGCGCGCCAGCTGGCCGTCAGCGCGTGGACGCCGACATAGAACAGCGGTCCGGCGACCCCCCCCAGCGCGCCGACGGTGAAATAGGCGCCGATCGCCGTCGAGCGGCGGGTGAAGAGGCCGGTCAGCACGTGTGTCCCGGCCACCGTCCCGACCAGCGCGAAGCCTAGTCCCACGAGCAAGGTGCCCGCGAGGTACGGCCAGACCGACGGTGTGGCGGCAATTGCGGCGAAGCCGCCGCTCAGCGAAATGGCGCCGACCGCCATCGTCCCACGCACCCCGATCCACCGGATGAGCACGGCCGGGACGAGGCTGGCGAGCCCGCAGGCCAGGCCCAGGAAGGTGAAGCCCAGCCCCGCCTCGTTCCAGTTCCAGTGCAGCTCGCGCACCATGTCGGGCAGCACGACGCCGAGCGAGTTGAACGAGCCCGCAGACACCACGAAGAACACCAGGCTGAGCGCGGCGAACGTGGCCCAGCGATTGGCCCCCTCCGCGCGCCACCAGCGCACCCACACCGAGCCGGCTCTGATGGTGGCGACCTCGGTCACAAGCTACTCGCGCGTATAGTTGGCGGGGATCTGGGGCTCCGACCCGCCCTTCACCCAAAGGATGATCTCGTTGCCCCACGGATCGCGGAAGGCATGGTTGAAGCCGTTGAATTCCTTCCAATAGTGATCGCGCCAAAGCTCTGTGGCGCCCCGCTCCAGCGCCCGCGCCATGATGTCCTCGTGCGACTGGCCGTCGCCCACCAGAATCCAGACCCGCGCCTTGCGTCCGTCCGCGGCAAGCGTGCGGGGCTCGACGCCGGCAGGGTTTGGATGCGGCCTGGCGTTAGCGGCGTTGAAGATCCCCAGATGCAGGTTCCCGATCTCGCTCTCCGAGCCGTCGGGATTGATGAAGTTGCCGCCGGGCACCATGCGGTGGAAGACCCCGAGCGGCCGATCGTCGTCTCGCCAGCCGAACACCTCGGCGTAGAACCGGCCGGCCGCGGCCGGATCGTCCGAAGCGAGGTCGACGAAGATCAGGGTGTTTGGCGTGGTCATTCGCCTCTCCTTGGTTCGGGTCAGGCGGCGTACTCGGCGCGCTTGGGCGTGAAGATGTCGAGGTTGAGCACGGGCTCGTCGCCGACGACGACGCCCCAGTGCCGGGCGTTCGGCGGCACGACCAGCAGGCCGCCCGGCCCCAGCCGGGTCACCGTGTCGCCGATGTGGAAGTCGATCTGGCCGGCCAGGATGTAGACGATCTGCTCGTGCGGATGATCGTGCGGCCTGGGCTCGTGTCCTGGCTGCAGCCGGTTCAGCGAGACGGTGGCGCCGTCGCCTGAGAAGGCTTTGCGCTCGACGCCGGTCGCGCACCGGCTCCCAGGGCGTTGAGTTCCAGTCGATCGAATGGATGTCCATGGCCAAACGGTCTCCCTGTCCAATCACGTCAGAACCGCGCCGTAGCCGCCGCCGCCAGGCGTTTCCAGCACCACGACGTCGCCGGGTTGCATCGTCATCTTCTTGCCCTCCGAGATAGGCCGCCCGTTGACCAGGAAGCGGCCTGCGGCGCCGTCCTCGCCGCCGTCGAGACCCTCGGGGCCGCGATCGAGCCGGCTCGGCACCGCGTTGAGCAGCCAGGGCTGGTTGGTGCGCATGTGGAAGCCGATCACCTGGCCATCGCCGCCCGGCGAGCGGCCCTTGCCGCCCGAGCCGAGGCGAAGCTCGCGCCGGTCGAAGACGATCGGCATCGAGGCCTCGAGGATCTCGACCGGCACCGCGGCGACGCCGGTCGGATAGCAGGTGGCGCTTGGGCCAGGCTTGGTCAACCGCGCGCCCATCCCGCCGGAATAGTTGAACATCGACGAGGTGAAGGCCTCGCCGGTTGTCGCGTTTGCCTTGGATCTGCACCGTCCAGACCGCGCCGGAGCCCTCGGCCAGCACGCGGTCCGGCATGACCTGGTGCAGCGCCTTCAGGATCGGCATCGGGACGAACATGCCGACCACATGGCGCGCGTTCAGCGGCGAAGGGTACTCGGCGTTGACGATGCAGCCCTTGGGCGCCTTGACCCTGATCGGGGCCAGCGAGCCGTGGTTGTTCGGCTGCTCGGGATTGAGGCAACTGCGCACGGCGAACGTCGAATAGGCGTGGGTGTAGTTCATCACCACGTTGATGCCCATCGGGCTCGGGCCCGAGCTGCCGTCGAAGTCGATCGTCACCTCGCCCGCGACGTTGTCGATCGGTGACCGCGGCCTTCAGCGTGATGATGTCGCCGCCCGGAACATCGAAGCGGCTCTCGCCATGCCAAGTTCCCGCCGGCAGCGCCGCGGATCGCCTTGCGCGTCGCCGCTTCGGAGCGGCGCGATGATCTCGTCCGAGAGCTCCTCGATGTCGGCGAGCCCCTGGCGCTTGCAGAGCGCGATCAGCCGCTCGCCGCCGGAGCGGCCGCTTGACACCTGGGCGGCCAGGTCGCCGAACACATGGTCGGGCGTGCGCACGTTGCTGCGGATGATGTCGTGCAGCGTCGCGTTGGGCTCGCCGGCCTCGTAGAGCTTCAGCGGCGGGATCCACAGGCCTTCCTCGTGGATGTCGCGCGCCCCGGCGCCGATGCCGTAGCCGCCGATGTCGGTGTGATGGATGGTCGAGCCGATGTAGCCGATCAGCCGCTCGTCCCGGAAGACCGGGCAGAGCACGGTGATGTCGAAGAAGTGGCCGGCGGACATCCAGGGATCGTTGGTGATGACGATGTCGCCCGGCGACGAGGCGGTTGTGGAACAGCGCCGCCAGCGTCTGGCCGGCCGCGGCCAGCGAGTTGATGTGGCCGGGCGTGCCGGTGTTGGCCTGGGCGACCATCCGGCCGCGAGCGTCGAAGAGGCCGCTGGCCAGGTCGCCGGCCTCGCGCACGATCGGGCTGAACGGCGATGCGCTGCAGCGCCTTGGCCTGCTCGCTGACGATGCCGATCAGGTTCGACCAGAGGATTTCGAGTTCGATTCCGTCCATCCTCAGGTCCTCCGCCGCGGCGATGATGCAGCCCGTGTCGTCGACCAGGGCGTCCCAGCCGGCCGACAGGACGACGGTCGTCTCGCGCTCTTCGATCAGCGCCGGGCCGCTCGAGCGCCTGTCCGCGGCCGAGGCTGGCGCGTGCGTAGACCTTCGCCGGGCCGGCGTCGGGCCAGAGCGGGATGACGACCTCGCGCAGCGGCGCCGCGTGCGCCTCGGGCGGCGTCCGCGCGCTGTCGGCGCTGTCTTCAGGGCCCTGGGCCGTCAGTCGCCAGCTGACGATCTCGATCGGCACGTGCGAGGGGTTGACGCCGTACTGGGCGAAATAGGCGGCCTCGAAGCTCCGGCGGATGGCGCTCGGCGTCGTGGGCCAGGCGCGGATCGCTCGTCGAAGGTGACCTGGACCTCGTTCTGCTGACCGACGTAGCGCAGGTCGGCGCCGACGCGCAGTCGAACTTCGTCCGGCGCTGCGCCGGCGTCGGCCAGCGCCGCGTGCGCCTCGTCGGTCATCTCGTCGAGCAGCCGGTCGACCTCGTCCCAGTCGAGCGCGTCCAGCCGCCCGAGCGCGCTGCGGACCAGGTCGAGCCGCACCGGCGTCACAAGCGCGCCGAAGGCCGAGAGCACGCTGGCCTGCGGGGGGAAGATCACCGCCGCGCTCTGCAGCAGCTCGCCGACGGCGCAGGCGTGTACCGGGCCTGCGCCGCCGAAAGCCAGCAGCGGCAGGCCGCGGTGGTCGACGCCGCGGTCGGTGGCATGGGCGCGGGCGGCGGCGGCCATGGCTTCGGCCACGACGCGGTAGACGCCGGCCGCCGCCTGCTCCCGGCTGACGCGCAGCCCCTCGCCCAGCCGGTCGATCGCGGCTTCCGCCGCCGCCTTGTCGAGCGGCATGTCGCCGCCCAGGAAGTTGTCGGCGTCGAGCAGGCCCAGCACGAGGTCGGCGTCGGTGACCGTCGGGCGGTCGCCGCCGCGGCCGTAGCAGGCGGGTCCTGGCTCCGAGCCCGCGCTCTGCGGCCCGACCTTGAGCAGGCCCAGGTCATCCACGTAGGCGATGCTGCCGCCGCCGGCTCCGATCTCGATCATGTCGATCGACGGGATGGTCAGCGGCATGCCGCTGCCCTCGCAGAAGCGGTACTTGCGATCCACTTCCAGCGTGCCGGTGACCAGCGGCTTCCTGCCTTCGATCAGGCAGGCCTTGGCGGTCGTGCCGCCCATGTCGAACGACAAGCAGGCGGTCGAGCCCGAGCCGCTCGGCGAAGTAAGCGGCCGCGAGCGCGCCTGCCGCCGGTCCGCTCTCGATCATCCGGACCGGATTGCGTCCGGCCACCTCGGCTCCGATGACCCCGCCGCTGCTCAGCATGATGAGCGGGCGATTGGCGACCTTGGCCGTTTGAAGCCCCGCGGCCAGCCCGCGCAGATAGGGCTCGGTGATCGGGGTGGTGTAGGCGTTGATCGCGGTCGTGGAGGCGCGGGGATACTCGCGGATCTGCGGGGCGACGCTTGACGACAGCGACAGGTAGAGCTCGGGCGCCTCTGTTCTGAGCACTTCGGCGATCGCCCGCTCGTTCGCGCCGTTGCGGAAGGCGTTGATCAGGCAGATGGCGACGGATGCCACGCCCGCAGCGCGCAGCTGCGCGACCAGGGCCTCGACCTCGGCCGTGTCGACCGGCCGAAGCACCTCGCCGTCCGCCAGGACGCGCTCGTCGACCTCGAACGTCAGGTCGCGCGGAATGAGGGGCGCCGCGAACTCGATCTGAGGATCGTACATCTCGTAGCGGTGCTCGTTCCGGATCGGGAGCACGTCGCGGAAGCCCTTGGTGGTGATGAGCGCGGTCGGCGGACCCTTGCGCTCGATCAGGGCGTTGGTGACGACCGTGGTGGCGTGCACGACGACGCCGTCGATCGCCTCCGCGTCGACGCCGGCCTTGGCCAGCGTCAGGTCGACGGCGCGGAAGAACCCCTCGAGCAGGTCATGGTGCGTGGTCAACGTCTTGTCGACGATCAACGAGCCGTCCGAGCCGCGCAGGACCGCATCGGTGAAGGTGCCGCCGATATCCACCGCGAGCGAGTAGGACAGCATCAGGCGATCCCCCAACCCAACCGCCTCGAGGCGGCGGCCGCCGCCTGGGTCAGGTGGGCGATCTGCGCGTCGGAGGGCGCATCTGGGATGAACTGCGAACCGCCCACCAGCGCCAGTGCGCCGCGCCATTCGCCGCGGTGGTCGAACACCGGCGCGGCCAGCGCATTCACGCCGATCTGCACCGCGTCGGCCGCCGTCGCCCAGCCCTGGCGACGCACTGCCTCGACGCGGCGGCGTACGGCGTCAGGGTCGGTCATCGTGTGCTCGGTCCAGGCCTTCAGCGGCGCCGCGAGCACCTGATCGATCAGGCCCGGCGGCCCGAAGGCGAGCGCGATCAGCCCGTGCGCGGAGGCATGGAAGTCCAGCCGGGAGCCCGGCCGGATGCCGAACTCGATGAGCGTTCTGCCCTGGAGCATCTCGACGACCGTCACCGCGCCCTCGACGAGGACGGAAGCGGTGACCGCCAAGCCCGTGGCCTCGCGCAGGGGCGCCATCACTGGCCGTATTGCGCCGGCGACGTCGAACCGCTCCCGCACCGCCTCGCCCAGCGCCAGCACCTTTACGCCGATCTCATAGCCTTCGGTGCCCGGGTCCTGGCGTGCGTACCCGCGTTGGACCAGCGCGCGCAGATGCCGGTGCGCTCGCGCTTTCGAGATGCCGAGATCGCGGGCGACGTCGCTCACGCCGCGCGGTTGCCGGGTCGCCGCCAGATGCTCGAGCAGCCGGACGACGAGGTCGACGGACTCCAAGTCCGTCCCGGCCGGGGTCGCCGGCGCCTCGCTCAAATCGAACAAACTCGTGTTCCGCTGAATGGAACGAAAGATCGTTGACCGAAATGATCGCCACGCATTCGACGTGGTGTCAACGGCTGCGGCGATTGCCGGCTGGCTAGCCGCCGTGGCCTTTCCGATAGTCGCGCGGCGAGACGCCGTAGCGGTCCTTGAAAGCGCGGCTGAAGTGGGCGGAGCCGTTGAAGCCCCAGCGGAAGCAGATCTCCGAGATCGACAGGCTGGCGAACATCGGGCTCGTCAGGTCGAGCCGGCAGCGCTCGAGGCGCCGCACGCGCAGATAGGTCGAGAAGTTCTGACCGGCGCTGGCGAACAACTTCTGCAGCGATCGCGCCGAGATGCCGTCCGCCGTCGCGACCTTCTCGACCGTCAGCTCGGGGTCGGACAGCATTGTCTCGATCGTCTGACACACGCGGTGCAGGTGCGCGGCGCGTGCCGCGCCCGCGCCTCCGTAGGCAGCCGGCGACCCGGCGGCGGCCAGGTTCGCCACCAGGAACTCCGTCAGCGCCAGCTCGACGGGGCGCAGCTGTTCCGACGTCAGATCGTCGAGGGTGTCTGCTGTGGCGCGCAAGAGGCCGGAGAAGACATGACCTAGGCCGCTATCGCCGGGCAGGCGTCCGACCTTGAGCGAAAGCGGCGCGACCAGCCGGTGATCGAGCGCCACGCGGGGAGCGCTGATGAACAACAGCCGGAACGCGGTCGCCAGCCGCAGCGCCGCGTTCATGCCGCTCGGCCCGTAGATGATGTCTCCGACCCGGAGGGCGACGGTGGTCTCGCCATCGAAGAAGGTCGCCTCGCCCTTCAACAGCACCGCCAGCCAAACCGCCGCCGGCTGGTTCGGATTGCGGCCGGAGATCGCCTGCGGGCTCGCCGACATCACTGCGAAGTCCATGCCGAGCGGCGAGACGATGCAGGACACCTCTCCGCGGAACGGGTCGTGTTCCGGCGGCTCGCCCAGCGGCAGGCGCAGACGGGTCAGCACCTCGCGCCAGGCGTGCCTGCGCTCGGACCGGGGATAGTCGCTGGTCGAGAACCGCCAAGCCTTCATCGCCTCCGGCGACGCCGGCCTGAGGTCGGGCTCCTGCGGCGCTTTGGCTTCCAGTTGGTCGGATTCCTTCCGAAGTTGGACCCTGCGGCCATCCTTCACGACGCCGCCGCCGGCGCCAAGTCGCGTGCGATTCAGAACGGCCGGTCGCCGGCGACGGTCACACGGAAGCCCGACCGCACGTTGGGGAAGTAGTCCCAGGTCGCCATGTGCTGGGTGCAGCGGTTGTCCCAGAAGGCGATCGCGTGCGGCGTCCACCGGAAGCGGACGTGGAAGTTCGGGTTCTGCAGGTGCGCATACAGGTAGGCGAGGATCGCGTCGCTCTCCTCTTTCGGCACCTCGACGATACGGGTCGTGTAGGACGCGTTGACGAACAGCAGCTTGCGCCCCGTGACCGGGTGGGTCCTCACCACGGGATGCGTGGAGCAGGGATACTTGCGCTGGACGTCTGGAAACAGCGGCCGATAGACATGGTCGGCGTCGTGGATGGCGGTCAGGCCCTCCAGATGGGCCTGCATGCGCGGCGAGAGCGCCTCGTAGGCCGCGTACATGCTGGCGAACAGCGTGTCGCCGCCGGTTTCCGGTACGGTGTGCAGGTAGAGGATGGAGCCCAGCGGAGGCTCGGCGTCGCACGTCAGGTCCGAGTGCCAGTGCTCGCCGGCGATGAACTTCGACTCTGCGTCGGCGTGGATCGCGACGATCTCGGGATGGCCGTCGATGCCCGGCACAGCCGAGTGCAGCGCCAGATCGCCGAACGCGCGGCCGAACCGCTTGTGCGCCTCGTGATCGATGGGCTGGTCGCGGAAGAACAGCACCAGATGGTCGGCCAGGGCCTGCTTCAGCGCGCCGATCTGGTTATCACCCAGAGGGTCGCGCAGATCGACGCCGGCAATCTCCGCGCCGATGCTTGGCGTGAGCGGCGTGATGCTCAGCTCGCCCTGTCTCATCGTCTTGCTTCCGCGCCGCCTGCGCCGACGTTGGAGCCGGCGGCGGGTATGTATACCATGCCCAGTCCCGATCCCTTCGAGGTCGCGAGCGACGATGCCGCAGGCGCCCCTGGTCGCACCGGACGAACTGGCTGGAATGATCCCGCCGACACGCACCGCGCTACTGGTGATCGACGTGCAGCGGGACTTCGCCGCGCCGGACGGCGCGGTGGCGCGCGCCGGCGCCGACATGTCGCGGGTTGAGGAGGCCCTGGAGCGGATCGAGGCGCTCGTCGGCCTCGCTCGGCGGGCCGGCGCCACGCTCGCCTTCGCTCGCGTGCTGACGCAGCCCGAAACGGACTCGGCGGCGCTCAAGCTCTTGAACGCACGCAAGGGCGGCGATGCGGACGAGATCGCCATCTGCCGGGAGGGCGAGCCGGGGGCCGAGCCCTGGCGTGTGTCGCCCGAGCCGGGTGAGATTGCGGTAGACAAACGCCTCTACAACGCGTTCCACGGGACCGACCTCGAGGCCCAGCTGCGCAACCGTGGCGTCGACACGCTGGTCGTCGTCGGCTTCGCAACCCATTGCTGCGTTGACGCCACCTGCCGAGACGCCTTCCACCGCGACTTCAACGTCTTCGTCGTCGCCGACGCCACCGACGCCTATGACGAGGACGCCCGGCGCGCGACGCTGATGGCGCTGCGCGAATCGTGCGCGCTGATCGCCGACAGCGACGCCGTGACAGCGGCCTGGGCCGGGGCCGCGGCGGTCGAGGAGCGCGCCAATGGCTGAGCTTCCCCGGGCCATCCTGTTCGACCTCGACGATACGATCATCACCACGCGGACCCGACGCGACCAGGCCTGGGCGGACGTCGCGACCGAGTTCGCCCACGAGCTCCAGCCCTTCGCTCCCGCCCTTCTGGCCCAAGCGATCCGGGCCGAGGCGCAGGCCTTCTTCACCAACGCCGAGAACGCGGTCGTTTGGCGGCAGAGCTTGCGCGAAGCCAGGCGGGAAGTGGTCAGGCGCGCCTTCAGGCGACTGGGCAAGTCGGGGCGCGCCCAGCGGACGGCGCTGCCGCACCGTCTCGCCGACCGCTTCAGCGATGTTCAGGACGCGGCCTGGATCCTCTCGCCCGGCGCGCATGAAACGATCGACGAGCTAAGAGCGGGCGGCGTGAGGCTGGGGCTGATCACGAACGGGGACAGCACCGGGCAACGGGCCAAGGTCGGGCGCTTCGAGCTCGATCGCCGGTTCCACCACCTGCAGATCGAGGGCGAACACGGGTTCGGAAAGCCGGATCCGCTCGCCTATCGCCACGCTCTCCGGGCGCTCGGGGCCGAGCCGCATGAGGCCTGGATCGTCGGCGACAATCTGGAATGGGAAGTGGCCGCGCCGCAAAGGCTCGGCATCCACGCCGTCTGGTACGACCCCCACGGCGACGGTTTGCCAGCGGGGCATCCCACCCGCCCGGACCGGGTCATTCGAACTCTGGCGGAGCTGCTTACCTGACGTGAAACGTGGGCGAGCGGGGGCAAAGGAGCGCGATTTCCGCTTGCCTGACGGTGCTCAACTATCCAAACGCCAGCCGTGAGAGCGGACCACGGCCCCAAAGATGGGCTGGAGGATAGGCCATGAATGTCCTCCACGGATGGAAAGCGCTCGCGCCATGCGATCGAGGGGCAAGCGTGGCCTTCGGCAACTTCGATGGCGTTCACCTCGGGCACCAGCGGGTGATTGCTGACGCGGCCCGTGCCGCGCGGGACCTGGCCGCCCCCTTGGGTCTCATCAGTTTCGAGCCTCATGCCCGGATGCATTTCGAGCCTGACGCTTCGGCGTTTCGCCTTATGACAGCCCATCAGCTGGCCCGGACGGTCGGGGAACTGGGCGTCGAACGACTCTATCTCCTGCCGTTCGGCGCCGAGATGGCCAGCTTTTCGGACCACGCTTTCGCGAGCGAGGTGCTCGCCGCCGGCCTTGGCGTCCGCCACGTCGCCGTAGGCTTCGACGTAACGTTCGGGAGTGGCAGGACCGGCAGTCCCGATGCAATGCGGAGCTACGGCGAGGAGCTTGGATTTAGCGTCTCCGTCGCCGCGGCTCTGGAGGCCGGAGGGCAGAGGGTTTCGTCTTCGGCGATCCGCGATGCGCTGCGTGGTGGAGCGCCGGAGCAAGCGACGGCGATGCTGGGGCGGCCATTCGGCATCGAAGGTGTTGTCCAGAAGGGGCAGCAGCTTGGCCGTAAGTTGGGCTTCAAGACGGCCAACGTCGAACTCGGCGACTACGTCAGGCCCCGCCTCGGAGTTTACGCAACGCGGACGCGGCTGGCCGATGGCCGGAAGCTCCCAGGCGTCGCCAACATCGGCGTCAATCCAACAACCGGGACGGTCGCCGCCAGGATGGAAGTTCATCTCTTTGACTTCGATGAAGATATCTATGGCGAGACGATCGAAACCGAGCTGATCGCGTTCCAGCGCCCTGAGGACCTGTTCGAGTCTCACGAAGCCATGGTCGATCAAATCAGGCGTGACGCGGAGATCGCTCGCCGCATCCTGGGAGGGTGACTCCGCGGCGCGCCGGTCAGCGAAGCCCGAGGGCGTCGATGCGCGCAACCAGCTCCGGTTCCAGCGGCCCCTGCCGCTCGGCGTGCAGGCACTGTTCCAGCTCCTGCCGGTTCTTGACCCCCAGCACCACCGTGTCGACGCCCGGAATGGCGAGCGCATAACGGTGGGCGACCAACGCCGGGTCCTCACCGATCTCGCGGCAAAGGGTGCGGAACGGCGCCGCGCGGTCATAGTCCTTGGCGTCCGGGCTGTTCGGCGACATCGCCCGGTCGATCTCAGCCGTCAGCGCGCCCGCCTGCACGGCGCGGATGCCCATGACGCCCGCCCCGGCGGCCTTCGCGGCGGCGATGATCGGCCGCGGGTCGGCGGGTTCGGCGAAGCTGCGCATGCCGCCGGCGCTATCCAGCAGGTTGGCCAACGCCTGCACGACGTCGGGCGCGGGCGCCTTGGTCAGAGCGTCATGGATCGCCGCCGGCACGCCGATGCCCGTGATGCCCCAGGCGCCGATGCGGCCCTCGGCCTTCAGCCGCTGCATCGCCGGCACGACGCCGTCGACGTAGGTCGACCAGGTGGTGGCGAACTCGTCGCGCTGCTCCTGCCTGCGCGCGTAGATGTAATCGTCGGCGCAGATGTTGGTGTGCAGGAAGCAGATATCGGCCCGCTCGAGCCGCATCGCGGCCAGGCTGGCCTCGAGCGAGGCGACGATGCGCGTCTCCACTTCGTCGGCCGGCGGCGTTCCCAGCCGGCACTTGGTGGTGAACCGCACCCCCGTTGGCGGCGCGCCGTTGAAAGCAGCCGCCACCACCGCCTCGCAGTTCCGGTAGAGCGGCGCGGTGTCGATCAGGTCGATGCCGGCGTCGACCGCGGCGCGCAGCGTGGCCACGGCCTCGGCCTCGCTCGTCTCGCCCCAGAGTTGACCAAGCCCGCCGCCGCCGAGGGTCAGGCGGCTGACGCTGGAAAACGGGCCCAAGGGGTTCTTCTGCATGATCTTGCTTCCGGCTTCGAGCGCTAGCTTAGCACCGACGCCGCTTGCTGACCGCAGGCCTTGGCGGTGCACTCCTTGAGCGCGAACCAGGATCGGATCCGACCACGGCCGTGGCTCGTTAAACCGCTCTTCTGACGCGTCGACCCGACGCAGAACCGCAGCCCGCTGCGCGGCGCTGGGGCCGTGATGCTTGCGCCCTAGCGGGACAGCGGCACGACGCTCGCCTCACACCGCGCCGAAGTCCTCCGCCTTGTCGCCGAGCAGGAAGCGGGGACCGGGACCGGCGCGGGCGGCGCGGTCGTCGGGGTTGTAGAGCGCGCAACGGTCGAGCGAGAGGCAGCCGCAACCGATGCAGCCGTCGAGCCGGTCGCGGGTCTGCTCCAGGAGCGCGATCTTCTCATCCAGCACGCCGCGGATGCGCCGGCTGACGGCCTGCCAGTCCTCACGCGTCGGCGAGCGGCCGGCCGGCAGCGTGGCGAGCTCGGCCTCGATCTGGCCGAGGCTCAGACCCAGCCGCTGGGCGATCAGCGCGAACGACAGCCGGCGGATGTCGGAGCGGGCGAACCGGCGTTGGTTGCCCGACGTGCGGATGGCGCGAACCAGTCCGCGCTGTTCGTAGAAGCGGATCGCCGAGACGGACAGGCCGGTGCGACGGGCGAGGTCGCCGATGGACAGCAGCGCGGGCGGGGCCATGGCTAGGTTTCCAACAACTTCACCTCAAGTTAGATTTAGATTTCAGGACCGGCAACGCGCAGGGAGGCCCGAATGTGCAAGCGACTCTTGAGCTTTGCCAGCGCGCTGGCCGCCGGTGCGCTGTTCGCGACGGTCGCCGGTTCGCCCTGCGTGGCCATGCAGATCACCAGTCCGGATCTGAAGGCCGGCGCGCCGATGCCGATGGCCAACGTCTACCCGCGCTGCGGCGGGCGGAACATCTCGCCGGCGCTGGCCTGGAGCGGCGCGCCGCCGGCGACGAAGAGCCTGGTGCTGACCATGATCGACCTGACGCCGCCGCCGCACCAATGGTCGCACTGGATCGTGGTCGGGTTGCCGCCGTCGACCACCGGCCTGCCGCGCGGCGTGCGGGCGCTGCCAGCCGGCGCGCACGCCATCGCCGGCAACTTCGGCGACGCGGCCTACGACGGCCCTTGCCCGCCACAGGGCTCGGGCGTGCACCGCTATCAGATCACCATCTGGGCGTTGCCGAGCGCCGCGCCGCAGCTCACCCCGAACGGGCCTGCCGACGCGCTCGGCGCCCTGCTCGCCCAGGTGGCGATCGACCGCGCATCGCTGACCGTCACGGCGCAGCGCTGATCTCTCAGGCCAGTGCGCGGCTGGCCATTTCGAGGACGTTCTTCGACAGATCCGGAACCTCGACGATGCGCTCCAGCTCCTTCTTCATCGCCCCGCCCAACTCCGGCCCGTACTGGCGCCAGCCGCAGAGGGCCTCAACCAGCTTGGCCGCCAGGTTCGGGTTCGCGCCATCGACGGCCAGGACCTGATCGGCGACGAAACGATAGCCGGCCCCGGACGGGTCGTGGAAGCGGGCCGGGTTGGCGGCCGCGAACGTCTGCACCAGCGCGCGCAGGCGGTTCGGGTTGCGCGCTCGAAGGCTGGATGCGCGGTCAGCCCGAGCACGCGGCCGAGGGCGTCGTCGGCGGGGCTGCGCGCCTGGATCGCGAACCACTTGTCGATGACCAGCGGCTCGTCCTTCCAGCGGTCGTAGAACTCGCCGAGCGCCGTCTCGAAGTCGTCGCCGCCCATCAGCATCAGGGCGCAAAGGCCGCCCATGGCGTCGGTCATGTTGGCCGCGGCGCGGAAGTGGCCCAGCGCGCGCTCGCGGTTCTCCGCGCTGGGGTCGGCGGCCAGCAAGTCCAGCGCCTGCGTTGCGCAACGCGCGGCGGCCGGCGGCCTCGGCGTCGGCCGAGAACTCGCCGGCTTCCTGCAGGCCGCCATGCAGGCGGCGCAGCAGGTCGCCCAGGTGCACGGCAAGGCGCGTGCGCAGGGCCTCGCGCGCGTCGTGGATGGCCGCGGGGTCGGCCGGGTCGCGCGCCATCGCCAGGTCGTTCTCGCTCGGCAGCATCAGCAGCCAGCGCCTTGAACGCCGGCTCGGCCGACTGGTCGTCCAGCGCGCGGCCCATGGCGGTCGGCGAAGCGCTCCTCGCCGACCTCGTCCGGCGCCCCGGCGGCGCGGGCGAGGATCAGGTCGCGCGCCAGCTGCTGTCCGGCCTCCCAGCGGTTGAACAGGTCCGGGTCGGCGGCCAGCAGCACGTAGCGGTCCTTCGCCGCCGCGTCGGTCGAGAGGCTGACCGGCGCGGAGAAGCCGCGCAGCGCCGAGAGCACCGGCCGCGACGCCACGCCCTCGAGCCGCACCGCCGTATGCGGCCGGTCGACCACGATCACCGTCTCCAGGGTCGCCTCCTCGGCGCCGGGCGCGCGGAAGCTCAGCGGCCGCCCGTCCTCGTCGAGCAGGCCGATGGCGATGGGGATCGGCAGCCGGGCGCTTGTCGGCTGGCCGGGCGTTGGCGGGACCTCCTGGTCGATCAGGAGATCCAGCGTCTGGTTGGCCTCGTCGTAGTGTTGGGCGATCGACACCCGCGGCGTGCCGGCCTGCTCGTACCAGGCGAAGAACGCGTCCAGGTCCTGGCCCGAGACGTCGGCGAAGCACTGGATGAAGGCCTCGACGGTCGTGGCCTGGCCGTCCCAGCGCTCGAAATAGAGGTCCATGCCTGCTGCGGAAAGCGTGCGTCGCCGATCAAGGTCTTCAGCATGCGGATGACTTCCGCGCCCTTCTCGTAGATGGTCGCGGTGTAGAAGTTGTCGATCTTGATGTAGCTCGACGGCCGCACCGGGTGGGCGAGGGGGCCGGCGTCCTCGAGGAACTGCCGCGCGCGCAGCGCCTTGCACGTCCTTGATGCGCTGCACCGCGTGGCCGCGCTGGTCGGCCGAGAAGCTCTGGTCGCGGAAGACGGTCAGCCCTTCCTTCAGGCAGAGCTGGAACCAGTCGCGGCAGGTGACGCGGTCGCCGGTCCAGTTGTGGAAGTACTCGTGCGCGATCACGCCTTCGATACGCTCATAGTCGACGTCGGTGGCCGTGGCCGGATCGGCGAGCAGCAGCGAGGAGTTGAAGATGTTCAGCCCCTTGTTCTCCATGGCCCCGAAGTTGAAGTCGCGCACGGCGACGATCATGAACAGGTCAAGGTCGTACTCGCGCCCGAACGACGTCCTCGTCCCACTTCATCGCCCGCTTCAGCGCAGTCCATGGCGTAGGTCGCGCGCTCGGCCATGCCGGGGTCGACGTAGATGCGCAGCTCGACCGTGCGGCCGCTCATGGTGACGAAGCTGTCGGCCAGTTCGTCCAGCTCGCCGGCCACCAGCGCGAACAGGTAGCAGGGCTTCGGGAAGGGATCGTTCCAGACCGCGAAATGCCGCCCGCGCGGCAGCTTGCCGGTCTCGACCAGGTTGCCGTTGGAGAGCAGGCGCGGGTAGGCGGCCTGGTCGCCCTCGACGCGCACGGTGAACCGCGCCAGCACGTCCGGCCGGTCGGGGAACCAGGTGATCTTGCGGAAGCCCTCCGGCCTCGCACTGGGTGCAGAAGCGGCCGGCGGAAATGTAGAGGCCTTCGAGCGCGGTGTTGGCGGCCGGGTCGATCTCGACCTCGGTCTCGAGCGTGAAGGCGTCGGGCGTTTCGGCGATCGTCAGGTGCTCGTCGTCGCGAACGAAGGCGCCGGGCTCCAGCGGGCGGCCATCGATGGCGATGCTGACCGGCTTCAGCCGCACCCCGTCCAGCACGAGCGGGCTCTTGTGGTCGCCATTTCGCCGGATGCTGAGGCGCGCTTTCACGCGCGTCGCCGAAGGGTCGAGAGAGACGTCCAGATCGATGCCGTCGACCAGGAAGGGGGGCGGCTGGTAGTCGGCCAGGCGGACTGGCGCGGGCGTTTCTGTGCGCATGGCGGCATTTAGCCGCCCGCGCCGCTGAAGGCCAGCCGGCGCCCGCATTCCGCGCAGACTTGAGCTATGCTGGGCCGAGCGATCTACTGGGAGCCATGGCGGTGTCCGGCGCGGGCGAGATGGAGCTGATCTGCTACCTGCACCCGGGCTGGGCGCCGCTGATCCGACCCGCGCCGGCGACGCGCGCCTGGATGGACGCCACGCCGGAATCGTTCGCGCGCCGCTGCCTGCCGCTCAACATCGCCAACGCCCACGGCTGGGAGATTTTGAGCCCTTGCGGCTTCGAAGCCGTCTGGAACGGCGAACCAGAGCCAGAGGGCGCCACTGTCTGGCTCGACGAAGGCTGTGACCCCAGGCAGGCGCCGGTCTCTTTGTTCGGGCAGGGCGTTATCACCTTCCACATCGAGGGCATTTTCCGCACGCCGCCAGGCTGGAACCTCTGGATCGGCCCCTCGCCAAACCGGCAGAAGGACGCGATCCAGGCGTTGACCGGCGTCATCGAGACCGACTGGTCGCCCTACACCTTCACCATGAACTGGCGCTTCACGCGCCCGGGCCAACGCGTGCGCTTCGAGGCAGGCGAGCCGATCGGCTTCTTCTTCCCGGTGCAGCGGGCGGCGCTGGAGGGGTTCCAGCCGGAGTTCCAATCCCTGGAAGGCGACCCGGAGCTCAAGCGACGCTTCCTCGATTGGAGCGCTTCGCGCGACGCCTTCCACCAGGCGGTGCGCGACAACCCGCCGAAGGCGCCCGCGGACCGCTGGCAGAAGCACTACTATCGGGGCGTTGACTCCGCCGGAGAGGCGCTGATCGACGACCATCGCGTCAAGCTCCGGCTCAAGCCCTTCGATCGCCGCAACGCGCCGGGCGTTCCGCCAGCGCCGCTCTCCGATCCGCCCGAGCGGCCGGTCGCGCAGGCAGCCGTTGGCGCGGGCTCGGAGGCGTCGGCGGTCGCGCTGCGCAAGCGCGAGTGGCTGATGGAGACGATCGAGCGGCAGCGCTCGCTGGCGCCGGCGGCGGCGGGGATCGAGCGGCGCGCGGCCCTGAGCAGCGAGGAGTTCCTCGAGCGCTACTATGCGACCAACCGTCCGGTGATCCTGACCGGCGAGATGGCCGGCTGGCCGGCGCTCGAGCGCTGGACGCCGGACTACCTCGCCCGCGCGGTCGGCGACCGCATCGTCGAGTACCAGGGCGGCCGCGCGGCCAACCCCAGGTTCGAACAGGAGAAGGACGCCCACCGCCGGACCGCGCCGTTCGACGCCTTCATGGCGCTCGCCGCCGAGCCCGGCAACGACGCCTACATCACCGCGTACAACTCGGCCCGCAACGCCGAAGCGCTCTCGGTCCTGAACAGGGATCTCGGCCACCTCGACACGTTCCTGGCCCGCCAGATCGGCCAGGCGGGCGGCATGATGTGGATCGGGCCGGCCGGCACGACCACCTCACTGCACCACGACCTCACCAACAACCTGATCGCCCAGGTCGTCGGCCGCAAACGGCTGAAGATCGTCCCCGCGGCCGAGGTCGGCCAGCTCTACAATTACCACCACGTGTTCAGCGAGATCACCGATCTCGACGATCCGGCGCTCGATCTGGCGCGCTATCCGCGCCTTGCTGGCCTGCGCATCTACGACGTCACGCTCGAGCCGGGCGAGATCATCTTCATGCCCATGGGTTGGTGGCACCAGGTCAAGGCGCTCGCGTTCAGCGTGACCATCACCTACACCAACTTCCTCTGGCCCAACGACGCGCACCTAACCTATCCGGGCGATTGAGGCGGGCATTCTTCGAAGCGGCTTAAGCTTCGACGATCGTTTCACCCCGCTCAAGCCAGCCGACCACGTCGTCCCAGATCTGCTCAGCTCTTGCGATAAGAACGCGGCGCGTGGCGTTTCCGAGTCGCAGCCAAACGATGGCGGGACCCAACTCGCGGTTTCGGCGCGCGACGAAGTCCTCGTCCTTGGTGACGATCACGAACTCACCCTCGACGGCGAACCGCCAGATAGCCGCATCCGTCGCCGTGCTCAGACCGACGTCGCGCACGTGCACAGCGGCGTGGCCGCAGTCTCCAAGCCATCGCGCAAGAGCTGGCGGGAGCTGTTCGTCGACGAGGAACCTCACTCCGCGGCGGGAGGCAGGACGGGATGGTCCGATTGACGCGCGGCGAAGGCAAGGGCGGCTCGGATATCGTCGCGTTCAAGGTCCGGGAAATCTTCCAAGATCTCAACGTCCGTTGCACCGCCGGCGAGCATGTCGAGGATGTCGACCACGCGGATACGAAGATCACGGATGCAAGGACGCCCACCGCCCTTTGCGGGATCAATCGTGATGCGATCGAGCAGCTTCATCGCGGCACCATAACACGAGCTGGCTCGTCGGCCGCCTACTCCGCCGCCTGCACCGGCGCGGCGTCGGTTTCGGTATCCTCGGCCTCCGGGATTTCCGCCAAGGCGCGGTCGATCGTTGCGGCGCGCTGGGCGAGATCCTGGATCGGCGCGGGCGCGTCGTCGGGCTCGTCGGCGACGAGGGCGGCGAGCTCGCGGGCCAGCGCCAGGAGCTTGGGCGCGGCCTCGATCAGCCGCGCCTGGTGTTCGATCTTGCGCGGATCGCGATCGTACTCGGCGCCCGGCACGCGCCAGCCGCCCCAATCGGCGTCGTCCGTCACCACGATCGGGAAGGTGCCCGGATAGGGGTGGTGCCCGCAGTCTTCCGGCTGTTGCCACTTGTTGCGCGCGCGCATCAGCCGCCAGCCGGCGCCGACCTCGGTCCCATCGTCGTCGATGCGGTCTTCCGCCCTCAGATCCTGGGCCAGGAAGTCGCGGCCGAGACCGACGTCGTAGGTGATGCGCACAGGCTCGTCGAAGCCGCGCGCCCAGATCGGCACGATCTTCTCGATCACCGCCCAGGTGCCGACGGTTGCGACCCAGACTTTCTGGTTGCGGTGGAATTGAGCCTTGGCCATGGGCGTCCGCAGCAGAACGTGGGAGACAGGTGGCGCTTATGGGCCGAAAATCCTTGACGCGAGGTCAATCTTTCAGACGCGCGGCAAACCCCGCTAGGGTGCGGTGAAGCCGAGAGCCGAAGGCCCGGAACGCCATGAATTTCGACTTTTCCGACGACCAGAAGTTCCTGAAGACCGAGGCGCGGAAGTTCCTCGACGGCCGAGTGCCCGCCCAAGGTCGTGCGCGGCGTGCTCGACGATCCGAAGCGCAGCCTACGACGACGGCCTGTGGCGGAAGTCGCCGAGCAGGGCTGGCTGGGCGCGGCGATCCCGGAGCGCTTCAACGGCCTCGGGCTTGGGCGCATCGAGCTCTGCGCGATCGCCGAGGAGCTGGGCCGCGCCTGGCCCCGATCCCGTTCGCCTCGACCGTCTACTTCCTCGCCGAGGCGCTGATGCTGGCGGGCTCGGAGGAGCAGAAGGCGAAATGCCTGCCCAAGATCGCCGCCGGCGAGGTGATCGGCTGCTTTCGCCACGTCCGAGGGGCCGGGCGCGCTACACCGAGGCGAAGATCCAGGCCAAGGTCGACGGCGGCAAGCTCACGGGCGTCAAGGTGCCGGTCACCGACGGCGACATCGCCGACCTGGCCGTCGTGCTGGCCAAGGAAGGCGGACGCTCGGGCCTCTTCCTGGTCGATCTCACCGGCGCCGGCGTGACGCGCGAGACGCTGCAGACGCTCGATCCGACCCGCGGCGTCGCCAAGCTCACCTTCGCCGGCGCGCGCGGCCGAGCGGCTGGGCGAGGCGGGCGAGGGCGCTGGCGCTGGCCGAGGCGGTGCTGGACCGCGCGGCGGTGCTGCTGGCGTTCGAGCAGGTGGGCGGCGCCGACCGCTGCCTGGAGATGGCCAAGGCTACGCGCTCGAGCGCTACGCCTTCGGCCGGCCGATCGGCAGCTACCAGGCGATCAAGCACAAGCTGGCCGACATCTACGTCAAGAACGAGCTCGCCCGCTCCAACGCCTACTACGGCGCCTGGGCGCTGGACGACCGGCGCGGCCGAGCTGCCGGTGGCCGCCGCGGCCGCGCGTGTCGCGGCCTCCGAGGCCTTCTGGTTCGCCGCCAAGGAGAACATCCAGACCCACGGCGGCATGGGCTTCACCTGGGAGGTCGACTGCCACCTCTATCTACCGCCGCTCCCGGCAGCTCGGCCTGGTCGCCGGCGGCGCCCAAGGCCTGGAAGGAGCGGCTGGTGCGCCAGCTCGAACGGCGCAACGCCGCCTAGAGGGAGAAGCGACAGTCATGGATTTCAACGACACGCCCGAAGAAGCCGCCTACCGCGCCAAGGCGCGCGCCTGGCTCGAAGCCAACGCGCCGAAGTTCGCCCGCGCGACCGCAGCGACAGCGAGGATCCGACGGCGAGGTCGACTGGGAGGACATGAAGCGCGCCAAGGCCTGGCAGGCGCAAGAAGGCCGAGGCCGGCTACGCCTGCATCACCTGGCCGAAGGAGTGGGGCGGGGGCGGCGGCACGCCGATGCAGTCGGTGATCTTCGGCCAGGAGGAGGCGAAGTTCGACGTCGGCGGACGGCTATTTCGCCATCGGCCTCGGCATGTGCGTGCCGACCGATCATGACCTTCGGCAACGAGGCCGACCAAGGCAGCGCTTCGTCGGCCCGGCGCTGCGCGGCGAGGAGATCTGGTGCCAGCTGTTCTCCGAGCCGGCCGGCGGCTCCGACGTGGCGGCGGCGCGCACCCGCGCCGTGCGCGACGGCGACGACTGGGTGATCAACGGCCAGAAGGTCTGGACCTCGCGGCGCCCACTACTCCGACTTCGGCATCGCTGCATCATCCGCACCGATCCCGACGTGCCCAAGCACAAGGGCCTGACGATGTTCTGGCTCGACATGGCATCGCCGGGCATCGACGTGCGGCCGATCCACCAGATGTCGGGCGCGTCGGAACTTCAACGAGGTCTATTTCACCGACCTGCGGGTGAAGGACAGCCAGCGCCTGGGCGCGGTCGGCGACGGCTGGCGGGTCTCGCTGGTGACGCTGATGAACGAGCGGCTGGCCGTCGGCGGCGGCGGCGGCCTCGACTCACCGTCGATCATGTCGCTGGCGCGCGAGCTGCAGACCGACAAGGGCACGGCGCTCTCCGACCAGGCGTTCCGCGAGAAGCTCGCCGACTGGTACGTGCAGGCCGAGGGGCTGAAGTACACCCGCTACCGCACCATGACGGCGCTGTCGCGCGGCCAGACGCCGGGGCCGGAAAGCTCGATCGGCAAGATCATCGCCGCGCGGCCAGCTGCAGGACCTGGCCAACACCGCCGTCGAGCTGGAGGACCAGTTCGGCATCATCGACGATCCGGCGGTCGCGCCCGCTGCGCGCGGCGTTCCAGGGCGCGCTGCTGTCCGCGCCGGGCCTGCGCATCGCCGGCGGCACCGACGAGATCCTGCAGAACATCATCGCCGAGCGCGTGCTGGGCCTGCCGCGGCGAGATCCGCGTCGACAAGGACGTGCCGTTCAAGGACATGCCCCGCGGACGGTAGTCGACGAACGAGAAGGGAACCACGGAAAACACGGAAAGCACGGACGGCCCGCGTGCGTGGCTCGCTAGCGGTCGAGGGCGGCTTCGCGCCGCAGGCGCGATCATGCCTCTTTCCGTGATTTCTGTGTTTTCCGTGGTCAGTATGCCGGCCTTCGGCCGAGCCTAGCCTGCAGGAGCAAAGTCATGGCGCTGGTGGAATTCGAGACGGACGGCGTCGTCGCTGTCGTCACCATCAACCGGCCCGAGGCCCGAAACGCGGTTGATCGCGCCACCGCCGATGCGCTAGCCGCCGCCTTCCGCCGCTTTGACGCCGATGAAGCCCTGCACATCGTGGTGCTGACAGGCTCCAAAGGCGCTTTCTGCGCCGGCGCGGATCTCAAAGCCATCGCTGCCGGCGGCGGCAACCGGGTTGTGGAGGAGGGCGACGGCCCGCTCGGCTGCACGCGCATGCTCTTGTCCAAACCGGTCATCGCGGCGGTCGAGGGACACGCGGTCGCCGGCGGGCTCGAGCTCGCGCTCTGGTGCGACCTGCGCGTCGCCGCCCGCGACGCCGTGTTCGGCGTCTATTGCCGCCGCTTCGGCGTCCCGCTGGTCGACGGCGGCACGATCCGCCTGCCGCGGCTGATCGGCATGAGCCGGGCGCTCGACATGATCCTCACCGGCCGCGGCGTCTCCGGAGAGGAGGCGCTTGCCATCGGCCTCGCCAACCGCCTGGTCGAGCCCGGCGAGACACTGGCGGCCGCCAAGGCGTTGGCCCGCGAGATCGCCGCCTTCCCGCCGCTCGCCATGCGCGCCGATCGCCTATCGGCTTACGAGCAATCGGGCCTGTCGCTCGAAGCGGCGCTGAAGAACGAATACCGCCATGGCATCGCGGGCGTGCGCGCCGGCGAGAGCCGCAAGGGGGCGTCGCGCTTCGCCGGCGGAACGGGTCGCCACGGCCGGTTCCAGGACAACGCCCCCGCCTCTTGACCCGACTCAGAGGCCGGCCGTACCCGCGTCCATGGCGCTTACCATCTACGGAACCCCGCGCTCGCGCACGATGCGGGTGCTCTGGACGGCCGCCGAGCTCGGCCTCGATTTCGAGCACGTCTCCCTCACGGTCGATGATCCCTGGCTCAGGTCGCCCGCGTTCCTGGCGATCAACCCAGCCGGGGCGATCCCAGCCATCGTCGACGACGGGTTCGCGCTCGCCGAGTCGATGGCGATCAACCTCTACCTGACCAGGCGTTACGCGTCCGGCTCGCTCTATCCAGGAGATCTCCGGGCGGAGGCGGACGTCTGGCGCTGGAGTCTCTGGGCGCAGGGGCAGCTCGAGCCCTGGGTGATGCAGGACGCGCGGCTCGCGACCTTGCGCGCCGCCACTAGCGAAGCGATGCGGCAGGAGGTCGAGCGGGCGCTCCGGTTGCTCGACGCGACGCTGGCCGATCGCCCCTTCCTGCTGGGCGGCGCATTCACCGTCGCCGACCTGAACGTCGCCGGCGTGCTCTCGCCGTCGCGGGCCGCGAAGCTCGATCTGGAGCCGTACGTCCATCTCCGCGCGTGGCTCGGGCGCTGTTACGCCCGACCGGCCGCCATCGCGGTCCGGACACGCTACGCCTGAGCCGCTACTCTCCCTCGATGCGGGCCTTGTTCAGCGCCGCCAGAGCGTCGAGCGCCTTGGAGTGCACCACAAATCGCCGCTTCGCGGGGTCCCAGCGGTAGACGCCCGCGTAGACATGCACCCCGGCCGGCGGCGGCTTCTGGTCGGTGCAGCCGTCCTCTCCTGTGAGCTTGACGGTCTCCTTGACGCTGACTTCGAGCGCCCGATAGGCGCCGGGCCCCGCGATCGTCCGGTAAGTCGGCTCCTCGGCCCGGTCGTAGGCGCAGAAGGATTCGTTGAAGGTGAACATCGTGTCGATCAGCTGGAAGCGGTCGCCGCGCAGGAAGATCAAATCGGTCGAGTTGTAGCTCTCGTTCGAGTTCCAGTGCCCGCTGTCGACCACGATCAGCGGCGATCCGGCGGCGAGCACTTGCATGTGGTCGGTGTCCATCGCGGTCCAACGGTCGTTGCCGACTTCGACCACATCCAGCAGCTTCGGCTTGGGGTCGAACCCGACGAGCGCGAGCGCCGCGGCCTCCTCGACGTTGCCGTCCGAACCCCCAAGATCGATCAGGGCAAGCACGCGATCGGCGCGGCCGGGAACCGCAGCCATGTCGATCGGGGGAACGCCCAGCACGACCGGATCCTCCGGCGGGGCCAGCATGTCCTTGCCCTCGATGTGGCGAAGACCGACCATCTTGTGCCCCGTCGCCCCGTCCGGGCTGGTCACCAGATCGGTGACCACCAGCTTAGCGAGATCGAACGCGGTCACGCCCGGATGGCCGGGCACGGCGTCGGTGAGGTCCGCCGCGGAAGCCGAATTCGCCAGAGCCGCCAGACAGCCGGTCAGCAAGATCGTGCGCTTCATGGGCCTACCGCGTGCTGCGGTCTGAGCGGCCGGCCAACGTCCTATCGCCGGCCAAGGTGTTTGGTGAGGAACGACGACATGCGTCTGAACGCGTCGTCGCTCTCCGGCGCCAGCATGACGCTCCAGAAGGCGTGCGGCAGGGCGTCATAGACCACCAGCTCCGCGCTGACGCCGGCGTCGGTCAAGGCTCGGCAGAGGTTGGTCGTGCCGCTCATGAGGACGTCGCGCCCGCTCGACAGGCAGAGCGTCGGCGGAAAGCCGCTGAGGTCGCCGTAGATGGGCGACAGCATGGGATCTCGGGGATCGGCGTCGCCGACGTAGGCCCACTTGGCGTCGGTGAGCGCCTGCGCTTCGGCGGCTGAAGCGAAGATCCTGAGCGAGTCGGCGGTTCCCACGAGGTCCGGCTCGCCGGAGAAGACGCCAAGCGCGCCGGGAAGCGGCAGGGAGTCCGCCTTCAGGCGCATCATCAGCTGTGGCCCAATCACCGCGCCGGCCGAGGTTCCGTAGACGCCGATGTCGCGCGGATCATGCCGGGCGAGCAGCGCCCGATAGACCGCGAGCGCGTCGTCGACGGCGGCCGGAAAGGGATGCTCGGGGGCGAAGCGGTAGAGCACCGCGATGACTTCGAGCCCGCTGAGGGCGGCGACGGGGATGTTCTCCGTGAGCGAGCCCGAATCCGTCGCGAAGCCGCCGCCATGCAGGTTGAGCAAGACCTTGCTGCGATCGACCACGCCCGAGGCGGGTGCGATGCGCCGGACCGGCACGCCGGCGATGACGTCCTCGGTGACCGACACCGCGTGAACCTTGCGCTGCTCTGCGCCGACCAGAGCCTGGATCTGGTCGGTGAACAGCCGCACCTGCTGCATATCGAGCGGCCCGCTCGCGGCCATGGGCGTGAGCGCGGCGAGGTAGGCGCGGGCTTCGGCGCTCAGCGTATCGGGCGACGGGGGCATTCGGCCGGCGGGCTCTTGCTCGGGCATGCGTTTCCTGGCCTTTCGCGCCTTGTCGGATCGTCATAGCAGCAATGGCGCCGATGTGCCGACGGCTGGGTCGCTCAGGGCGCGGCCTCGGTGAGGGGCGGACGGCTGAACGCCAGCGTGACCGCCCCAAGCGCCGCCGCCAGCGCCGATCCGGCCAGGATGCCAATCTTGCCTACGTCCGCATAGGGGCCGTTGTGGAACGCTTGCTCGATGATCAGCAGCGAGAGGGGGTCGCCGATCCCGCAGAGGAGCGCGGCGCCGAGGAAAGCCAGGCGCGTCGCATCCGGGAAGACGGCGATGCGGGCTTTGGTCGCCGCCCAGACGGCGATCACGATGCCAAACGGCTTGGCGATCGCGAGCCCAAGCGCCGCGCCGGCGAGCACCGCCCAGGCGTGCGGAACGGCGAGATTCGCGACGAGCGGCACGCCTGCGGCGGTGAAGGCGAACAGCGGGAGCACCACGTAGGTCGACCAGGGCTCCAGCGCCCGCTCCGTGCGCTCGGCGGGAGAGAGCAGTCGCTCCGATGCCGCGGTCAGATTGCGGCTCGCCCAGTCCCAGACGGGCTCCTGGTCCAACCGTCGCCTCGTGTCTCCGGCGCGCTTCAGTTCCTGCTCGGCGTGTTCGAGCTCGGCCAGGGCCGAGGCGGCCTGGGCGAGTAGAGGGCTGGCCGTCGGGACCGGGCGCGCCGGCAGGAACGCGGCAAGCGCGATGCCGCTGATCGCGCCGCTCAGGCCCGCGAGGTGTAGCGCGAACCAAAGCGCCAACGTGGCGGCCAGATACGGCCAGGCCGCGTAGACCCGCCATCGGTTGAGCACCGCCATGGCCGCGACCGCGGCCGCCGCCGCGAGCAGCCACTCGGCATGGATTCCGCGCGGATAGAAGAAGGCGAGGATGGACATGGCGAGCACGTCGTCGGCGATCCCATAGGCGGCCACGAACAGCTTCAGCCCTGCCGACACGCGCCCGCCGAAAAGAGCGAGCACACCGAGCGTGAAGGGGATGCCGGTGTCCGCCGCCGCCGACCAGCCGGCCATCGTCGGCCCGCGATTGAGCGCCAGATAGAACAGCGCCGGCGCGATGACGCCGGCCGCCGCCGCGACCACCGGCGCGATCGCCGCTCGCCGGTCGGCGAACGAGCCGGCCTTCGCCTCGCGCCGGATCTCGAGCCCTAGGATGAGGAAGAAGATCGCCAGCAGTCCCTCGGAGCACCAGCCGGCGACGCTGAGCGAGAGCACGGCCGGCGTCGGACCGATCCCGAACGGGGCGTTCACCAGCGCTTCGTAGGCGGCGGTGAACGGGCCGTTGGCCAGGACGAGCGCCGCGCCGGCCGCAACGAGCAGCGCGAGACCGGCGGAGGCCGGCAGGTTGGCGAAAGCCCGGGCGGTGCGCTTGACCTGGTCGCCGACCGGGCGCTCCAGCGCCTCGAGCATGGAGTAGAAGTCCCAGGCTCCGTCGTAGCGCGCGCCGTCGACGAAGATGGTCGGCGTCGCCGTCACCCCGTTGCGCCGGCCGTCAGCGAGATCCTCCTCGACATGCCGGCGCAGCTCGGGGTCGTTCAGGTCGCGCTCGAAGCGCGCGAGATCGAGCCCGAGCGAGGCGGCGATCTGCAAAAGGACGGTCCGGTCAAGCGGCGGCTCGCGCCGATAGAGGGCGTCGTGCATCTCGAAGAAGCGGTCCTGGCGGCCGGCCGCCTCGGCGCCAAGCGACATCAGCTCGGCGCCCGGATGAGCGCGCTCGTTGGGGAAGTGGCGGAAGACGTAGGCCAACCGCTCGCCCAGCGCATGCCGCAGCCGTTCCATCACATCGCGCAACCGACGGCAGTAGGGGCATAGGTAGTCGCCATAGATCAGGACCGTCACGCGCCGGTCCTTGGCAGCGCCGCCGCGCACGTGGTCACGACGGCCGTCGATCGGACGCAACAGCCGGCGCTCGGCGGCTTCGTTCGCCATGCCCATGCCCTACCCCGAGCGCCTCGCCTCGGGCCGATCCTCACCTCATATCAGGGGACGCGTCCGGGCAAGGTCTGGCAGAGCACGGACGTCGCCGTTCCGCGCAAGCGGCCCGGCGGACCCAGTCTAGGGTCCCCACTCGATACCGTGTGGGGAGCTATCAAGGAACTCGGTTGAGGCTGGGCCCTACTCGTCGAAACCGACGAACACCGCAGCGTCGTCGACGGACTTGCGCTGCGAGACGACCGCGTTGGCCGGGAAGTCATCGTCAGGGTAGCCCATGGCGACGCAGATCATGATCACCTGATCGTCGGCGATGCCCGCATGCTCGCGAACGACCGGCGACTGCATGATCCCCTGGCTGTTGACCACGCAGCCCAGACCGCGCGACCAGGCGGCGTTGACCAGGGCGTTGGTCACCGCCCCGCAATCGAAGGGCGCGATGTCGCCGCCGTGGATGGATCGGTCGTAGGTCACCACGACCGAGACCGGGGCGTCGAACTGGCGAAAACCGCGCAGCACCCAGTCCTGGCGCCCCTCCTGGTCGTGCCGCTCGATGCCCATGGCCGCGAACAGCTGCTTGGCGATGCCGATCTGCCGCTCGCGGTGCGCGCCCACATACTCGCCGTGACCGCGGAACTCGCGCGAGGATGGGACGCCGGCAAGGTTGCGCTCGGTATTGCCGGCCCGAATGCGGTCGAGCGGGGCGCCGGCGACCACGTAGAAGTTCCATGGCTGGGTGTTCAGCGACGACGGCGCGCGCATCGCCATCTCGATGATCTCCCTGATCACGGCCTTGGGCACGGGGTCGCGCTTGTAGCCGCGGATGCTGCGGCGCCCCAGGACAACCTCGTCGAACGTCAATGCTGCACCTACGAATGGTCTTGATTGGTCGCGAGCATACATGCCTTGACGTCGCCCCCGAGTGAAGTCGCCTGCTCGCCGGGCGGGCGCTCAAACAAGCGGCGCCGCGGGCTTTGCCGGCCCGCGGCGCCATTTCGTCGGTCGGTCGTGGCGGCTAGATGCGCTGCTGGTCGCGGCGGGCCTTGTCGGCGGCTTCGCCGGTCTTGCGCTGGACCGTGCCCATCTTCTTCTCGGCCAGGCCCTGCACCTGCTTGCCGATGTTGCCGGTCACCTTGCCGAGGGCTTCCTTCGTCGCGCCCTTCACCTCGTGGCCGGCGCCTTTGACGCGGTTCTTGTCCATGGTCGTTGCTCCAACTCAAACGGCGCTAAGCGGCCGTTGTGAGCACTAACGCGCCGCTCAGGCCAACGTTGCCCGCCAGTCGCGCAGGCTCGCGTGGACGCAGCCGCCCGCGTTCGATAGAACCCCGCGGTTCCGCGAAAACCCACGACACCCGAGGCTGAACGAGCCGCCATGGCCGCAGCAGTACATTTTCCAGATGCAGGGCCTGACCAAGGCCTATCCGGGCGGCAAGAAGGTGTTCGAGAACATCTGGCTGTCGTTCTACCCCGACGCCAAGATCGGCGTGGTCGGCGTGAACGGCTCGGGCAAGTCGACGCTGCTGAAGATCATGGCCGGGATCGACACCGAGTTCGTCGGCGAGGCCAAGCCCGCCGAGGGGACCAAGATGGGCTACCTCGAGCAGGAGCCGCATCTCGACGAGCAGCTCAACGTCTGGGGCAACGTCATCGCCTGGTGCGAGGAGAAGAAGATCGCTCGACCGCTACAACGAGGTCGCGGCCAAGCTGGGCGAGGACTACTCCGACGCGCTGATGGAGGAGATGACCACGCTGCAGGAGAAGCATCGACGCCGGCGACCTCTGGGACATCGACTCGCAAGATCGAGATGGCGATGGACGCGCTGCGCTGTCCGCCCGAACGACTGGAGCGTCGACAACCTCTCCGGCGGCGAGCGCCGGCGCGTGGCGCTGGCGCGGCTGCTGCTTGTCCAAGCCCGACATGCTGCTGCTCGACGAGCCGACCAACCACCTCGACGCCGAGATCGGTCGCCTGGCTGCAGCACCACCTGGAGGCACTTCCCCGGCTGCGTGATCCTGGTCACCCACGACCGCTACTTCCTCGACCAGGTCACCAAGTGGACGCTGGAGCTCGATCGCGGCAAGGGCGTCCCCTACGAGGGCAACTACTCCGGCTGGCTGGAGCAGAAGGCCAAGCGGGTCCAGCCAGGAGCAGAGCGAGAGCGAGGCGCGCCAGCGGGCGATCGCCGCGCGAGCTGGAGTGGGTGCGCTCCTCGCCCAGCGCCCGCCAGGCCAAGTCCAAGGCCCGGCTCGCCGCCTACGACGAGATGGTGAACGCCGCCGAGCGCGAGAAGCAGACCTACGCCCCGATCCAGATCCCGCCGGGCCCGCGGCTCGGCAACGTGGTGATCGAGGTCGAGGGGCTGGAGAAGGAGTACGGCGACAAGGTCCTGTTCAAGGACCTCGACTTCAAGCTGCCGCCCAACGGCATCGTCGGGGTGATCGGGCCGAACGGGGCCGGCAAGTCGACGCTGTTCAAGCTGATCACCGGCCAGGAGACAGCCCGACGCCGGCGCGATCCGCCTCGGCGAGACGGTCAAGCTGGCCTACGTCGACCAGAGCCGCGACGCCCTCGATCCGACAAGAAGACGGTCTGGGAGGAGATCTCCGGCGGCCTCGACGTGATGAAGGTCGGCAGCCGCGAGATGCCCAGCCGCGCCTACGTCGGCTCGTTCAACTTCAAGGGCGGCGACCAGCAGAAGAAGGTCGGCCAGCTCTCCGGCGGCGAGCGCAACCGCGTGCACCTGGCCAAGACCCTGACCGAGCGGCGGCAACGTCATCCTGCTCGACGAGCCGACCAACGACCTCGACATCGAGACGCTGCAGAGCCTGGAGGAGGCGCTCGAGGAGTTCGCCGGCTGCGCGGTGGTGATCAGCCACGACCGCTGGTTCCTCGACCGGCTGGCCACCCACATCCTCGCCTTCGAGGGCGACAGCCACGTCGAGTGGTTCGAGGGCAACTTCGAGGCCTACGAGGAGGACAAGAAGCGCCGCCTGGGCGCCGACTCGCCTGATCCCCACGCGCATCAAGTTCCAGAAGTTCACGCGCTGACACGGGTCCGCGCCGTCGGGGCGCAAGCGTCGCGGCGTCCGATCGAGAAGGTTCCCTCTTCGGAAGGGGAGGGGGGGTGGGGGGTGCAACTGTGTTGGACGAGCACAGTGACTCGCCGAACGGGGAACTCTTCTCAATCGAACGCGCGCGGTACTGAGACGCATAAGACCACGGCCGGAGCCCGCTCAGGAAAATGCTTAGCGAGGGTCGGTCGTCGCCCGAGCCGGGATCCTGTTAAGGAACGCGGCCACGTCACGGTCGCCCTTGAGCGTGACCATCGACTGGCCGTAAGCCGCGACCGTCGCCTCGATGCGCGGGCGCGCCTTGCGCTCGAACGTCCAGACCCACTCGGTAAACTCCCAGTCGAGGTTCTCGTAGCAGCCCTCGGCCAGGTCCGGGCGTCGCTTGCCGCGGTCGGTCCACCAGCGCTTGAAGATGCGCCAGAGGCAGGTACGCCGTGGCTGGTCGACGAAGATCACCGTATCGGCGCGCGGAAGGCGGAGGTCGAAGGTGCGGCCGACGTAGTTGCCGTCGGTGATCCAGGCGTCGCCGGCGATAGCCGCGGCGACCTTCGCCCGGAACGCCTGCGTTGTCCTCCGGCTCCTTCCAGCCCGGGCTCCAGAACAGCGCGTCGAGATGCACGACCGGCAGGCCAAGCCGCTCGCCCATCGCGCGGGCGAGGGTCGACTTGCCGCTGCCGGAGCAGCCCAGAATGACCACGCGCCGCATGGCCGGCCGATGACCATGCGGCGCTCAGGCGGTCAAGCGTTCGGGGCTCCAGTCGCTAGCTATTGTGGTTGCTGTTGCGGCTGCGTCGCGGGTGCGTTCGACGCCGGCGGCTGCGCGTTGCCGGGCGCGGCCGGGGTCATCGGCTGTTGCGCCGGGGCGTTGGCGTCCGGCTGGGTCGTCGGCGCTGGCGCAGCTTCCGGGGCAGGGGTCGCCGCGCTCGGCTGCGTCGTGTCAGCGGCCGGCGGCGCGGCTGTCGCGGCCGCATTGACGTTCGTCCCGGTGGTCGCGGCCATCTGTCCACCCCAGTCCCCGGTCTTCCTCGCGCGCGGCGAGGCCTTCAGATAGGCGCCGACCTGGGTATAGGCGATCGGCTGCGCTGGCTCGGCATAGGCGCCGGCGCTGGCCATGCCCGCGTGGTGGTGGCGGTGGTGTGACGCGGCTTGCGAGCCGCCCGCGGTCAGGCCGACGGCGGCGGCGCCGGCGATTAGCAACATCGTCTTCATGGTTTCAGTCTCCCTCGACTGGAATAGCGACGGTTGTCGATTGAGCCTTAACCGCTCAGTCAGCTTCCGGTTGCAGCAACGCTTGTAAAATAAGGCGTTACGCTGGCGCCGGCGTACGGCGCGCACCCGCCGCGCCCCCGAAATCAGCTTGACTTCTCATATAAGGATATCTTTATATGCCTGATGACCTTGAGCGCGGTCCAGATCGTCGAGCTGTTGCGCGCCGCCGGCGAGCCGACGCGTTTTCGCATCCTCGCCTTGCTGGCGCGCGAGGAGTTGGCCGTGGGCGAGCTCACCGGCGTGCTCGGCCAGAGCCAGCCGCGCGTCTCCCGGCACCTTAAGCTGCTCGTCGCCGCCGGCCTGGTCGAGCGGTTTCCCGACGGGGCCTGGGCCTTCTATCGCCTCGCCGGCCGCGCGCCTGAGCGCGCGTTCATCGACCAGCTACTGGGCCAGCTCAGCCCAGGCGACCCAGCGATCGCCCGCGACGTCGCGGCGCTTCAGACCGTGCGAGCCGAGCGCGCCAGGGCCGCGGCCGACTATTTCGCCCAGAACGCCGCGCGCTGGGACGAGCTTCGCTCGCTGTATGTCGCCGAAGGCAGCGTCGAGGCGGCCATTCTCGCCGCCGCCGGCGAGGGTCCGTTCCGCCGCGTGGTGGACCTCGGGACTGGCTCGGGGCGGATGCTCAGGCTGCTAGGCAAGAGCGCCAAGGCGGCGCTCGGCCTCGACCTGTCGCAACAGATGCTCAACATCGCCCGCCAGACGACCGCCGAGGCCGGCCTCGAGCACTGCGAGCTTCGCCACGGCGACGTCTTCGCCACCCACCTCCCGAGCGGCTGGGCCGACCTTGTCGTCGTGCACCAGGTGCTGCACTACCTGAACGACCCGGCCGCCGCCGTGGCCGAGGCCGCGCGGCTCGTGGGGCCCGACGGCAAGCTCCTCATCGCCGATTTCGCCCCGCATAGGCTCGAATACCTGCGCGAGGCGCACCAGCACCGCCGCCTGGGCTTCTCCGACGAGGAGATGGCCCGCTGGCTCGCCGCTGCCGGGCTGGAAGCGCCAGCGCCGGCCAGTCTGCCGCCCGCCGACGACGCGGGCCTTACCGTCAAGATCTGGGCCGCAAGGCCAAAGGCCGCCGAACAGAGGAGCGCCGCATGAGCGCGTCCATCGCTCGCCTCGAAACCGCGCTAGGTCCCGTCGCCCGCGCCGGCGCCCGCCTCGCGGGGCGCCGCAAGCGCCCGCTCGACATCTCCTTCGAGTTCTCTCCGCCGAAGACGCGCGCGATGGAGGAGACGCTTTGGGCCTGCATCGCCAAGCTTGCGCCGCTCAAGCCTAGCTTCGTCTCCGTCACCTATGGCGCCGGCGGCTCGACGCGGGACCGGACGCACCGCACCGTGCGTCGTATCCACGAAGAGACCACCCTTAAGCCCGCAGCGCATCTGACCTGCGTCGAGGCCAGCCGAGACGAGGTGGACTCGGTTGTCCGCGACTATTGGGAGGCGGGCATCCGGCACATCGTGGCGCTGCGCGGCGATCCGCCGGGGTCGATCGGCGGACGCTACGAGCCTCGCGCCGACGGCTACCGCAATGCGACTGAGCTCACGGCTGGCATCGCCCGCATCGCGCCGTTCGAGATCAGCGTCAGCCTCTATCCGCAGAAGCATCCCGAGAGCCCGTCGATCGAGCACGACATCGACGTACTGAAAGCGAAAGTCGACGCAGGCGCGACGCGCGCGATCAGCCAGTTCTTCTTCGACATCGACGCCTTTCTTCGGTTTACGGACAAAGTGCGCAAGGCGGGCGTCGACATCCCCATCCTGCCCGGCATCATGCCCGTATCCAACTTCAAGGGTCTGCAGGGGATGTCCGGCAAATCGGGAATTCCGCTGCCGGACTGGCTTGGCGCCCTGTTCGAGGGGCTCGATGACGACCCGACCACCCGCGAATTGATCGCCTGTGCGGTCGCCGCCGAAATGTGCGCCCGGCTGGAGGAGGAGGGCTATGGCGACATCCACTTCTACACGATGAACCGGGCCGAGCTGACCTACGCCATCTGCCGGGTCCTCGGCGCACGGGAGGCGCTGCAATGAGCCGCGAGCACAAGATCGCCGCTTTCAAGGCGGAGGCGGAGAGGCGCATCCTCATCCTCGATGGGTCGTGGGGCGTGCTCTTACAGAAGCAGGGCCTCGTCGAAGCCGACTTCCGCGGTGAGCGGTTTGCGGACCATCCCGTCTCGCTGAAGGGCGACTACGACCCGCTGTGCCTTACCCGGCCGGAGCTGATCGCCGAGGTGCACGACGCCTACTTCGAGGCGGGCGCCGACATCGCCGAGACCAACACATTCAACGCCAACGCCTTCAGCCAGGCGGACTTCGGCCTCGAGGGCGCGGTTCGCGAGATCAACCTGGCCGCCGCGCGCCTGGCCCGCGAAGCCGCCGCGCGCTGGAGCGCCAAGACGCCGGACAAGCCGCGCTTCGTCGCCGGCGCGCTCGGGCCGATGAACAAGACGCTTTCCATCTCGTCGAAGGTGGACGATCCGGGCGCACGCAGCGTGACGTTCGACGAGGTGTATGCTGGGTACCGCGAGCAGGCGTTGGCGTTGCATGAGGGCGGCGTCGACATGTTCCTGGTCGAGACCATTTTCGACACGCTGAACGCCAAGGCCGCGATCAAGGCCATCCTCGACCTGGCCGACGACGGGCTGGAACCGTTGCCGATCTGGATCTCCGGCACCATCACCGATCGCTCGGGCCGAACGCTGTCCGGCCAGACCGTGGAGGCGTTCTGGAACTCGGTCCGCCATGCCCGCCCGATCGCGGTCGGCCTGAACTGCGCGCTGGGCGCCGAGCTGATGCGGCCGTACGTCGCCGAGCTCGCCCGGGTCGCCGATACGTTGGTCGCCGCCTACCCCAACGCTGGGCTGCCCAACGCCATGGGCGAGTACGACGAGGGACCTGACGACACGGCCCGCATGCTGAGCGAGTGGGCCCGAAGCGGCCTCGTCAACATCCTCGGCGGCTGCTGCGGCACCACGCCCGCCCACATCAGCCGCATCGCCCAGGCGGTCGAAGGCCTGAAGCCGCGCGTGGTCCCGCACCGCGAGAAGGCCCTCCGCCTGGCCGGCCTAGAGCCGTTCGAGCTGGTTTGAGTTCACAGGCTATGGGAACGGCGGTGTCTGCACGCGTCCTTCTCCCTCTTGGGGGAGAAGCTGGCCCCCGAAGGGGGGCGGATGAGGGGTCTCCCAGGACCCTCCGGTCAGCGCGACCGCGCGTTCGCGCGGTAGAAGAGAACCACGGAAAACACGAAAAACACGGACAAGAATCGAGAGCCATGCTCATTCAGGCGCCAGACGCGCGTCCGTGCTTTTCGTGTTTTCCGTGGTTAGTTTTGGCGGGTGACGGCTTCCGGCCGCTGAAGGGCGGCAAGCCAACCTCAAAAGGGAGCGCGACCCCTCATCCGTCGGCTTCGCCGCCACCTTCTCCCCCAAGAGGGAGAAGGGACCTCGTACGCTGACCGGAGCGCTGTGACCGACCTTCCTGATCCTTCAACCGCAAGGCCGCGGCCGTTGTTCATCAACATCGGTGAGCGGACGAACGTCACCGGTTCGGCCCGGTTTCGGCGCCTGGTGGCCGACGGCGACTATGCCGCCGCGCTCAGCGTCGCGCGCGGCCAGGTCGAGGCTGGGGCGCAGATGCTCGACGTCAACATGGACGAGGGGCTGCTCGATTCGGTGAAGGCGATGACGACCTTCCTGAACCTGATCGCCGCCGAGCCCGACATCGCGCGCGTACCGATCATGGTCGACTCCTCGAAGTGGGAGGTGATCGAGGCCGGCCTGAAGTGCGTGCAGGGCAAGGCGATCGTCAACTCGATCTCGATGAAGGAAGGCGAGGCGAAATTCCTCGACCAGGCCACGCGCTGCCTGCGCTATGGCGCGGCGGCTGTGGTGATGGCCTTCGACGAGCAGGGCCAGGCCGACACGGCCACACGCAAGGTCGAGATCTGCACCCGCGCCTATCATCTGCTCACGGAGAAAATCGGCTTTCCGCCCGAGGACATCATCTTCGACCCCAACATCTTCGCGATCGCCACCGGGATGGAGGAGCACGACAACTACGCGGTCGACTTCATCGAGGCGACGCGGACGATCAAGCAGGCGCTGCCCTTCGCGCGCATCTCCGGCGGCGTCTCGAACGTGTCGTTCAGCTTCCGCGGCAACGAGCCGGTACGGCGGGCGATCCACTCGGTCTTCCTCTACCACGCGGTCGCCGCCGGTATGGACATGGGGATCGTCAACGCCGGCGAGCTGCCGCTCTACGACGACATCGAGCCGCAGCTGCGCGAGGCGGTCGAGGACGTGATCCTGAACCGCCGGCCGCGGCACAACCAGAGCCCGACCGAGCATCTGGTCGAGATCGCCCCGCGCTACGCGAAGTCCGACCGGGCGGCCGACCGGGTCGTCGACATGGCCTGGCGGAGCGGGCCGGTGGCCGAGCGGCTGAAACACGCGCTGGTGCATGGGATCACCGAGTTCATCGAGGTCGACACCGAGGAGGCGAGGCTGGCCGCCCAGCGGCCACTGCACGTGATCGAAGGACCGTTGATGGACGGGATGAACGTGGTCGGCGACCTGTTCGGCTCGGGCCGTATGTTCCTGCCGCAGGTGGTCAAGTCGGCGCGCGTCATGAAGCAGGCGGTCGCCTACCTGCTGCCCTACATGGAGGCGGAAAAGGCCGGCGGGCGCGAAGCGGCCGGCAAGATCCTGATGGCCACAGTCAAGGGCGACGTCCACGACATCGGCAAGAACATCGTCGGCGTGGTCCTGCAGTGCAACAACTACGAGGTCGTCGACCTCGGCGTCATGGTGCCGGCCGACCGCATCCTCGACGAGGCGGTGGCGCACAAGGTCGACATCGTCGGCCTCTCCGGCCTCATCACGCCCTCGCTGGACGAGATGGTGTTCGTCGCCGGCGAGATGCAACGGCGCGGCTTTTCGATCCCGCTCCTCATCGGCGGGGCCACCACCAGCCGCACCCACACCGCGGTGAAGATCGAGCCGGCCTATCGCGCGGGCTCGACGACCTACGTTACCGACGCGAGCCGCGCCGTCGGCGTGGTCTCGAGCCTGCTCTCGCCCACGGAGCGGGACAAGGTCGAGACCGAGACGCGCGCCGAGTACGTCCGCATCCGCGAGCAGTTCGCCCGCGGCCAGGAGGCGAAGACCCGCACGCCGATCGCCACCGCGCGCGGGGCGCGGTACCCGATCGACTGGACCGCTTATACGCCACCGAAGCCGAGCTTCATCGGGACACGCGCGTTCGCATCCTACGACTTGGCCGAACTCGAGCGGTTCATCGACTGGACGCCGTTCTTCGCCAGCTGGGAGCTGGTCGGGCGCTTCCCCGACATCCTCACCGACGACGTGGTTGGCGCCGCCGCTAGTGATCTCTATCGCGATGCGCGCGAGATGCTGGAGAAGATCATCGCCGAGCGCTGGTTCGAGGCGCGCGGCGTCGTCGGCTTGTGGCCCGCGAACGCCGACGGCGACGATATCGTGCTCTATACGGACGAGACGCGCTCCGCCGAGCTCGCACGGCTCTTCACCCTGCGCCAGCAGATGGCGAAGAGCGAGGGGCGGGCGAACGTGGCGCTGGCCGACTTCATCGCGCCGATCGGCGCGGCCGATGACTACATCGGCGCCTTCGCTGTCACCGCCGGCCACGGCGAGCTCGAGGTCGCCAGGCGCTTCAAGGACGCCGGCGACGACTACTCGGCCATTCTCGCGGCTGCGCTGGCAGACCGGCTGGCCGAGGCGTTCGCCGAATGCCTGCACTACCGCGTGCGCCGGGAGCTCTGGGGCTTTGTGCCCGACGAGCCCTTCGATCTCGACGTCATGATCGCGGAGAAGTTCCAGGGCATCCGCCCGGCGCCGGGCTATCCGGCCCAACCCGACCACACTGAAAAGGGCACGCTGTTCAGCCTGCTGGGCGCCGAGGCTGGCGCGGGGATGACGCTGACCGAAAGCTACGCCATGTCGCCGCCGTCGTCGGTCTCAGGCCTCTACTTCTCGCATCCAGCCGCCCACTACTTCGGCGTCGGCCGCATCGACCGCGACCAGGTCGAGGACTATGCGCGCCGCAAGGGCTGGGACGTGACCACCGCCGAACGCTGGCTCGCCCCCATCCTCAGCTACGACCCGGCCAAGGCGGCGATGGGCGCGGTGGCTTAGACCTGGCCGCGATGAGGCTGCGATCAGGGACGCCCCCTGGACCGCGCTTCGGCTGGACCCGTTGGGACCGATGCAACGACACAATCGGCTTCATCGGCCGGGCCCGGTTCCAGCAGGGGCGCTTCAGGGAAGCACTCCCGATGTTGAAGGAGTTCGCCCAGCAGGTCGACGCCCTGGCGCCCCAGGCCTTCCTGGCCGCTGCCTACGGTCACCTCGGCGAAGCCGGCGAGGCGCAGGCGGCGCTGGCGCGCTATCGCGCCCTCTCTCCGCAAACCCTCGACACCTTCGCGGCAAACCAGCGACCCTGCTCAACGCAAGCTGTTCCTGGACGGCATCGCCCTCGACGAGGGCAGAGGTCCCGCCTCGTGCCGACCGACGTCTCCGGGTCGCCGCAAACTCCCGAGCTCAGCCCTTCTACGAAGCGTGCGGATTCCAGGTTTGGCTCCCCTGACGCGGAAGCAGCTGAGCTAGCCCGGAATCGATGCTGGCCAACGTCTGCTCTGGGTCGCGCCCGGAAGCGGACGTTCGACGCGAGCGAGTCTGCTTCACGGCGTCAGCGGTAAGGCCTTCAGCACTTTGCGCGCGGTTCCGAAGTTGCCGATCTGATAGACGGCGGCGGAAGCAGGCGAGAACGTAAAGCCGTTGAAGGGCTCCGCCAGTAGCGCGTCGAGGTAACGCGTCGAGGCGAGGCCGATTGAGACATGGGGGCTGAAGTTCTTGCCCGTGTGTCCGGCGAACCCAGCGACATAGTCGATCACGGCCGGATGGATGTCGGGCTCGGACGGGGTTGTGAAGAACGCCGTCGCCGCGCCAGTCTCCACCGTATATGGACCCGCCGCGTCGATCATGTCCTGCTGCATACGGATGAGGCCGAGCGTCGGCTCGATCACGATGCCGGCCAGTCCGATTGGTCCGAGCGGAATGTAGTAGTAGTTGATCGCGTTCAGCTCCCAGCTGGTGAACGGCTCGTTCGCCAGCACCTCGCCCGTCGCGGCGTAGACCTCCGGCAAGTCGGCCGTGGATACAAAGCCCGCATAGATCGAGATGTGGGCGGGGCGCTCCGCATCTAGCGAAAAGCCCTCGGGGTAGCCCGCCCGCAGCATGGCGTTGGCCGCTCGCGCGCGCCCGACCATTTCCCGATCCAGCTCCAGGGCGATGACGATCGCGGTGACCCGGCTATCACGGGCAGGCTGACCCATTGTGGTATCCCATGGTGTGGCGGCCGTCGCCAAGCTATGCGCCGAGGGGAGACAGCGGAAGGGGTGACAAGACGCTCGGGGACGTCTGCTTCGGGGTCGCCAGCGGACATCGGCGCCTGGCCCAAGGGCGGACCTTCGCTATGACCGCTAAGCGCCATGAGCAGACATTTCGCGCCCTGCCCCGTGGTCTCACGTTATGGGCCGCTCGCGTGCCAGATACGGACGGTATGGTCCGAGGACCCGCTAATGATGGTTTTGCCGTCGGGGGAGAACGCCACCGAGGACACCGGGCCGGCGTTGCCGGTCAGGGGCGTTCCGATCAACTGGCCGCTCGCCGTGTCCCAGATGCGGACCGTGTCGTCGTTGGAGCCGCTGACGATGCGCTTACCGTCTGGAGAGAACGCGACAGAGCGCACCTTGTCGGTGTGGCCCGCTAGGGCCGGGCCGATCTCCTCGCCAGACGCGGCGTCCCAGATTCGGATCGTCGTGTCCCACGACCCGCCGACGATGCGCTTACCATCCGCGGAAAAGGAGACCGAGAGCACCCAGCTCGTGGCGCCTGTCAGCGGTTGACCGATCTCTAGACCGCTAGCGGCGTCCCAGATGCGGACCGTGGCGTCGTCGGACCCGCTGACAATTCGCTTGCCGTCCGGCGAGAAGGCCACGGACTCCACAGATCCGATGTGGCCAGTCAGCGGCTGTCCGACCTCCTGGCCCGTGGCGGGATCCCAGATGCGGATGACGTTACCCGCCCCGCTAGCGATACGCTTGCCGTCCGGCGAGTATGCCACCGACTCGACGGGCGCCGCTTCGGTTAACGGCGAGCCAACCTCCCGACCGCTAGCCGTGTCCCAGATGCGAATCGTTCTGTCTTCGGACCCGCTTACGACGGTCTTGCCGTCCGGAGAAAACGCCACGGAATTTATCCAGTCGGTGTCGCTGCCTGAGATCTGGGCGGTCGCCTTGCCGTTAGCCGCGTCCCACACCGTGATCGAGCCATCTCCGAGCCCAGCGACGATCCGCCTGCCATCTGGTGAGAAGGCGACGGCGTCCACAAATGAGGGGGCACGGATGATACGAACGAGGCGAGATGGCCACAGGGCGAAGGCGGCCACCGCGATGAGCCCGACCACTAGGCCCCCAAGGACGACCAGCGCGGCTCCACGCCCAAGCCCGTGGCGACTGAGCCGGGACCCAGCGGTGCTTGGTCGGGCGTTGACCTCTGCGAGAGGCGCCGGGGCCGCTGGTGTAACGGTCTTCGCTCGTTCGCGCTCCGTTTCGGCCAGAGCCGCCGGCCGCTCTAGCGGCGGGCCGCCCGGCGGGACCCCTCGATGGTTAGGTTCGGCTAGGGCGGACCTCGCCTGCGTGATCGCGCGCGAGGCTGCGCTCAATCGAGCGCGCGCAGCCCGGGAGGTTTCGGCGACGGCCTTCGCGGCCGCCTCGGCTGCATCGTACTCCTGCTGCGCCACGCGAAGGATGGCTGGGCCAACAGAGGTGGCGCGCACGCGATCAAGGTCCGCTTCCGCGCGCTTCAGGCTCGCTTGAGCGCCGGCGGCCGAGTCAGTCGCCTCGGCCACTTCGGCCTGCGCCTCGTGAAAGGCCCGCTCGGCATCCTCGAGCGCGGCGCGCGCAGCCAGCAACGCCTTCTCAGCGTCGACCAGACGCTGCGTGATGGCGCCTGGCAGAGCGGCCCCAGCCGAGACGGCGAGGTGCTCGATCGACTGCACGACTCGCATCCAGCCGCTGTGCGGAGAGACTCCGTCCCAGCCGTCGATCGGTAGCCGTTGACGCGGTCAAACGGGAACGGCGGGCTCTGAAGCCCTGCCATGATGTTGATCAGCTTCTCGTTGTGGAGTGCTAGCCGGGCCTCGTCGCGGACATACTTGCTGGCGGCCGAGTTAGGTGTCCAAACGACAGCAACGGCCAGCATGGTGTCGAGCTCGCGCGCCAGCTCGTCCTGCCAGTCCACACTTGGCATATCCTGGTCCCACCAGACCTCGACCTCGATACGGCGAAGCGCGTCGATAACCTTCTGCGCGAGCGCATGGTCCGAGCGCGAGTAGGACAGAAAGATACCAGCCATTCCTCGGGGAGCGTCTCACCTAGCAGCCGATCGAAACTTAGATCGGCCGGTCGTGCGCCGCTAGGTCGTAGGGCGCGTGGGTCCGGACGAGCTGTGCCTCGGGCCACGGGTAGCGACCCGGTGAGTTACGTGCGCGGGACCGGCGCGGACGCTTGACCTGGGCGCCCCGAGGCTGGCGGGTTCGCCGCCAACACCACTTTGGCAATGCGTTGTTCGAGTTCGCAGGCCCCGCCCATCGTGTTCGCCACGACCGCGATGGTGATGCGATCGTCCGGATAGGTGAAGAGCGACGCCTCAAAGCCCGGGATGTCGCCGTCGTGACCAATCCGGCGATGGCCGTCGAAGTCCGTGATCCTGACGCCGAAGCCGTAGTCGCCCGCGGGGTCGGACGGGGCCACGTTCACTCTGTTGGCGCTCGCCAGGCGCCCGTCGGACAGGCGCGCCGGCGTCATCATCTCCTGCCAGGACCTGGCGTCGACGACCCGGCCGCTTGTGAGCGCCTGCATCCACTTGGCCAGGTCCATCGCAGAGGACCGAAGCGCGCCGGCGCCGCCGGCGTTGGTCAGCGAAACGTACCACGGCCAGACGAACGACCGGTCCGACCACGGCGGATGCGCGTAACCCTGGGCGCGACCGGGCGCAGCGTCCGAGCCGTCATCGATCGCGGTTTCGTTCATGCCGAGCGGCGCGAAGAACTGGTCTCGCAAGTAGACGCCCAGCGGCTCGCCGAAGATCTGCTCGTCGACGACGCAAACCGACGTCTCACGCATCGATACATCCAGACCTGCATAAAGGGTCATCGCAGTCGCTCCTTCCTCGATGCTCGAGGTCAGGGAACGACCCCGACCCGCACATCATAGATGAAGGCGCTGCAGCTCGTGGTCCGTCGCCGCACCGCCGCGATACACCATCTCTCGGGCTTAGCGACGATGCCCGCCTTCGACCCATAGCGGACATCGCTAGGATGGTCAGGCGCGCGCGCTTACGCTCGCAACCGCCTTTTGAATCAGGTCGAAGGTCTCGCGTGGATGCGACAGCATGGCGACATGGCAGGTGTCCACCTCGATTGTCTCGGCGCCGATATGGGCCGCCATGGTCTTCTCCAGCGACGGCTGAATGGCCCGGTCCGCGGTCGCGACCAGGTACCACGAAGGCTTCGACTTCCACGCCGGTTCTGATACGGCGCCATTCAGGGCCGCGCCGTTTGTCGGTGCCTGGGTCGCAAACAAAAGGGTTTTCTCCGCGCCGGTCAGGTCCTGGGCGAAGTCGTCGCACACGCCCGCCTCGGTCAGGGTGATAAAGCCTTCGGGGTCTGGTCGAATCTCGCCGCCCAACGCGGTCGCCGGCAGGGAGGCGCTGAGCGAGTTGGCGGATTCGCCTGCGTCTGGTGCGAAGGCGGCGATGTACACCAGGCCGCGCACCTTGGCCTCGGTTCCAGCCTCGGTGATCACCACCCCGCCGTAGGAGTGCGCCACCAGCACCGCCTCGCCCTCGACACGGCCGAGGGCGCGGCGGACCGTGGCGACATCGTCGGCGAGCGTGGTGAGAGGCAGCTGCACGGCGACGGCCGCAACGCCGTCGCCAACCAGGAGAGGGATGACCCTCGCCCAACTCGAGCCGTCGGCCCACGCGCCGTGCACGAGAATGACAGTGGGTTTCGCCATCAGCCGGGATCCTTTGGCATGCGGTACAAGCGGACTATCTGCCCCGGTCGCCTACCGCTGGGGATAGGCGGTGAAGATGTAGTCCTGCGTGCTCACCGCCGTGTGGCAGGCGTAACCGCACTCGGCACCGGTTCCATTCGGATGGAGCGTGCCTGAGGCGGGGTCGTAGAGGAACTGGGCGTAGGCCCATCCGTGCGTTTTGGGGAACCGCTTGGAGTCCTTTTCGATGAAGGAGACCGACATCAGCGTATCCGGCACCATGACGAAGTAGGGCGAGACAGTGTTCTGTTTTTGCGACCACTCGATCTTCACAACCTTGGAGCCTTCGGGGAAGGTCTCGCCGAACGTGGGCAGCCCGTCCCGGAACGCCCGCATCATGACGGCGTTGGCGGAGATGACCTTTATTCCGTCCTTGACCTGGCTCACGGCGACGGGCGCCCAAGTCTCGTAGCCCCTGAACTCGGCGAACGAGAGCCCGTCGGGGACCTTAAGTGTGAGCCGATCCTGGGCGGCGACGGCGATTCCGCTCAGGCCGCAGACCAGGGCCGCGGCGGCAAGGACCGTTCGGGGTCTGATGTTAGGCACGGTTGACCTCCTGCAATGCGATTTGCAAAACAAGCGGCGCTGGACGTCAGCGCATAGCACTCAGACGTCCCCCGAGCGCCGGAAACACTCGCCCGTCCGGCTTGCATGTCAAGCGATCTGACGGGGGCGCGGCGCCGGCGCTCCGGCGAGCCTCGGATGTCTGCTAAGCGCCAAGAGCCGTCATAGCCAGCCTTGCAACGTTGCAACGTCGAAAGGAGGATAGTGCACGCTGCCGTTGTTCGGCAGAAGGGCGATTGGCGGGATTGGACGGCGGGGCGGCACTTGGGGAGCGATGAACGAAATGACCGCGAACCACACCCTTCTTGCCGTTGCCCTCGTGGCGACTATCGAGGCCGGCTCAGCCGTCGCCGCCGATCCGCCGGCAGGTTCCTCCGCGCCCACTGTCCCGTCGGTAACCGTCACGGCGCCCAAGAGGCACGGCTTTGATCCCGACGCGGTGATCTGCAAGACTCCTGTGCCCACCGGCACGATGTTCGCCAAGAAGGTCTGCATGACTTCGGCCCAGTGGGAGCAGGACGGGCAACGCGACGTCGACGCCGTCCGCCAGAGATTTGCGACGCCGGAGAGCCCGGGTGAACAGGGAACCCAGTTGATGAACGGGCACTAGTCGCGCCTAAGAGCGGACCTTCGTTATGTCCGCTCAGCGCCACAAGCTGCCATAAGCGCGAGCCCGGAAAGCTGTCGCCCACGCTATGTCGGAGCGCTGCGCCCAGGCCGCCGCTCCGACAGGAGCCCATAGCCCAGCCATGCGACGGCGATCCCCATTGGGATAGCCACGAGCCGCTGCGTCGCGTGCGGGAGGAGCGCGGCTGCGGGCGTAACAACAGCGGTTAGGGCAAGCAATGCTGCGGCCCAACGCGGCAGGATGCCGGCGCGGAAGGTCGCGACGCCGAACAGCAGGCCGCCGAGCAGATAGAGTATCCCTACGGCGGCGTAGGCCGGCACGATGGCGCCAATGTTCATCTCGCCGGGGGACCCGTTCACGATCCCCAAATAGCTGTTCACGAACTGCGGCGCTGCAGTCGCCAAGGGCGGCAAGATGAAAACTTCGGTGAAGACGAAACCCGACTGGAGCGCCCATGACCCGCTGAACAGGGCGAAGCCGGCCAGACCCAGCCAGCCGGCCTTTTCCACCTGCCGGGCGTAGAGCCCCGCAATGCCAAGCAGGAACAGGAAGCACATGCCCAGCTTCAATGACGTGATGGTCGCCCAGGCGCCGGTCGTGACTGACGCGAGAACGTCAGGGGGATGGATCGGCTGGATGGCCGCGAAAATGACCCCCGCCACGATGGCGGCCAAACCTGTCCAACGGATGAGCCCCGAGGCGGTTGGCGTCATTTGGTTGTCCTTTGTCAGAGAGGCTTCCCGCGGTTTTGTGAACGGAGTCGTGCGCCCATTCGCCGACAAGCGATAGCGGACTAGGTCCGCCGATGCTCAGGTCGAAAGACCTTCGTTATGGCCACTATGAGTCACTTTCGGTCATTCGGCCGCGGGCTGACCTCTAGGCCAGCACCCGGCTCAGGAACCGTCTGGCCAGCGTGACGCCGGCCAGGTCGACGCCGTGGCCGAGGCCGGGGGAGACGTGGCTGGTGACCTCGAAGCCCTCCTGCTCGAGGGTTTCGCGCGCGCGGTAGAAGGCGTCGATGCGCACCATCGGGTCCTCGTCGCCGTGGACGAGTAGAATCGGCGGGCGGGTCTTCGGCGCCTCGCCGGTCTCGATGAGTGCGCCCGACAGCCCGACGATGCCGGCGATCTGATGCGTCCGTCGGGGCCCGACGTAGAGCGACAGCATGGTTCCCTGGCTGAAGCCAACCAGCGCCAGTCGGTCGTCGCCCAGTCCCAGCTTCGCCAGCTCGGCGTCGATGAAGGCGTCAAGGATCGGTGCGGCGGTCCTGACGCCGGCGCTCCGGTCGCCGCCGCCGCCGAAGCCCCACCACTGGTAGCCGCCCGGCGCGCCGGGGCAAGGCTCGGGGGCGTTCGGCGAGACGAAGGCGGTGTCCGGCAGCGCTTCGCGCCAGTGCGGAACGAGCCCGATCAGGTCCTCGCCGTTCGAGCCGTAGCCATGCGCCAGGATCACCAGCGACTTGGCGGCGCCGGAGCGCGCCGGAACACGCGGACCATCAAGGGTGGGGAGATTGGCCATCGCCTACTGCGCCGCCATCGCTTCGGCCTGGCGCAGGTCGACCGAGACGAGCTGCGAGATCCCCCGCTCGGGCATGGTCACGCCATAGAGCCGGTCCATCCGGGCCATGGTCACCGGATTGTGGGTGATGGTGACGAAACGCGTGTTGGTGCGCCGGCGCATCTCGTTCAAGAGCTCGCAGAAGCGGTCGACGTTGGCGTCGTCGAGCGGCGCATCGATTTCGTCCAGCACACAGATCGGGGCCGGGTTGGCCAGGAAGACGCCGAGGATCAAAGCGAGGGCCGTCAGCGCCTGCTCGCCGCCCGACATCAGGCTCATCGTGGCCAGCCGTTTGCCCGGCGGGCAGGCGTAGATCTCCAGGCCCGCCTCAAGCGGATCATCGGACTCGATCAGGCGCATCTCGGCCTGGCCGCCGCCGAACAGGGTCTGGAACAGGGCCTGGAACTGCTGGTCGATCACCGAGAACGCCGCCAGCAGCCGCTCGCGCCCCTCGGAATTCAGCGCCTCGATCCCGTGGCGCAGCTTGGCGATGGCGGCGGCGAGGTCGCCGGTCTCTCGCCGGAGCGCATCAAGCCGCTCGCTGTAGTCGGCCGCCTCCTCTTCGGCGCGCAAGTTGACCGGGCCGATCTGCTCGCGCTCGCGCTCGAGGCGGGCCAGGCGCTCCTCGACCTGCACCGGGTCGGTCGGGAACATCGCACGCTCTTCGGCCAGGCGCTCGCCCAGCGCATGCGGCTCCATGCGGGCGACCTCGCGCAGCTGGGCCGCGACCTCGCCCAGCCGCTCGCGGGCGGCGTCCAGCCGCACGGCCTCGCCGGCGCGCCGCTCGCGCGCTGCGGCGGCGTCCGCATCGGCCGCGCGCGATGCCCGGTCGGCCGTGGCATAGGCGTCTTCGGCGGCGTTGAGCGCATCGGCGGCGGCGGCGGAGCGGGCCTCGGCTTGCGAGAGCTCGTCCAAGAGGCGCGCGCGCCGGGCGTTCAGCACCGCCGGCGCCTCGGTCGCCTTGGCGATCGCGCGATCGGTCCGCTCGCGCTGGATCTTCAGCGCCTCCAGCCGCCCGCCGGCGGCGTAGGCGCGCGCGGCCCAGTCGCCGCGGTCGCGCGTCAGGCCGTCACGCTTCAGCGCGCGGGTGTCGCGCTCGCGCACCTCGGCGTCGAGCGCGGCGCGGGCCAGCGAGGCTGAGTCGCGCATCTCCTGCGCGGCCGAGCGCGCCTGAGCGAGCTGCGACGCCGGATCGGCGGTCGCAGTGAGTTGCTCCGCGGCGGCCCGGGCTTCGGCCAGGTGAGTCTCCGCCTCGCCAACATCGAGCTCGAAGCGGGCGATCGTCTCGTCCAGCGACTGCAGGCGGGCGTCGCGACGCGCGGCTTCGCGGCCATGCGCCTCGACCGCCTCGCGCGCCTTGGAAAGCGCCGCCTCAGCGCCGGGGACCGCCCCGCGGGCGAAGCGCATCGCCTCGCGCGCCTGGGCCAGCGCCGCCACGGTCGCCTCGTGCGTGGCCCCGGCGTCCGCGAGCGCCGGCTCCGCTCGCGCGATCTCGGCGCGGACCTCGGCGAGGCGGCGGCGCTGCTCCAGGCGCACGGCGGCCGGCCGCTCGGCGTCGGCGCGCGCGACATAGCCGTCCCAGCGCCAGAGGTCGCCCTCGACAGACACCAGCCGCGCGCCGGGCGGAAGGTCCTTCGCCAGCCGCGCGCCCGCCGCTCGATCGACAACCGCGGTGAAGGCGATGGCGGCGGCGAGCTCGCTCGGCGCTTGCACGTGATGGCCGAGCGGCGTGGCGCCGGCCGGCCATGCGGGCGGCTCGGGTCTGGGACCGCGCGACCAGTGCGCCGGGGCCGCCTCGTCCAGCGCCGCGTCCAGCTCGTCGCCGAGAGCCGCGGCCAGCGCCGCCTCGTAGCCAGGCTCGACCGTGATCTGCGCCAGCGCAGGCGCAAAGCCGCTCGTGTCGGTTTCGGCGACCAGCCGCTCCAGGCCGTTCTGCTCGGCGATCAGCCGGCCGAGCGCGTCTTCCGCGGCGCGCAGCGGCGCCTGAGCGGCGACGGCGGTCTCGGCGGCGGCGGCGTGCTCGGCCTCGGCCGCTTCGAGAGCGGCCCGCGCCGCATCGGCCGCCGAGACAGCGGCGGCAAGCGCGGCGTTGGCCTCGGCGAGCGCCGGATCGGCGTCGCGCGACATTGCCGCCCGGTCGCTTCTCGCCGCCTCCAACGCCCGGCGATTGCGCGAGACGCGGGATTCGGCGTCCGCCAGCCGGGTCTCCGCGCCGCGCCGGTCGGCTTCGCGCTCGGCGGCCAGGGCGGCCAGCCGCTCGACCTCGGCGTCGGCCTCGGCGCGGCGGGCGTCGGCCAGCCGCCAGGCTTCGGTCAGCTCGGGCACGCGCTCGGGCGAGGCCAGCGCCTCCGCGTCGAGCGCCGCCAGCTCGCCGTCGAGGCGTTGCAGCGCTGCGGTGGCGTCGCCGGTGATATGGCTCTCGCGCGCCCGGTCGGCCTCGATGCGCTCCAGGTCGCCGCTCAGGCGCTCGATCTCGGCCGCGGCCTGCTCCACCTCGCGCTCGAGGCGGTCGTTTTCGATCGCCAGCCGGTGCAGCACCGCGCCGGCGGCCTGGGCCTCCTCGCGGCTGGGAGCGAGCACTGCCTGCGCGTCGATGGCGGCCGCCTGCGCGGCGGCGGCCACGAGCGTCGCCAACTCGACCGCGCGCGTCGCCTCGCCGGCCTCAGTCTCGGCCCGCTCGAGCGTGGCCGCGGCGTCGGCCCATCGCACATAGAGCAGGGCGCTCTGCAGCCGCCGGATCTCGGCCGACAGCCGCTTGTAGCGCTCGGCCTGGCGCGCCTCGCGCTTGAGCCGCGCGAGCGCGGTCTCCAGCTCCAGGCCAAGGTCCGACAGCCTGGCCATGTTGGCCTCGGCCGCCCGCAGACGCAGCTCCGCCTCGTGCCGGCGGCCGTGCAGGCCGGAGACGCCGGCCGCCTCCTCGAGGATCAGGCGGCGGTTCTGCGGCTTGGCGGCGATCAGCTCGCTGATCTGGCCCTGGCGCACCAGCGCCGGCGAATTGGCCCCGGTCGAGGCGTCGGCGAACAGAAGCTGCACGTCGCGGGCGCGCACCTCGCGGCCGTTGATGCGGAAGGTCGAACCGGCGCCGCGATCGATCCGCCGCACCACCTCGAGCACCGGATCGTTCGCGTACTGGGCGGGCGCGCCGCGGTCGGCGTTGTCGATCGGTGAGCATCACCTCGGCGTGGTTGCGCGGCGGCCTTGCAGCCGGTGCCGGAGAAGATCACGTCGTCCATGCCGCCGGCGCGCATCGCCTTGGCGGAGTTGGCGCCCATCACCCAGCGCAGCGCTTCCAGGATGTTCGACTTGCCGCAGCCGTTCGGGCCGACGACGCCGGTCAGCCCCGGCTCGATACGGAAGTCGGTCGGTTCGACGAAGGACTTGAAGCCCGAAAGGCGCAGCCGCTGGAAATGCAATCGCTTCGCCTACTTGCCCGCCTGCGCGGCGGCGATCGCCGCGTCCAGGCTGGCCAGCGTCGGCGCGCCGTCGAGCTTCTTGCCGTTGATGACGAAGGTGGGCGTCGAGTCGATGCCGTCCTGGGTGGTGTAGGTCTGCACCCGCTGGTTCAGCGCTTTCAGCGCGTTGTCGTCGTTGATGCAGGTGTTGAACTGGCTGTCGCTCATGCCGGCGGCTTCGCCGATCCGCATCAGCCCGCCGCGCACGTCGCCGGACTGCTCCATCGCCTGCTGGCCGTGGAAGATGGCGTCGACGACACTGAAGTATTTGTCCTTGCCCGCGCAGCGCGCCATCAGAAACCCGGCCGCGGCCATCGTCACCTCGCTGTCGTCACCCACCAGCATCTCGCGGAAGACATAGTGGATCTTGCCCGGGTCGATGTACTTCGTCTTGAACGCCGGGAAGACCTCGTTGTTGAACTTGGCGCAGAACGGGCAGGCGACCGAGGCGTATTCGATCACGGTGACCTTGGCGCTGGAATTTCCCAGGCTCATGTCGTCCGACGTGACAGCCCCGCCGCCCGGGTGGCAGGCGGCCAGGCCGAGCGCCGCGAACGCGCCCACTGCGAGGAGGACAAGGCGGCGAGACGACTGGCGCATCTTTGCGTTCCCCGTTTCTTCTCTGACCGGCCGTTTCTCAGGGCGCGTCGAAGCGCGAAGTTAAGCGCGATTCTGCCCGCCCCGCCCACAACGACCGGCGGGGCAGCGGACGGCCAGCGAGCGGCAAAGTCAATGCGTGCGGCGGTGGTGCGTCACATGCATGGCATGCGTCACATGCGCCCGCGACGGCGACGCCGCCAGCGCCGCGTGATCGACCGCCGCGCTGATTTCAGCCAGGGTCTGCTCGCCCTGCAGCCGCTTGCCGTTCACGTCGAAGGTCGGCGTCGAGTTCGATCCCGTCGGTCTTCTCATAGCCCTGCACACGCGCGTTCAACGCGTCGATCGCCGCCTGGTCCTGAAGGCAGGCGTCGGCCTGCGCATCCGTCAGCCCGGCTTCGTGGGCGACTCGCATCAATGGGCCTGTGGCCTCCTGCGTCTTGTAGATCTCGTCCTGCGCATGGAACACGCCGTCGAGGATGCTGAAGTACTTGTCCGGGCCGCCGCAACGGGCGAGCAGGAAGCCGGCGGCCGCGAGCTGCACCGGCTCGGTGAGGAACTCGCGGAACACGTAGCGCACCTTGCCGGTGTCGACGTACTTGGCCTTGAACGCGGGAAAGACCTCGTTGTTGAAGCGGGCGCAGTGAGGGCAGCTCGCCGAGCCGTATTCGATGACCGTCACCCTGGCCTGCGGATCGCCCATGCTCATGTCGGACGGCTGCGCCGGCTGGGTGAGCGCTGGCGCCGCGGCGGCGAGCCCGAGCGCCAGGCCGATACCCACGAGCCAGCGGCGGATCATGGTTGACTCTCGCTGTCACGCCGCAGCACGCCTCGGCCAAGGCGGATCAGGGCTGCCTTCAGGTCGGCGTCGCGCGCGCCGGCCACGCCAGCTGCGAGCTCGGCCTCTTTGGCGGCGTCGAGAGGGCCAGGACGGCGCCGGCGCAGAACCTCCGGCGTGGAGACGTGGCGCACCAGCCCCTGAACCACGCGCAGCCGTTCGACCGCGCCCGCGCCCAGGAAGAGGTTCACCCGCGCCAGGATATCGGGCGCCTGATGCTGGATCAGCGCCGCCGCCGGGCCCTCGACCTTCAGTTCCAGCGTCGCGCCGGCGCCGCTGCGCGGGCGGCTGAGCTTGGCGGGCTCGGTGTGGCGGGCCAGCGTCTCGCCGACGATCTCGCGCCAGCGCGCTTTCAGCGTGTCGGGACCCCTGCCGAACCGCTCGTCGAGGCCGCGGACAAAGGCGCTGAGCCGAGCGCCGGCCGCCCGCGGCGGCCGCCGCGCGGGCCTGGTCCGCTTTCGGCTCAGGATCTCGGCGGCTTCGGCGGCGGAGGGCAGGGCGCGCGGCATGGCAGGCGCGCATCTTAGACGGATCGGACGCCCGCGCGCCAGCGTCGCAACGTCGCCGTCAACGACTGGCTGGGTTATCAACGCGGCGTGGCCCGATCCCCGCTTCGCGAGCGCCTGCTCGACTGGTACGCGACCCACGCTCGCGCGCTGCCCTGGCGGGTCTCGCCGGCGGCGCGGACGGCGGGCGTCCGGCCCGATCCGTATCGGGTGTGGCTCTCCGAGGTCATGCTGCAGCAGACGACCATTCCGCACGCGACCTCCTACTTCCTGAAGTTCCTGGAGCGCTGGCCCAGCGTCGAGGCGCTTGCCGCGGCCGGGGATGGCGAGGTGATGGGGGCCTGGGCCGGCCTTGGCTACTACGCCCGGGCGCGCAACCTGCTGGCCTGCGCCCGGATGGTTGCGAACGAGCACGGCGGGGTGTTCCCCGACAACGAAGCGGGCTTGCGCGCGCTGCCGGGCGTGGGCGCCTATACCGCCGCCGCCATCGCCGCCATCGCGTTCGATCGCCCGGCGAACGTCGTCGACGGCAACGTCGAGCGGGTGATCGCCCGCCTGCACGCGGTCGAGACGCCCCTTCCGGCGGCGAAGCCCGAGCTCGTCGCGCTGGCCGGCGCACTCGCCGACCCGGCCCGTCCGGGCGATTGGGCGCAGGCGATGATGGACCTGGGCGCGATGGTCTGCCGCCCGAACGCGCCCCTCTGCGACCGCTGCCCCCTGGGAAGCGACTGCCGGGCGCGGGCGCTCGGCGCGCAGGAAGCCTATCCACGCAAGAGCGCCAAGCCAGACCGGCCGCATCGCCACGGCGCCGTCTTCATCCTCACGCGCGCCGGCGAGGTTGCGCTCGTTCGCCGGCCGCCGAAGGGTCTGCTGGGCGGCATGCTCGGCCTGCCGACGACCGCGTGGCGCGGGGAGCCGGTGACGAAGGCCGATGTGCTGGCCGCGGCGCCCGCGCCCAGAGACTGGCGGCGGGTCGGCGCGGTCGAGCACGGCTTCACCCACTTCGCGCTGACGCTCGAGGTCTGGCGCGCCGAGGGTGACAGCGGCGATCAGACCCTGGTCTGGCTGCCGCTCGCGCGCGCCATCGATGAGACCCCGACGGTGTTCGCAAAGGCGCTACGGCTGGAGCTCGACGGTCCGTACTCAAAACCGCTCATCCCCGCGAAAGCGGGGACCCAGGCTTTTTAGTGTTCTTGCGCGCCTGGCCGAGCTTCGGCGGTTTCAGATTCAGCAACAAAGAACACCTGGGTCCCCGCTTTCGCGGGGATGAGCGGGTGTAGGGAGCTCCCAACCCTTTGATATCGCTCAAGCTTGAGTGAGTTTGGCGCTCTAAGCCAGCGCCACCTCGATCAGCATCGGGCCTTTGCCGGTCATGGCGCTGGCGAAGACGTCGTCGAAGCGTTCGGCCGTCTCGCACCGCTCGGCGGCGACGCCGAACCCCTTGGCGAGCGAAACCCAGTCCATGCGCGGGTTGCCGAGGTCGAGGAGGCTGGCGGCCGCCGGCCCGGGATCGCCGGCGCCCGTGCGCATGTATTCGACGCCCAGGATCCGATAGATGTGGTTGGCGAAAATGACGACGCAGACGTCCAGGTTCTCGCGCGCCAGCGTCCAGAGGCCCTGGGCCGTGTAGGCGGCGGCGCCGTCGCCGTTCAGCGACAAGACCTTCCGATCCGGGCAGGCCACCGCCGCGCCGACCGCGGCCGGTATGCCCTGACCGATGGCGCCGCCGGTCAGACCCAGCCAGTCGTGCCGCCGGGCGTCGCGCGTCTGCATCACCGTCCCCATGCCCGAGGTAACGGAGTCGTCCGAGATGATCGCCTCGTCCGGCATGTGGCGCGCGATCGAAGCCCCGACGCTGCGCGCATCGACCGCCCCGCTCGGCCTGACGGGCAGGTTGAGCGCGTTCGGCGTGGCGGCGGCCGGCGCGCCAAGCGCCTCGGCGAGCGCCGCGAGCGCACCCTCGGCGTCCTCGGACGGGTCGGCGAGGCTGACCTCTTTGCACCCGTCCGGGACGAGCACGGTCGGCGCGTTCGGGTAGGCGAAGAAGGCGACAGGCTGCCTGGTCCCCGTGAGCACCATGAGGTCGACGCCTTCCAGGTCCTTGAGCGCCGCTTCGCCGAAATACTGCATCTTGTCCGGCGAGAAGCGGCCGGCGCCGCGGGGCTGGCGAGCGATGAATGTGTCGGCGATCATGCGCACGCCGCTGGCCGCGATGCGCCCGGCCGCCTTAAGGCCCGCCTCGCCGCACGCCGGCGAGCCCATCAGCACCACCGGCTTCTTCGCGTTCCTAATCGCCTTCGCCGCGGCGTCCACGGCCGAGCCCGCGACCGTCGGCCGCGCCGGCCGCCCCAGCGCCGGCCCCTTGCGCGTCGCCGGCGTCCAGGCGCAGTCGGCCGGCAGGATCAGGCTGGCCGAGCCGCCGGGCGGGCCAAAGCTGGCTTGCACCGCCTCGGCCGCCAGGTCGGCGGCATCGTCCGCGGTCTTCGCCGACTTCACCCAGCGCGAGTTCACCTTCGCCAGGCTCTGGATGTCGGAGCCGAGCGGCGCGTCGTTCTTCTGGTGATAGGTGGCGTGGTCGCCGATCACGTTGACGATGGGCGTGAAGGCGCGGCGGGCGTTGTGGGCGTTGGCCACGCCGTTGCCATAGCCGGGCCCGAGGTGGAATAGCGTAACGGCCGGACGACCGGCCATGCGCCCATAGCCGTCGGCGGCGCCGCTGACCACGCCTTCGAACAGGCAAAGCACCGGGCGCACGCGCGGCTCGCGGTCGAGGGCGGCCACGAACTGCATCTCGCTCGTGCCCGGGTTGGCGAAACAGGCCCGCACGCCGTTGTCGGCGAGCGTCTGCAGCACCGCATCGGCGCCGTTCATGGCAGCGCCTCCAGCGTCTCGAGGAAGCGGACCGGCGCGCCGCTTCCCTCCGCGATCACCTCGTCGTCGCGCATCACGATCCTCCCCCGGATGATGGTGGCCTTTGGCCAGGCCTTGGCTTCGAAACCGTCGAACGCGGTCCAGCCGGAGCGGTTGACCTGGTCTTCGTTCCTGATCATGCGCCGCGCCTTCAGATCGACGACGGTCAGATCGGCGTCATAGCCCACGGCCATACGGCCTTTGCCGGCCATCCCGAACACGCGGCCGGCGCCGGCTGACGTAAGGTCGACGAACCGCTCCAGCGTAAGCCGGCCCTCGGCGACGTGGGTCAGCATGACGGCCACCATCGTTTGCACGCCCGGCATGCCGGACGGCGAAGCGGGATAGGGCCTGGCCTTTTCCTCGAGCGTGTGGGGCGAGTGGTCGGTCCCGATCACGTCGGCGACGCCCAGCGCGATGCCGCGCCAGAGGCCCGCGCGATGGCGCTCGTCGCGGATCGGCGGGTTCATCTGCGCCAGCCCTTTCAGCCGCTCGTAGCACTCGGGCGCGGCCATCGTCAGGTGCTGGGGCGTGACCTCGCAGGTGAGGATGTCCTTGTGCTGGGCGAAGAGCTCGATTTCCTCGGCGGTCGTGGTGTGCAGCACGTGGATGCGCTTGCCGGCCGCGCGGGCCATGGCGATCAGGCGCCTGGACGAGCGGAGCGCGGTTTCGACGTCGCGCACCTCGGGATGGCTCGTCCAGTCACCGGCCCGCGCCAGCGGCTTGCGCTCGTTCAGGCGATCGTCGTCCTCGGAGTGAAAGGCCGCGCGGCGGTTGATCGCGGCCAGCACGCGCTTCAGCCCCGCATCGTCGGCGATCAGCAGCGTCCCGGTCGAGGAGCCCATGAACACCTTGACCCCGCAGCAGCCTGGGAGCCGCTCGAGCTCGCCCAGCTGGTCGGCGTTCTCGTGCGTTGCGCCGACGTAGAAGGCGTGGTCGCAGTGCATGCGGCCCTTGGCGCGAGCGAGCTTGTCGGCGAGCGCCTCGGCGGTGGTCGTCGTCGGATCGGTGTTCGGCATCTCGAACACGGCGGTGACGCCACCCAGCACGGCGCCGCGGGAGCCGGCCTCCAGGTCTTCTTTCCACTCCATGCCCGGCTCGCGGAAGTGCACCTGGGTGTCGACGACGCCGGGCAGCAAGGTGAGGCCGGTTGCGTCGAACACCTCGCCCGCCGAGGCCTGGCCTAAGTCGCCGATGTCGGCGATCCTGCCGAGGCGTACGCCGACGTCGGCCGGGCCGCGGCCTGCGTGGTTCACCACCTCGCCGCCGCGCACGATCAGATCGAAACTCGCCGCCATGGCCTCCTCTATAGGCGGCGGCGCACTGGCGCTCCAGCCGGGGCGGCGCCATCTAGTCTGGCCATGAGCAAGGCCTCTGCCGCCGAACTGAGGAGTCGCGCCCTTGTGAGCGTCGCAGGTCCGGACTGGCGGACGTTCCTGCAGGGCCTGCTCAGCCAGGACGTGGAGACGCTGAAGGCCGGCGAGCTGCGCTTCGGCGCGCTCCTCAACCCTCAGGGCAAGCTGCTGTTCGACCTCTTCATCCTCGGACGCGAGGACGGGTGCTGGCTCGACGTCGCCGCCGACCGGCGGGACGCATTGATCCAGCGCCTTACCATCTACCGCCTCCGCGCCAAGGTGGAGATCGCGGCCGTCGACGCCGCCGTCTGGGCGCTTTGGGATGGAGCCGATGGCGGTGTTGCGGACCCGCGCCTGGCTGGTGGGCTCGGGCGCCGCGCCTACGGCCAGGCGCCTGCCGGGGCTCTTGTCGTCGACGAGACGGACTACGACGCCATGCGGGTCGCGCTCGGCGTCCCGGAGCCGGGCAAGGATTCGCCACCGGAACGGGACTACCCGATCGAGGCCAACTTCGACCTCCTGAACGGCATCGATTTCCAGAAGGGCTGCTTCGTCGGCCAGGAGACCACCTCGCGCATGAAGCGGCGTGGCCAGATCAAGAACCGCATGCGCGCCATCACCTTCGACGGGCCGCCGCCGCCTTTCGGCGCCGAGGTGCTGGCGGACGAGCGCCTGCGCGCCGGCGAGGTGCGCAGCGGCGTCGACGGCCGCGCGATCGCGCTCCTGCGCATCGACCGCATCGATGGCGCGGCGCTCAGCGTCGAAGGCAGGCCGGTCAAGGTGGACGGCTAGGGCCGGATGTTCGAGGCGTAAGTCTCGAACGATTGCCGCGCCAGCTTCTCCAGCTCGGCGACGACCGGCTTGATTTCGCGGGCGGTCTCCACGGCGAAGTCGAAGGAGAGGCCGCGCTGCTCGCGCAGCGCCTCCAGCCGAGCGCTTGCTTCCGCGCCCGACGGATCGTCGGCCGCCATCGCGCTGAGCGCGGATTCCGCCAGCGCAATCTCCTCGGTCAGGTCGAAGACCCCGTCCAGGCTGAGGGTCAGTCGAGCCATCAGACTGTGAATCCTTGCGCGCGCGGTGGCGTCGCGGAGGTCGTAGAGAGACTCTCGATTGCGGTCGTAGACCTCGGTCTCCCGTCGGAGCGCACGGGTCATGCGCATTGTGAAGCCGCCATAGGGCTCGCCGCGCCCGCGCGCCTCGTTGGCCAACGTGGTCAGCAGCTCGATCACCGACAGCACCTCGCCGAACAGCAGCGCCGCGCTCCGCTCGCGCTCGCGCCGGCGCAATCGGCCCTCGACCTGGGTGGCGGCAAACCCGCCCAGCGTCGCCAGCACGGCCCCAATGATCACGGCCGCGAGCGTGTCGCCGCTGCTGGCTTCCAACTGCAAAACTCGCCCCCCATCGCTCGCCAGGGCCACGTTCATAGCGGCGCCTTCGTCCAACCGCACGGCGCGATTGGCGTCAGCCTCCGGCGATCAGCCGCCAGATCAGGGCGATGGCCAGCGCGATCAGCGCCAGGCCGCTGACGACAAAGGCGATCGTGCGCCAGGGCTGCTTGCCGGCGAGATAGATGATCGAGTGGGCGATCCGCGCCACCGCGAAGACCGCGAAGATGATCGAGGCCACGCGCGCCGACCCGCCAACCAACACGTAGGTCAGGCCCAGGAACAGGAACGGATAGACGGTCGCCTGGGCGTTGGCGTGGGCGCGCAACACGCGGGCGACGGCCTGCGGGTCCTGGGGCTCCAGAGGAACCTTGAACAGAGCGGCGTCTTCCGGGTTGATTGCGACCTTGCTCGCATTGCGCGCCGCGCCGCTCGCGGCCCACAAGAAGGTCAGGTTTGCGCTCAGGACCAAGAGCGTGACCGCATAGGCGACCATGCCCGGCCCGATGGGGTTGTTCGGCATCGAATGTCCTCCCTCCGCTCCTTCTTAGACGAATGGCTTGGTCGTTGCTCGACCGGCGCGCGAAGATTCCGCGCTCCGGTGCGCGCGCCCCTTCCGCCGCACGCCCCCTCCGGCCTACCCTGCCGGCATGACCGAGGCCCCGAATCGCTGCGCCTGGGCCGGCTCGGGCGATCCGCTCTATGCGGCCTACCACGACCACGAGTGGGGCGTGCCGGAGCGCGACAGCCGAGCGCTCTGGGAAAAGCTCGTGCTCGACGGCTTTCAGGCGGGGCTCGCCTGGATCACCATCCTTCGGAAGCGCGAGGCGTTCCGCGCGGCGTTCAAGGGCTTCGATCCGGATGTGGTGGCCCGCTTCGGCGATGCGGACCGGGCGCGGCTGATGGCCGACGCCGGCATCGTCCGCTCGAACGCCAAGATCGACGCCGCCATCGACGGGGCGCGCCGCTACGTCGACATGCGCGATGCGGGCGAGGACTTCTCGGCTTTCATCTGGAGCTTCACCGACGGCAGGCCGGTGCAGAACCGCTGGGGCTCGATCGCCGACGTGCCGGCGCAAACGCCGCTGGCCGTCGATATGGCCAAGGCGCTGAGGGCCAAGGGGTTCAAGTTCTGCGGGCCGGTGATCGTTTACGCCTTCATGCAGGCGACCGGCGTCGTCAACGACCACGTCACGAGCTGCTTCCGGCACGAGCCCATCTCGCGCCTGGGCGCCGCCTGATGCCGCCGCGCAAAGCCGCCAAGCCCCGCCGTCCTCACCTGAAGCTCGAGCGCGATTGTCCTGCGCCGGTGTGCGGGGTCGACGAGGCCGGGCGAGGACCTTGGGCCGGACCAGTCTCAGCGGCCGCGGTGATCCTTCATCCACGCAAAGTGCCCAAGGGGGTCAACGACTCCAAAGCGCTCACAGCGCTGGCGCGCGAGCGCCTCGAGGAAGAGATCAAGGACAAGTCGCTGGCCTGGGCGGTCGGGTTCGCCACCGTCGAGGAGATCGCCGCGTTCAACATCCTGCATGCGACGGGGCTGGCCATGCGGCGGGCGGTCGAGGCCTTGAGCGTTACGCCGGCGTTCGCCCTCGTCGACGGCAACTACCGCTTCATCCTGCCCTGCCCGGTGAAGACGGTGGTCAAGGGCGATGCGACATCGCTTTCCATCGCCGCAGCGTCGATCCTGGCGAAGACCGCGCGCGACCGACTGATGGCCGAGATGGACGACCTTTACCCCGGTTATGGCTTCGCCGCGCACAAGGGCTACCGCGCGCCGGTGCACGGGGAGGCTCTGCTGCGCCTAGGCCCATGTCCTATTCACCGGATCACCTGGGCCCCGGTCAGGATCGCGCTCGCCGGCGGCGACCCCATGCTGGCCGCGAGCGAGTGGGATGACGGTCCAACGCTCCTCTGACGCGCCGCCGGCGCGATCGGGCGCCGCTCGGCTGGGCGCGATGGGGCGGCGCCTGCGCAGTCTGGTTCGGCGCAGCGAGATTTCGCTGGTGCTGCTGGCTGCCGTCATCGGCGTCGCGGCGGGCCTGTCGGTCGCATTGATCGGCACGCTTTCGAGCGACATGCACAGCATCCTGTTCGGCGTCGGCGCCGAGCGGCTGAGCGGGGTCGCCAAGCTTCCGCGCGGCTATGTCGCGCCGATCGCCGGCGGCCTTATCCTCGGCGCCTCCGCGTGGCTCTGGCAGCGCCGCCGCTCGACCATCCCCGTCGACCCGATCGAGGCCAACGCCCTGCACGGCGGGCGCATGTCGCTGCGCGATTCCCTTTGGGTCACCGCCCAGACGCTGATCTCCAATGGTTTCGGCGCCTCGGTGGGACTGGAGGCCGGCTACGCGCAGATGGGCTCGGGCCTCGCGTCGAAGGCCGGCGTCCTGCTTCGCCTGCGGCGCAACGACCTGCGCGTCCTGGTCGGCTGCGGCGCGGGCGCGGCTATCGGCGCGGCGTTTGGCGCGCCGCTGACCGGCGCCTTCTACGGCTTCGAGCTGATCATCGGCACTTACACGGTGGCGACGGCTGCCGCCGTGCTGGCCGCCAGCCTCGCCGGCGTCCTGACCGCGCGGGCCGTGCGCGCGGTCACCTACGAGATCCACATGCCGCCGACAGGCGCCCTCAACCTGGCCGACTATCCGAGCATGCTGGTGCTGGGCCTGGCTTGCGCGGCTCTGGGCGTCCTGATGATGCGGGCCGTCTACCTGGTCGAGCGTGCGCTGGACCGCGTCAGAGCGCCGCGCGCGGTGCGGCCCGCGCTCGGCGGTTGCATCATGACTGGGCTGGCCCTGATCACGCCGCAGGTGCTGGCGGCCGGCCACGGCGCGCTCAGCGTCGACATCCCGGCCAAGCTCACCATCATGGCGCTCGTCGGGCTCCTCGGGCTGAAGATCCTCGCCTCGACCGTGACGCTGGGCGCCGGTTTCCGCGGCGGGATGTTCTTCGCTTCGCTCTTCCTCGGCGCTCTTACCGGCAAGCTGTTCGCCGCTCTTGCGGCGGCGTTTGCCCCCCAGCTCGCCATCGACCCGACGCTCTGCATGCTGGTCGGCATGGCCTCGTTCGCCGTCGCGGTGATCGGCGGGCCGCTCACGATGTCGTTCCTGGTTCTGGAGACCACCGGCGATTTTGTCGTCACCACCATCGTGCTGGCGGCGGCGATCGTGACCAGCATCACGGTGCGCGAGACCTTCGGCTACTCGTTCTCGACCTGGCGGCTGCACCTGCGGGGCGAGACGATCCGCAGCGCGATCGACGTCGGCTGGATGCGCGCGCTCACCGTGGGTCGGATGATGCGGCGCGATCCGGCCACCATCCCCGCCTCCGCCAGCCTGGCCGACTTCCGCCGGCGCTATCCGCTGGGCTCGACCCAGCGCGTCGTCGTTGTCGACGACGATGGGCGCTACCAGGGCGTGGTGCTCACGGCCGAGGCCTACGCCTCGGCGGACCGGCCGGAAGAGGACGCCAAGCGCACGGCGCACGACATCGCCCACTGGGGCGACAGCCCGCTGACGCCGGCGATGAACATCAAGCAGGCGGTTTCGGTCTTCGATCGCACGGAGAGCGAGGCGTTGGCGGTGGTCGCCGACATGATCGACCGCAAGGTGATCGGGCTTCTGACCGAGGGCTACGCGCTTCGCCGCTACGCCGAGGAGCTGGACAAAGCGCGTCAGGGACTGGCCGGAGACGACTAGCCGCGGGCGGGCGGCTCCCAGGTGGGGGCGTGATGCACGGGCGCCCCGCGGCCGGCCAGCGCCTGCAGCGTCACGATGCGGTTGGCCGGCCGCATGGGCAGCCCGGGCACGGCCTGCCGTGCAAACCAGCTCAGCCGGTCGAGCTCGATGTTATCCGGAGCGACCCGGCGGGCAATGATGCGCGCCTCGAACGCGATCGCCGTCCAGGCGATCCGGTCGCCATTGGGATAGGCGCGGAAGAATTCCGGCCCGCCGAACGCGCCCAGGATGCGGACGATCGAGACCAGCGCGCCGGCTTCCTCCCAGAACTCGCGCACGGCGGCGTCAGCGGGCGTCTCGCCGGGCTCGATCGCGCCGCCGATCGTCGACCAGTGACCGGTCGCATCGCGGCCGAGCAGCACCCGTCCCGCATCGTCGAAGGCCAACACCGACGCCGCCTGCAGGAACAGCATGTCGTGGCCGATCCGCGCGCGCATGCTTTGGACATAGTCAGACATCTGAACCCTCGCCCTCGAGCCGGCGCAAACACGCCTTTTTAACCGTAACAGCCCACCGTCCTCGTCACGTGGGGTGTCTTCACATGACGTTCGGGCCGGAAACCATCATCGAAGGCGACTGCCTCGAGGCGCTGGCGGCGTTGCCGGCCGGTTGCGCCGATCTCGTCTTCGCCGACCCGCCCTACAATCTGCAGCTCGGCGGCGAGCTGCTGCGCCCGGACAATTCCAAGGTCGACGCCGTCGACGACGACTGGGACCAGTTCGCCTCGTTCGAGGCCTACGACGCCTTCACCAAGGACTGGCTCTCGGCCTGCCGCCGCGTGCTGAAGGCCGAGGGCGTCGCTCTGGGTGATCGGCAGCTATCACAACATCTTCCGCGTCGGCGCGATCGCTGCAGGACCTCGGGCTTCTGGATCCTCAACGACGTCATCTGGCGCAAGTCGAACCCGATGCCGAACTTCAAGGGCGCGCGCTTCACCAACGCCCATGAGACGCTGATCTGGGCCGCCAAGCTCGCGCGGACGCGCGGCGCTACACCTTCAACTACGACGCCATGAAGATGGCCAACGACGAGCTGCAGATGCGCTCGGACTGGACGCTGGCCCTCTGGCACCGGCGAGGAGCGGATCAAGGGCGCCGATGGGCACAAGGCGCACCCGACGCAGAAGCCGGAGGCCCTGCTGCATCGGGTGATCCTGGCGTCGTCCAGACCGGGCGACCTGATCCTCGATCCCTTCTTCGGCGTCGGGCACCACCGGCTCGGTGGCCAAGCGGCTCGGCCGGCGGTTCATCGGCATCGAGCGCGACCCGGCGTATGCAGCCATCGCGCGCGAGCGCATCGCGCGGGACGATTCCCGCGGCCCGGGAAGACATCGAGGTCACCGGCTCGAAGCGGTCAGAGCCGCGCGTCGCCTTCGGCCAGATCGTCGAGGCGGGCCTGCTAAGGGCCGGCGACGTGCTCTACTGCCCGCGCGGCCGGCACGCGGCCAGGGTGCGCGCCGACGGCAGCCTGGCGCTCGGCGATCTCACCGGCTCGATCCACAAGCTGGGCGCCATGGTCCAGTCGCAGCCGGCGTGCAACGGCTGGACCTACTGGCACATCAAGCACCGACCGGGGCCTGGCCCCGATCGACGTGCTGCGCGCGAAAGTGCGCGCAGGCCTTGCCGGCTAGCTCTTGCTGTTGCCAGGGAGCTGGCAACCGCCGTTCATGTCCTTGGCCTGGGCGCAGTTCAGCAGCTGCTTCGGCGTCGCCGAACCGGCCGGGTAGATCATGACCCAGCCGGATCCGCCGTCGGCGCAGCCGACCTCCACATAGTCCGACCCGTCCGCGCCGTGGGCGAACGGCCGCGCGCTCGACACCACGCACGAGCCCTTGCCCGCCGCGCGCAGTGTGTCGTTCAGATGCGGGTAGACCGCCGAGTCCGGCGTGAAGGTGCACTTGTAGCCCTCGTCCTGCGAGCGGAGGCAGTCGTAGACCTGCCCGGCGCCCTTGGCCGGGAAGACGCCGACGCCGCCGTCGGGCCGGTTGGAGCAGACCATCTCGACGATGTCCTTCGTCGAATCCGACTGCGGGAAGAGGGCGTACTTCGAGACCTGGCAGTCGAAGCCGGCGTTCTTCGCCAGGCCGGTGTAGAGCGCCGCCTCCTGCGTCGCGGCCTGGCGGGCGTCAGTCAGCGTACAGCCATTGCCGATACCGTAAGCTTGCGCGCAGGGGATCACCTCGCCCAGCGCGCCGGACTTGTTGCTCGAAAGCACGTAGCCCTTGCCGTCCGGGCAGGCGATCTCGAAATAGTCGGCGCCGTCGGCCGTCGACAACATGTAGCGATCCTTGGCGACCGTGCACTTGGCAGCGGCGGCCTCCAAGCTTTTGGCCTCGGCCATTTCCTGGTCTGTCGTGGTGAGCGTGCACTTGATGTTTGCCTGGTCGGCATAGGCCAAGCAGTTATCCGCGGTCGGGGCGCCGCCCGCGGCCGGGACCAGCAGCACGAGCCCCTCGCCGTTCGAGCATGCGATCTCGTAGATGTGCTTGTCGGTCGTCATGCCCATGAAGTGGGCCTGGTTGACGGTGCAAGTGCGACCGCTCTGGCTCACCAAGCCCTGCACGCCGACCGCGGGGTTGGCGTTCTCCGGAAGCCGGCAGCCGAGATTGGGCGTCGTCGCCGCCATCAGGCAGTCGAAAATCTGCGCCGGCTGGCCTTTCGCGTCGGCCGCGATCACGTAGCCCAGGCTGTCCTTGCAGGCGATCTCGGTCAGCACGATGGGTTGCCCCTTGGAGTCCTTGCCGCTGCCGATCGCGCGGGCGGCGGAGAGGGTGCAAGGCAGGTTCGCGGCGGCGATCAGCGCGGGCGCGGCCTTCATCCCCGCGGCTTTGGCTTCCGGGGTGATGGGCGGCGGAGGCGCCGCCGGCGCCGCCGGCGCGGCGAAGCTCGTCGTGGCCGTGACGAGCACGGCGGCCAGCGTCGCGATGGCGACGGCCAGCGTGGAAAGGCGGGGCATGGTCACTCCTGGAGCGTTTCTGGCTTTTGCCGAGCTTAAACGCGTGCAGGCCAAGCCGGTCAAGTCGGCGACGACGCGTCGCCGCCGTGGCGCTGGACGCCCCGCCTGCACCGCGATAGGCCGTTTTCGTCAACGAAGGAGGCAGCGATGAGCCTGTCTGGGAAGACCTTGTTCGTCACCGGCGCTAGCCGCGGGATCGGGCTCGCCATTGCGCTTCGCGCCGCGCGCGACGGGGCGAACGTCGCCATCGCCGCCAAGACCGCCGAGCCGCACAAACACCTGCCGGGCACCATCTACACGGCCGCCGAGGAGATCGAGAAGGCGGGCGGCAAGGCGCTGCCGCTGATCGTCGACGTGCGCGACGATGCCGTCGTGTTCGATGCGGTCGAGCAGACCGTCTCGCGGTTCGGCGGCATCGACATCTGCGTCAACAACGCCTCGGCGATCCAGCTCACCGGCACGCTGGCCACGGACATGCGGCGCTACGACCTGATGAACGGAATCAACGCGCGCGGGACCTACCTGACCTCCAAGGCCTGCATTCCGCACCTGAAGCGCGCGGCCAATCCGCACGTGCTCATGCTCTCGCCGCCGCTGGACATGTCGCCGCGCTGGTTCGCCGGCCACACGTAGCCTATTCGATGGCCAAGTATCGGGATGTCGATGTGCGTCCTGGGCATGGCCGCCGAGTTCAAGGACGACGGTATCGCCTTCAACGCGCTCTGGCCGCGGACCGGCATCGCCACCGCGGCGATTCGGTTCGCCCTGGCCGGCGACGAGGGCATGAAGGCCTGCCGCACGGTCGACATCATGGCCGACGCCGCCCACGCGATCTTCGAGAAGCCGTCGCGCGAGTTCACCGGCAACTTCCTGATCGACGACACCTTCCTCTACGGCGAAGGCGAGCGCGATTTCGACAAGTACCGCGTCGATCCGGGGACGGCGCTGATGGCCGACTTCTTCGTGCCCGCCGACATCCCGCCGCCGCCTGGCGTAACGATCGGCTGAACATGGCCGCCATCGTTCGAGCCTTCGAGGCGCGCGATCTCGCCCCGGTCATCGCGCTCTGCGCCGCGGAGGGGTGGCCCTCGTTTCCCGAGGATCCCGCCCGGGCGCTACGCGCGCTGACCGCGCCGGGCGTCACGACCGTCGTCGCCGTGCGCGGCGAGCGCGTGGTCGGCTTCGCCCAGCTTGTCTCCGATGGCGAGATCCAGGCGCATCTGTCGCTGATCGCGGTCGCGCCGGAGGCCCGACGGCAGGGGATCGCGATCGAGATGCTGCAAGCGTCCCTCGCGCGCGCCGGCGGCGTGCGCATCGACCTCGTCACAGACACGGCGCCCGAGTTCTACGCGGCGCTGCCGCATCACAGGTTCGAGGGTTTTCGCATCTATCCGCAGATGATCGGGCGTGAGCGACGCTAGGGTCGTCCTCTTCGACCTGGGGGGCGTCCTGCTGCCCTTCGACCGCGAGCGGCGCGTGCGGACGCTGTCGCGCGCGCTCAAGGTGACGCCCGACGACGCCCGCGCGTTCATGGACCTCGAGCTGCACGGCCGGCTCGACCTCGGCGGGGCGGACAAAGCCGAGCTGACGGACGCCCTCTCGGCGCTCGCCGGCTGGCCGGTGCCAGAGGCGGCGGCCGTCGCGTTGATCCTCAGCGTGTTCGAGGCGCCCAATGTCGCGCTCTGGGAGTACGCCGCGGCCCTGAAGTCGCGCGCCAGGGTCGGCGGCTTCAGCGACAATCCGGTCTTCGTGCGCGAGGTCTTCCCCGATGGGCACGGGCTCGATCCGATGTTCTGGTCGGCGGAACTGGGCATGACCAAGGCGGACGCGCGCGCCTATGCCGAAGTCGAGGCGCGGCTCGGCGTCAACCCGGCGAGGATTGTGCTGATCGACGATTCCATCGCCAACGTGAACCTAGCGCGCGAGATCGGCTGGGACGCGATCCACTACCGCGCCAATGGCCAGCTGCTGGGAGAGCTGGCTGAAAGGGGCCTCGAGTGACCGTCAACGTCCGTCCGGCCACTCTCGCCGACGCGCCCCTGATCCACGCGTTGATCCGCGAACTCGCCGAGTACGAGCGATTGGCGCACGAGGCCAGGGCGAACGAGGCGGACGTCCGCGCCGCGCTGTTCGTCGCCAGCCCGCGCGCCTTCTGCGATATCGTCGAGGTGGACGGCGAGCCGGTGGGCTTTGCGCTCTGGTTCTACAACCTCTCCACCTTCGAGGGCCGGCACGGGATCTATCTCGAGGATCTGTTCGTCCGACCGGCTGCGCGCGGCCACGGCGCCGGGCTGGCGCTGCTCCGCCGCCTTGCCCGCCGTTGCCGCGACGAGGGTCTGGCGCGGCTGGAATGGGCGGTGCTCGACTGGAATGCGCCTGCGATCGCCTTCTACGACCGGCTGGGCGCGACGACCCAGGCCGAGTGGCTCAAACGCCGCCTTTCCGGCGAGGCGCTGGCCAGGCTCGCCGAGCCGTGAGCGCGCCGCCGAAAACGGTGCTTGCGGCAGGCCCGGAAGAGGCCGAGCGCATCCGCGCCGCAGTGCGCGATCCGGACCTCGCGGCCCTCGGCGAGGGGCGGGCGGTCGCGGTCGAGGCGGACGCGGGGGCGCTCGCAGCCTTTCTCGCCGATCCGGACGTCTCCGACCCAATCTACGACCTGCCGCGGCCGATCACGGTGGACAACGTCCGCGCGTGGATCCAGGCGAGCGGGGCCGAGCGTGGGCGCGGCGAAGGCCTCCTGACCATCGCGCGCGATGCGGCCGGGGAGGTGATTAGCTACTCCAAGTTCACGGTCTGGCCTGAGCACAGCTCGGCCGAGCTCGCCGGCGCGGTGCGCACCAGCCGCCAGGGCGGCGGGCGCGGCGGCCAGGGCGCGCTGCACGCCTTCGGCTGGATGTTCGAGAGCCTGGGCGTGCGGCTGATCGGGCTGACCGCGGCCCTCGACAACGTCCGCTCGGCGCGGCTGATCGACGCCGCCGGCTTTGTCCGTATGGGCGAGCGTGAAAGCGTCCGCGCCGATGGTACGATCCGCCGCTCCCTCTATTGGGAAATGACGAAGGAGGCCTGGAATGAGCGATGGGGCTAGAGCCGCGACGCACGCTGGCCTGATGCTGCTCGTCCTGGCGGCGGTGACGGCCGCGCGCGCCCAAACGCCGGACGACACCTGCCGAAACGGTTCTTTTCCCGGGAACGAGCCGACTGTCGGCCGCGCGCAGGTCACCGGCGCGGGGCGGGTAGCGATGCTGAGCGACGACAGCGGCTGCCCGGCGGAGACGTCGAAGTGTCGCGGGACCACCGTGCTCGTTCCGGGCGCGATCGTGCTCAGCGGCCATCGCCACGGCGACTACGTGTGCGCGTTCGATCCGGCGCACGACGACGCCGGCTACTTGGCGGCCGCCCGGCTCAAAACCCTGCCGGTTGACGCCTTGCCGCCGCTCAAGGCCTGGGTCGGGCTCTGGCGGTATGGCGATGACACGATCCGTCTTACCGCCAAAGGGGCGATGCTGTCGGTTGACGGCGAAGCCTATTGGCCCTCGGCGCACCCGTCCGCGCGGCAATTCCCGGGCGGACCGAACGTCGGCGATCTCTCCGGAACCGCGACGCCGAAGGGCAATGCCGTCATTTTCGCCGACGCAAGCGATCCGCAGGCCTGCAGCGCGACCCTGCGGCTGGTTGGCGACGTCATCGTCGTCGCCGACAACGGCGCCTGTGGCGGCATGAACGTCAGCTTCTCGGGCGTCTATCGGCGGCGCTAGGGTTCAGACTCAACTGAGCTTGAGCGATATCAAAGGCTTGGTAGCCCACTTCACCCGCTCATCCCCGCTTTCGCGGGGATGAGCGGTATGATTACGAACCCTGGCGCCGGCGGACGGCCTCACGCGTTGGGCCGCCGCCAGCGCAGGCCTGGAAACCGTGCGAAGCCGCCATCGTAGGTGATCCACTCGCACCCGCTCTCGATGGCAAGGGCCGCGTACCAGGCATCCGTGATCATTGGTCCTCGAACGTCGGCGTCCACGCAAAGCCGGCAAAGTATGGCCCAGTGGCGGGGCCCCGGTTCGATCGTCTCCACATGCGGCTGGGCGAGGATCTGATCGCAGAATCCGATCGCGTCCCTGATCGCGCTGGGGGGATTGAAAATGCGGCGACTTGTCGCGATCCGGACAACGGCGGCGAGAGCCAGCGGCGAGACGCCGAATCGCTCGTCGCCGTCGATCGTTCGGTCCAGCCACGCGCGGCAGACAGCATGATGCGCGCCGTCGGCCCGAAAGGCGGCGACCAACACACTCACGTCCGCGAGCGTCATTCGCCGGCGAGGCGGACATCCGCCAAACGCGGCGTATGTCAATATGTCAAGGTGGCCAGCCCTGGCCATGCGGAAGCGCCGCCCTAGGCGAGCGCCCGCGGCGTTCGATCGAGAAGGTCCCCGTTCGGGATCATCATCATCGTCATCATCATCATCATCTCTGCAATGGACGAGCGCAGGTGCTCGCCCGAGCAGGGGACTCTTCTCAATCGAGCGCGCGCGGTACTGAGACGCATTAGACCACGCCCAGAGGCGCGCTCAGGAAATCGCTTAGCGTCCGGCGCTCGCGGCCGCCGGCGCCAGACCCCTGTGTCGAGAGAGTCAGCTCGCCGGCGCGGTCGCGGCGGCCGGGCGCTGGGCGCCCGGCATCGGCCCACGGTTCAGGTCGAAGAACTTCTCCTGCATCTGCGGGAGGGCTTCCGCGAGGATCGTCTCCGGAGTCCAGCCTTCGGCCTTGTTGAGGTTCGCGATCGGGCGGGGCTGGCTATAGAGGATCAGGTTGTCGCCCGAGGCGCCGAAGATCTGGCCAGAGACGTTCTTCGCCGCTTCCGAAACCAGCGCGACCGAGAGCTTGGCCGGCTGATCCGGACGGATGGTCTGGGCCATCACCTGCCGGCGCGCGGCCGCCGCCTCGTCCTTCACCGGCACCGACTGGGTCATGCGGGTCCAGGCGACAGGGGCGAGCGCGTTGGAGCGCACGTTGTTGCGCGCGCCTTCCATGGCGATGATCCGCGACAGGCCGACAATGCCCATCTTGGCCGCGCCATAGTTGGTCTGGCCGATGTTGCCGAACAGGCCCGAGGTCGAGGTGTAGAAGACGTAGGCGCCGTCGTTTTGCTCGCGGAAGTGCTCGATCGTCGCCCGCGCCACGTTGAACGAGCCCTTGAGGTGCACGGCGATCACGCTATCCCAGTCCTGCTCGCTCATCTTGTGGAACATGCCGTCGCGCAGAATGCCGGCCGGGTTGATCACCCCGTGCAGGCCGCCGAAGGCGTCGAGCGCCTGTTGCAGCATGCCCTCGCAGGCCTTGAGCGAGGTGACGCTCTCGGAGTTGGAGACGGCCTCGCCGCCCTTGGCGCGGATCTCCTGCGCTACCGTCTCGGCCGGGCCAGCCGAGCCCTCGTCGCCGCCGGAGAGCGAGCCGCCGAGGTCATTGACCACGACCTTGGCCCCCTCGGCCGCCGCGATCAGCGCGCACTCGCGCCCGATGCCGTTGCCGCCGCCGGTGACCAGAACAACCTTCCCATTCAAAACGCCCATGATCTTCAATCTCCCGAAAAGAATTGGATTTCGCGGACGACGGCTTAAGCGAGGCGGTCGGCTCTGCGCAAGGCTGGAAAGAGTTGCGCCCAGAGGCCGGTGACGATCAGAGCGCCGATTCCGCCCCCGACCAGCGCGGCGATCGGTCCGACAAAACGCGCCGCGACGCCGCCGCGGAACTCGCCGAGCTCGTTGGAGGCCGAGACGAAGAGGGTGGCGACGGCGGCTGCGCGCCCACGCATCGGGTCGGGCGTCACCAGCTGCACCAGCGTCCCGCGGACGAACACCGAGAGCATGTCCGACCCGCCGATGACGACCAGCGCCGCGACCGAGAGCGGCGCCCAGCGCGAGAGTCCGAAGACGATCGTGGCGAGGCCGAAGACGGCGACGCCAATGAACATGCTGATTCCGGCGTGCCGGCGGATCGGATGGCGGGCGAGATAGATCGCTACCGATGCGGCGCCGACCGAGGACGCCGAGCGCAGGATGCCGAAGCCGCTGGCGCCGACGTGCAGGACGTCGCGCGCGATCACGGGCAGCAGGGCTGTCGCGCCGCCGAGCAGCACGGCGCACAGGTCGAGGGAGATCGCACCGAAGACGATCTTGTTGGTCCACACATAGACCAGGCCCTCGCGCACCATCGCCAGGTCGAACGCGGACTTGACCGCCGGGCGGCCCGATTTGCCGATGAGCAGGGTCGCGCCCGCCGCGAACAGGTAGAGCGCGCCAGCGGTCCAGTAGGCCAGCGCCGGCGACAGGGCGACCAGCACGCCGCCGATGGCCGGTCCCAGGATCGATCCTCCCTGGCCGGCCAGCGAGTTCCAGGCGATCGAGCGGGCCAGCTGCTCGCGCGGGACCAGCATAGGCCCGAGCGCCGTGTTGGCCGGCCCCCAGAACGCCCGGGCGGCGCCGAACAGGACCGCGGCAACGAGCAGAACCGGGGCGTTCGCCATCCTAAGCTGGCTGGCGACGGCAAGGCCGGCGACCACGACGATCTCGGCCACGTAGCAGGCTCTGAGGATCGCCTTGCGATCGAATCGGTCGGCCGTCACGCCGGCCGGCAGCGCCAGAAGGAAGAGCGGGGCGAACGACGCCAGCCCCACCATGCCGACCAGAAAGGCGGCGTGGTCGACGTCGAGGGTGCGCCGGGCGGTCGCGTAGATCTGCCAACCGATCGCGACGCTCTCGATCTGCACGCCCAGATTGGCGGCGAAGCGCGACAGCCAGAAGCGGAGGTAGTCCCGCTCGCCAAGCAGCGGGCCTGGCAGGGGGGCTACGGCCATGCCCGGCCTTAGCGTGGCGAACCCGCGCCGGCAATCGCACCGGCGCCGTTGACGTGGCCGGCCGCGGGCCCTATGCGGGCCGCCTTCCGGTGGAGGCGATCGGTCCAATGCGACGTCGGCGAACGATCTTGCGGGCCTTGGCCCGCGCCTAAGTTCCGCTCCGTCGTCCGCGCGTCATGGAGCGGGTTCCTGATCCGCTCTCTTGAAGCCCCGAATCGCAATGACCGCCGACCTGCCGCCCCTCATCGCCGAACAGCCGAAAGACGCGCCCCTTGTGGACGCACTCATAGACCGTGCGTTCGGGCCCGGGCGCTACACGAAGACCGCCGAGCGCCTGCGCGAGGGCAACCGACCGCTGCTCGACATCTCCTTCGTCGCCCACGCTGGCGGGGTGGTGGTGGGCAGTGTGCGTATGTGGCCGATTCGCATCGGGGAGACGCCCGCGGTCCTGCTCGGCCCCTTCGCGGTCGACGCGGCGTGGCGCAGCAACGGCCTCGGCGCGGCGCTGATCCGCCGCGCCTGCGAGGCGGCCGCCGCGGCCGGGCACTCGCTGGTGCTTCTGGTCGGCGACGAGCCCTACTACGCCCCATTGGGCTTCAGCCGCGCGCCGGCGGCTGTCGTCCTGCCCGGTCCTGTCGATCCGGCCCGGGTGTTGGTCAACAGGCTCACCAGCGGCGGCGCCGCCGATCTCGCGGGGCTGGTCAGGCCCGGTCTCTAGTTTGGGCGCTTGCGGCCTGGAGCGACTCCTTGTCCGCGAGGTTTCACGACGGGTTGGTGGTGCGCAAACCCGCTTCCTGCGCCGCCGATGCCAGCGCACACTCTCCGCCATCCGGGGCTTGCTCGACTTCACGCCCGACGGGCGCGGGGATTTCCAGCCGCGCCTGCGCTACGACTGACGCGGCTTGAGGGTGGGCGGGGCGCAGCCTACCTTCCATCCATGACCCAGACGGGACCGGTGGGGCTGGAAGGCGTTGTCGCTGAGGCGAAGAAGCAGGCGCCCGGGCGCGGATTGCCGCCCGTGCACCTGTGGCATCCGGAGCACTGCGGCGAGATCGACATCGTCATCAAGAAGGACGGGCTCTGGTTCCACGAGGGCACGCCGATCGGGCGCGAGGCGCTGGTGCGGCTGTTCTCGACCGTGCTGCGGAAGGATCCGGACGGCTTCCACCTGGTCACGCCGGTCGAGAAGATGCGGATCACGGTGGAGGATGCGCCCTTCATCGCCATCCGCGTCGACGCCGGCGACGGCGCGTTAAGCTTCACGACCAATGTCGGCGACGTGGTCGAGGCCGGACCGGACAACGCCATCCGCGTCGAGATGGACGCCGAGACGGGCGAGCCCAGGCCCTATCTGCACGTCCGCCGCGGCCTCGAGGCGCTGATTGCGCGGCCAGTGTTCTACGAGCTGGTCGAGATGGCCGAAGAGCGCGCGCTGGCGGCAGGCCCGACCTTCTGCGTGCAGTCGAACGGCGTCTGGTTTCCGGTCGGGCCGCCAAGGGCCGCGGCCGCATGACGCCCGCCGAGTTGCGGACGTGGATCGGCGATCGTCTCGACCCGCTGGAAAGCTACGATCCGAACCGGCCGCCGCCGCCGATCTCCGACTTCCAGCTCAATCCGAACATGCCGCGGATCGACAGCTTCAAGCCCGCAGCGGTCCTGGTGCCGCTGGTCGAGCACGCAGCGGGCGTGACGGTGCTGCTCACCCGCCGCGCCGACACCCTGCGCAGCCACACCGGCCAGATCGCCTTTCCCGGCGGGCGGCTGGATCCGGGCGAGACGCCATGGGAGGGCGCGCTGCGCGAGGCGGAAGAGGAGATCGGCCTGCCGCCCGCGCACGTGACGATCGCCGGCCTCTCGTCGAACTACCAGACCGGCAGCGGCTACGACATCACCCCCGTCGTCGGCTTCGTGTCGCCCTGGATTCAAGCTCAGGCCGAACCCCGAAGAGGTGGCCGACGTGTTCGAGGCGCCGTTCGCCTTCCTGATGGACCCCAAGAACCACGAACGGCAGTTCCGCGAGCAGGCGGACGGCCTTCGCCGCTATTTCTACGCCATGCCCTACGAGGACCGGCTGATCTGGGGGGCGACGGCCGGCATGCTGCGCGCCCTCTACGAGCGGCTCTACGGCGAGCCGGCGCCCAGCGCATGAGCGAGGCGGCCAGCATCGGCGTCCAGCCCTGGATGCGCGCGCCGGAGACCACCGCCGTCATGGCCGCGCTCGAGGCGGCGGGCGGGCGCGATTGCGCGCGTTTCGTCGGCGGTTGCGTGCGCAACGCCATCCGCGGCGAGGCGGTCGCCGACATCGACATCGCGACCACGCTCACTCCGGATCGGGTGGCCAAGGCGCTGACGGACGCGGGCTTAAAGGCCGTGCCGACCGGCGTCGAGCATGGCACCATAACCGCGGTCGCCGGCGGCAGGCCGTTCGAGGTCACCACGCTCCGCCGCGACGTGGAAACCGATGGCCGCCACGCGGTCGTGGCCTTCACGACCGACTGGGCCGAGGACGCCGCGCGCCGCGACTTCCGGCTGAACGCCATCTACGCCGACGCCGACGGACGGCTATACGACCCGACGGGCGAGGGGGTGGCTGACGCCCGCGCCGGCCGCGTGGTGTTCGTCGGCGATGCGGCGACGCGGATCCGCGAGGATGCGCTCCGCATCCTCCGCTTCTTCCGCTTCTATGCCTGGTACGGCCGCGCGGCGCCCGATGCCGTCGGCCTTGCCGCCTGCGCGGCGATGAAGGACCTGATCGGCGGCCTCTCGGCCGAGCGGGTCGCGCAGGAGCTGATCAAGCTGCTCGCCGCGGAGGATCCTCGGGCGGCGATGCGGCTGATGGCGCAAACCGGCGTGCTGGCCGAGGTGCTGCCGGAAGCCCAGGGCCTGGCCCGCTTCGAGGGATTGGTCGAGATCGAGACCGAGCAGCTCTTCACGTGCGACGCCGAGCTCAGGCTGGCGGCGCTACTCCCAGACGATCCGGCGGCGGCCGACGCGGTCGCGGACCGCCTCAAGTTTTCGAATGCGCTCCGCGAACGGCTGAGCGGTGCGCTGGGGGCGGGGCCGCGCATCGTCTCCTGGATGAGCCCCCGCGAGGCCCGCCGAGCCGTCTATCGCTTGGGCTTGCAGCCATTCTGCGATCGGGTGCTGCTCGCCTGGGCCGCGTCTGAGCGGCATGCGGCCGCGATCCAGTGGCGGGCGCTCATCCCCATGGCGCAGAGCTGGCCAAGGCCGTCGTTGCCGCTCACCGGGGCGGAGGTGATGGCCGCCGGCGTGCCCGAGGGGCCGCTGGTCGGCCAGGTGATGCGCGAGGTCGAGGCCTGGTGGATCGACCAGGACTTCATCGACGACAAGCTCTCCATCGTCGAGCAGCTGAAGGCGGTGGCGCAAGGGTTGGCCTATTGAGTGCGCGCGCCCTTTGGACCTCCAAATGGCTGTCCGTGTTGCAGGACGGCGGGAGCGATGCGTTCTTTGCGTCGGGCTCGGGCGAGGAGGTTCTGGTCATCGCCCTCGATGACGAGGGCGCGATCATCGTTCTCGAAGAACCGTGCCCCGCGTTCAACGAGACGGCGCTGTTCCTGCCGCAGGGCGAGGTTGAGACCGGCGAAGGTCCGCTCGAGGCGGCCCAGCGCGAGCTGCGCGAGGAGACTGGGCTTGCGGCGCGCGAGCTGCGGTCGATCGGCCAGCTCAGGCCATGGCCGAAATACCTCAGGATGGTCAGTCACTTCGTGGTGGCCAGTGCTCTTTATCCGTCGCCTCTGGCCGGGGACGAGCCGCATCGCATCGTTGTGCATCGGAAGAGTTGCCTTGCATTGGACACGCTAGTCGCCACGGGCCGGATGCAAGACGCGCGAACGGTGGCCGCCCTCGCACTTTGGGATCGGGCCCGCTAGCATCCCGGTCGCGCCCTCGCGTCCCGCCAAATCACGGCATTGCGTGATCGTTGAAGAAAGCGAGCGCCATAGCGATGGCGTCCGGCTGGGCGCGCATCGCCTGGCCGGGCAGGTGGTCGTCGCGGCCGCCGGCGATCTGGTGGCCCATGCCTTGCACGAGCACGAGCACGACCGGCGCCGGGCCCGCGTGTCGATGCACCTCCCAGCCGTCGTGCGGCTCGATCGTCGAGGTCGGGTCGGCGCCGTCGAACCGTCGCCACTCGTCGATGACGTCGTCGATGCCGACGTGCGGCGTGCGCCCGATGCTGTTCGGCCCGAGTCCGCCGCGCAGCGGATAGACGGTGTCGGCCAGCCCGTGGACGTGCATCACCGGAACGGGGCGCGACGGCCGCTCGCTCCCCGCCAACCGCCCGCCGCTCATCGGCGCGACGGCCGCGATCCGGTCAGCAAGCTCTAGCGCCAGCCGATAGGCCATCTGGCCGCCGTTGGAGAAGCCAGTGGCGAAGATCCGTTTGGAGTTGACCGGATACATCGTGCTGACGCGGTCGATGATCAGGCGGGTGAACGCGACATCGTCGGCGCCGCGGCTGGGCTGCTCGTACTCCGCCCCCGAGTTCCAGATGCGGTGATCGCCCGGCCATGGCGTGGGGATCGGCGTGCCTTGCGGGCAGACGACGATGAACCCCGCCGCCTCGCCCTTGTCGAACAGCTGGGAGTTCTCGATGTAGCCTTCCGCGTTTCCGGCCCCGCCGTGAAAGCCGATCACCAGCGGGTACCGTCGCGCCGGGTCGATCACGTCGGGAGCGTGCAGGAACGCCGTCCGCTGGACGCCGTCCACGTCGATGGTCAGCGTCAGGTCGGCCCCGAGCGCCGGCGCTCCGCGCCCAAGCAGCATGGCGAGCGCGAGCGCCGCCAGCGCCAATGGGCGCCGAAGCATCAGATGGCGGGCGCGCGCGCCCGTTCGACCACCGAGACGATGTCGGCGACGATCGCCTCGTGCAAAGCCGCCGGCATCTCGTGGCCCATGCCTGGGTAGGTCTTGAGCACGGCGCCTCGGATGTTGGCTGCGGTGTCACGGCCGCCCTCCACCGGCACCAGGGGATCGGCCTCGCCGTGGATCACGACCGTCGGCGCGGTAATGGTCGCGAGTTTCGGCCGTCGGTCGGGCGAGGCCATGATGCCGGCGTACTGACGCTGAAAGCCGACAGGATAGTACGAGCGCTCGAAGTCGCTCTTCGCTTGGGCGCGCACCTGCGCCTCATCGATCGGATAGACCGGACCCATCACCTTGGCGCCCTCGACGGCGCTGTCGAGGAAGGCCGCGAGGTCTCTGCGCGGGTCGGGCGCGGGCGTGTTGAGCCTGGCCATCGCCTCAGGGGTGGCGCGCGGCAGGTCGGGATTGCCGGTCGACGACATGATCGAGGTGAGCGACAGCGTCTTTTCCGGAAAGTCCGCCGCAACCAGCTGGGCGATCATCCCGCCCATCGAGGCGCCGACGATATGCGCGCGCTCGATTCCGAGCGCATCGAGCAGGGCGGCCGCGTCGGCGGCCATGTCGGCGAGCGTGTAGGCCACGTCGGGAGCGCGGCCGGCCTGGATCGCCGCGACCACGGCGCCGATGTCCGGCGCTCCGGCCGACTCCAGTTTCTCGCTCAGCCCGATGTCGCGGTTATCGAACAAGATCACCCGATAGCCGGCATCGGCCAGCTTGCCGTAGAACGCCGGCGACCAGCGGGTCATCTGCGCGCCAAGCCCCATGATCAGCAGGACGGGCTCAGCGTCATCAGGTCCATGGGTTTCGTAGTAGATTTGCAGTCCGTTCGCGCGGGCGTGCGGCATCGGCGGGCTCCTTTAGGTTCGGTGGGGGATCACGACCTGTAGGTCGTCGTAGCCGTGGATGAAGGATGAGGCGATGCGGCTGGGCTCGCCGGTCAGCTCGATCACCGGGAAGCGCTGCATGATCTCTTCCCAGATCACCCGCAGCTGCAGCTCGGCCAGGCGGTTGCCGACGCAGCGGTGGATGCCGAAGCCGAACGAGACGTGCTGGCGCGGCCGCTCGCGGTCGATGATGTAGGCGTTGGGGTTCTCGATCACCTCTCGTCGCGGTTGCCCGAGACGTACCACATGGCGACCTTGTCGCCGGCCTTGATGGTTTGGCCGCGCATCTCGACGTCGCGCATCGGCCGTGCGCCGCATGTACGCCAGCGGCGTCTGCCAGCGGATGGTCTCGGACACCATCGACGGGATCAGGTCGGGGTTCGCCGTCAGCTTGCGGTACTGCTCCGGGTTCTGGTTGAGCGCCACGATCGAGCCGGAGATGGTGTTGCGGGTGGTGTCGTTGCCGCCGACGATCAGGAGGATCAGGTTCCCGAGGATACTCCATCTGATCCATGTTCCGCGTGGCCTCGCCGTGCGCCATCATCGAGATCAGGTCGCCCTTCGGCTCGGCGTTCACCCGCTCGTTCCACAGCTTCATGAAGTAGCCGACGCATTCGAAGAGCTCGGCTCTGCCGTTCGTCTTCCGTGCCGAAGCCCGGCGCTCCTTCCGGCGCGGTGATCACGTCGCTCCAGCGGGTCAGCTTGCGCCGCTCCTCGAACGGGAAGTCGAACAGGGTGGCGAGCGTCATAGTGGTCAGCTCGATCGAGACCTTGTCGACCCAGTTGAAGGTTTCGCCGATCGGCAAGTCGATCGAGGATCAGCGCCCGCCCGCTGCGCGGATCAGCGGCTCCATGTTGGCGAGGTTGGACGGCGAGAGCGCCGGGCTCACCGTCTTGCGCTGCGCGTCGTGCTTGGGCGGATCCATGGCGATGAACATCGGGGTGTGGAAGTCCTCGGCCGGATCCTCGAGCACGATCGAGCCGGTCGAGGAGAAGTCCTGCCGGTTGGAATCCACCGCCACGATGTCGTGGTAGCGGGTGATCGACCAGTAACCGGCCGAAGTCCGGATGGTCGTAACGGTGGACAGGCGCGTCCCGCCGCAGGCGCTCGAAGTAGGGCCAGTGGGTGTCGGTGCGGTAGAGCTGGTCGTCCGCCACGTTGATTTCGTCCAGCGGGACCGAGAACGCCCGCGCGCGGGCTTCCGCCTTCAGGTCTATGGATCCGTCGCTCATCGTCCGATCGCCGTCCCTGTCAAGAAGAGCCCCCGTCGTTTAGCCCACTTCGGCGCCGCGCTCCAACCGGGTCTGGCCGCTGGCGTTAACCTTGACTTCATGCCTGGGGCGAGGCCCGCCGCATTCCCTCCCTCGTTCCGCCTCGAACGACTGGCATGCTCGAAGCTGGCGCGGCGGCGTCTGCCCGCTTCCGCGCCTTTCGGGGGCGCTGACCATGGGCGGACGACGCATCCAAGCTTACACGGCGATCGGCCGGCTCGACGGCGCCTGTCCGAGCTGCGCGCGTGACTTGCCAGCCTGGCCTACCCGCTCCGGACCCTGCCCCTGGTGCGGGCGCGAGATCTTCGTGCGCAGCCGCCCGCTCGACCGCGAGCGCGTGCTGGTCGCCGAAACCGATCTGCCGCGCCTGGAGTCCGAATGGGAGCTCTACCGCGACCGCGGCGGCGACCAGCCGCTCCGCCCATTGCTGAGCGAGCGGGCGCTGGACGTCGAGCGGCGCGCCCTGCGCATCCGCTTCGGTCGCGAGCCGAGCGAGGCCGAGGTCGCCGCGACCCTGATCACGCGCCATGCCCTCACCCACATGCGCATGCTCGAGCTCGGCAGCTTCCGCGACCTCAGCCTGGCCAAGGCGGCGCTGGCCGACCAGCTCGGCAACACCACCGAAGCGTTAGCCGGCTACCTCGGCGCCTGCTTCCTCGACCTGAACGGCGCGCACGATCCGCCGCGCAATGCGCCTGGCCGCATCGTGGCGCAGGCGACCGGTTTCGACGCCGCGCGTGCGTTCCTGGCCCACCCGGTGGTCAAGCGCCTGATCCAGCTGCTGGCGGTCCTCGACGTCGACGAGGACACGCTGCGCGACACCTTCATCGGCTTCTGCGAGCGCTACTACCAGCCGTTCCGCGCGCCGAACCGTCCCGCCGAGACCTGGCCACGGCTCGCCGAGGTGCTGTTCGGATAGGCCAAGCTGGTGAGATTGAGCCACGGAAAGCACGGAAAGCACGGACGACCGGACCAGTTGGCGCCAATGCCCCGAGCAACCTGGTCAATTGATGCGCGCCAGGGGCGCGCGTCGAACACTGCGAGCCGCGACATGCCAGGTCCGTGTTTCCTGTGTTTTCCGTGGCCGACCTTTGCCTAGGGCCAGCGGACCAGGGGGGGCATCGAGGAGAGCATGGTCTCGATGTTGGCGCCCTGGCGCAGGCCGAACATGGTGCCGCGGTCGTAGAGCAGGTTGAACTCGACGTAGCGGCCGCGGCGCACGAGCTGTTCCTCGCGGTCCGTTTCGGTCCATGGCTCGCTCATCCGGTGACGGGCGATCCTCGGATAGACATCCAGGAAGGCCTCGCCGACCGCGCGGGTGAAGGCGAAGTCGCGCTCGAAATCGCCGGAGTTCAGCTGGTCGTAGAAGATGCCGCCGACCCCGCGCGGCTCCTTGCGATGCGGCAGGAAGAAGTACTCGTCGCACCAGGCTTTGTACTTGCCGTACGCTTCCGGGTCGTAGGCGTCGCAGGCGGCGCGCATGGCGGCGTGGAAGGCCTGGGCGTCCGGCGCATCCTGGCTGCGCTGCTCGTCGATCACCGGCGTGAGGTCGGCGCCGCCGCCGAACCAGCTGACGCCGGTCGAGAGGAAGCGGGTGTTCATGTGCACCGCCGGCACGCGCGGGCTTAAGCGGGTGGACGATCAGGCTGATCGAGGCGGAGACGTAGGTCGGGTCCGCCTCGGCGCCCGGCATCGTTACGGCCATCTCCGGCGTGAAGCGACCGTTCGCCGCCGAGGTGTGCACGCCGGCCTTCTCGAAGAATCGCCCAGCGAGAAACCCGCCCGCGCCGCCGCCAGCGCCGCCATCCCGCGCCCATGGCCTGAGATCGAACTGCCCGGGCTCGCCGGGGAAGAGCTCGTCGGGCGCCTCGTCCTCGATGCGCTCGAGCTCGGCGCAGATGCGGTCGCGCAGGCTTTCGAACCAGGCCTTCGCACGCGCCCGCCTTTCCTCGATCTCGGCTGAGATGGTGCTCATGCCCCTGCCTAGACCGCCTTCACCGCCGCCGGAAAGCCGGAAGTCTGCCTGAGCGCCTCGCCCAGCGCCATGGCCGCGGCGGCGACGACGTTCAGCGAGCGCGCGCCGGGCGCGAGCGGAATCAGGAGCCGTGCGTCGGCCGCCGCATGCGCGGCGTCGGGGACGCCGGCGCTCTCGCGCCCGAAGAGGAGCGTGTCGCCGGGTGCGAAGGCGAAGTCGGCGTAGCGGGAGCTCGCGCGCGTCGTGAACAGGATGAGCCGGCCCTCGCGCCGGACGTCCGCCGCCAGGAATTGGTCCCAGGAGTCGCGGCGAGTGACCTGGGCGAGGGCCCCATAGTCGAGCGCCGCGCGCCGCACCAGACGATCCGACAGCGGAAAGCCACAAGGCCCGATGATCTCGAGGCTTACTGCCAAGCAGGCGCACAGTCTTATGGCGCCGCCGAGGTTTTGCGGAATGTCTGGTTGAAAAAGAGCGAGGCGCATTCTAAGCGATCCAGCACAAGACGTTGGCGGGGCGAGGCGACTCGCGGGGATTGGGTTGGCCGACGCGCAAGCCGCGCGGTTGTCCGGGCTGTCCGGCCAAGTTCTTGTGGCAGGCGGCTACCGTAAGGTCGAGGCCGTCGGACGCGCGGGAGCGGCGCATGCCGCGCCTGCGAAAACGAAGGGATGAGCACGAGGTGGCCGACACCGCAGCTGCAGCCAGCCACGGGGACGACGATCCCAGCCGGCGCGACTTCATCAACATCGCAGCCGCCGCGGCGGCTGCGGGCGGGGTCGCCGCTGTCGCCTGGCCGCTCATCGACCAGATGAACCCCTCCGGTGACACGCTGGCGCTTTCGTCCATCGAGTTCGACCTGAGCAAGGTGCAGCTGGGTCAGCAGGTCGAGGTGAAGTGGCGCTCCAAGCCCGTGTTCGTGCGCTATCGGACGCCGAAGGAGATCAGCGAGGCGGTTGGGGCCGATAACGCCGGCCTGCGCGATCCGGCGACCGACGCATCGCGGCACAAGCCCGGCAAGCCGCAGTGGCTGGTGCTGATCGGCGTCTGCACCCACCTGGGCTGCATCCCCAACTTCGGGCAAGGCCCCTACGGCGGCTGGCTCTGCCCCTGCCACGGCTCGGTCTACGACACCTCTGGCCGCATCCGCGCCGGGCCGGCCCCGCTGAACCTGGCTGTGCCCGACTACAGTTTCGAATCCGACACCAAGATCAAGATCGGCTGAGATGAGCGGACATTCGACCTACGAGCCCAAGACAGCGATCGAACGCTGGCTCGACTCGCGTCTCCCGATCCTTCGGTTCTCGAAAGACCATCTGATGGACTTTCCGACGCCGAAGAACCTGAACTACTGGTGGACGTTCGGCGCCATCCTCGCATTCTGCCTCGGCGCGCAGATCGCCACCGGCATCGTGCTGGCGATGCATTATGTCCCGAACGCCACTATGGCCTTCAACTCGGTCGAGCACATCCGGCGCGACGTGAACTACGGCTGGCTGATCCAGTTCATCCACGCCAACGGCGCCTCGATGATGTTCCTGGCGGTCTACATCCACATGTTCCGCGGCATCTACTACGGCTCGTACAAGGCCCCGCGCGAGGTGCTCTGGCTGCTCGGCATGATCATCTACTTCCTGATGATGGCCACGGCCTTCTTCGGCTACGTGCTGCCATGGGGCCAGATGAGCTTCTGGGGCGCCACGGTCATCACCAACATCTTCGGCGCTATACCGGTCATCGGGCCGTCGCTCACCAGCTGGCTCTGGGGCGGGTTCGCGGTCGACGATCCGACGCTGAACCGCTTCTTCTCGCTGCACTACCTCCTGCCGTTCGTGATCGCCGGCGTCGTGGTGCTGCACATCTGGGCGCTGCACGTGCCCGGCAACAACAACCCGACCGGCGTGAACGTGAAGGACAAGACCGACACGGTGCCCTTCCACCCCTACTACACGGTCAAGGACGGGTTCGGCCTCAGCGTCTTCATCGTGCTGTTCGCGAGCCTTCGTCTTCTACGCACCGGACGCCATGGGTCACGTCGACAACTATGTGCAGGCCAACCCGCTGGTGACGCCCCAGCACATCGTGCCCGAGTGGTACCTCTTGCCCTACTACGCCATGCTGCGCGCGATCCCGAACAAGCTCATGGGCGTCATCGCGCTGGGCGTAGCCATCGGCGTGCTGTTCATTCTGCCGTGGATCGACACCTCCAAGGTGCGCTCGATGCGCTACCGGCCGATGGCGCGTTGGTTCTTCTTCATCTTCATCGTCACCTGCATCGTCCTCGGCTGGTGCGGGGCGCACGAGCCCGACGCCACGGTGGTCCCCAGCGTCGGTCCTGGGTTCAATCTGGGGGACTATCCGATCAACAGCGACGTCTGGCTTTCCAGGTTGGGAATGCTCTCCTACTTCGGCTTCTTCGCCTCGCTGTTCCTGGTGCCGATGTTCGAAACGCCCCTGCCGACGCCGCAATCCATCTCAGAGCCGGTGCTCTCGCACCCGGCAGCCGTTCCCGCCGGCGCGACCGCCGCGGCCGAGAAGAAGGGTTAGGGCCCGATGCTTCGCAAAGCCCTCGCCCTCGCGGCGGTCTTTTCGCTCGCCGCCGCGGCCGCCCAGGCTGCGACCACCTCGCTGCCGCCAAAGGACGTGCACTGGAGCTTCGAAGGGCCGTTCGGCCAGTTCGACCAGGAGCAGCTGCAGCGGGGCTACAAGGTCTATCACGACGTCTGTTCGGCCTGCCATTCGATGGACCTGATGAGCTACCGGAACCTCGGGCAGGAGGGCGGGCCGTTCTATGATCCGAAGTATCCGAATCCGAACGACAATCCCTACGTGAAGGCGATCGCCAAGGGCTTCCAGGTCCCCGATATCGACCAGAACACTGGCGATACGATCCACCGGCCGGCGACTTCGGCCGACACGTTCGTCGCGCCGTTCCCGAACGAGGCGGCCGCCCGCGCCTCGAACGGCGGCGCGTTGCCGCCGGACCTGTCGCTGATCATCAAGGCGCGCGAGGATGGCCCGCGCTACGTCTACGCGATCCTGACCGGCTATGCGAACGCGCCGGCGGGCCTCAGCGTGCCGGCGGCCCGCTACTACAATCCCTACTTCCCGGGCGACCTGACCTCGAACTGGAGCGGCGCTGGCGCCGCGCCGCCCGGCGGGTTCATCGCCATGCCTCTGCAGCTGACCGCCAACCGCGTCACCTACGACGACGGCGTCGCGGCCACCCCGGATCAGGAGGCCAAGGACGTCGTGGCCTTCCTCGCCTGGGCGTCGGAGCCGCACCAGACCGACCGCAAGCGGCTGGGCTTTTCGGTGATGATCTATCTGGTGCTGTTCTCCGGGCTGCTCTACGCCAGCTACCGCCGGATCTGGCGCAACGTCGCCCATTAGCGCCCGGGACATGTTCGACTTAGCGGGCTCCGGAGCTCGGAATCTGCGCGGCGCAACGCGCTAAGTCGTACGTGTCCCCAATCCTGCGCCGGCGGGGACACGTACGATTTGGCGGCTGGTTCCGGCGGCCCTCGTCCAGGTCGTCGTCGCCAAATCGAACATGTCCCCGCGCCTCACATTTCGCCTCGGACCCCGCTCGCCTTCTGGAACAATTGCAGGGTGCGCAGGCGCGCGAGTCGCGCGCAGTCCGGGTCGTAATCGGCCCTGCGGTCGGAGACGAAGCCGTGGCCGGCGTCGTAAACGTAGATGGGCAGGTCGGGGTGCGCAGTCCTGATCTGCTCGACGACCTCCGGGGGAATGCTCGGGTCGCGCTTGCCGAAGTGCAGGATGATCGGGCAGCGCGGCGTCTCGCCGACGAGCTCGGGGATGCGGCGTCCGTAGAAGGACGATGCTGCGGCGAGCCCCTCGCACCGGCAGGCGGCGAGCCAGCTCGCCGTCCCGCCCCAGCAATAGCCCACGGCATAGACCGGCGGCTTCAACGCCGTGACGGCGGCGGCCAGGTCGCCGGCCACCTGGTCCCAGGGCGTTTGCTCTGAGTAGCGCCGCCCCTTGCCGACCCCCTCGGCGTCGTAGCCGGTGGCGAACCCGGGCTCCAGGCGGTCGTAGAAGGATGGCGCGATGACCTCGAAGCCGCCGGCGGCGAAGCCGTCCGAGAGCTCGCGGATGTGGTCGGTGACGCCGAAGATCTCCTGGATCAGGACCAGCCCGCCCTGGCGGGCGTCCGGCGGGCGCGTGTGATAGGCGCCGAAGGCGAAACCGTCGACGGCGCTCGTCAGCGTGATGGCCTCGCCCACCGCCGGCTCAGCCCGCGCCGCTGGCTTCGAACAGGGCGATGGTGCGCTCGCGAGCGAGCCTGGCGTCGGCGGGGTGTGAGTCCGGCCGGCCGTCATTGTTGAAGCCGTGACCGGAGTTTTCATAGATGTGGACCGCCACGTCCGGCTGGGCGCCGGCGAGCTTGGCCTTCACCTCGTCAGCCGGGATGTAGCCGTCCTTGCGCCCGAAATGGCAGATCACCGGGCACTTCGGCTTCAGGTCGGCCGCTCCGGCGACGCCGCCGCCGTAGTAGCTCGAACCGGCGGCCAGGCCCTCCAGCCGTCCCGCCGCCTGCCACACGATCGTGCCGCCATAGCAATAGCCGACGATGAACACCGGCCCACGGGGTTTGAGGTAGTCGATGCATGCCTGCACGTCGGCCATGGCGTCCTCGGGCTTGGCCTTGCCGACGGTGGCGATCGCCGTCTGCATGTCGTCGTGGGTGACCTCGAAGTTGGGCGCGACCCGGTCGTACATGTAGGGCGCCAGCGCCTCGTACCCGCGCTCGGCCCAGCGCTCCACGTCCGCGCGCACATACTGGTCTATGCCGAAGATCTCCTGGATGACGATGACGCCCCCCTTGCGCCGGCCCTTGGCCTCGGCGTGCAGCGCGCCGAACTCGAACCCGTCCGCGGCGGTCGACTTGATCTTGATCTTCTCGGCCATGGCGCTCTGCGTCTCCTCTGATCTCTGTTCCGGTTGGCCAAATCCCTTAGGTCAGAGCCCGGCCACGGCGCAATCGCGGCAGTTCGACTTTCACGTGCTACGCTCGTCGGGATGGACAACGACCCATATCACCTCGCCCGGTTCGTGGCCGCGCAGGAGGATGTCTACGAGCGGGCGCTGACGGAGCTTATGGCGGCCCGGAAGGCGAGTCATTGGATGTGGTTCGTCTTCCCGCAGCTCGCCGGCCTGGGCGGCAGCCCGATGGCCGCGCTATACGCGATCGCTTCCCTCGACGAGGCGCGCGCCTATCTCGCCCACCCGATCCTCGGCCCGAGGCTGATGGCGTGCGTGGAGACGGTGAACGGGCTGACCGGCGTGTCGGCCGAAACCATTTTCGGCTTTCCGGATGTGCTGAAGTTTCGCTCCTGCCTCACGCTTTTCGCGCAAGCCGCGCCCGATGCGGCGCCGTTTCGCCGTGCGCTCGAGACCTACTACGGCGAACCCTGCGAGCGCTCGCTGGCGCTCTTGGCCACGCCCTATGGTCCAGACTCAAATGAGCCTGGGCGCCATCAAACAGATGAGCGGTGCTGAGTACTGACCCTAGACGTTGAAGCGGAAGTGCATGACGTCGCCTTCGCGCACGACGTAATCCTTGCCCTCGGCGCGCAGCTTGCCGGCGTCGCGCGCGCCGGCCTCGCCGCCCAGGCGGACGTAGTCGTCGTAGGCGATCGTCTCGGCGCGGATGAAGCCCTTCTCGAAGTCGGTGTGGATCACGCCGGCCGCCTGCGGCGCCGTGGCGCCGACCGGCACCGTCCAGGCGCGCGCCTCCTTCGGGCCGGCGGTGAAGAAGGTCTGTAGCCCCAGAAGCGCGTAGGCCTCGCGGATCAGCCGGTTCAGGCCGGGCTCCGTCAGGCCGAGCGTCTCGAGAAACTCGGCGCGCTCGGACGGATCGAGCAGGGCGATCTCGCTCTCGATCTTGGCCGAGATCACGACCGACTTGGCCCCGTCGCGCGCTGGCGCGCTCGCTCAACCAGCGCCGAGAGCGCGTTGCCGTGTCTCGGCCGAGGCCTCGTCCACGTTGGCGACGTAGAGCGCCGGCTTGGCGGTCAGCAGCTGCAGCATGCGCCAGGCCTTCTCGTCGTCCGTCGGCCACGGCGACGGTGCGGGCCGGCCGGCCGGCGTTCAGCGCTTCCAGCGCCAGGTTGACCAGGCGCAGCGTCGGCGACGCTCTCCTTGTCGCCGCCCTTGGCGCGCTTTTCGAGGTTGCTCACGCGCTTCTCCAGGCTCTCCAGGTCGGCCAGCATCAGCTCGGTCTCGATGATCTCCAGGTCGGCGATCGGGTCGACGCGGCCCTCGACGTGGGTCACCTCGATCGTCGGCGAAGCAGCGGGCGACGAAGGCGACGGCGTCGCAGTCGCGGATGTGGCTCAGGAACTGGTTGCCCAGCCCCTCGCCCTTCGAGGCGCCGCGCACCAGCCCGGCGACGTCGACGAAGTTGATCCGGGCCGGGATGATCTCCTTCGAGGCTTGGCGATCTTGGCCAGCACGTCGAGCCGCGGTCTCGGGCACGGCGACGTCGCCGACGTTCGGCTCGATGGTGCAGAACGGATAGTTCGCCGCCTGCGCCGCCGCAGTCTGGGTCAGCGCATTGAACAGGGTCGACTTGCCGACGTTGGGCAGGCCGACGATCGCGACTTTCAGGGCCATGAACTTTGGGGTTTTAGGTCAGAGCCGTCGGACCTAGCACGTCTGCTGGCGCATGGCGAAACGGGTTCAGGGCGCGCACCGCTCCGTAGAGCTGGCCGTCATTCAAGTCTTCGCTGAGGAAGTAGTCGCAACTCGACTGGCCCGCGGACGCCAGCAACAGCGCATCCCAGAATCGCAAGCGATATCGGTCGGTCAAAGCAAGCGCCTCAGTCAAAGTATCGGCCACCAACGGGGCCGTCGCCCATGGCATGTAGTCCTGAAGATAGGCACGCAGCGCCGGGCGCGCTGAGACGAAGGCGGGCTTTCGCATCACCACCCAGTAGCTCTCATTCAGCACTTGCGGACTGAGCACCAGCAGACGGGAGCGCCTAAGGGTCTTCAGCCACGCCTCGCACTCCACCTTCTTCGTCCCCGCCGTCCGATCCAGCGGGTAAATCAGGGTGGTCGAATCGACGAAAACGGCCGTCGTCATAGAGTTCGTCCCTATCGATCGTAATCTTGCCGTTCTCGCTCAAGGGCAGGCCGGGGAAATCGGCGAGGAACTTCTCGATCCTCGCGCTGGCGGCGGCCCTCTCCCTGTCGAGCTCGCGCCCGCGGCCGAGTTGCGCGGCGATCCAGCGCGAGACGCTCATGCCGGCCTTTGCGGCCTCAACTCGCACCCATCTCAAGGTGGCGTCGTCCATGCTGATGGTGACGTTCTTCATGATCACGAAGATCGTGTCACACGGACTCCGTGTCAAGCGTGGAAGCCCCTTGTTAACCCACCGCCGACACCCGACATTCCGGGCTGTGTTTGAAGGATTGCAGCCATGAGCGCCCAGACCCTGACCGCTCGCCCTGTCGCCGCCGCCGTGCCCGGCCAGCCCACCTCGGATGGGGCGGGCGTGCGCATGACGCGCCTTCTGGGCACGCAGCAGGCGCAGATGTTCGACCCGTTCCTGATGCTCGACCATTTCAACACCGCCGACGCCAACGACTACATGGCGGGCTTCCCCAGCCACCCGCACCGCGGCTTCGAGACCGTCACCTACATGCTCGAAGGGCGGATGCGGCATAAGGACAACACCGGCCGCGAGGGTGTCGTCGGTCCTGGGGGCGTGCAGTGGATGCGGGCGGGGCGCGGCGTCGTGCACTCCGAGATGCCGGAGCAGGCGCAAGGGCGCATGCGCGGCTTCCAGCTCTGGATTAACCTGCCGAAGGCGCTGAAGATGAGCGCGCCGGACTATCAGGAGTTCGACTCAGGCCAGATCCCGGTGGAGACGCGCGACGGCGGCGTCACCGTGAAGGTCGTCGCCGGCACGACCGCGGGCGGCGTCTCCGGCCCGGTGTCCGACGGCGCGGTCGATGCGGTCTACTTCGACGTCAGCCTGCCCAAGGGCGCGACCTTCGAGGAGCCGGTCGCCGCCGATCACAACGTCATGCTGGCGCTCTACGAGGGCGCGGTGCGCGTCGGCGAGCGGCGCATCGAAGGCACGAGCCTGATCGCGCTGGGCGAGGGCGACGCCGTGCGCGTGGTCGCCGACAGCGACGCCCGCTTCCTGCTCATCGCCGGCAAGCCGCTGAAGGAGCCCGTCGCCTGGTCCGGCCCGTTCGTCATGAACAGCCGCGAGGAGGTGGAGCAGGCGTTCGAAGACTACCGCGCCGGCCGGTTCTAGTCCTTGCTCGGCTGGCGGGGATCGGCCTTATCGGCCGGGGCCAGGCGCAGGACTTCGGCCTGATACTTCTCGTCCTCGCCGGCGGCGAGCAGCGGCAGCGCTTCGGCGCAGGCGTTGGCCAGCGCGTTCACCCAGTCGCGATCGGCCTTCGGGACGTCCGAGAGCACGTAGCCCATCACCAGGTCCTTGTGGCCCGGATGGCCCATGCCCATGCGCGCGCGGCGGAAGTCGGGGCCGATCGCGCCGGTAATCGAGCGCACGCCATTGTTGCCGGCGGCCCCCCCGCCCGTCTTCATGCGAAAGCGACCGGGCGCCAGGTCGATCTCGTCGTAGAAGACCACGACGTTCTCAGGCTCGAGCTTGTAGAAGCGCATCGCCGCGCCGACCGAGAGGCCGCTGTCGTTGTAGTACGTCAGCGGCTTGAGCAGCAGCGCGCGGACCGCGCCGTCGGGCGTCGGGATCGAGCCTTCGGCAGCGAGCCCGTGAAAGCGGCGCCGCTCAGGTCCGAAGCTCCAGCGCTTGGCCATCGCGCCGAGCACGAGGAAGCCCAGGTTGTGGCGATTGTGCGCGTATTTGGCCTCGGGGTTGCCCAGGCCCGCGATGATCAGCTGCATTGGCCACGCCCACCTTGGGCAGCGACGTCTATTCCGTTTCGGCTTCCGGCGCCTCGGCTTCGCCTTCGACCGCTTCGGCCGTCTCCTCCGCGGCCTCTTCCTCTTCGACCTGCAGGGCCGACGAGGTCGCGATCGAAGCCACGGTGGCCTCCCCGTCGATCGACAGCTCGACGCCCGCCGGCAGGGTGAGCGCCGCGGCGCGCACGGCATCGCCGATGTCGAGGCCGGTCAGGTCGACGATCAGCTCCTCCGGGATCGAGCCGGCCGGCGCCAGGACCTCGACCTCGTGCAGGGCGATGTTCAGGGTGCCGCCGCGCTTGATGCCGGGCGAGTCTTCCTGGTTGCGGAAATGCACCGGCACCGCGATGCGGATCATCTGGTGCAGGTCGACGCGGTAGAGGTCGAAGTGGACCGGCTCGTCGGTGACGGGATGGAACTGAACGTCCTTGGCGATGACCGGCTGGGTCTCTTCGCCATACCTCAGCGTCACCACGTGGCCCAACAGCCGCCCCGAGTGCAGCGCTTTGCGGAAGACGCTGGCGCGGGCGGCGATCGCCACGGGGCCGAGCGTTCCGCCGTAGAGTATGCCAGGCACCTTGCCCCCGCGCCGGGCGTCGCGTGCGCCGCCGGTGCCGGTCTGCTCGCGGACTTCCACGTCGAGAACGATATCGTCGGCCATTGGGGCTTTTCCGAAATGAAACGCCGCGCGGGTCCGCGCGGCGAAGGCAGGCGAAAGTGCGGCCGGCTAGATACCCAAAATGCCAGCGTCGCGCAATGTCGCGGCGAGAGATGAAGTCGGGCAAATGGGTCGGAGGGGAGCGGCGCCTTCAGGCCTTGCGAGCCCGACGCCGCTGCTCCCCTCCACAACGGACGCGCTCGCGACCGCCTCGGATGAAGCCCGTGAGAGCTTCGGTGGGCTCGCCCCTCAGGTCTTGCGACCTTCGAGATCCGCCCTTCCGCGACGAGCGTTCCCGCGCCGCCGTGAGAAGACGCTACGCCTGAGCCTCGAGCGCCCGCAAGCAGGCCCGCGCGGTTGTGCACCGACCATCCACCGCTTTTGTTCGCGGCTGTGGATTGTTCGCGGAGAGTAGCCCCAGGCTTGGTAAGCCGGACGGGCCGCGATTGTTCCGCGCGGCTGAGCCTTAGGTCCGCAATCCACCGAGCCTATTGTGAAAACTCCCTGTCTTGCCCGTCCGGCAAGTTGGGCGGAAGGGCGCCGCCGAGGTCTGCAAAGGGTCGTAGCGGACGTTGGGACGCGGCCCGAGAGGACACTCGGCGAGCGCTGGCGAGATTACTTAGGCTTCACTTTGTCGATCGATCTCACGAAGGCTACCCTGATCGGGGTGAAGAAGGCCGGCGGGAGGACACGCGAGATCTCGGATGACACGCCGCTTCGGCAAATTCGCAGGCGACTTGCTGGGTTGCTGACCCGGCCGGCCGGGCGCCATGTTTGGGCGAGCGCCGCGCTCGCGCTTGTGATGACGGCGTGCATGCCGGGCGGCCGGACAACCGAGGTCGCTGCGGGCTACCAGCCGGCCAGCACTCAGGCGGGCGCGAAAGCCGGTGCGGTCGGCCTCCATCCGTGCGTCTATCGATCCATGGCCGACGGGCGCGACTTCGCCGCCGACTGTGGTCAGCTCGTCGTACCGGAGCATCGGGGCGCTGCGGGAAGCCGGCTGATCGCCCTGCCGCTGATCCGCGTCCACGCCCAGGACCCGTCGCCGGAAGAGCCCATCTTCACCTTTCAAGGCGGCCCAGGGGCGCCCAACCTGGTTGACTTCCCGATTGCGGCGCTAGTCCGGCGGCACGACATCGTCATGGTCGGTTATCGCGGCGTCGACGGCGGCGCAAAACTCGACTGCCCGGAGGTCGCTGACCACATTGCCGCCGCCCAGGGCGCGCTCATGGGCGCCGCCGCGCTCGCCAGCTACGCGGAGGGTGCGCGCCTTTGCGCCGCACGCCTGACACGCCAAGGGGTCGACCTCGCGGCTTATTCGATGCCGGAGACGGTGGACGACCAGGAAGCGGCTCGTCGGGCGCTGGGCTATGGCAGGGTCGACCTTCTCGGCGGCAGCTACGGCACGCGGCTCGAGCTGATCTACATGTGGCGCTATCCCGAAAGCCTTCGCCGCGTGGTCATGATCGGCGCCAATCCGCCCGGCCACTTCGTCTGGAATCCAGCGCTCACCGACGCCAAGCTCGCTCGTTACGCCGCGCTCTGCCTCGCGGACGCGGGTTGCCGAGCCCGGACCGGCGACCCGATGGCGGACTTCCGAAGGGTATCTGCCCACATGCCGGCGAGCTGGCTCGGCGCGCCGATAGACCCGGACCGCGTACGGTTCGTGACCTTCTTCATGCTACACGAATTGATCGATCCCCGGACGGCGCCGCTCCCCCTGGACGGACCGGCAGCCGTCGACGCCTGGCTCGCGGCCGCCCATGGCGACGCCAGCGGGCTTGCGCTGCTCTCGGGCCTCAGCCACGCCGTTCTGCCCCACCTCATCGGGACCTGGGGCGAGTTCCTCGCCATGGGCTCGGGCGAATATGCCGATCTGACGCCGGATCAGGCGCGGTCGCCCTCGGGCGCGGTCGTCGGCGCGCCATCGCTCTTTTTCTGGGGTCTCGCGCATGGCTGGCCAGCGAAGCCGGACGACACGGCCTACAGAACCACGGGGTCTTCCGACGTCGAGACCCTGGTGATCGGCGGCACGCTCGACGCCACCACGCCGGTTGAAGGCGTGGCCCGCGACCTGATGCCGAAGCTGTCGCATGGGCGCCTGGTGACGCTCGCCGAGCTTGGCCACGTCCAGAGCTTCTGGGGTTCTCAGCCCGTCGCGCGCGACCATCTTCTCACGACCTTCTTCGATCGGGGCGATGTGAATTCGAGCCTCTATGTGCGCCAGGCGCCGGTGTTTCGCGTGGAGAACGGGCTGCCGCATGTCGCCCACATGCTCCTAGCCGCAGCCGCTCTTGCCTCCCTCATCGTCGCGGCGGCGATAGGCCTTGTGGTGCGAGCGCTTGGCCGGCGGCGACGCGCCGCCGCCTGAGTCGTCGGCGCCGCGCCGCGGTCGGCGTCTGAAAGGACGCCATCAAGAAGCGCGAATGGAAGTCGTTTCCGAGAACGTGACTTTCACCTCGCTCGCTGATCGAGCTAGCCACCCAACCCGGCGCGGCCTCTCATCCGACCGGGCATTCGCCCTGTGCAACCGGCAACATAGGTAACAGTTCAGACCGACGACATGGGTAACACATTTCTCGTTTTGTTCATGCTTGCTGTTGTTGTTGGGCCGGTGGGATTGTGGGGAACCCGCCAGGGTTATCCACAAGTCCACGGGTCGCTCGCTTGGGCCTGACGAGCCGCTCGCCTTTGTGCTCGATGCGACCGAGCAGGATGGGGCCGTAGAAGACCTGGCGCGAGCCGTCCTCCTGCTCGAAGAGGCCGACTGGCTCGCCCTTCAGCGCGGCGCCGATATAGACGAACCTGGCTCCGCACTTGATCTCGCCGTTGGTGCGCACGCGTCGGCGGATGGCGTCCGGCTCGTAGGTCGGCTCGCGCAAGATCCCATCGAAGCGCCGCGGCGAGGGAGCATAGGCCTGCGCCGGCGTCTTGCCCTTCAGCGCCTGGTGCGGGCGCTCGTCATTATAGAGGCGCTGGAAGTTGGCGAAGCGACGGGCTTGCGCGTGCAGGGTCTTGGCCGGCGGGGTGGCCGTATCCTGCAAGAGCGTCAGGTGCAGCCGCTCCAGGCGGCCGTTCTGCTGCGGCTTGCCCGGCTCGATACGCTCAGGCAAGACGCCGGCCTTGATCACCTTGACGGCGAGCCTGGACAGGCCCCCGGCTCCGGTGGAGGCGAACGGCGCCCCGTTGTCCGAGCGCAGCCGAAGCGGCAGCCCGTACTCTCGGAAAGCCGCCTCCAGCACCGGCCAGACGTGCTCGCCATCGTCGCGGCCCAAAGCCTGGCAGCGCAAGAGATAGCGGCTGGCCGCGTCGCTCAGCGTCAACGGGCCGCAGCGCCAACCGTCGCCCGTCCTGAACCAGCCCTTGAAGTCGATGCACCACGTCTCGTTCGCCTCGGCAACGGACCCGAACGGCGACGTCATCGGCGGCGCACGACGCCTCAGCTTGCGCTTCACCGTCAGCCCCTCGCGATCGAACAACAGTCCGATGCTGCTCGCCGCCGGCCAGCGTCGGTCCTCATCCCGGCGCTCAAGCCACGTGCGCACCTTCAGCGGACCCCAGCTCGGGTGCGCCCGGCGAACCGCAAGGCACTCAGCCCAAGTCTCCTCCGCAACCACGATCGGTCGATGAAGCGGCGCACGCGACCGATCGGCCAGACCGCCCAGGCCCTCCAACCGGTACCGTTCACGCCACTTCTCGCCTGTCTTGCGGCTGATCCCAAAGCGCCGGCACGTCAGCGAGACGCTCTCCTCGCCTGCCTCCAACGCCAGCACAAACCGAAGCCGCTCCTCCACTGCACACGTCTCCGTCCATCCCATCGGCAAGGCCTCCCCGCCGATCAGTCGAACTGTTACCCATGTCGTCGGTCTAGCCTGTCACCCATGTGGTCGGTCAGGACCGCCCGGCCACCTTCTCCCTCAAGGGGGAGAAGGGCGCCAATCTCCGGACTCATGCGTCGGAAGGCTATCCCCCCGCCGCCCGCTCTTCCTCGTAGCGGGCGTAGGAGTCCTTGAGCGTCGCGTGGTTTAGGAGCATCTCGGCCTTCAGGGTCTTTCCCGCGGCGTCGTAGATGCGGCTCTTGATCCAGTAGGACTCGGTGCGGCGGCTCTCCGACAGCGCCACGATCTCGCGGCGGATCAGGTAGTCCTCTCCGACGAAAAGCGGCCCGTCGACCATGCGGATTTCCTGGTCGGCGAACAGGCCGACCGCTGGCCCCTTGGTCGGGAAGCGGGCGCGGCCGCTGGAGTATTCGGCCAGCACGCTCACCATCTCGAGCGGGATGGTCGGCCGGCCCCATGGCGAGGCGGCCGCGTCGGCGTACCAGGGCGAGGTCTCTGTGATCGCTTCGAGCTTCTGGTTCAGCGAGAACGGATAGAGCGCGCCCATGTGCTGGTCCGCGTCCATGCGCACGGGCTCGTCCTCGGCGCCGGTCATGCCGACCGCGAGGTCGGCCAGGATCACCAGCCGGTCCGGGGGCCGCAACGCCGTCACGCGCGCATCCAGCAGCGTCTCGCCGGGACCGAGCGTCGCGCTCGCCTCCAGGACAGGGGTTCCGTCCGCCTTCTCCGCCCAGGCGCGGGTGCGCAGCGCGCCATCGGCCGGAAGCTCGACGAAGGCGCGCGTCTCCTCGCCCTCGATCACCATGTTGAGGTAGTGGGCCGAAAAGCAGCCGCGCTCGAACCACGCCTGGCCCCAGACGTGCGCGAGCAGGGGCGCGAACAGGCTGAAGTGGGTCGGCCCCTCGATCGGGCCGGCGCGGAACCCCAGCGTCTCGGCCATGGAGTCGTCGTGCAGGGAAGCGTGGCCGCCATAGGCCTGGTCGGCCAGCATCTGCCTGGGCGCCCGCAGCGGCCCTGAGAGCACGAGCGGGGCGTCGCTGAAACTCACCGACGGTGGCTTCGGGTGGCGTGGTAGTGCGTCGGCGTCGTCTTCGAGGCGACGTCGGCGGCATCGATCGTCTGGGCGGTCTCGGTCGCTGGAGGAACCGGCGCGCCGGCGTCGATCATCAGGCACTGGCCCGGATCGATCATCGCGTGCGAGCCCAGGCAAAAGACGTCCTCGTAGTACGGCTTGGCGACCGCGAGACATTGGTAGAGGTCGAGCTTGGCCAGGGTTTGGCAGTTCGCCGCCGCCGGCTCGGTCAATAGGGGCTCGACCTGCGCCTCGTCCTCCGGCCCGGCCTCGCCCAGCACGGCGAGGGCCGCGACCGCCAGCGAACGGATCACCAGGGGCGGGTAGGGCGACGCCGCTGGCGGCGCGATCAGCGGATCGGGGTCGAAGCCGGCCGAAGCGCGCGTGAGGTTGGCGACGACGTCGGGCGGCGCGTTGGCGCCGAGGTCGCTGCCCGACTTGGCGGCGGCCAGCCGGGCCTCGCGATCCGGCACCATCTCTGTGGACCAGCTCTGGTGCTGAATCGCGTAGGCGGCCTGGGTGATGGCGCCGCCTTCCGCCCTCAGCTTCGAGCCCTGCGCCATCAGCGCGGCGATCGTCAACCCCGCGGCGCTGTCCGAGCCGCGCATGCTCAGCACATAGCGCGGATCGCCTTCCAGCAGGGCGGCCATGCGCGCGCGGCCCCCGTCGTCGCGGGCGTAGGCCCGCACGCTGGCGACATAGACCGGGTCGCCCAGCGCCACGATGGCGCCGTAGGCGATCTCGCCGCGCAGCAGCGCGCGCGGATCGTCGCTCGAGGCCAGCCGCACCGCCGCCGACACGTCATCGCCACTCTGGAACGCGGCGCTGATCAGCGAGGCGCGCGCGATGTAGTCCTCGTACCCGGCGGCCGCCTGCACGATCGAGGGCGCAAGCGAAATGGCCACCGGGCTCGGGAAGAGCGGCGGCGGCGCGGGCGGAAGGCGCGGCCTGGGGTCGCTCGCGCTGCTCGCCAGAAGCATGCCGGCGGCGGCCAGCCCGCCGGCCACGACGGCCCGCAGGCGTGTCTTCGATGGGTTCGTAGCTCTCAAAGGGGCGTGGCCTTTAATCAAACAGTTTGGATACGGACTCTTCGTTGGCGATGCGACGGATCGCCTCGCCAATCAGAGGCGCGATGCTGACCAGCCGGATCCTGTCGCAGGCCTGAATATGGTCGGCCGACTCGATCGAGTCGGTGATGACGAGCGCCTTCAGCGCCGAAGCTTTGACCCGGTCGGCGGCGCTGCCCGAGAGGACGCCGTGGGTGACGTAGGCCGCGACGTCGACGGCGCCGGCGTCGATCAGCGCCTCGGCGGCGCTGCACAGCGTGCCGGCGGAATCGACGATGTCGTCGAACAGGATGCAGCGGCGCCCCTCGACGTCGCCAATGATGTTCATCACCTCGCTCTGGCCGGGCGCCGGGCGACGCTTGTCGACGATGGCGAGGTCGGCGCCCAGCCGGTTGGCCAGGTGCCGCACGCGCACCACGCCGCCCACGTCGGGCGAGACGATCATCAACTCGGCGGAGTCGCGATAGTGGTCCTTGATGTCGTCCGCCAGCACCGGGGTCGCAACAAGGTTGTCGGTCGGGATGTCGAAGAAGCCCTGGATCTGGCCGGCGTGCAGGTCGACGGTCAGCACCCGGTCGGCGCCGGCGCGGGTGATCAGATTGGCGACCAGCTTGGCGGAGATCGGCGTGCGGCCGCTGGTCTTGCGGTCCTGCCGCGCATAGCCGAAGTAGGGCATGACCGCCGTGATCCGCCGCGCCGACGCGCGGGTCAGCGCGTCGATGCAGATCAGAAGCTCCATCAGGTTGTCGTTGGCCGGGTAGCTGGTCGACTGGATGACGAACACGTCCTCGCCGCGCACGTTCTCGTCGATGACGACGAAGACCTCGTTGTCGGCGAAGCGGCGGAACTGCGCCTTGGTCAGCGAGGTGTCGAGATAGGCCGCCGTCGCCTCGGCGAGCGCCCGATTGGAGTTCCCGGCCAAGAGCTTCATTGGAAGACTCGGATCCCCCGCGAGGTCGCGAGAGGCTTTTAACCGAGCAGGGCGGGCGAGCAACCCCACAAGCGCGTGGCGCAGGGACGCGGGCAAGCGTCACTGGACGGTGGATTTCGCTGGCGCGTTCGCCTAGAGGCCGTCAACGCCATGACGCTCGCGCCCGCCGTCATACGCCCCGCCTGGGGCGCCGATCTCGCCGGCCTCAGACGGGTCGATCCGCGGCTCGCCGATCCGATGCGCGCGCGCATCGCCTCCAATCTGCTCGGCCTTGGCCGCAGCTGGGTCGCCGACATCGCGGGCGCCCCGGTCGGCTTCGCGCTGACCAGCAACGGCTTCTTCTCCAGGCCGATGATCGAGCTTCTGGTCGTCCACGACGCGCACCGCCGCCAAGGCATCGGGCTGATGCTGATCAACCACTGCGAGGCCGCGCACACCGATGACCGGATCTTCGTCTCGACCAACGCCTCGAACACCGCCGCGAACGCGCTCTTCGCCAAGGCCGGCTTCCAGGGCAGCGGCATCGTCTACAACCTCGATCCCGGCGACCCGGAGCTGATCTACGTCAAGCACCGCAGCCCCCAGCTGTCCTTCATTCCCTACCGCCGGTGAGCAAGATGGCCGACAACAGCCGGCCGTAGTCGGCTTCACCGCGGTGAAGGGCGCGGCGGTTGGAATAGAAGCGCTCGGCGTCCGCGTAGGTGTCCGCGCCGACCCACTCCGCGCGCGTCACGCCTGCCTCCCACAGGCGCCCGAGGACGAAACCCGGCAGGTCGAACTGGCGCTTGTCGGGGCTGGCGCCCGGCGCAAAGAAGCGCTCGTACGCGCTCGAGGCGCCGCTAAACCGCTCCAGGAAGTCGAGGCCGACCTCGTAGGAATCCGGGCCGATGCAGGGGCCGACCGCGGCGACCATGCGGCCGGGCTCGGCGCCCAGTGCGACCATCGCGTCGACTGCCGCGGCGACGACGCCGCCCAGCGCGCCTTTCCACCCGGCGTGCGCGGCGGCGACGACCCCCGCCGGGCCGTCGGCCATGAGCACCGGCGCGCAATCGGCGGCCAATGCGCCCAGCGCCAGCGCCTGCGTCCGCGTGACCAGCCCATCGCCCAGAGGCGCGAGTCCGGCGAAGGGTCGGGCGACAGTCAGGGCGTTGGCCGAGTGAATCTGGTAGGCCGTGAGCAGCCGCTCTGGCTCGACCCCCAGCCAACGAGCGGCGCGCTTGCGGTTCTCCGTTACGTCCGCGCTCCGATCGCTCGATCCCGCGCCGGTGTTCAGGCCCGCATAGATCCCCTCTGAAACCCCGCCGACGCGCGTGAAGAACCCATGGCGGACGCCCGGCAGCGCTGAGAGCAGCGGGGAGGTCAGAACTTCTAGGCGGGCCATGGCGCGTCCTCGAAGGCCGGCGGGGCGAACGCCGGGTGGTGAATGCAGGCGACCTTGAACAAGACGCCCATCTCGGCCTCACCGATCAACCGCTCGACCTGGCGATCGATGCGCTCCGCCTGGTCCGGTCGCGCGGCGGCTAGCGCCTCGGCCCGTTGAATGAGTCCGAGGCGGAGGAGGAATTCGCGCTGGGTCAGGGCGGGGCAGGCCGCGCCGCGATCGCGGCTCTCGGCCAGGATCGCCGGAAAGTCGACGTGCACCGTCAGGTCGGCTTCGCCGGGGCTCGCCAGCGGATCGACCTTCTCGTGCCGCCTCAGCGCCTGCAGGGTGTCGCCGAAGCGGGAGGCCGTGCGGCCATAGTCGACGATCAAGGCGCCGCGCCGCCCTGTCCGACGATCCGGCCCGCGATCTCGCCGGCGAGGCGCCGCTGCGCCTCGGCGACCTCGAGCACCCCGCCGACGGCCGCGTCGCTCTCGGCGCCGCCCGCGGCCAACGGCGCCAGGCCGAAGGCGAGATGGCCGTCATCACCAAGGCCGATCTGGCGCTCCGCCCATCCCGCATGGGTGCGGACAAGCTGCCGGACGGGCAGGCAGTCGAGGAACTCGTTGGCGATGAGGATCAGCGGCGCGTCGTCGGGCAGGACGGCCAGAGCCGCGATCCATTGGGGGTCGGCCGAGCGTCGGCCAGCCGCACCCGTTGGCGCTCGATCAAGGGCTTCGACGTCTCGATCAGCCAGAGCTCGGCGGCGGCGAGGAAGTCGGGCGCGAGCCTTGCGGCGCGGAGCGCGTCGCTCATCAGCGTCCCATCGCCCGGCCCCATCTCGACGAGCAGGACCCGCGGCGGCGCGCCCATCCGCCGCCAGGTCTCGACCGCCCACAGACCGATCAGCTCGCCGAACATCTGCGAGACCATGCGGCGCGGTGATGAAGTCCCCGTCCTCGCCCAGCGCCGGCCGGGTGGCGTAGTAGCCATCGAGCGGATCGTGCAGGCAGCGGGCCATGAAGGCGTCGATGCCGATCGGGCCGCCGGCTGCGATCTCGGTCTTCAGACGGTCAAGCAGGCTCATGCTGCGGCTGGTCGGGGGCGGGCCCGCGCCGGAAGCTCCACCAGAGCAGGGCGACGCCGCCCAGCACCATGGGCGCGGAGAGCATCATCCCCATGGTCAGCCCGAACGGGAAGATCGGCATGGTCAGGTCGGGGTTGCGCACCGTCTCGAGCAGGATGCGGATCGGCCGTAGAGCACCAGAAAGAGGCCCGTCACCGCGCCACGGCGCTGCAGCCAGTGCAGCCGGTGGGTCGCGAACCGCAGAACAAGGAAGACCAGGACCCCCTCCAGCGCCGCCTCGTAGAGCTGGCTCGGATGCCGCGGCTCAAGCCCCGCCGGGCACTGCCCGGCGTTGGCCAGGCGGATGTGCGGGCTGCAGAACACCATGCCCCAGGGCGCGTGCGTCAGCCGTCCCCAGAGCTCGCCGTTGATGAAGTTGGCGATGCGGCCGAAGAACTGGCCGATCGGCTCGCAGGCGCGCGACGAGGTCGGCCAGGCGGAGCAGGGCGATTCGGTTGACGCGCGCGAATGCGATCAGCGCCAGCGCCCACGCCGATCACCCCGCCGTGGAAGCTCATGCCGCCGTGCCAGATCGCCAGCGCCTCCAGCGGGTTGGCGGCCAGCATCTCCCGCTCCGACGGCGACGGCAGCATGTAGAAGAGGACGTAGCCGATTCGCCCGCCAAGGATGACGCCAAGCGTGATCCAGACGATGAGGTCGTCGATCTGAGCCACCGTCGCGGTCGGGGTCGCGGGGCCCCAGAGCTTGGCGTTCCGCACCAGCCCCACGCCGTAGCGCCAGCCGAGCAGGATGCCGGCGATGTAGGCCAGCGCATACCAGCGCAGCGCAAAGGGGCCGAGCTGGACGATGACAGGGTTGAAGTCCGGGAAAACCAAGGCGCGCGGGGCTCCCTTTCAGCGCTTGCGGCGGCGATTTAGCAGCCCGGTCCAATCCCTTCGCATTAAAATTCGGTTTCCCATATAAGGGCGCGATGCAGACCCAAAACCCGTTCCTCGACGAGTTGTCCAAGCTGACCAACGCGGCCATCGGGTTGGCGCAGGCGGCCGGCGAGGAGGCGAAGGCGGCGTTCCGCGCCCAGGCCGACAAGATGGCGACGGACTTCGACCTGATCCGCCGAGACGAGTTCGAGGCGCTGAAGGCCGAGCTCGCCGCGCTGCGAGCCGAGGTCGAGGCGCTGAAAGGCAAGAAGGGCGGCGCTTAAGGCTCGCCCATAAGACGAAGCCGGTTGAGACGCCGGCCGCGAAGCAGATTAGGGTATGATTCACCGAGACGGCCGCTTGGCGGCGACCGCGCCGGCGGCAAGAGCCAAGGGGCCCCATGGACCTTCCTCATCCGAAGACGACGACATCGAGACCGGCTTCGATCCGCTTGAAGTGGTCGAGCGGGTGCTGAATGGCCGAGAACCTCACCTTCGATCGCACCGACGACGGCGACCTGGCGTTCGCGCTGACCGGCGACTGGAAGGACTACGAGCTGTGGTTCGCCTGGCGGCCGGAGGCCGACTGCCTGCAGCTGTGCCTGTCGATCGACATGCAGGCGCTCAAGGCCCAGCGCGCTCGCCGCCTGCGAGCTCACCATCCTGGTCAACCAGCGCGTATGGCTCGGCCACTTCGAGGTCTGGAGCGACGACGGCGAGGTGGTGTTCCGCCACGCCTGGCGCTGCCGCAGGGCGAGCGGCCGACGCTGGCGCAGGCCGCCTCGATGATCGACGCGGCGATGGAGGCGGCCGACCGCTTCTATCCGGCGTTCGACTTCCTCCTGAAAGGCGGCAAGACCCCGGACGAGGCCATGGCCGCCTGCATGTTCGAGACCGTCGGCCAGGCCTGAGCACGAACGACCTGACGCCGATCCTCGTCATCGGCGCCGGCCACATGGGCGGCGCCCTCATCGAAGGTTGGCTCGAGTACAGGCGCGTTCCCCGCCTTCGATCTGATCATCGTCGACCCGGCTCCGGGCGAGGCGGCGCGCGCCGCCGGCGTCCGGGGCGCGCGGCTCAATCCGCCCGACGCCGCCATCGCCGAGGCGAAGACGGTGGTCCTCGCCGTCCGACCGCAGATCTGGCGCGAGACGGCTGCCGCGATCGCTCCCAAGCTTGCTACGGACGCCGTCGTCGTCTCGGTGGCGGCCGGGGTGAAGACCGCCGATCTCGCCGTCGCATTCGGGGCCAACGCGGTCGCGCGCACCATGCCGACGACCGGGGTCGCGGTCGGCAAGGGCGCGGTCTCGATCTTTGCCGTCCGCGCCGGCGCCCGCGTCCGCGCCCACGCCCTGTTCGATCCGGTGGCGACGACGGTCGATCTCGAGGCCGAGGCGTTGATGGATGCCGCCGTTGCGGTCTCCGGCTCCGCGCCGGCTTATCTGTACGCCTTCATCGAGGCGCTTAGCGCCGCCGGAGAGGCGGAGGGGCTGAGCCCGGAGGCATCGGCGGCGCTGGTGCGTGCGACCCTCATCGGAGCGGCCGCTCTGCTCGACCGCTCCGGAGAAGATGCGGCGGACCTCAGGCGCAAGGTCGCCTCGCCCGGCGGCACGACCGAGGCGGCGCTCGAGGTGTTGATGGCCGGGGATGGCATCGGCCCGCTCGCCGCGCGCACGGTCGCGGCGGCGGCGAAACGCTCGCGCGAGCTCGGCTAGCGCTTCAGCGCGCGCAGGGGCGCCATGCGCCAGAGCACGCTGTGGCCGACGAACTGGTGGCGAATGGCGCCGGCCGCGTGCAGCGCGAGATTTAGCACCGCGAGCCAGATCAGGATGTAGACGTGGATGTGGGTGAGCTCGCGCCGCCACGCCTTGTGGTCCGGCGTCATTAGAAAGCCGAGCCCGGGCAGCTTCGGCCAGGGCAGCCCCCAGAAGTGGACGGCGGCGGGTCGGACCGACGCGACGGCCCACCCCGTCAGCGGCAGCACGAGCAGGAGCGCGTAGAACACGACGTGGGTCGTCCGCGCCAAGAGGCGCTCCCATGTCGGCATGTCGGCCGGGAGGGGCGGGGCGGGGTGCGCGATCCGCACGCCGATCCGCACCAGCACGAGCAGGAGTATCGTCAGCCCGACCGAGATGTGCAGGGTCTCGATTTGCGCTTGCGCCGGGGTGTGGTCAGACAGGACCTCGTTCATGTACCAGCCGAGGCAGACTTGGATGACGATCAGCGCCGCGATAGTCCAATGCAGCACGATCGAGACCGCGCCGTATCTTGCGTCAGCGCCGGCCGAAACCGGGTTCGCCGCAGGCGTGAAAGTGGTCATGCGCTGAATCTCCTGGTCCGATGAAGACCCCAACGCCCGGCAAGCGCAGCGGTTCGCGCGCTTAGTCGACCCAGCGCCAGGTCTGCGTCCGGCCGAGCAGCGAGATGCCGATGAAGCCGCGTACGGTGATCGTCTTGCCGTCGGCGCTTTCGCTGAGCTTGGCCGAATAGACGTTGCCGGAATCCGGATCGAGGATCTGGCCGCCCTGCCAGCTCGACGGGTCGCCCGAGGCGGGTGTCAGACCCCACAGCACCCGCATGCCGATGATACGCTGGTTGTGCTGGGCGCCCTTGCATGGGACGCAGAGCTTGTTCGGGTCCTCACCGCGCAGCGACTTGGTCAGCACGCCCTGCAGCACCCCTCCGACGACGGAGAGCTCGATCAGCACGCGCGGCTTGCCGTCGGTGTCTGAGATGATCTCCCAGCTTCCCGCGGGGCTTGCGGCGACGGCGGCCGACGACGCGGCGAGCGCGAACGCCGCAGCCAAGAGCGCGATGATGCCCGACTTCGCCATGGCGTCCTCCCGGTGAGTCCATCGTGGTGATAGGCCGCGTGGCGTGCGGCTGGCAATGTCCGAGGGTCGCGCACGGGCGCCGGCGGTCTGGAAGGGCGCCAACGCCTGCGTTAGGCTTTACGTGACGCCGCAGCGACGAACAGAGCCAAACCATGGCCGATCCATTCGATGTCCGACCACTCGCCGCCACCTTCGGCGCCGTCGTTACCGGCCTCAAGCTGTCCGAGATCGATGAGGCGGCGTTCGATGCGCTCTATCGGACCTGGCTCGAGTACGCCCTTTTGATCTTCCCCGCTCAGCACCTGGCCAAGGACGAGCAGGTCGCCTTCGCGCGCCGGTTCGGGCCGCTGGAGTTCGACTGGGCGCCCCTGTCCAACGTGCGAAGCGACGGCTCGCTCAGGCCCGACGACGGCACAGACGACGTGGTCAAGGTGCTCAAGGGCAACATGGGCTGGCACGCGGACTCGACCTACATGCCCGTGCAGGCCAAGGGCGCCGTCTTCTCCGCCCACGTGGTGCCGAAAACGGCCGGCGAGACCGGCTGGGCCGACATGCGAGCGGCCTACGACGCGCTCGATTCCGCCACGCGGGCGCGGATCGAGGGCCTAAGCGCCTACCACTCGCTGCACTACAGCCAGGCCAAGGAGGGGCACGCCCACAAGGAAGGCAGCGCCTACTCCGGCTACGGCTTTCAGGTGAAGGACCCGCCGCTTCGGCCCCTGGTGAAGATTCACCCGGAGACGGGGCGGCCTACGCTGGCCATCGGCCGCCACGCCTATGGCGTCACAGGGCTCAAGCCCGCGGAGTCCGAGCGGCTGCTCGACGAGCTCTGCGCGTTCGCCTGCCAACCGCCGCGCATTTATCACCACGTCTGGTCAGCGGGCGATGTCGTGGTCTGGGACAACCGCTGCCTGATGCACCGCGCCCGGCCCTGGGACATGGCCGAGCCGCGCGTGATGTATCACAGCCGCATCGCCGGCGATCCGGTCGCCGAGTTCGCCGCCCACGCGTGATCGACCGCCGCCGGCTCGGGCCCTGCGCGCGCCCTGAGCCGATCTGTCGCTCTTCTGAAAGCTCGCGAAGCAGCGCATGGTTGACGCGCAACAAGGTGCGAAGCAGCGTGCGCGTTTCAGGGGCGTATCCCATGCCGAGTCGGATCAGGGTCTGGGCCGGACTGCTGGCGGCCATCGTGCTCATCGCCGGGCCGGCGCTGGCGGCCAGCGTCGGCCGCCCCGCGCCAGGGTTCACCCTGACGACGCTCGACCATCAGAGATACAGCCTGGCCGATCTGCGCGGGAAGGTCGTGGTCCTGAATTTCTGGGCGACGTGGTGCACGCCGTGCAAGGCCGAGCTCGTCGCCATGAACAACTACGCCCGCCGGCACACAGGCGAGGGGCTGGCCATCTTCGCGATCAAGACCGACGACTACCCGGCCTACAAGCTGGTCGAGCTGGCGAAGGCGCTGCCCTTCCCGGTGGTCGCCGACTTCCGCAGCTGGGACTATGGCGAGATCAACAACCAGGTGCCGTCCAGCTACATCATCGACCGCGCGGGCGTGCTGCGCCTGAAGCAGGCGGGCGCCTTCAACGAGGACAGCTTCGAGCAGACCATCAGCCCGCTGCTCGACCAGCCCCCGCCGCCGGCGGAAGTCGCCGCCGCCGGCTCCCATACCTAGATCGCGCCAACGGGCTGCGAGGGTTCGCCTTCGGGCGGCAAGCCAGCGGGCAGGGGCGACAGCCCTGCGTCGCCATCGGCCTGCAGCGCCCGTGTCATCGGCGTGGACCTGTCGCCAGCCATCATCTAGCGTGGTCGGGGCAGCGGGGCTTGCACATGGGTCATCCGGGAGGAACTCAATGGCCGATACGACAGCTTCGCTCATCGCGGTGGGTACGACGGTCGACGGAGGCGTGAGCGGCGATTGCCAACTGCAGGTGGACGGCGTCGTTCACGGCGACGTCGCGGTGACGCATTTGTCCGTGGGCGAGGCCGGCAAGATCGAGGGCGCGAGCAAGGCCGAGTCGGTGGATGTGCGCGGCCGCGTCGTCGGGTCAATTTCGGCCAGACAGGTGAAGCTGCTCCCCGGCTGCAATGTGGAAGGCGATATCTCGCACGAGCAACTCATCATCGAGCCGGGCGCGATCTTTGAAGGCCGCAGCCTAAGGCATCAGCGGCCCGTCGCCGCCCTCGCCTCCTCGACGAAGAGCGGGGCGGCGGGATAGGGCTCGCGCGCCAGACCTGCAACGCGCAGCCGGTAGGGGTCGCATTCGGCAACCCTCGACGCCCCAACTGACACCAACGAACGAGGAGGCTCTCGCAGTCGAGACATAGCCACCGCCGCGCGCGCCTTCATCGAGGTGCTGTTGGCGCGGAAGCATGCAGCCCCTTAGCGAGGGGCCGCTCGCCGTGCCCTTCCCGCAAACTCGACCTCCGGGAGTCCGCTTCTCAGCGGTGATCGCGACGGTCTGCTTTCGGGGCGCCGAGCCATCGTCGGCTTCGGCCCAAAGCGGCATCGCAGGGATCGCTGGAAGTCGTCGGTTCGGCCCGCCGCGGCAACGCGCTCCAGACTTGGCCGTGTTACGCTCGCGCGGTCTTGCGCCCCATGACGAAGTGGACGACCACGGCAATTAAGGCCAAGACAATGAGCAGATGAATCAGCGCCCCAGCAACGTGGAATACGATAAATCCGAGAGCCCACAAGATCACGAGAACCGCGGCTATTACTAAGAACATTGTCAATCCAATCTTGGGATGTCAGCGCTTGTCTTGATACCAACGCGCAGCGGAGCCGTTTTGATCCCACGCGGGCGACCGAGCGATCGAAGCCACGCCCCGGCCCGCGGACGCAACCATCTCGCGCGCGACGCATTGGGTCCGCATGGGAAATGATCCGAACTTAAACCCCGGCGGGAATGGCGAGACGATCGGCGTTACGGCCGCGAGCGGCGGTCAGAAGACGGGCCACATGCGTTGGGTGCTTGGGATAGGAACGGTCCTTGCGGCCGCCGGCATGGTGACTGCCTGGCTCGTCGTCCACCACTGATCGCGGCCGCCTGAGGCGCGCAGCTGAATCGGATCGGCAATCAGGCTAAGGCAGAGCGACGTCGCACCGGGCGCGCCGGCTGGCTGCGCGCAGCACGTCCCAGGCGCAGACGATGGGCTTCGCAGCAGTCCATGGAAGTCGCCGGTGGGCGGACTCGATCCGCGCTTAGCCCGGCAAGCGCACCACCGCGCGCAGCCCGCCCAGGGGGCTCTTGGCGAGCGTCACGTCGCCGCCGAGGGCTCGGGCGACGTCGCGGGCGATGGCGAGGCCAAGGCCAACGCCCTTCTCGTTTTGGTTCCGCGCCTCGTCCAGGCGGTTGAACGGCTTGAACGCGTCCTCGTAGCGCTCCGGTGGGATGCCCGGCCCGTCGTCGTCGACCAGGATCTCGACGCCGCCCGCCGCCCGCGCCCGCGCGGCGACGGCCACGTGCTCGCCGTGGGCCGCGGCGTTCATCACCAGGTTCGAGAGCGCGCGCTTGAGCGCGTTCGGCCGAACGTGCGCCGCCAGCGCTCCGTCGGCGTCGACCTTGACCTCGGCGCCGGCCCGGATGGCGCCCTCGCTGACCTCCTGGATCAGTCCGCGCAGGCCGACGGTCTCCAGCGCCTCGCCGCCCTCGCCGCGGGCAAACGCCAGGTACTCGTCGATCATGTGCTCCATCTCGGCCAGGTCGCGCTTGATGGCGTTGACCTGCGGCGTCGGCTCGGCCAGCGCCGCCTCCAGCTTCAGGCGCGTGAGCGGGGTGCGAAGATCGTGGCTCACCGAGGCGAGCAGGGCTGTACGCTGGTCGATGTAGCGCTGGATGCGCTCCTTCATGGCGATGAAGGCGTGGGCGGCCTTGCGCACCTCGCGCGCGCCGTGCGGCTTGAACTGCGGCACGTCGCCGCCGCGTCCGAAGGCGTCCGCCGCGTCCGCCAGCCGCTCGATGGCGCGCACCTGGTTGCGGATGAAGAGGATGGCGACGCCGGTCAGCAAGACCGTGGCCATGGTCATCCAGAGGAGGAAGATGTGTCCCTGGGTGGCGAAGGCGCGGTCGCGCGGGGCGATGATTCTCAGCACCCCCTGCGGCACGCTGACCCGGATGTCGACGTAAGCCGGGTAGCGGGTGGTGTCGAACCAGAACGGCTCGTCCAGGTGCGCGGCCAAGGCCCGCTTGATCGACCAGTCGACCGGCCCGAACAGCGAGTAGCGCTTGTACCGGGGCAGGGTCTTGCCGGGCTGCAGCGCGACGGAGAGATCGAGCGCCCGCTCCGCCCGATCCTGCAGGTGGGCGAGGTTCGTCGGGCTGGGATCGGCCTCGTAGCTCTGCACCAGCAAGGAGACGTCGCCGGCCAGCCCCTCGGCCAGGCTGGAGGTCACCGTCTGCCAATGAGCGTCGAAGAAGGCCCAGGTGACCGCGAACTGCATGATCGCGATCGGTAAGACAATGATCAGCAGCGACCGGCCCCACAGCGAGGTCGGGGCCCAGCGCTTGAGCAGCCGAAGAAGAAAGAGGCGCGGGGGCTTCAGGCGCATCAATCGGGCGCCAGCATGTAGCCCACGCCGCGGACGGTCAGCAGGTAGCGGGGCTGCTTCGGGTCGGGCTCGATCTTGCGCCGGAGCCGGGTCACCTGCACGTCGACGGCGCGGCCGGACGGATCGGCCGTCTCGCGGGCGAGCTCGATGCGGTCGACCGCGACGTGGGCGTTGGCGGCCAGGCGCTTTAGGAGCCGGGTCTCGGCTTCGGTCAGGCGCACGGGCGCCTCGTCGGTGAACAGCTCGCCGCGGCGGGGATCGAAGCTCGAGCGGCCGAGGCCCAGCCGCTCAGCGGCGTGCGGCTGAGCGCCGGCGCGGCGCAGGATGGCCTCGATGCGTAGCAGCAGCTCCTCCGGCTCGAACGGCTTGGGCAGATAGTCGTCGGCGCCAAGCCTCAGGCCCTCGATCCGGTCGCTCGCGCCGTCGCGCGCCGTCAGCATCAGCACCGGCGCGGCCTTCGCCGGTCCCGACTTGCGCACCCATTCGGTCAGCGAGAAGCCGTCCTCGCCCGGCATCATCACGTCGAAGACCAGGAGGTCGAAGCTGAACATGGCGAGCAGCCGCCGGGCCGCCGCCGCGTCGGCCGCGGCGGAGACTCTGAATCCCGCCCGCGCCAGATACTCTTTCAACAGCGCGCGGATGCGGTCGTCGTCGTCGACGACCAACAGATGGCGCTCGCGGGCCTGGGCTGGCGGCTGGGCGTTCACGAAACCACTCTTATGCTATAGCGCCGGCGCAAAGGAGGAGTGCGTGCGATGACGGTGATCCCCTTCGACGACCGCGACGGCTGGATATGGCTGGACGGGGCGTTCGTCCCCTGGCGCGAGGCGAAGCTGCACGTCCTGACCCACGGCCTGCACTACGCGTCGGCCGTGTTCGAGGGCGAGCGCATGTACGGGGGGGTGATCTTCGAGCTGACCGAGCACACCAGGCGTCTGCACCGTTCGGCGGAAATCCTCGATTTTACCATACCTTATAGCGTCGAAGAGATCGACAAGGCCTGCAACGAGACCTGCGCCAAGAACGGGCTCGCCGACTGCTACGTCCGTCCGATCGCCTGGCGGGGGTCGGAGATGATCGGGGTTTCGGCGCAGAACACCAAGATCCACCTCTCGATCGCGGTCTGGGAGTGGCCGAGCTACTTCAATGCGGAGGAGAAGAAACGCGGCATCCGCCTCACCTACGCCAAGTACCGCCGCCCCTCGCCGGAAACCGAGCCGGTGCACTCCAAGGCGACCGGCCTCTACATGATCTGCACCCTCTCCAAGCACGCTGCGGAGCGCGAGGGCTATGCCGATGCGCTGATGCTCGACTGGCGCGGCTACATCGCCGAGTCGACCGGGGCGAACATCTTCCTGGTGCGCGACGGGGTGATCCACACCCCCACCCCCGACTGCTTCCTCGACGGGATCACCCGGCGGACGGTGATGAAGATCGCCCGCGAGCGCGGCTTCGAGGTCATCGAGCGGCACATCCCGGGCGAGGAGTTGGGCACGTTCTCGGAGGTTTTCCTCTGCGGCACGGCCGCCGAAGTGACTCCGGTGGCCGAGATCGGCGAGCACAAGTTCCGCCCCGGCAACATCTCGCTGTCGCTGATGGACGACTACGCCAAACTGGTCCGGCGCGAGCTCCAGATGGCCTAAGCGCCGCTCGAAAGCTGGTCGCGAAGACACCCGACACCCGTGAGTGCGGCGACCAGGATCGAGAAGACCATCGGCGCCGAAAACAGATAGGCGAAGGCGATGATCGCGCCCGCCACCTGGCTTGCGAACAGCGCCCACATAACTGGCGCCAGTATCAGACGATCTCGTCTGCTTCGGCCACCGGCATACCAACAGGCGGCCATGGAAAACACGAGGAAAACGGAGACAGTACTGCCGAGCCCTCGAAAGAGGCCGTACCAGGTGGCGCCGGTTCCCGCCATTATGTGAACTGACTTCATCTGAGACGCGACGGCATCGCCGGCCGGGCCGAACTGCGGTGTCAGAACGACCGCGCCGATCGTGTGGCCGAGAGCGTAGAGACCCAATACGTAGGCAGCGAGGCGGTAAGGATTGAAGTAGAGCGCGAGAATTCCGCGTGGCGCCGATTGCTGCTTGGTGCTCGCGGCTGACGGCGAAACGAGATCAGTCACAAGAAGTCTCCTCAGGCTTGGCCGGCGGCATAGATTGGCGTCGTGTGACCTTTGGTCTTTGTGCGCCCTTGCCGGTCGTGCTCCCGCCGGTCGCGGACCCCGCTCGGCGCATCAGCGACCTTGGCGCCGATGGCGCTCCGTGTCAGCGGCAACGCTTCTTAGGTCATTCGCCGGCTCGGCATCGTTGGCGGTAATGACGCCGCGGCCGTCAGTCCGCTATTCAAGCGGCTCTACGACCATTCGCGGGAGGCTATCGGAGATGACTCAAGCTCGCGTCCCCCACCCCCACATCGCAAAACGGAAGGAGGAGAGCGTGGCCCTCATCGCTGACGAGCACGTCGGTTTCAACGGATGGCTGGCGGTCCAGATCACCAAGGTCGTCGGCTCCATGTGGTGCGCCTACGCCTTTGCGGTCCTGGCCTTCATCAGCCTGCCGGACGCGATCCACCAGGGGACGTTCGCGCTCGTCACCTGGATTTCGCAGACGTTCCTGCAGCTGGTCCTGCTCTCCGTGATCATGGTCGGGCAGCAGGTGCTGGCGAAGGCGTCGGACAAGCAGGCGCTGCAAACCTACCGCGACGCCGAGGCGGTGCTGCAACTCGCCGACCAGATCCACCAGCTGATCGAGGTCAACAACAAGCTGACCGACGAGATCCACCATGTTGTCGCCGAGCCGAGGCCTGGTTGAGGTCAGAACCAGTAGTCGGCGACGCGCCGCCCGTCGCGCGGCAGGTCTTCAAAGGTGTCCAGGCCATCGAAATGGTCGATGGGAATGGCGGCGACCGGCTCGGGCTCGGCCAGCCGCAGGTTGACGGCGATCCGCCGCCTGCCGTCCTCGCGCGGCGCGAGCGCGCGCCAATAGGCCAGGCACCCGCAGGTCGGGCAGAAGTGGAAACCGATTTCGCGCCCGGGCGAATAGACCTGGGTCTGGCCGGAGACCCGGATGCCCTCGTTCTCGAAGTCGTAGGCCCAGAGCACCCCATAGCGGCGGCAGACCGTGCAGTTGCACGCCGTCGCACCCTCCGGGACGCCCGCGAAGCTCCAGCGGACAGAGCCGCAGTGACAGGACCCTTCGATCATCGTCGACCTCCCTTGGCGGCAACGTCGAAAATTACCGCGTCGGCGGCGCGCCGTCAGCCGCGCTTGGCTGGCCAAAGCGCACAGCCTAAGAGAACCGATCATGATCCTCTATTCGGACGACACCTCGCCGTATTGCGCGCCGGTGCGCGCGGCAATCTACGCCAAGGAGCTCGCGATTCCGATCGAGCCGCCGCCCGGCGGTTTCCGGTCGGACGCCTATCAGCGCCTGACCGGCGCCGGGACGATCCCCTGCCTGATGCTCGACGACGGCTCGCCGCTGCCGGAGTCGGCTGCGATCCTCGCCTACCTCGACGAGAAGTTCCCCGACCGACCTCTGCGGCCCGATGATCCGGAAGGCCGAGCAAAGGTCTTCGCCATCCTCCGCCTTGCCGAGGGCGGGGTCGTGGCGCCCATCGTGCAGTTCTTCCACGACCTCAGCGAAGGGGCGGCGGGGGCGAGGGAAAGAGCGCTCGAACGCGTCAAAACCGGCCTTGGACGGGTCGAGTTCTTCGTCGCGGGCGCAGGTTACGCCTACGGGTCGGCGTTCTCGCAGGCCGATTGCGTGCTCGCCCCGGCGCTCTTCGGCGTGAAGGCGCTGAGCGGCATGATGGGCGAGCCGGAGCTGTTGGCGCGGTTCCCCAAGCTCGCCAGCTACGCGGACCGCGCGGCCATGCACCCGGCCATCGCCAAGGTCCTCGGCGAGCTGCAAGCCGCGCTCGCCGGCAGCGACCTCAGCGCGGGGGCCGGCTAGCCGCGCCGCCGCGCTAGCCCGGCCGCTTCTCGTACCTGAGCACGCCGGCAATCTCGTAACCGGGCCGTTGCGGGCGGTCGCTGGGGTGGGCGACGCCGTCGTAGACGGGGACCTCGGCAAAGTCGAAGGGGCTGATCCCCACAAGGCAGGCGGCGTTGACGCCGTACTCGTTTGGGTTCGAGCGGCGGCGGTGGTGGGTGTAGATGCCGCAGGTCGGACAGAAGTAATGCTCGGCGACGCGGGTGTTGAACTGGTAGCGCGTGAGCGCCTCCTCGCCTTCGAGGAAGGTGATGTCGCCGACCTGCGCGGTGAGCGCGACCGCCCCACGCATGCGGCAGAAGGAACAGTTGCAGCGGCGCGCGGTCGAAAGGCCCTCGGACAGGGTCACGCGGAAGCGCACCTGGCCGCAGTGGCAGGCGCCGTTCAGGACAAGCGGTTCGGCCATGCTCAGGCGGTCGCGGCGGCCAGCATCGGCGTGTGGACCCGCGCATCTGGGAAGATGCGCAGGAAGTTCTCGGCGTAGAACTTGTCGCGCACCGCTCTCGCTGCGATCGCCGAGCGACGGCTTCGAAGCGGCCGATCGGGTTCCGGCCGCCCTCGACGTGCGGATAGTCGGTGGAGAACAGGTAGAGGTCGGGGTTCGACTGGTCGATCAGGTCGCCGACCGCCTCGAACACGAACGGGGTGAAGGCGAGCTGGTCGGTGAGCTGCTCGCGAGGGCGTGCGGGTGCAGCGCCTGCAGGTTGGCGTCGGTGCGGCTCCAGATCTTCACCACCCAGTCCAGCCGCCGCAGCAGTTCGGGAACCCAGCCGGCGCCCGAGCTCGACGCAGGCGCCGCGCAGGCCGCGGATGCCGCTCGAGCACGCCGTCGAGCACCATCATGGTCAGGAAGGCCTCCGGGCCCTCGTGCAGCAGGGCGATGTCCTTGGTGCGCAGGTTCTCGCCGCCGCCCATCCAGTCCTTGGTCGGCGGCCGGCCGTTGTTCATCCACGGCCTTGGCCAGCTGCAGCGGCGCGCCGCCGACGTGCAGCACGAACGGCGTGCCGCTCTCGGCCAGCCGGGCCCAGAACGGGTCGAGGTCGACGTGGCCGGGCGAGCGCTCGCCGCAGGGCCGGTGCGGGACCCAGACCGCCTTGAGCCCGGCTCTCCAGCACGAAGTCGAGCTCGGCCATGGCCAGTGCTCGGGTCGTCCAGCGGGACGACGGCCACGCCCATCAGCCGGTCGTCGCTCGGCGCAGAAGTCGGCCATGTGCCGGTTGTGGGCGCGCGCGGCGCCATAGCGCAGCCTGGGCTCGAGCTTCGAGCTGGCCGAGAACGGCATGGCGACGCTGTGGGTGGCGAACACCAGCTGCTTCTTGAAGCCCAGCAGGTCGAGCGCCTTGCGTGCGGTCGTCGCGCGTTGAAGGCGCCCAGCGCCTGGATCTCCTTCGAGGACTCGATCAGCTTGTCGCCGAGCGCCGATCTGCGCCGCGACATGCTCGGCGCGTGTGCCGGCCGCCCTGGCCCACGATCACCGCCACCTCCTCGTCGGTGACGATCGAGGCGGCGTAGCTCACCTCGGGGATGGCCTCGCGCAGGTCCGGATCGGCGTAGGCCTTCAGGAAGTCCGGCAGCTCCATGATGTGGCTGTCGGCGTCGTAGACGGCGCGCGTCGGCGGGGGCGTAGGTCATCAGCGGTCCTCTTAGGCCGCCAGAGACTAGGCGCGGCCCGCGCCCGCTGATAGCTCTGATTTGAAGAGGAAACAGCTCGAAGGGAGTGGCGCGATGTTCAAGGGCGTCGATCACGTCGTGGTGGCGGTGAAGGATCTGGACGCGGCGGTCGGCCGCTACGAGGCGATCTACGGAACGGCCGTCTCCGACCGGAACGAGAACGCGGCGGCGGGGATGAAGATGGCCTTCTTCCGCTTTGCCGATAGCTACGTCGAGCTGGTGTCGAACCTGGGCGATGCGGGGCCGATCGCCCAGCGGCTCGCCTCGCGGGGCGAGGGCGTGCACCTGGTCGCGATGAAGGTCGACGACCTGGAAAAGGCGGTGGCCGAGCTGCGGGAGAAGGGCGTCCGCCTGGTCGGCGATCCCGGCCCCGGCCAGCCGATCCGAGGCCAGGTCTTCGTGCACCCGGCGGAGACCGGCGGCGTGCTGACGCAGCTGGTGCAGCGCTGAGACCTTCCAATGGCCGGGACAGTCTATGACCGGCACGCGGCGTTTTACCTGGACTTCGTCGATCGAGGGCAGGCCGCGCGGGGCGGCGAAGACCCGGTGCTCTCGGCGCTGGTCCGTCCCCTCGGCGAGCGGCTCACGGGCGCCCGGGTCCTCGACCTGTGCTGCGGCGAAGGGTACGCCGGCCGTGCTCTGATCAGCCTCGGCGCGCGCGAGGTGGTGGGTATCGACCTCTCGTCGGAGCTGATCGCGGAGGCGGAGCGCCGGGCGGATGCGCGGGGGTTGAGCTACCGGGTGGACGACGCCCAACAGCTCGCTTCGGTCGAAGACGCGGCCTTCGACGTCGTCGTCTCGCAGATGGCGATGATGGACGTCGCCGACCACAAGGCCCTGTTCGCATCGGTCCGCCGCGTGCTGGTCAACGGCGGACCGTTCGCTTTCTCATTGCTGCATCCCTGCTTCATGCCGCCGTGCCACGCGACGGAGGCGCCGCCGCTCATCTTCGACGACGCGGCCCGGCCCGTCGCGTTCTCGGTGCGCCGCTACGCAACCGAAGGACACTGGAACTCCGGAGGCGACGGCGTCCGGGGACGCATGGGCGCATATCACCGGATGGTCTCCACCTACGTCAACGATCTCATCGCCAGCGGCTTCGTGCTCGAGGGCCTGGAAGAGCCGCTCGCCGGCGACAACGGCAGCGGGCTCGGGCTCGCGGGCGAGGTTCCGACGGTGCTGGTCATCGCGGCGCGTGCGGCGTGATGCGCCGATGATGCATGTCGAGGTGCATGAGGGCGTGGGGCCTTATCTGCTGCTCGTGCATGGGCTCTGCTCCAGCCGGGCGCAGTGGCGGCCGAACCTGGCGGGGCTCAGCCGTTTCTCGACGCCCGTGGTGATCGAGGTGCTGGGACATGGCCGGTCGGAGAGCCCGGCCGATCCGGCCGCCTACGCCGTCGAGGCCTATATCGACCGGTTCGAGGCTTTGCGCGCCGAGCTCGGCGCCGAGCGCTGGGCGGTGTGCGGCCAGTCGTTTGGGGCGGGGCTCACGATGCGCTATGCGCTGGAGCGGCCGGAGCGCGTCTTCGCGCAGGTGTTCACCAACTCCAACTCCGCGCTCTCGCCCGGCGATCCGCCGGTCAGCGAGGAGATCCGGCTGCAGCGGATGGCCGCTTTCGAGGCGCGGGGCCGCCCGGCGCTGGAGGCGATGGCCTTCTACCCCAAGCGATCAGGCCGCCTGCCGCCCGATGTCGAGGACGAGCTGATCGCCGACGCCGCGCTCATCTCGCTCGCCGGCGTCGCCAACGGCCTGCTCTGGACCTCGCCCGGCCTTTGCGTGACGCCGCGCCTCGCCGAGATCACAACGCCCACGCTCCTGGTCAACGGCCGGCGCGAGCGGCGCTTCCAGCCGCTGCGCGACCACGCCGCCAAGACCATCCCCGGCGTCCGGGTCGTCGACCTCGACGGCGGCCATCCGGTCAACCTCGATCGCCCCGACGAATTCACCGCCGCCGTTGGCGAGTTCCTCGCCGGTGTGTGAAGCGCTAAGGCTGGCCGCAGCACAGGAGGCTCGATTGTTCGTCGACATCGGTACCGCCCGCATCTTCTTCGACGTCGTGGGCGCCAAGCTGGCGATCGATGGCGAGCGGATGGCTGAGCGCCCGACGCTGATCGTCATGCATGGAGGTCCTGGGTTCGACCACTCGACGCTCCGGCCCTACTTCGACCGCTTCGCCGACACCCATCAGGTCCTCTACGTCGACCACCGCGGCAACGGCCGCTCGAGCGGGGAAGCGGACACGTGGCGGCTCGAGCAGTGGGGCGACGACGTCAAGGCGATCTGCGAGGCGCTCGGCATCGAAAAGCCGGTCGTTTACGGCAACTCGTTCGGCGGCATGGTCGCGATGTCCTACGCGAGCCGCCATCCTGAGCATCCGGCGAAGCTGATCCTGTCCTCGACCGCCGCGTCGCTGATGCTCGACGTCACCTACCGGATGATGGAGGCGAAGGGCGGGCCGAAGGCGCGCGAAATCGCCGAGCGGTTCTGGACCGCGCCGGAGCCCGGCGTGACCGACGAATACATGAGCGTCTGCATGCCGCTCTACAATCCAAAGCCCAACCCGGCCGAGGCCACGGCTCGGCGGCGCGCCATCCTGAGGACCGAGGTCATGAGCCACTTCATCCTCGGCGAAATGCGCACGATGGACCTGGCGCGGGGCTTGAGCGCCGTCGCCTGCCCAACGCTGATCCTGGCCGGCGGCGAAGACCCCATCACGCCGGTCGCGTGCAGCGAAGTGATTGCGGCGGCGCTGCCCAAGGGCGTCGCCGAGCTCGTGGTGTTCGACGACGCGGGCCATGGCGTTCACCGCGACGAGCCGGACCGAGCCGAGGGCGTGCTGCGGCGCTTCCTGCCTTAGGGCGAACCCAATCGCTGCTTGTGCGTTGGCGCAAAGCGCGGTTGACCTCTGTCATGGCTTGCCGCCGACGCGCCTAGGACGAACGCGCCTTCGGGCCGCGCGTGGAGGGATGATGTGAGGGACACGGCAGGAGGCGAGGGGGCGTCGGCGCGCTCGCCCGGGCGAAAGCCGCCAAAGCGCCGGACGTTCCTCGAGCGCCTGATGGAGCATCCTCTCGCCAGGGTCGGGCCGGGTCTGATCACCGGCGTCGCAGACGACGACCCCAGCGGCATCGCAACCTATTCCCAGGCCGGGGCCCAGTTCGGCCTCAACATGCTCTGGACGATGCCGCTTTGTTTTCCGCTGATGGCGGCGATCCAGTCGATCTGCGCCCGCATCGGCCGCGTCACAGGCAAGGGCCTTGCCGCCAACATGAAGGTGGCGTTTCCGCCCATCGTGGTGCGGGCCGTCGTCCTGCTTCTGCTCGTCGCCAATACGCTGAACATCGCCGCCGACCTGGCCGCCATGGGCGAGGTCGGCCAGCTGGTCACCCGCGTCGACCGCCATCTGATGACCCTCGGATTCGTGCTCCTGAGCCTGGGCCTGCAGCTGTTCGTGCCCTACCACCGCTACGTCTCCTACCTGAAGTGGCTGACGCTCTCGCTGCTCGCCTACGCCGCCGTGCTCTTCACCGTGCACGTGCCCTGGGGCGAGGTCGCGCTCCGCACGGTCTGGCCCAAGTTCGCCCTGAATGCCGGGGCCGCCACGGTGGTGGTCGGCATCTTCGGGACCACCATCAGCCCCTATCTGTTCTTTTGGCAGGCCTCCGAGGAGGTCGAGGACATGCACGCCAACCGCGGGCGCGCGCTCAAGAAGGACAAGGCCTCGGCCAAGCCCGAGCTCCGCCGCATCCGCTGGGACACGTGGAGCGGCATGTTCTACTCCGACATCACGGCCTTCTTCATCATCCTGGCCACGGCTGTAACCCTGCACGTTGCGGGAATCACCGACATCCAGACCGCGGCCCAGGCTGCGAGCGCGCTCAAGCCGCTGGCTGGCAACTTCGCCTTCCTGCTGTTCACGATCGGCCTGCTCGGCGTCGGCTTGATCGGGGTGCCGGTGCTGGCGGGATCGGGGGCCTACGCGCTTGCCGAAGCCATGGGCTGGAGCGAGGGCCTCGAGCGCCGGGTGCAGGATGCGCGCGGGTTCTACGCCGTCATCGCCGTCAGCGTTCTCTTGGCGCTTGTCATCCAGTTCTCGCCGATCGATCCGATGAAGGCGCTGTTCTGGAGCGCGGTGATCAACGGCGTCGTGGCCGTTCCCTTGATGGCCGTGATCATCATCCTGGCGTCGAGAAAGTCGGTGATGGGCGCCTACACCGCCACGCGTTCGCTGATCGTCCTCGGCTGGATCGGAACCGCAGTGATGGGAGTCGCCGCCCTATGCATGCTCATCCCGAGTTAGGTCGCCGCCCCGCGATCTCAGTTCTAGGGACGCGGCAATGATTGAGTGGCGTCAATGACGCGCACCTTGCGAAGGGCCATCGTGTCGCCCGGCGCTCGAGGAGGTCGCAGATGCTGGCCGACATCGTGGTTCACGTGGATTCGACCGACGCCGGACGGGACCGGACAGCGTTCGCGCTGGACTTGGCCGACCGGCAAGGCGCGCGCCTGACCGGCGTCCACGTCATTCCGCCCGTTGACGTCCCGCCCTACTACAAGCCGCACGCCATCGAGCGCGCGACCGAGAACCTGGAGCGGTTCCACCGTCAGGACGCGGCCGGCGCCGAGGCGCTGTTCGCCGAGCTCACGGCCGGGCGTCGGACGCCGACCGATTGGCAGATGCTGGACGGGCCGATGAGCGCCCGCATTTGTGGCGTCGCGGCGAACGCCGACCTCGTGATCCTGGGTCAGTACGAAGCCGACGGGTCGCCGGAGCGGCATCCGCTCTATCTGGCCGAAGAGGTCGTGCTGCACGGCGGCCGACCGGTGCTCGTGACGCCCGACGCGATTCTGCGGCCCGACGGATCGTTCGATAGCGTGCTGATCGGCTGGGACGGCAGCGCACAGGCGGCACGCGCCGTCCACGACGCGCTGCCCCTCCTGATCGGTTCCAATGCCCGCGTCGAAGTCCTATCGCTTGCGGAACGCGCCAGCGTCTCCCCGTCCGACCTGGCCGAACATCTGCGGCGCTACGGGCTCGCGGTGGAGATCAATCCACAGGTCCGCACGCGCCAGTCTCACGGCGCGGAGCTCGTCGAACACATGAACCGCTTCGACCTCATGATCATGGGCGGCTACGGAAGGCCGGGCTGGCTCGAGTTCCTGCTCGGCGGCGCCACGCCCACCGTGCTCACGCGCGCCCCCGTGCCGGTGCTCATCTCCCATTGAGTCGGTCGTTCAGATCTCGATCTGCCGGGCGATCTCGATCACGTTCTTGGGCGGCAGGTCGAAGCGATCGGTCATCTTGACGGCGTTGCGGTAGAGCCACGCGAAGACCTCGAGCCGCCAGCTGGCCATGCGGCTCCTGGCCTTTGGCACGACCAAGTCACGCGACGCGAAGTAGATGGCCTCTCGGATGTCGGCCTTGCGGTCCAAGCCCTTGATCTGCCGCAGCGTCGCCGGAAGGTCGGGAATCTCGACGAACCCATACCGCACCAGCACGCGCCAGATGTCGTCGCCAAGGTGCTCCAGATGGCTCCGGTTGGCCGCCGCCACGCGTGGCGTGTCGTCGAAGACGACGCTGACGATGACCACGCTCTGGTGCAGCGCGCCGATCTGGCGGACGTAGTCAGACCAGGCCCGCGAGCGCCAGCTGGACGATGCGCACCAGGACCAGACCGCCGGCCAGCATCAGATAGCCGCCGAGGACGAACATCCAGGTCTTGTCGACCCGCGTCAGGCTGGGCGGGGGCAGGGCCGCGAGCGGCGGCATCCGCCAGCCGAGCCTTCCACGCCGGTCGATGGGCGCCTCGCGCGTCCGTTTGAACAGCCGCAGGGTCGCCCAGACGGCCAGCCCCAGCGCGCTGCCGCCGAGCAGCGTCTCGACGATCAGCTTGCCGCTGAGGTTCGGGTACAGCACCGACGCTGTCAGGATGATCGACAGCATGACCAGCGCCGAAATCACCGCGCCGGTGAAGAGGTTCAGCCAGCGCCCGTTCACCCAAGGCCCTAGAACCGCCTTGTCGTTGCAGAGCAGGAGCAGGAAGACGGTGGCGCTGGGCAGGAGCACGCCGGCCAGCGTCTGTACGGCGTTGGTCAGGAGCCCGAGCGGCGTGCCGGGAATGAGCACCAGCGCGGCCGCAAGCCCGATCAGCCCCGCGTACACGAGGTAGAAGCCGATCGCCTCGCGCGGCTTGCGGTGCAGGGAGTGCTTCACCTTGAAGACGTCGCCCAGCGCATAGGCCGTCGAGAGCGACACCGCGCCGGCGCCGATGATCGAGGCGTCGATCAGCGCGATCGCGAACAGCACGCCGGCGATGCGGCCGGAATGGCGCTCCAGTCCCTGGGCGATTCCCGCCGCATCGGTGAAGTGGCCGAACTGCGGCGCGCCCGCGAAGGCGGCTGCCGTGAAGGCCATCATGGCGCCCGCGCCTACGACGACGGCCACGATGCCGATCGCCAGATCGGCTTTGCCATAGGCGATGAAGCGCGGCGTGATGCGCTTGTCGATGACATAGCTCTGCTGGAAGAACAGCTGCCAGGGCGCGATCGTCGTTCCGACGATGGCGATGATCAGCAGCATGACGTCGCTGAGCTTGCCGTCGCGGGGGATCTGCGGCGTGACGAGGTCGTGCGCGATCTGCCCAACGGGCGGATGGGCGAGGAAGACGATCGGCACGAGCGCGAGGCTGCCGAACACCAGCACCATCATGAACCGCTCGAAGCGGCGGAAGTTGCCGGTGCTGGCGGCCGCGACGGTGACGAGCGCGGCGGCGACGACGCCCCAGAGCTTCGGCAGGCCCAGGTAGGAGAGGCCGAGGGTGACGCCAATGAACTCGGTGACGATGGTGAGCGCATTCAGGAGGAAGAGGTCGATGACGCTGAAGGCGCCCCAGAACTTGCCGAACCGTTCGAAGATCAGCCGCGCATGGCCCACGCCGGTCACGGCGCCCAGGCGAAGCACCATCTCCTGGTTCACATAGAGCACCGGCACGAGCAACAGCAGCGTCCACAGCAGGCTCGTGCCGTAGGTCTGGGCGGCCTGGGTGTAGGTGCCGAAGGCGCCGGCGTCGTTGTCGCCGACCATGACGATCAGGCCCGGCCCGATGATCGCCGCCAGCGTGAGCAGGCGCGCGCGCCAGCCGTCCCGGGGTCCGTGGTCGTTGCGGGCGATCGAGCCAAAGGCCCCATGGATGTCGCCGATGTGGGCGACATCCAGATGCGCGGTCGTGACGACGCCCGCCTCGGAGACCAGCGCCGCTTCGGAATCGTAGGGGGCCATGGCGAACCTCCCCTTCACGCGCCCCGCGCGACAGGCGCGCGCGGCGTTGCAGAGGCGGCCGACCAGCGGCCGACGAGGCGGCCGTTGTCATCGAAGGTCCAGGTGCAGGTCAGCGCGCCGGGCGCGCGTACGACCCTGCCGGGCGGAGCGAGGTGGTTGAAGAAGCTGGCCATTTCGGGCCTCCTCTTGAGCTTTGGCGCCTAAGCTCGGGAGGAGGCTGGCCGGCGAAGGGTCAGCCGGTTTGGCGGACCCCATTGTCGGTCAACAGATCCCGAGCGACGAACCGGCCAACGGGGTTGCCCACGTTGGACGGACTGCTAGATCGCGGGTTCATGTGATCCTTTGGGTTTCGTTGACCGGCGCCGAGGGGCGACGGCCGGGTCTGGATGGACCCGCCTGTTTCAAGGACGGATTCCGGCCAAACCTAACGCCCGATATATACCCCCGGGGGTTATGGTCAACCCCCGGAAGTCGAACAAATCGACGAATGTCCCGGGCGCCGCAAGATTGAACCGCGACGGACGCCAAGAACGCTAAGAGTGTGCCCGCAAACGGCTCGTGACAACCGGACCTCTTCGCGGACTTCGCGTCCTTTGCGGTAAGAAGCTGAGGTCCCGCCGGTGTAGCCGAGCCTAGTTCCGGCGGGGGATCACGACCGGCATGGACTCGTAGCCGTGCACGAAGATCGAGTGGGTGCGGGAGGGCTCGGCGACGAGCTCGATGGTCGGGAAGCGCTTCATGACCTCTTCCCAGATGATCGTCAGTTGCAGCTCGGCCAGCCGGTTGCCGACGCAGCGGTGGATGCCGAACCCGAACGAGATGTGCTGGCGCGGCCGCTCGCGGTCGATGATGTAGTCGTAGGGATCGGCGATCACCGTCTCGTCGCGGTTTCCGGACAGGTACCACATGACCACCAGGTCGCCGGCCTTGATCTTCTTGCCCTGGAAGTCGAAGTCCTGCGTCGCCGTCCGCCGCATGTGCGAGAGCGGCGTCTGCCAGCGGATCGTCTCAGAGACCATCGAGGCGATGAGCGCCGGGTTGGAGCGCAGCCGGTCGTACTGCTCGGGATATTTGTTCAGCGCGTAGATCGAGCCGGAGATGGTGTTCCGAGTGGTGTCGTTGCCGCCGATGATCAACAGCGCCAGGTTCCCGTAGTACTCCCAGCGGTCCATGTCCTTGGTGGCTTCGCCGTGCGCCAGCATGGAGACCAGGTCGAACTTGGGCGGCGTCTTCGCGCGCTCGTCCCACATGTCCTGGAAGTAGGCGAAGCACTTGCTCGTCTCTTCGAAGCGCTGCTCCCAGCTGGTCACCGGCCCGAAGCCCGGCGTGTTGGTCATGACGTCCGACCAGTAGGTGAGCTTGCGCCGCTCCTCGAAGGGGAAGTCGAAGAGCGTGGCCAGCGTCATCGCCGTGAGCTCCTTGGAGACCAGGTCGACCCAGTCGAACTCTTCGCCGATCGGCAGCCCATCGAGGATCGCGCCGGCGCGCTCGCGGATGATCGGCCCCAGCTGCTGCAGGTTGGCCGGCGCGACCACCGGGCTCACCGTCTTGCGCTGCACGTCGTGCTTGGGCGGGTCCATGGCGATGAAGCTCGGGCGCTGCGGCCGCTTCAGCGTCTCGGCCTCGGCCTCCAGGCTGCGCAGCGTGATCCCGCCTTCCGACGAGAACACCTGGTGATTGGTGTCCACCGCCATGATGTCGTTGTAGCGCGTGATCGACCAGAAATCGCCGTAGTCGCTGCCCCGGGTCTCGTGCACCGGGTCCTCGGCGCGCAGCCGATCGAACAGCGGCCAAATGGTGTCGTGGTGGTAGAGGTCCGGTTGCGCCGGGTTCAAGGCCTCGATCGGGGTCGCATGGATCTTCGCCCGCGCCTCATGCCGGAGATCGACCGCACCATCGCTCATCGCCCGCTCCTTCGCCCTGGCCGCCCGGGCCAGCGCCTGTCGTTGTCAGAACTCCGACTATACGGCTGCGCGGCCCTGGTTCGGCAAGTCTTGTTGCGCCCGTATCAGTCGGCGACGGCCTGGCCGACCTGGGCGCGGCTGACGGCGTCCGCGTCCTGGGCGGTGGCCGGCAGCGGATGGGCGGCAGGCGCAGGCTCCGGCGCCACAGGTGGCGCGGTCTTCGGCCCATCGAGCAACGCAATCGTGTCGCGGATGAAGGCGGCGTCGGTGACGATCCCGATCTCCAGCCGCTCGTTGTTCAGCTCGACCTGCTGGGTCAGCATGCCGGTGATGAACTCGGCGTCCTTGGGCGCGGTCTCGCCCGGCACGCGGCGGTTGGCGTCGGATATGAACACCGGCCCGCCCGAGTTGCCGGGAAAGACGCGGAAGTCGAGCAGGAAGGCGGGCGCCGCGGCGCTTGGCGGCGCCACCATCGAAGCGACGCGCCCCGAGCGCAGGATGGGGAAGCCGGCGGCGTCGGCGGAGAGCCCTTGCGGATAGCCCAGCACCATCATCTCGTCGCCCGGGCCGATGTCGTACCTCGCGAAGGTGTCGCCGCTGGCCAGCCAAGCCAATGGGATGGCCGCCTGCGCGAAGGCCGGGGGCGCCTTGACCACGATCGCGGCCACGTCGCGGTCTGCCAGATGCGCCCAGAGCTCGCTCGACGCCGAGCGGATGACGACCGGTTTGGGGTCGAAGCGCCACGCGCCGTCCGCGCCCTGCACGCGATAGCCGATGTGGGCTTGCGCGCCGGTCATGCGGTTGAAGACGTGATTGGCGGTGACCAGCACCGTCCTGGGCTTGCCGTCCGGCGTCGGGTCGTCGATCAAAAACCCGGTGCCGATGATGTGCGTGCCATTCGGCAGCTGCTGCTCCACCTGCACGGTGGCCTGCATAAGCTGGGCGGAAAAATCCAGGACCATACGCGTAAGCCCCCGAACGCTTTGAACAGAGACCTCATTTGACGCGCGTCGGCCCGACACACAAGCTGCAGCGCATCAAACGAGCTTCAGGCGATCATCATCCATGCCGCAACGTGCGTCGAGTGGGACGAAGGGACGCAGCAGCGGGCGCGAATTGGCCCTGATTACAGGCGCTTCGGCCGGACTGGGGGCGGCGTTCGCCCGCGCCTACGCCGCGCGCGGCTTCGATGTCGCGCTGGTCGCCCGGCGCATGGACCGACTCGAGGCGCTGGCGGCCGAGCTCGAGGCGAGCCATGGCGCCCAGGCCATCGCCATCGGCGCCGACCTCTCGCACTTTGAGGCGCACGAGCCGGTGATGGCCGCGCTCGTGGCGCACGGCCGCCACGTCGACGTGCTGGTCAACAACGCCGGCTTCGGCATCGCCCAGAGCTTCGCCGGCGTGCCGTGGGCGCGGCAGCGCGACCTCCTCATGACCATGGTCGTCACGCCTTGCGCGCTCGCCCGCGCCGTGATCCCAGGCATGGTCGAGCGCGGGCGGGGCGCGATCGTGAACATAAGCTCGCTCGCCGCCTTCTCCCCCGGCGTCGCCGGACACAGCCTCTATCCGGGCGCAAAGAGCCTGCTGCTCAAGTTCAGCCAGGCCCTCGACGCCGAGTATGGCAAGAAGGGAATCCGTGTGACCGCCGTCTGCCCCGGCGCAACGGAGAGCGAGTTCAGCCAGGTGTCCGGGACCGAAGGAGTCGAGGCCGGCGACCGTTGGCGCTTCACGCAGAGCGCCGAGTCCGTCGTTGAAAGCGCTATCCGCGCGAACGAGGCCGGCAGACTCGTCGTGGTGCCTGGCTGGCGCAACAAGCTGGCCGCCGCGCTCATGCAGACGCTGCCCGAGCCGCTCGTGCGTGCGATCCTGGCCGCCGGCTCGGCGAAGTATCATCTCGAGGACGAAACGAAGGCATGACCAGCGCGCATTTCGATATCGTGATCGTAGGCTCGGGCGCCGGCGGCGGCACGCTGGCGCAGCGGCTGGCGCCGACCGGCAAGACCATCCTTATCCTCGAGCGGGGCGAGCACGTGCCGCGGGAAGCCGAGAACTGGGACTCAAAGGCCGTCTTCCTCGACAAGCGCTACCGCACCAAGGAGCAGTGGTACGACCGTCGCGGAAAGCCGTTCGTTCCGAACACCCACTACTGGGTCGGCGGCAACACGACCTTCTATGGCGCGGCGCTCATGCGCTTTCGTGACCGCGACTTCAAGGAGACCCGGCACGCCGGCGGGGTCTCGCCGGCCTGGCCGATCTCGCTCGACGACATGGCGCCCTACTACATGGAGGCCGAGACGCTGTGGCGCGTCCACGGCGCCCGCGGGGTCGACCCGACCGAGCACGGCGACGAGCCGCCCTATGCCTACCCGGCGATCCACAACGATCCGGGCATCGAGCGGCTGAAGAGCCACTTCGAAGCGCAAGGATGGCGGCCGTTCTCCCTGCCGCTCGGCGTCGACTTCGACGCAGATCACCCGGTGACCAGCCCCTGCATCCGCTGCAAGACCTGCGGCGGCTATCCCTGCCTGCTGAAGGCCAAGTGCGATGCGCGAACCCGTGCGATCGAGCCGCTCATGGCCGCTACGAATGTCACGTTGCTGACCGGACGCAAGGTAACTCGTCTGGAGACGGACGGTTCGGGTCGCAGTGTCACCGACGTCGTGTGCGAGACCGCCAACGGCGAGGAGCGCTGGAGCGGAGACATCGTCGTGCTCGCCGCCGGCGCGGTGAACACCGCCGTCATCCTGCTCGCCTCCACCAACGATCAGCACCCGAACGGGCTGGCCAACGGCTCCGATCAGGTCGGGCGCAACTACGCGTTCCACACGCTCACCGCCATGGTCTCGCTGACGGCGGAGCCCGTCGACACCACCTTCCCCAAGACGCTCGCCGTCAACGACTTCTACTGGGGCGATCCGACCGGCGGCTTCGACTACCCGATGGGGCACATCCAGCTTCTGGAATACATGACCGGCAAGACGCTGGAGGGTCAGGTCTCCGACTGGCTGCCGCCAGCGCTGATGCCCGACATCTTCATGAACGCCATGGCGCACAGGCTCCTGAGCTTCCTGGTGATCTCCGAGGATCTGCCGCTGCCCGAAAACCGCGTACGGCTCGGACCCGACGGCCGCATCATCCTCGAATACATGCACAACAACCTCGACGGCCACGAGCGGTTGGTGAAGCGCCTGCATGACTCGCTCGCAGGCTTCGTCGACCACGCCCACCCGCTCTCGCAGCATCGGATGGAGCTGGATTCGCTCCTGCCGCTGTACGGGACGGCGCACCAGGTCGGCACGACCCGCTTTGGGACCGATCCGAAAAGCTCCGTGCTCGACCCATCCTGCAAGGCGCACGAGCTGGACAATCTCTACGTGGTCGACTCGGGCTTTTTCGTCTCCTCGGCGGCCGTGAACCCGACGCTGACTATCGTCGCCAACGCCATGCGCGTCGGCGATCATATCCGGCAGCGGTTGGCGGCCTGACGCCCGCCCTGGTAAGTCGGGCCCTATGACGAGCCCCGCCCCGCCCCGCGCCCGCAAAGAGCCCAAGACCACTGTCCAGCTCGGCCGAATCCGGGTCGACGACTATGCCTGGATGAAGGACGACAACTGGCAGGCGGTGCTGCGCGACCCGCACCTGATCCGCGCCGACGTGAAGGCGCATCTGGAGGCCGAGAACGCCTACACCGCCGCCATGCTGGCCTCGACCGAGCCGCTGCAGGGCGCTGCTGTTCGCGGAGATGAAGGGCCGCATCAAGGAGGACGACGCCTCCGTGCCGGCTCCGGACGGGCCGTTTGACTACTACTGCGCGCTACGAAATGGGCGCCCAGCATCCCATCCATGCCCGCACGCCGCGCGACGGAGGCGCCGAGAGCATCCTGCTGGACGAGGAGGCGCTGTCGAAGGGCAAACGCCTACTTCCACGTCGGCGCGAGCCGAGCACAGCCCCGACCACGCGCTGTTCGCCTACGCCGTCGACGAGCAGGGCTCGGAGGTCTATCGCATCCACGTGAAGGACCTGGCCACCGGCCAGGTGCTGCCGGAGCCGATCGAGAGCGCGACCGGCGCCTTCACCTTCTCGCCGGACTCCGCCTGGCTGTTCTGGATCTGGCGCGACGACAACGGCCGGCCGGCCAAGGTCTATCGGCGTCCGGCGCGCGGCGGAGCGGCCGACGACGCGCTGGTCTACGAGGAGCCGGACGAGGGCTTTTTCCTGTCGGTCGGACGAACCCACTCCGACGCCTACATCATCGATCGGCGCCGGCGACCACGAGACGTCGCGAGGTGTGGCTCATCCCCGCCGGCGATCCCACCGCCGAGCCGCGCGTCGTCGAGCCGCGCACGGCGGGCCTGCGCTATGCGGTCGAGGAGCTGGGACGGAGCGCTGCTGATCCACACCAACGCCGACGGCGCGGTCGACTTCAAGGTGATGCAGGCGCCGGTGGATGCGCCCGGCGCGGGCGCACTGGCGCGAATGGGTCGCCCACCGGCCGGGCGCTACATCGTCGGCGTCGGCGTCTTCCGCGACTGGTTCGTCGAGCCTGGTGCGCGAGAACGCCCTGAACCGTATCCTGATCACCGAGCGAGCCGGCGGGGCCGAGCACGCCATCGCCTTCGACGAGGAGGCCTATGCGCTCGAGCCTTGCGGGCGGCTACGAGTACGACACGACGACGCTGCGCTTCGTCTACGAGTCGCCGACCACGCCCAGGCAGTGGTTCGACTACGACATGGCCAAGCCGCACGCGGACCCTGCGCAAGACCCAGGAGATCCCCTCCGGCCACGATCCGGCCGCCTACGTCACCCGCCGGCTCTAACGCCAGCGCACGGACGGGGCCGAGGTCCCGATCACCGTGCTGATGCGCGCCGGGACGCCGCTCGACGGCTCGGCGCCGCTGCTGCTCTACGGCTACGGCGCCTACGGCATCCCGATGGAGCCCGACTTCTCCATCCGCAACCTGTCGCTGGTCGACCGCGGCTGGATCTGGGCCACGGCCCATGTGCGCGGCGGCTCGGAGAAGGGCTGGGGCTGGTTCCTCGACGGCCGCGGCCCGAAGAAGATCAACACCTTCACCGACTTCATCGCCTGCGCCGAGCACCTGATCGCCCAGGGCTACGGGCACGGCCGGCCGCGTCGTCGCCTACGGCGGCTCGGCCGGCGGCATGCTGATGGGCGCGATCGCCAACATGCGGCCCGACCTCTGGGCCGGGATCATCGGCGCGGTGCCGTTCGTCGACGTGCTCAACACCATGAGCGACGCCAGCTTGCCGCTGACCCCGCCGGAATGGCCCGAGTGGGGCAACCCGCTGAAGGACGCGGCCGCCTACGACGTGATCGCCAGCTACAGTCCCTACGACAACGTCGCGCGCCAGGGCCTATCCGGCCGATCCTGGCCACCGGCGGCCTCTCCGATCCGCGCGTCACCTACTGGGAGCCGGCCAAATGGGTGGCCCGGCTGCGCGAGCGCGACGACAGGCGACGCGCCGATCCTGCTCAAGATCAACATGGACGCGGGCCACGGCGGCGCCTCGGGCGGTTCGACTTCCTGAAGGAGATCGCGCTCGACTACGCCTTCGCCATCTGGGCGATCGACCGCGGCTGGGAGGCGCGTGGGTGAAGATCAGGACCGCCGAAGCGCCGACGACGCGGTCCGCGCTCGCCGCCATCTATGGCCACCATGTGCGCGCATGGGTTCGGCACCTTCGAGGACGACCCGCCGTCGCCAGCCGACATGGCGGACCGGGTCGCGGCGGTGCTGGCGCAGGGGCTGCCCTATCTGGTCGCCGAGATCGACGGCGCCGTGGCCGGATTCGCCTATGCCAGTCCGTTCCGCCCGCGCGCCGTCCTATCGCTACACGGTCGAGGACAGCGTCTACATCGGGCCGGACCGCCTCGGGCAGGGCATCGGCAAGGCGCTGCTCGGCGAGCGTGATCGAGGCCTGCGCAGGCGCTGGGCCTGCGCCAGATGGTGGCGATGATCGGCGATAGCGCCAACGCCGGCTCCATCGGCCTGCACCGGTCGCTGGGCTTCACGCCCGTCGGCGTCTTCCGCGCGATCGGCTTCAAGCACGGCCGCTGGGTCGACGTGGTGATGATGCAGCGAGCTCTGAACGCCGGCGCGGACACGCCGCCCGAAGCCGTCGGCCTGCGGCTCAGCGGTTACTGAGGTCAGGTCGTCGCGACGTCGAGCACCTCGGCGAGGTGCGACTGCTGGTAAGGCTTGTCGAGGTGACGGGCGCCCACGACTCCCTGCGCCTGCTCGGTCTCGCCATAGCCCGAGGCGAACACCACCTTCAGACGGGGGCGCAGCGCCAGCGCCCTGGCGGCCAGCTCCGGCCCCCGCATCCCCGGCAGCCCGATGTCGGTGAACAGGATGTCGATCTGCTCGTTGGCCTCCAGGATCGCCAACGCCTCCTCGGCGTCGCCGGCCTGCGCGGCCGACAACCCCAGGCTCTCGATCATGTCCACCGCCGCCATGCGAACCAGCGCGTCGTCCTCCACGACCAGCACGACGCGCTGCGTCTTCTGCAGCAGGGAGCGAATCTTGCGCGCCAGGTCCTCGCGCGAGAACGGCTTGGAGAGCAGCTGCACGCCCTCGTCCAACCGTCCCTGGTGCACGATGGCGTTTTCGCTGTAGCCGGATGTGAACAGGACCGGCAGGCCCGGGTGCAGGGCCTGCGCCTCCCGGGCAAGGTCGCGGCTTTTCACAGGTCCGGGCATGACAACGTCCGTAAACAGAAGATCGACCTTGGCCCCGGCGCGAAGTTTGTCCAGCGCGCCGGCGCCGTCAGAGGCGTGGACGCAGGTGTAGCCGAGTTCCCGCAGCATGCCGACCGTGGAGGCTCGGACCAGATCATCGTCCTCGACCACCATGACGACCTCGCGCTGGCCGGTGAGGGCGCCGTTGCCGGCCGCCGTCGCTACCGCCGGTGACTGTCTCGATCGTGGCAGGTAGATCTTCACCGTCGTGCCTTCGCCCGGCTCGCTGTAGATCTGCGCGTGCCCGTGCGACTGCTTGACGAAGCCGTAGACCATGGAGAGGCCAAGCCCGGTGCCGCGCTCCTCCCCCTTGGTCGTGAAGAACGGCTCGAACGCCCGCGATACGGTCTCGGCGGTCATGCCCTGACCGGTGTCTGAGACGGCCAGCATCACATACTGCCCGGGCTCCACCTCCCGCTCCTGGCTGGCGTAGCTCTCGTCGAGGACCGCATTGGTGATCTCGATCGTGAGCCGCCCCCCCATCGGCATCGCGTCGCGCGCGTTGAGGGCCAGGTTCAACACCGCGCTCTCCACCTGCGCCGGGTCGGCCAGGGTGTTCCAAAGGCCGCCAGCGATGACGGTCTCGACCTCGATGGCCTCGCCCAGAGTGCGGCGGAGCATCTCGGCCATGTCGCCGACCAGACGGCCGAGGTTGACCACCCGCGGCTCGAGCGGCTGCCGCCGCGCGAATGCGAGCAGCTGGCGCGTCAGCTCCGCGGCCCGGTCGGCCCCGTGCAGCGCATTCTTCAGCCGCTCGGAAGCTTCCGGGTCGCTGACGGCGCTGGCGACCAGTTCCAGGTTGCCGCGGATGATCTGCAGGATGTTGTTGAAGTCGTGCGCCACGCCGCCGGTCAGGTGGCCGACGGCCTCCATGCGCTGGGCGCGCCGCAGCCGCGCCTGGCTCTCCTCCCGCTCGGTCACGTCGCGGGACGAGGCGACGATGCGGTCGATACGGCCTTCGTCATTGCGGACGGGAACCAGGATCGACTCCCAGATCCGCCGCCCGCCCGCGAGGCTGACCGGGTCGCGCGTGAAAACCGGAGCGCCTCCGGCCACGACGCGGCGAAGGTGCTCGACCAGGCGGGTCGACTCCGGTTCACGCGCCATGAACCGCACGTCGACGCCACGCACCATGTCCGTCTTGACGCCCGTCGCCTGCTCGTAGGCCGGATTCAGCTCGGCCATGCGGAAGACCCCGTCGGGAGAAACGTCGATGACCGAGAGGAGGTCGGCGCTGTTGGCGAAGATGGCGCGGTAGCCGGCTTCGCTCTCGCGCTGCGAAGACTCGGCGGCTTCGCGCTCTCCGACGGCGCGCACGAGTTGTCGGTTCGTCCTGGCCATCAGCAACATCTGAGCCGCCAGCCCGGCGATGGCGAACGTGCTGACCAGCAGTGCAACGACGAAGCCGATGAGCTCATAGCGGTTGGCCCGCGCGGTTCGCGCGGTCAGCAGGCTGTTCTCCGACTGCATAATCTGGGCGACAGCCGCTCGGGCGCGGTCCATAGCCGCCTTGCCTTCGCCCCCGTTCGCGGCGCGGGCCTCCGCGGTCTGGCCTGCGCGGTAGAGCGCAACCCGCTGCCGCGAGAGGGCGACGCGCTCGTCCAAGCTGGCGAGCAGCGCGGCGACTTGGGCGCGTTGCGGCGGATTGTCGGCGACCAGGGCGCGCAGCCTGTCGCCCTCCGCCCCGACCGCCGCGGCGTCGGCGTCGAAGTGCCCCAAGAACGCGGGATCGCCGTTGAAGGCGTAGGCGCGCTGCGCCGACTCCACCTCCACGGCAGAGGAAAAGAGGCCCTGCGTCGCCTCGATCACGTCACGGCTGTGACTGACCCACCCTCGCTCCGTGCGCGTCAGCACCAGGTTGTCGAGCGCCATGAAGGCGGTCATGGCGGCGAGCATGAGCAGCAGGGCTATGGGAGCTACGAGGTCCCGCCACTCTCGCGAAGACGGATCGGTTCGAGGCGAAGGCTTAGTCATCGACGTCGGGGCGGATCCGCGTGAAGGAGGGCCTCGCGGTAGGTTCTTCATCGCCGGCGCAAAATAGCCAAGCAGAAATTTCGCCGCCGCCGCCGCCGGCAACAAGGCAAATCATCGCTTAACCTCAATGGCCTAGCTTGCGGCGCTCCGGCCTTTGTCTGAGGGGAGCGCCTGGCCCGTGATCGAATCTGGAACGCCGGGCGCGCCCGCCGCCGAGCGCTATGACCTCGTCGTGATCGGCAGCGGTCCCGCCGGCAGGCGCGCCGGCGTGCAGGCGGCCAAGCTCGGCAAATCGGTGCTCGTGGTCGAGAAGGGCCGACGGGTCGGGGGCGTTTCCGTCCACACCGGCACGATCCCCTCCAAGACGCTGCGCGAGACCGTGCTCAACCTCTCCGGCTGGCGCGAGCGCGGCTTTTACGGCCGCGCCTACCGGGTGAAGCAGAACATCTCCGCCGAGGATCTGAAGAAGCGGCTTCACATGACCCTCGACCACGAGGTCGAGATCCTCGAGCACCAGTTCGCCCGCAACAAGGTCGAAACCGTCCGCGGCGCCGCCCGCTTCATCGACCGCACAGCGGATCGAAATCGCCTGCGAGGACGGCGCGATCCTGAAGGCGCTCGGCCGCGCGGTTCGTGCTGGCCGTCGGCACGCGGCCGTACCGGCCCGCGCATGTGGCCTTCGACGGCGAGACCATCCTCGATTCCGACGAGATTCTGGATCTCGTGCGCATCCCCCGCCATCTGGTCGTCGTCGGGGCGAGCGTCATCGGCATCGAATACGCGAGCATCTTTTCAGCATTGGACGTCCAGGTGACGGTTCTGGAGCCGAGCTCGAGCCTGCTGGGGTTCGTCGACCGCGAGCTTGCCGACGAGTTCGTGCACGACCTGCGCGACCGTGGGGTCACCCTCCGCTTTGGAGCCAAAATCAAGGGCGTGATACTGGAGGCGCCGCAGCGCGCCGTCGTCGCGCTCGAGGATGGGCGGCAGGTGCGCGGCGACATGGTGCTGTTCGCCGCCGGGCGCGAAGGCGCCACCGACACGCTCAATCTCGCCGCCTGCGGCCTTGAGGCCGACGAGCGCGGGCGCATCGCGGTCGACAAGGAGACGTTCCAGACGGCCGAGTCGCACATCTATGCCGCCGGCGACGTGATCGGCTTCCCGAGCCTGGCCTCGACCTCGATGGAGCAGGGACGGATCGCCGCCTGCCACGCGTTCGGCGAGCCCGCTCCCCCGCCGCCGGCGTTCTTCCCCTATGGCATCTATTCGGTGCCCGAGATCTCGACGGTCGGGATGACCGAGGAGCAGGTGCGCGAGCGGGGCGTTCCTTACGAATGCGGCATCGCGCGCTTTCGCGAAACCTCGCGCGGCCACATCATGGGCCTGCACTCGGGCTTCATGAAAATGATCTTCTCGCTGGAGACCCGGCGGCTGCTCGGCGTTCACATCGTCGGCGAGGGCGCGACCGAGCTGATCCACATCGGCCAGGCGGTGCTGAACCTCGAGGGCGGCCTCGACTATTTCGTCGAGAACACCTTCAACTATCCGACGCTCGCCGAGGCCTACAAGATCGCCGCGCTTGACGCCTGGAACCGGATGCCGAAGCAGCAACACAGCCTGCGCGCGGCGGAAACCGCGCTCGATCTGGCCACGCGGGCGCTTTCGGCTTAACCCATCCCAGCCTGCCGCGCCGCGGCGCGCTGGGGGTGCAGCTTGAAGCTCGGCGTTTGTTATTATCCAGAGCACTGGCCGCGCGAGGTTTGGGCCGAGGACGCCCGTCGCATGGCCGAGATGGGGCTCTCGTGGGTGCGCATCGGCGAATTTGCCTGGAGCCGCATCGAGCCCGAGCCTGGCGCATTCGACTGGACCTGGCTCGACGAGGCGGTCGAGACGCTCGGCGCGGCCGGGCTCTCCATCGTCATGTGCACGCCGACGGCGACGCCGCCCAAGTGGCTCATCGACGCTCATCCGGACGTCCTGGCCCTCGATCGCGAGGGGCGCCCGCGGCGGTTCGGCTCGCGCCGGCACTACTGCTTTTCGTCCGAGACCTATCGCGCCGAGTGCGCGCGGATCACCGAGGCGGTCGCCGGCCGCTACGGCGAGAACCCCGCCGTCGGCGCCTGGCAGACCGACAACGAGTACGGCTGCCACGATACCACGCTCAGCTATTCGGCGAATGCTGGCAGGCGTTTTCGCACCTGGCTCGCCCAACGCTATCAGTCGATCGATGCGCTGAACCGCGCCTGGGGAACGGTGTTCTGGTCGCAGGACTACCGCGACTTCGACGAGGTCGATCCGCCCAACCTGACCGTCACCGAAGCCAATCCCAGCCATCGGCTGGATTATCGGCGCTTCGCCTCGGAGGAGGTGGCGAGCTTCAATCGTCTGCAGACGGACATCATCCGCAAGCTGTCGCCCGGCCGCGACATCACCCACAACTTCATGGCCTTCTACACCAGCTTCGACCATTTCGCGCTCGGGCGTGATCTGGATATCGCGAGCTGGGATTCCTACCCGCTGGGCAACCTAGAATCGTCCTGGTTCACCGAAGCGGAGAAGCTCCGCTACCTGCACCAGGGCCAGCCGGACGTGCAGGGTTTCAACCATGATCTCTACCGCGCCGCCGGCCGCGGACGCTGGTGGGTGATGGAGCAGCAGCCGGGGCCGGTGAACTGGGCGCGCTACAACCCGGCGCCGCTGCCCGGCATGGTGCGCGCCTGGACCTGGGAGGCGTTCGCCCACGGCGCGGAGGTCGTGTCCTACTTTCGCTGGCGTCAGGCGCCCTTCGCCCAGGAGCAGATGCACGCCGGCTTGAACCGTTCGGACCGCGCGACCGACGTCGGCGGCCGAGAGGCGCGAACCGTGGCCGACGAGCTGACTGCCGTCGGGGAGCTTGGCCCCTGCGGTCGAGCGCCGGTCGCTCTGGTGTTCAGTTACGAAGCCGCCTGGCACCTGCGCATCCAGCCGCAAGGCGCGGGCTTCGCCTGGGTGATGCTGGCGCATCAGGCCTATGCGGCGCTGCGCCGGCTCGGCCTCGACGTCGACATCGTCGCGCCGGACGCGGACTTCACCGGCTACCAGCTCGTGCTTTGCCCAAGCCTGCCGATCATGGAGCACGACCTGGTGGAGCGGCTTGGTCTTTCCGGAGCGCACGTCCTCTTTGGCCCGCGCTCGGGCTCGCGCACCCGCGAGGGGGCCACGCCCGATCTCCTGCCGCCGGGGCCTCTGCAGGTGCGGTTGCCAATGAAGGTGACGCGCGTCGAGAGTCTGAGGCCCGGGGCGGGGCCGAGCGTCGTCCTTGGCGATAAGACGCTGGCGGCCAGGCTTTGGCGCGAGACGGTGGAAACCGGCCTCGACGTGCTGGCCGCCTTCGACGAAGGCGGGCCTGCCTGGGTCGGGGATGGCCGCTGGAGCTACCTCGCCACCTGGCCGGAACAGCCGCTGATGGACGCGGTGGTCGAGAAGATCGCGCGCGGCGCCGGCCTGTTCGTCGCGCACCTCGAGGACGGCGTGCGCATGCGCAGCCGCGACGGCGTCGCCTTCGCGTTCAACTACGCGTCCGAGACGAGGCGTACGCCCGCGCCGGCCAAGGCGCGGTTCCTCTTGGGCGGCCCCGAGCTGCCGCCCGCCGGCGTTAGCGCCTGGCGGATCGAGTAGACCGATGGGCGCCCTCTTCCGGCTCGACGGCGGCGGTGACACGATCGTCCTGCAGCAGACCGCCGGCGCGCCACGCCTGATCTATTGGGGGGAGACCCTGAGCGGCGACCTGGCGGGAGCGACCGCGTTGGCCGACCGCGTCACGCGCGGCACGATCGATGGCGGCGAGGTTTTCGACCTCTTCCCCGAGGCCGGCCGCGGCTTCACCGGCCAACCGGCGTTCGAATGCCACCGCGCCGACGGCGACTTCGTGACCCAGCTCGAGCCATTGTCCGCCGATCAGGACGGTCAACGCATCGTCTTCCGCTTAGCCGATCCGAAGGCCGGCATCGAGGTCGCGGTCACAGTCGAGCTGGACGAGCGGACCGGCGTCGCATCATTCCGTTCACGGATTCTAAACCGTGGGCCGACGCCGCTGCACCTCGACTGGGCGGCGGCGGCGGCTCTGCCGCTCGCGTTCGACGACCTCTTGCTGTTCGACGGCCGCTGGGCGCGCGAATTCCAGACCAGCCGCCAACGGCTCAGGACGGGCATGCTGGTCCGGGAGAACCGCACGGGTCGCACCTCGCACCACGCCCCGCCGTTCATGGTCGTCGGCGAGCCCGGCTTCGGCGAGAACGACGGCGAGGCGCTGGGGCTGCACCTGGCCTGGAGCGGCAATCACCGGACGCTGGTCGAGCGGCTGCGCGACGGGCGGCTGCAGGCGCAGGCCGGCGCGTTCTTCTGGCCGGGGGAGCTCACGCTCGGCGAAGGCGAAACGTATGAGACGCCGATCCTGTATGCCGCGCGATCATCGGCGGGCCTGAACGGCTTGACCGATCGCTTCCATCCTTTCGTCCGAACCCGGATTCTCGGAGGGCGGCTGACGGGGAAGCCGCGGCCGGTCAATTTCAACACCTGGGAGGCGGTTTACTTCCACCACGATCTGGACGAGCTGAAGACGTTGGCCGATCTGGCGGCCGAGATCGGCGCCGAGCGTTTCGTGCTCGACGACGGCTGGTTCAAGGGTCGCCCCAACGATACGGCGGGCCTGGGCGACTGGACGCCCGATCCGGCAAAATACCCGCAGGGGCTCACGCCGCTGATCGAGCACGTGCGTTCGCTCGGCCTGGCCTTCGGTCTCTGGGTCGAGCCGGAGATGGCCAACGCAGACTCCGATCTCCTGCGAGAGCATCCGGACTGGATCCTGGGCGTCGCCGGCCGCAAGCAGCCGCTCGGCCGCAACCAGTATGTGCTCGATCTGACGCGCGCCGAGGTGTTCGAGAACATCTACGCGCAGATCCACGCGCTCCTGGCCGGGAACGCGATCAGCTACCTTAAGTGGGACATGAACCGCGACCTGACGCATCCGGCCAGTGGCGGCCGCCCGGCCGCCCACCGCCAGACGCTCGCGGTCTACGAGCTGGTCGATCGGTTGCGCGCCGCCCATCCTGGGGTCGAGATCGAGGACTGCTCGTCCGGCGGCGGACGGGCGGACTTCGAGATGCTCAAGCGCACCGATCGCGTCTGGCTGTCCGACTGCAACGATCCGATCGAGCGGCAGGCGATGCAGCGGGCGTTCACCACCTTCTTCCCGCCCGAGGTGATGGGCGCGCATGTGGCCGCGACCGCCGACCACACGACCGGCCGCCGGGCGAGCATGGACTTCCGGGCGCTGACCGCCCTCTTCGGCCACATGGGGGTCGAGGCCGACGTGCGCGCCTTTACCGAGGGCGAGCGGGCGGCGCTCAAGCGCTGGATCGGCGTCTACAAGTCCCATCGGGCCCTGATCCATGCGGGCCGCCTCAGCCGCCAGCCGGTGAGCGACCCGGCGGCGCTGGCTTTCATGATCGCCGGCGAGACCGAGGCGCTGGCCAGTTTCGCGCAGCTGCAGGTGCGGGCGAACGTGTCGCCCGATCCGTTGCGGCTCAAAGGTCTCGATCCCGAGGCGATCTACCGCATCGTGATGCTGGCCCCGGCCGCCTCGCCGATCGCCTCCGACCCGGCGCTGGTCAAGGGCGAGGCGGTCGAAGCGAGCGGGCGGGCTATCGCGCGCACGGGCCTGCCCTTGCCGCCCTTGCGGCCCGGCAGTATCGCGCTCTTCCATCTGACCCGGATGGACGAGGCGCCATGATCGACCACATAACCTTCGGCGTCTCGGACTTCGCCCGCTCGACCGCCTTTTACGACCGGGCTTTGGCGCCGCTCGGCGTCAAACGCCTGTTCACCGTGCCGCACGAACACTCGGGCGGCGTTGATTCCACCGGCTATGGCGACAGCCGACCCTGGTTCTGGCTGGCCGAGCAGGACGCCACGCGCGGCAAGTTCCACGTGGCGCTGCAAGCGCAGACGCGTGCGCAGGTCGACGCCTTCTATGCAGCGGCGATCGCCGCCGGCGGCAAGGACAACGGACCGCCTGGCCCGCGGCCGCACTACGGTCCGGACTACTACGGCGCCTTCGTGCTCGATCCCGACGGCCACAACCTCGAAGCCGTCTGCCGCGGGCCGGCCTGACCGTCGATGGGGCGCCGCGAGGTCAGCGCCAGCGTCAGCATGGCGGCGCCGAAGGCGGCCATGACGCATCCCCAGATCAGGTCGATGGGAACGCCGGTCACCGCGGTCGCGCCGGGGCCGAGCCCGCGCCCGGCGACGATCGCGCCGATGGCCAGGAAGAGGAGGCCGATGGGCAGGCGGATGTCGAGCAACATGGCGCGGCGGTTCGCTAGCGGAACACGATGTTGAGGGCGAGCGCGGCGAGAAGCGCCAGGATGCCCAGCGGCACGGGGTCGGCGTACCAGCGGCGCCCCCCGCTGACCACCTTGGGCGTGAGCGAATAGACCAGCCCCTCGAGCTCGGCTTCGGGCTTGGGCCGGGTCGCGAGACTGACGGCGACGGTCACGGCAAGACAGGCGCTCCAGGCCCAGATGGCGGTCCAGAAGTTCTGCGCCATCTCGCTCGGATAGATATGGGCCACAGCGATCCAGCCGCCCTTCACGCCCACGAGGTCGTTCAGCGGCAGCGTCAGGCCATGGTGGAGGGCCGCGGTCAGCGTTCCCAGCGCTAGCCCGGCGAAGGCCCCGTGTCCGGTCGTCCGTTTCCAGAACATGCCAAGCAGGAAGGTTGCGAACACCGGCGCGTTCACGAAGGCGAACATCAACTGTAGCAGGTCCATGATGTTGTTGAAGCGGGCGGCGAGGTAGGCGGCGGCCACCGAGGCTGCGATGCCGAACACGGTGACAAGCCGACCGACCCGCAGGTAGTGCCGATCGCCGGCGTTTCGTCGGATGTGGGCCTGATAGATGTCGTAGGTGAAGACCGTGTTGAAGGCGGTGACATTGCCCGCCATCCCCGACATGAAGCTGGCGAGGAGCGCGGTCAGGCCGACGCCGAGCATCCCGGTCGGGAAGTCGCGCAGCAAGAGGTTGGGGGTGGCGAGGTCGTAGTCGAGCACCGGCTGGCCGCGCGCGTCCAGCATCGGCCGGCCCGTCGCCGGATCGAGCTTGATCGGGATAACGCCGCCCTGATGCTGGGCGACGGCAGCCGGCGGACCGGTCGTCGCCGGCTGTGCTCGACTGGGCTGCGCGGTGAGCGCCATGGCGATCAGGCCCGGGAAGATGACAAGGAACGGGAAGAGCATCTTCGCGCCGGACGCGATGAGCGGGGTGCGTCTGGCGGCGGCCATGGACTCGGCCGCCATCGCGCGCTGCACGACCAGGAAGTCCGTGCACCAATAGCCGAACGACAGCACGAACCCGAGCCCGAAGGTCAGGCCGAACCAGCTGACGCCGAGCCGGTTGGTCGCGGCATTCCCCATCCCGATCCAGGCATGGGTGTAGCTGGGACCGAGCGTGGTCTGGAGGCCATGCCACCCGCCAACCTGGCGCAGCCCGACCCAGACCAGCGGCGCGAACCCGGCGACGATCAGGAAGAACTGCAGCACCTCGTTGTAGATCGCCCCGCGCAGGCCGCCCATGAAGATGTAGACGAGCACCACCGCCGCCGAGGTGAGGACCGCGACGTGGAAGATCCAGGTTGGCGGCAGCCCGAGGCGGGCGAAGGGGCCGTCCAGCACATGCAGGGTCTGGATCAGCTTGGCCAGCGCGTACATCGAGATCCCGGAGGAGATGACGGTCATCACCGCGAAGGTGAGCGCATTCAGCGCGCGCGTCTTCTCGTCGAAGCGCATGCGCAGGTATTCCGGGACCGAGCGCGCCTTCGAGCCATAGTAGAACGGCATCATGAAGACGCCGACGAAGACCATCGCCGGGATGGCGCCGATCCAATAGAAATGGGCGGTCGCGATGCCGTATTTGGCCCCCGACGCCCCCATCCCGATGACCTCCTGGGCGCCGAGGTTCGCCGACAGGAAGGCGAGCCCCGCGACCCAGGCGGGGATCGAGCGGCCGGCCAGGAAGAAGTCCGCTCCGCTTCGCGCGCGCTGCGCGGCGATCACGCCTATGCCCAGCACGAAGGCGAGGTAGAGGCTAAGGATTGCCCAGTCGACGGCGCCCATCGCTCTCCGGTCCCGCCGCGCCCGGTTGGGCGCAGCTGCCGATATCGTCCTGCTCTTGGAACGTTTGTCGAGATCGGCTCGTTCTAGCTCGCTGACCAGCGGTCATCGCTGAGGGGCCGTAATGTTGGTGTCGACGCCACTGGCGGACAGGATTTTGAGTGCGGCGGTGCGCGCCGTGGCGGAAGGCGGCGACGGCCTCCACGCGGCGCTCGATGCCCTGGACGCCCCGATCTACGTCACCGACGCGACCGGCCTGGTCACCCACTTCAACCGCGCCTGCATAGGCTTTTCCGGAAGAACGCCGGCCGCCGGCAAGGACCGCTGGTGCGTGACCTGGAAGCTCTACACGACGGAGGGCGTATTCCTGCCGCACCGGCTTTGCCCGATGGCGGTCGCGATCCGCGAGAAGCGTCCGATCCGCGGCGTGACCGCTCTCGCCGAGCGGCCGAACGGCGAGCGTGTGGCCTTCATGCCGCTACCGACGCCGATCCTCTGCGGCGGCGCGCTGGTCGGCGCGGTCAACATGCTGATCGATGTGACCGACGTCCGGCAGATCGAAGACCTGCGCGTGCAGAACGACCGATGCCGCAGGCTCGCGCGCGGCCTGAGCGACCGCCGGGCGGCCGATGTGCTCATCGGCATGGCGGCTGAGTATGCCGCCCGGGCTGCCGCGCTCGAACAGGCGAGCCAGCTCGTCGCCCTGGCCTGACTCTCAAGCGCCGCTCAGCGAAACCTCTGCGCCTTCGCTATCGACGATGCGCGACAACAGCGCGCCGTGCTCGTCGACGGGCGGCGCGCTGAACACAAGGCCATTGGCCGCGCGCGCCGCGTAGACGCCCGGAAGGTCCGCCGTCGCGAAGCCGAGCTGCACCCGTCCCGGCGGATTCGCATCGGACGCGGGATGCAACGCCAGCGTCACGGCTCCGGTGTCGAACTCGCTCCAGAACGGGCTCTGGAACTTGACCGGCAGGCCCATGACGTCGCGGTAGAAGGCGACCGCCTTGTCCATGTCGGCGACGAACAGGATCGAGTGGCTGAACCTGGCTTGCATCGGACCTCCCGCTGCGTCGCGGCCGTCGCCGCCGGGCTGAGCCAGCCGCAGCTGCGAAGCAGCGAGGGCTGGCTGGGGGACTAGGACTTCGAACCTAGAATAACGGTACCAAAAACCGCTGTGTTACCATTACACCATCCCCCAGCAGCGGCGGGCGAACGAGGCCTTCGCAGCCGGGCGGCCGGGATATCGCAAGGCCCTGAGCATTGCAACCAAAGCGCCCTCAGACCGTCGGCAAGGCCTTGCTTGCCCGGGGTTTGCCCCTCGTCTATAAGCGCCGGCTCTAACGTCGGAGCATAGCTCAGCATGGTAGAGCACCGTCTTCGGGAGGCGGGGGTCGCAGGTTCGAATCCTGCTGCTCCGACCATCCGCCTTCGCTGATTTTGCCCGAGGCAAAATCTAGCTTCGGCGTGACGAAGTCCGCCGGAGCGTGCGAGGCGGATGCCACGCCGTAGCTTTAGCGAAGGCGGGCTTCTCCGCGGCGAGGGGGGCGTTGAAACACGTCTCCGCCTTCGCTGATTTTGCCCGAGGCAAAATCTAGCTTCGGCGTGACGAAGTCCGCCGGAGCGTGCGAGGCGGATGCCACGCCGTAGCTTTAGCGAAGGCGGGCTTCTCCGCGGCGAGGGGGGCGTTGAAACACGTCTCCGCCTTCGCTGATTTTGCCCGAGGCAAAATCTAGCTTCGGCGTGACGAAGTCCGCCGGAGCGTGCGAGGCGGATGCCACGCCGTAGCTTTAGCGAAGGCGGGCTTCTCCGCGGCGAGGGAGCGGTTGAAATACGTCTACATTCTCAAGAGCGTTAACTTCCCCGACGCTCACTACGTTGGCGCGACGATCGACCTGCGGAAGAGATTCCGAGACCACAACGCAGGCGCCTCGGCACACACGCGCAAATTCAGGCCGTGGGCGCTGGTGACCTACTTGGCGTTCGAAGACCACGCGAAAGCGGATGCCTTCGAGAGCTATCTGAAGAGCGCTTCCGGCCGGGCCTTCGCCAAGCGGCATTTCTAGGCGCCCAGCCGCCCTCCGGCTTCGGCGCTCCGCAGCCAACCTTTGAGAGCATCGCGCGGCGAGTTAGGGTGGCGCGCGATTCCCGCTCGGGCGCCTCGATGAAGCAGTTCCTCCTGACCTTGGCCGGCGTCTTCGTCGGCCTGACCCTTTTCTTCATCGGCGTGCCGTTCCTTCTGATCAGCATGGCGCTGGGCGGCGCGCGCGCGCCGACCACGCCGGCGGCGTCGGCGCTGGTCCTCGACCTCCGGGGGCCGCTGACGGACCAGGAGCCGGACAGCCTGCTCGGCGTATTCGGTCAGCATCCGCTCTCGGTCATGCGCATCGTCGGAACCCTGAAGCGCGCCGAGACCGACCCGCGGGTGAAGGCGCTGTTCGTGCGGCTGCCCGACGCCGGCATCGACCCCGGCGAAGCCGACGAGCTCAGCCTCGCGCTCCGCACCTTCCACGATACCGGCAAGCCTGTGATCGCGTTCAGTCAGGGGCTTTACCCGGAGGGCGTCGTCACCTCGACCTATATGCTGGGAGCCGCGGCAGACCAGTTCTGGATGCAGCCGGGAGCGCCGTTCCAGGCGACCGGGATCGCCAACGAGAGCCTGTTCTTCAAGCGGTTGTTCGACAAGTACGGGGTCAAGGCCGACTTCGAGCAGCGCTACGAGTACAAGACCGCCATCAACGGCTATCTGTACGACGACTTCACGCCGGCGCAGCGGGAAGCGGACTTGAGCTGGATGGGCTCGGTCTACGACTCAGCTCTTTCCGCCGCCGCCCGCTACCGGAAGATGGACCCGGCCCGGCTGAAGGCCCTGATCGAGGGCGGCCCCTACGACGCCGCGGACGCCCAGGCGAAGGGCCTGATCGATAGACTGGGCGACCTCAAGGCCGCCGAGGACGAGGCCGCCCAACGGGCCGGCGACGGCGCCAAGCTGTTCGACTTCGACGACTACGCCTCGGCGATCGATCGCAGCGTCGGTGGCTTCGGGCGGCCGCAGATCGGCGTCGTCTCCGCCGAAGGCGACATCACGACCGGCTCGGACGGCGCGACACTCGGGGGCCAGGACATCAACGCCGACGAGGTGGCGAGCGCCCTCTACGCCGCCGCGCAGGACAGCTCGATCAAGGCGGTCGTCTTCCGCCTCAACTCGCCGGGCGGAGCCGACACCGCTTCGGAGGAGATATTGGCCGCCGTCCGGGCCGTGAAGGCGGCCAAGCCGATCGTGGTCTCCATGGGGACCTATGGCGCGTCGGGCGGCTACTGGGTCTCATCCGCCGCTTCGGCGATCGTGGCCGAGCCCTCGACTCTGACCGGCTCCATCGGGGTGTTCGGCGGCAAGCTCGCGATCGGGCCGGCGCTGGCGCACTTCGGCGTCGACCTGCGCGACCTCAGCGTCGGCGGCCCTTACGCCGACGCCGACAGCCCGGCGGGCGAGTTCACGCCGGCCCAGCGCGCGGCCTTCGCCGCTTCCGTGGATCGGGTCTACGCCGGCTTTGTCCAGCGGGTGGCGACCGGCCGGCGGATGACCCCCGACCAGGTGCGCGCGATCGCCCGCGGGCGGGTATGGACAGGCGTGCAGGCCAAGGGGCTGGGGCTCGTGGACGAGCTCGGCGGCTTCTACCAGGCGGTGGACAAGGCGAAGGACCTTGCCGGCCTCACCGGCCAGGACGTCGAGCTGAAGGCGCTGACCGCCCGCCGCACGCCCTGGGAGGCGCTGAAGCACGCGTTCGGCGTCGCCGACACCGAGCTGAAGACGCTGCAGACGGCGAGCGAAGTGCTGAACGACCCGCGCGCAAGGGGTCTGGTCGCAACGCTCGCCGACGCGCGGCGGCGCAGCGGCGGCGAGCTCCTGCTGGCGCCTGTTCCGCGGTTCTAGCGCCACACCCTTTTTCGCGCAGGCGAAGCGGCTATAACGCATCGTCCACGCGGGCAGCGGAGACGGCGATGACTGAGTTTCGCAAAGTGACCGACGGCTTCTCTGTCGCGCCGCAGATTGCAATCGGAGACCTGGCGCGTGCGGCCGAGGCAGGCTTTGTCATGGTCATCAACAACCGGCCGGATGGCGAGGCGCCCGACCAGCCGGCCGGCGCCGAGATCGAGGCGGCGGCGCACGCAGCGGGGCTGGACTATGCCTTCATCCCAGTGCGCGGCGCGCCGACGCCCGAGCAGGTGGCGGCCGAGCGGGCGGTGCTCGCGACGGCCAAGGGGCCGGTGCTGGCCTTCTGCCGCTCTGGAAACCGCTCGATCATCACCTGGTCGCTCGGCGAAGCTGGCGCTGGCGCGCGCTCGCGCGACGAGCTGCTCAAGCTCGGAGCGGCGGCGGGCTACGATCTCCAAAGCGCGCTGGCTAGCGCGTGATCGCGACCTTGCCAGCCATCGGGACCATCTCCGGCTCGCAACTTGCAAGGGTCAGGACCATCTGTATCGCCATAAGACACAGAATCGCGGCCGCCGCGCGCTGCAGCCGTTTTGACACAAAAATAACCATGTCCATCGCGCTCAGCCCCCTGCTTCCGGTGCTTGAGAGGCTCTGTGGGCAAGAGCCAGGCCGCGCGCCGTGGTGATCCCCTTCGTCCGCGACATCGCTTTCGAGTACGGTCGGACCGACAAGGTCACGCCGCTGATCCGGCGGGTGATCGCCAACAATCCGGGGCCTTTCACCTTCACCGGCACCGGCACCTACATCATCGGCGGCGGCGACAGCGTCGCCGTCATTGACCCGGGGCCTGACGATTCAGCGCACCTGGATGCGATCCTCGCGGCGGTTGCGGGCGAGCGGGTCACGCACATCCTGATCACCCACCACCACCTCGATCACTCGCCGCTGGCCCGCCCGTTGCAGGAAAAGACCGGCGCGGTCATCTACGGCTGTGCGGTGGCGGCGCTTCCGGCCGAGGATGGCGTCCGCACCGAGGCGGGCTACGACCGGTTTACCCCCGACGTCTCCGTCTGCGGCGGCGGGCAGACCATCGCCGGCGACGGGTGGACGTTCGAGGCGATCGCAACGCCCGGACACACCTCGAACCACATCTGCTACGCGCTCGGCGAAGAGAACTGTTGCTTCACCGGCGACCACATCATGGGCTGGTCGACGACGGTTGTGACGCCGCCCGATGGCGACATGGGCGACTACATCGCCAGCCTCGACCTAATCAAAGCGTGTAACTTCAATACCCTATGGCCGACGCACGGCCCGCCGATCACCGACGTCGCTCATTTCATCGACGAGTACAAAGCCCATCGCTTCGACCGCGAGCGGCAGATTCTCGATCAGCTGGCCGCCGGCGAAACGAAGATCACCGCCATGGTGCCGAAGATGTACGCGGGCGTCGACCCGCGCCTCTACCCCGCCGCAGCTCGCTCGGTGCACGCCCACGTGATCCAGCTGGTGCGCTCGGGGCGGGTCAAAACCGACGGCGCCGCGGACCTGAACAGCGACTACAGGCTGGGCTAGACCATCACAAACTGCTAGCGCTTGGCTTAGGACAGGCTGTAAGTGCTCATCGTCCTTGCGTCTCGCGCGTCCGCGCCGACGCAGTCGCAATGGGGGAGGAACCAAAACCCATGACTTCTGAAACGCTTCGCAAGATTCTCATCGCCGGCGCCGCGATCGGCGCGCTTACGGTCGTGGCTTGTGGGCCCAGCCCCCAGCAAAACGCCTCCGACGCCGCCAACCAGGCGAACGCGGAAGCGGCGAGCGCCATGGCTGCGGCCAACAGCGCCGCGGCTGCGGCCACCGCTCAGGCGAACAGCGCCATGGCTGCGGCCAACAGCGCCGCCTCCGCCGCGATGAGCTCGGCCGCTGCGGCCAGCAGCGCGCCCGCGAACCAGTAGCCTACGCTTTCACGGCCCCCGCTCGATGCTCGCCATCGGGCGGGGAAGCCAGCACGCCTGCGGCCGCGCTACTGCGCCGGAACTTTCGCGGCCTCAGTGACTGTCGGCAGGACGTAGTCCTTCATTCGGTCACGGATGAGCTTCTTGTCGATCTTGCCGGTTGCGCCGAGCGGGATGTCGTCGACGAACACCACGTCGTCCGGCATCCACCAGCTTGGCGATCTTGCCCTCGAGAAACTGCAGGAACTCCGCCGTGGTCGCGGTCTCGCCGTCGCGCAGCTTGACCAGCAGCAGCGGCCGCTCGTCCCACTTCGGATGGGCGACGCCGATCACCGCGGCCAGCAACGCCTTGGGATGGCCGGCGGCCAGGTTCTCGATCTCGATCGAGCTGATCCACTCGCCGCCGGACTTGATCACGTCCTTGGCCCGGTCGGTGATCTGCATGTAGCCGAGCGGATCGATGGTGGCGACGTCGCCGGTGTCGAAGTAGCCCTCGTCGTCGAGGATGTTGCCGCCCTCGCCCTGGAAGTACTCGCCGACCACGTAAGGCCCGCGGATCTTCAGCCGCCCGAACGTCGTCCCGTCGTGCGGCAGGCGCTCGCCGGCGTCGTCGGTGAGCTTGAGCTCGACTCCGGCGGGCGGGCGGCCCTGTTTCAGCTTGAACTGCAACTGCCGCTCCGGCGTCCATCGCCGCGACGGCGGCGCTCGTGCTGGACAGCGTGCCGAGCGGCGAGGTCTCGGTCATGCCCCAGGCGTGCACCACGTCGACGCCATAGTCGTCGCGGAAGGCGCGCACCAGCGCCTCGGGCACCGCCGAGCCGCCGATCACCACCCGCTTGAGCGTCGAAGGCTTGAGCGTTCCCGCGCGCGCAGGTGCTGCGAGCAGCATCTGCCACACCGTCGGCACCGCGGCCGAGAAGGTGACCCTCTCGGTCTCCAGCAGCTCGAAGATCGAGGCGCCGTCCATCTTCGCGCCGGGCATCACGAGCTTGGAGCCGGCTGCCGGGGCCGAGAAGGTCAGGCCCCAGGCGTTGGCGTGGATACATCGGCACCACGGCCAGGATCGATGTCGCGGCTGCCGACAGGCCCATGACGTCGGCCTGCAGCGTGACCAGGGTGTGCAGGAAGGTCGAGCGGTGCGAGTAGAGCACGCCCTTGGGGTTGCCGGTGGTGCCGGAGGTGTAGCAGAGGGCGCACGCGGTCCGCTCGTCGAAGTCGCCCCAGACCACGTCCGGCGAGTGCTCCTCGATCAGGGCCTCGTAGCAGAGCGCGCCGGGGAAGTCAGCCTCGGCCATATGGTCGCGGTCGGTCAGGACGACGATGTGCTCGACCTTCGGCAGCTCGGCGCGGCGCTCCTTCAGGACGGGCAGGAAGGGCAGGTCGACGAAGAGGATGCGATCCTCGGCGTGGTTCATGATGTAGCAGAGCTGGTCGGCGAACAGCCGCGGGTTCAGCGTGTGGCAGACCGCGCCGATCCCCATGATCCCGTACCAGGCCTCGATGTGGCGGGCGGTGTTCCAGGCCATGGTGCCGACGCGGTCGCCGCGCTTGACGCCGAGCCCGAGCAGCGCGTTCGAGAGCCGCCTGGCGCGCTCGTGGATCTGGCCCCAGGTCGTTCGCACGATCGGTCCCTCGATCGAGCGGCTGACCACCTCGCGGTCACCGTGCCAGTTGTTGGCGTGGTCGAGGATCTTGTCGACCGTCAGCGGCCAGGTCTGCATCAGGCCTTGCATGGAGCTTCCTCCCTGTGTGTCCAGCAGCCCCGCGCCCCGCAGGTTGCCGGCATTCGCTCGCTTATCGCGCAAGAGGCCCTACGGATAAAGCCGGGCGACCGACCACGGCTGGTCGAGGCCCGGACGCGAATAGGCCAGGCGCTCGTGCAGGCGGAACGGCCGGTCGCGCCAGAACTCGATCGACAGCGGCTTGACGCGGTAGCCCGACCAGTGCGGCGGGCGTTCGACCTTGCCCAGCCCGAACTTCAGCCCGTACTCGGCCACACGCCGCTCCAGCGCCAGCCGATCGGGCATCGCGCGCGACTGGTCCGACGCCCAGGCGCCCAGCTGGCTGCCCCGCGGGCGGGTGGCGAAGTAGGCATCGGCTTCCTCGCCGCTGACCGCCTCGACCAGCCCCTGCACCCGCACCTGCCGGCGCAGCGATTTCCAGTGGAAGAGCAGCGCCGCCTTGGCGTTGGCGGCGAGCTCGCCGCCCTTGGCGCTCTCGGTGTTGGTGTAGAAGACGAAGCCGCTCCGATCGACGTCCTTCAAGAGCACCATGCGCACGTTCGGGAGGCCGTCTGCGCCGCCCGTGGCCAGCGCCATGCCGTTCGGGTCGTTCGGCTCGGCCTTCCGCGCGTCGGCAAACCACTGTTCGAAGAGCACGAGCGGGTCTGCGCCGTCCGGCAGCGGCGGCTCATGGGCGGCCTCCGCGTAGAACTGCTCGTCGGTCTTCTTCGGGCCCTTGCGCGCCATGGTCGCCCCTATAGCGCGCTCCACGACCGCCGTCGCGACCAGCTCGGCTCGATCACTTGCCCGCGAAGACCGGCTTGCGCTTTTCGAAGAAGGCCTTGCGCGCTTCTTTGGCGTCCTCGCTGGCGAAAGCGATGCGGATGTTGCCGACCTCGTAGCGCAGCTGTTGCTCCATGTCGGTGGTCTCGAGCGACTTGACCATGCCGCGCTTGAGCAGCCTTAGCGTGATCGGCGACCATTGGCAGAGCTGCTGGCAGTATTCGGCCAGTCGTGTCGGCGAACTTGTCGTCGTCGACCACCTCGCCGGCCATGCCCCAGGCGACCGCCTCGTCGCCGTTCGCGGTCCGGTTCTCCATCATGAAGCGCATGGCGCGCTCGTAACCCATCGCCTGCGGCAGCGTGATGGTCAGCCCGGCGTCGGGCGAGCCGCCGATGCGCGTGTAGCCGGCCATGAGCCGCGCGCTCTTGGCCACCAGCCGCACATCCGTCGCCATCGCCAGCCCAAGGCCCGCGCCGACCGCCACGCCGTTGATGCCGCCGACCACCGGCTTGTCGCATCGCTTGCGGATGGCGAGTAGGAACTGGCCGACCCAGGAGATGTCGTCCAGCTGAGCCGATTGCGGCGTATACGGATGGTAACGCTCGCCGCCGGCGAGATCGAGGCCGGCGCAGAACGCGTCGCCCGACCCGGTGATCGCGACGACCCAGACGTCGTCCACCTTCGCCGCCGCCTCGACGGCTTCGACGACGCCCCAGGCCAGCGCATTCGAGAGCGCATTCTTCTTCTCCGGCCGATTCAAACTGATCGTTCGGACGTGGCCGTTGTCTTCGACCTTGACGAGATCGGTCATCGCGCGTGCTCCTCTTCGCCTGCGGTATTTCCTAACCGAGCGGGCGCGCACGCGCCATGGCGCGCCTTACGACGCGCCACGCCCCCGGCGACGACAAGAGACGGCCGCGCCCCGATGGTCTATGAACCGCCAAGCGCCGGACGGCGCACAGCCGGGACGGCAGGGCGCGGAGAACCTCGTGGCGGACGCGGCGGACGACGTCGAGGTCAGGACGGCTGCACAGAGCGAGCAGTCTCTGCTCGAGGGCCTGATGCAGTTCTATCTGTACGATTTTTCCGAACTAGAGCCGGCCGACTCGCCCGAGTTCGAGCTCGCGGCCAACGGTCTTTTCAAACCCTACCCCTACCTCGCCGCCTATTGGCGCGAGCCGGGCCGGACGCCGCTGATCATCCGCAAGCGCGGGCTTCCGGTCGGCTTTGCGCTGCTGCACGACCGTTCGCACTCCGGCATGCCGGTCGACCACAACATGGCGGAATTCTTCGTCGTGCGGAAACACCGGCGCGGAGGCGTGGCGAGCGCCGCCGTCGCCAACATCCTGCCCGCCTATCCGGGCCGGTGGGAGATCGCCATTGTCGAGCGGAACGCAGGCGCCCAGGCGTTCTGGCCGAAGGCGATCGCGGCCACGCCGGGCGTCAAGGACCTGCACCCGATGACGGGCGACGGCGTCGAATGGACCGGCCCGATCTACCGGTTCGTCGTCGCCTGAGGGCGCCGGTGTCGCGCAAGGCCGGCTTCGGCTAAAAGCGGGCGATGTCGCACAACACCTTCGGCCATCTCTTCCGCGTGACGACCTGGGGCGAGAGCCACGGGCCGGCGCTGGGCTGCGTGGTCGACGGCTGCCCGCCGGGGATCCCGCTGACCGAGGCCGACGTTCAGGTGTGGCTCGACAAACGGCGTCCAGGCCAGGGCAAGTTCGTGAGCCAGCGGCGCGAGCCGGACGCGGTGAGGATTCTCTCCGGCGTGTTCGAGGACGAGCGGACGAACGGCCAGGTCACCACCGGCACGCCGATTTCAATGCTGATCGAAAACCTCGACCAGCGCAGCGCGCGACTACGCCGATATCGCTCAGAGTTTCCGGCCGAGCCACGCCGACTACGCCTACTTCGCCAAGTACGGCGTGCGTGATTACCGCGGCGGCGGGCGCCAATCGGCGCGCGAGACCGCAGCGCGAGTCGCCGCCGGCGCCGTCGCGCGCAAGGTGCTGGGCGCGGGCGTCCACGTGCGCGCTGCGTTGATCCAGATCGGCGCGCTCGCCATCGACCGCGCGCGGTGGGACTGGGACGAGGTCGAGCGGAATCCTTTCTGGTGCCCGGACGCGGCGATGGTCGAGCGCTGGGAGGCGCACCTGGAGGCCGTGCGCAAGGCGGGCTCGTCGACCGGGGCGATCGTCGAGGTGGAAGCTCTAGGCGTCCCGGCCGGCTGGGGCGCGCCGATCTATGGCAAGCTCGACGCCGAGATCGCCGCGGCGATGATGTCGATCAACGCCGCGAAAGGGGTCGAGATCGGCGCGGGCTTTGCTGCGGCGGCGCTGAGCGGCGAGGAGAACGCCGACGAGATGCGGATGGGCAACGATGGCGCGCCAGTCTTCCTCTCCAACAACGCCGGCGGCGTGCTCGGCGGCATCTCGACCGGCCAGCCGGTCGTGGCGCGCGTGGCGTTCAAGCCGACCTCGTCGATCCTCACCCCGCGTCGCTCGATCGACGAGGCGGGCGCCGAGGTCGAGATCCGCACGACCGGGCGCCACGACCCCTGTGTCGGCATCCGGGCGACGCCGGTGGTCGAGGCGATGCTGGCCTGCGTGCTCGCCGACGCCATGCTGCGCCAGCGCGGCCAGACCGGGCGCGTGGAGCCCACTCCGGTCGGCCCGCGGTGAGGCCTTAGGCCGCCCGCCGGGTCTTATTGCAGCGTTGTAAAGTTTGCCGGTTGACCGGCGTCCGGCCGCTTCGTAATGGCGTGCCTCGCCAGTCGTTTAGGCTCGAGCAGCGTCGCTGGAGCTCGCCGTCGTTGAACCCGAACTCGATGGGCAGGCCTTGCGCTTTGAACTCCTGAAAATGCTCCTGGTGGACGACAACCACCACATGCGCGTGCTGCTCGCCGAGATCCTCCGCGCGATCGGGGTCAGGCAGGTGTTCGAGGCCAACGACGGGGCTGAAGCGCTGCAGATCATGCGCGCGCACCAGATCGACATCATCATGACCGACCTGGCGATGCAGCCGCTGGATGGCATCGATTTCGTCCGCCTCCTGCGCAACTCCCCCGACAGCCCCAACCCCATGGCGCCGGTGATCATGATCACCGGCCATTCGACGTCGCGTCGGGTGACGGAGGCGCGCGACGTCGGCGTCAACGAGTTCCTGTCCAAGCCAGTGACTGCGCGCGGGGTGCTGGAGCGCATCGCCCAGGTCGTGGACAATCCCAGACCCTTCGTCCGCTCGGCGGGCTACTTCGGGCCTGACCGGCGCCGCCGGGCCGACCCCAACTACAACGGTCCAAGGCGTCGCGCATCCGACCGGGGGAGCGCCGACCAGCCGGACGCCTCCTGAACCTACGGCAGACCCAGGTACTTGTGGGTTTGCAGGCTGAGCCGCCACTTCGGGTGGGCGAGGCAGTAAGCGATGGCGGCCGCCGAGTTGGCCTCACGCTCGGGCCCGTCCATCGGCTGCAGCGAGAAACGCTCGAAGGCCAGCGCCTCGAAGCGCGCCGGATCGACCCCGGGCTGCGGGTACACCAGCTTCAGCTCCTCGCCGCTGGTCTGCGCCAGGGCTGCGTCGGCCTTCGGGCTGACGCAGATCCAGTCGACGCCGGCGGGGGCGGGAAGCGTGCCGTTGGTCTCGATCGCGATCTGGAACTCGCGCGCGTGCAAGGCGTCGAGCAGAGGCGGATCGAGCTGCAACAGCGGCTCGCCGCCGGTGCAGACGACCAGCCGGTCGCCGGCCCCGCCGGTCCAGCGCGCCGCCACCGCGTCGGCCAGGGCGCCGGGGGTCTCGAACCGCCCGCCCCCTTCGCCATCCATGCCGACGAAGTCGGTGTCGCAGAAGGTGCAGACGGCGCTCGCCCGATCCTCCTCACGGCCGCTCCAGAGGTTGCAGCCGGCGAAGCGGCAGAACACCGCGGCGCGGCCCGCCTGGCCGCCCTCACCCTGCAGGGTCAGGAAGATCTCCTTGACCGCGTAGCTCATGGCGCCAGCGCCGGCCGCCCAGCCGCGACCCATTCCGACCAGCCCTTCGCGCGTAGCTCGCACGCCGGACAGCCGCCGCAGCCTGCGCCCCAGTCGTGGGGATCGCGGCTGTTTCGATAGCAGGTGTGGCTCTGCCTCACGATCACCTCGACCAGACGCCCGCCGCCGAGCGTTTTGGCGAGCGCCCAGGTCTGCGCCTTGGTCAGTCGCATCAGCGGCGTTAGAATCGGAAACGGCCGCCCGATGCCCAGCTTGAGCGCGGTCTCCAGCGCATCCAGCGTCGCGCGCCGGCAGTCCGGATAGCCGGAGTAGTCGGTCTCGCACATGCCGCCGACGAGGGCGTCCAGCCCGCGCCGATCGGCGAGCGCCGCGGCGTAGATGAGAAACACCAGATTGCGCCCCGGGACGAAGGTGGATGGCAGGCCGCGCCCGGTCATCTCGATCGCCCGGTCGGCGGTCAGCGCCGACTCGCCGATGGCGCCGAAGGCGCGCAGGTTCACCCGGCGATCCTCGCCCAACCTCGACCCCCAGGCCGGAAACGCCCGGCCGAGCGCGCGGCGCAACCGCGTGCGGGCCTTCAGCTCCTCCGCATGCCGCTGCCCGTAGTCGAAGCCGATCGTCTCCACCCGCTCGAACCGGTCGAGCGCCCAGGCCAGGCAGACGGCCGAATCCTGGCCGCCGGAAAAGAGGACGAGAGCCGATTTGACGGTCTTTGCGGGGCGGGGCATGCGGACGAAGGGCCGCCCGCGATTGTTGGGACGCGGGCCTGGGCTGGAATCTCTAGCGTCCAGGGCGGTTGGGGCAAAGCGCAAAGTGCGGCCGCGCCCAAGCTGAGGCTATTCAATACACGCGGTGGCTCCATGACACTATAAACACTTCGAATAACCATGTTCTACGAACCGGTGACGTCCGTATTGGCACCGCACCACCGCCGATCTTCCTTGCTTTTGCTGAGTTTTGTGGTCGCGTTCTTAACGACTTTGCAAGCGAAGGGCCGGCATGGTCTCGCGCAGGGCAGATCCGCAAAGTCGATGTCAAATCTTACAGGCCTGATCGAGCACGCCCATCCGATAGACCCGACCAGCCTGAGCGGGGCGGCGCTCGACCGATTCCTCGACACCCCGGGCTGCGACCTCCTGGCAGTCGTGAAGCAGGGCCGCCCGGTCGGCATCGTCGCGCGCGGCGCAGTCCGTGCGCAGAACGCCGGCTTGCGTGTCTCCGAGGTGATGTCGCCGGCCCTGACGATCGGGGAAGGTGCGTCCCTCGACGAGGCTTGCGCGCTGATCCTCGCGCATACAGAGCCGGTCGCCGGTCTCGTGGTCGTCGACCGTGGGCGTTATCGCGGCGTCGTCTCGGCCCGCTCGATCTTGCGGCGGCGGGGCGACGATGAAAGCGCCGCCGCAATGAACCGCCGGTTCGTCGAGATGCTCAACCATGAGCTCCGGACGCCGATGAACGGCGTCATCGCCGTCGCGGACCTCTTGCAGCGGCAACCGCTGACTGCCGACGCCAAGGCCTTCGTGCGCACGATCATCGAGTCGAGTCAGGCGACCTTACGCACGCTGAACGACGCGCTCGAGCTGTCCCGCGCAGAGGCCGGCGAGATGGTGCTCGATATCCAGTCCGTCGGCCTGCGCGAGCTGATGGACGGCTTGCAGGCGTCCTGGCAGGCCCGCGCCGAGCGCGACGGCGTGACGCTGCTGGTCGGCTACGACGGACCGCCCGACCTATCGGCGATGGTCGATCCCGCTCGCGTGAAGCAGCTGTTCGACGTCCTCGTCGAAACGGCGCTGTCGCTGAACCGCCAGGGTGCGGTCGAGGTCAGCCTCGCCGCCGAGCCGGTCCGCGACGCGGTCGCGCTCATCGGTCGGGTCTGCGACACCGGCGGGGGGCTCTCGAGCGAAGCGGTCGCCAAGGCGTTGGCCGAGCCGGCGAGCGACGGCGAGGCGTCCGATCTGCAGGCCAAGCTCGCGCTTTCCCTCTGCCGCCGGCTGGTTGAGCGGATGGGCGGCGAGATCCGCGCCGAGCCCAACGCAGGCGCCGGCGCCACGATCGTCTTCTCCGTCTCGGCCCCAGCGGTCGCGACGGTCAACGTCAACGACGCCCATACTGCACTCAACCGCTCGGCGCACGTGCTCGTCGTCGACGACAACGCGACCAATCGCATGGTCGCCGAGGCGCTCTGCGAGATGTTCGAGTGCACCTGCGAGTGCGTCGAGGACGGCGCCGAAGCGGTCGAGGCCGCGCGCACAGGCCGGTTCGACCTGATCCTGATGGATATCAAGATGCCCAGGATGGACGGCGTCGAAGCGACGCGCGCGATCCGCGCGCTCGGCGGCCAGGCCGGCGCGGTGCCGATCATCGCGCTCACCGCCAACGCCGATCCGGAGGACGCGCAGTCCTATGTGAATAGCGGCATGCAGGCCGTCGTCGAAAAGCCGATCAAGCCGGAGAGGCTTCTCCAGGCGATGAACGCCGCCCTCCCGGAGGCGCTGGGCCGCGCCGCGGCCTGATGGGCAGATCGAGGCCCTATGCTGCGAGCGCGGTCGCCGGCGCCTTGCCCAGGATCATGTCGGACGCCTTCTCGGCGATCATGATCGTTGGTGCGTTGGTGTTGCCGGAGACGAGCCTCGGCATGATCGAGGCGTCGACGACGCGCAAGCCCTCGACTCCACGCACCCGAAGCTCCGCATCTACGACCGCGTTCGGCCCGCTTCCCATCGCGCAGGTCCCGACCGGGTGGTAGATCGTGGTGCCGGCCATGCGTGCGAAGGCCAACAGCTCCTCGTCCGACTGGATGTCGGCCCCGGGCAGCAGCTCGTGATCGATCCACTTGGCCAGCGCCGGCTGGGCGGCGAACTTCCGGCCCCACTTCAACGACGCGACCACCACCTGCTGATCGATCGGATCTGAGAGATAGTTGGGCGCGATCGCAGGATGGGCGGTGGGATCGGCCGATGTGATGCGGATCGAGCCGCGGCTCTCCGGCCGGACCTGGCACGGCGCGATCGTGAGGCCGGGCAGGCCTTCGAGCACCATCGTTTGTTCGGCGAGCAGTTTCTCGGTGTCCATCGTCGCCGGCAGGATGTGGAACTGGATGTCGGGGCCCGCAAGCTCGGGCCTCGACTTGCAGAACACCGCGATGTGCGCGGCTGACAGAGTGAGCAAGCCCTTGCGCTGGAAGATGTACTTCAACGTCTCGCCGACGAAACGGCCGCCGCGAGTGAGCTCGTTTACCGAGATAGTCCCGGCCTTCAGGCGGTAGGTGGTGGCGATGACGTAGTGATCCTGCAGGTTCTCGCCGACGCCGGCGATGTCCGACTTAACCTCGATGCCGTGCTCGCGCAGGAGCGTCGCCGGTCCGATCCCCGATAGCTGCAAGAGCTGCGGCGAGTTGACCGCGCCGCCGGCGAGGATCACCTCGCAGTTGGCCTTCGCCACGCGCTCCTCGCCGTCCTTGACGAACGCAACGCCCGTCGCGCGCTTGCCCTCGATCGTGATGCGTGACGCGAGCGCGTTGGTCTCCACCCGAAGATTCGAGCGGACCATGGCCGGATGCAGGTAGGCGACGGCCGCCGACCAGCGCTGACCGTTCTTCACGGTCAGCTGGTAGTAGCAGACACCCTCCTGCTCCTCGCCGTTGATGTCGGGATTGCGCGGGATGCCGGCCTCGACCGCGGCCTCGATCACGTCGTCGGAGACCTGATGCGTCTGGGTCACGTCCGAGACGTTGAGCGGGCCGCCGCGCCCGTGCAGGTCTCCCGCGCCAGCGCGCTCCTGGTGCTCGGCGCGGAGGAAGTAGGGGCGCACGTCGTCCCACCCCCAGCCAGTGCAGCCCAGCTGGCGCCAGCCGTCGTAGTCGGCGTGCTGGCCGCGCACGTAGAGCAGCCCGTTGATCGAGGACGAACCGCCCAGCACCTTTCCGCGCGGCCAGACGTGGCTGCGCCCGCCAGTGCCGGGATCGGGCTCTGTGGCGTAGAGCCAGTTGACCTTGGGGTCCTTCAACGTCTGCGAATAGCCCACAGGCACGTGGATCATTAGGTTGGAGAGGAACTGCCCAAGGTTCCTGGTCGGGCGGTCGTCGCCGCCGGCTTCGAGCAACAGAACGCTGGTCTTGCCGTCGGCGCTCAGCCGGTTGGCCAGCACGCAGCCGGCCGAACCGGCCCCGACCACGATGTAGTCCGCCACGATCGGCTCGCTCATGCCGCTCCTCCGCGCTTGTTGCCGCCGGCGGCTTATGGCGCGCGCCAGGCTGGCGCGTAAAGGGCGCGTCCCCAGGGCGCGCATTGTTGCGGCGCGCGCCAGCCCGTATCCTCGCGCAAAACGGAGGACGGCCATGTTCATCGCGATGAACCGCTTCCGCGTCGTCAGCGGCGAGGAGACGGCCTTCGAGGCCGTGTGGCTTGGGCGCGACACCCACCTGGGCGACGTGCCCGGCTTCGTCGCCTTCCACCTCCTGCGCGGACCGGCGGCGGACGACCACACCTTGTTCTCCTCCCACACCGTCTGGCGCTCGCGGGCCGATTTCGAAGCCTGGACGCGATCAGATGCGTTCCGCGTGGCGCACAGAGACGCCGGCGGCAACAAGCCCCTTTACCTCGGCCACCCGCAGTTCGAGGGGTTCGAGGTGATCCAAGAGGTGCTGCCGCAATCCAAGCCGGCTTTGGCCTGAGACGGGCGCCCGCACCCTAGGACGGCGAGGCTCTAAGAGGGATGGCGCCTCAAGCAAGGGTGTCCGGTCGGTTCGATATCGTATTGCCGCTCGCGGCCACCCTGGGCGCGATGGCGGCCTTCCAGGTCGGTGCGTCGCTGGCGGCCAAGGGGCTTTTCCCCGCGGTGGGTCCGGAAGGCGCCGCGGCGCTCCGACTGGCGCTCGGCGCGGTCATGCTGGTCGCAATCGCACGTCCATGGCGCAGCTGGCCGCGTCCGGCGCCTTTGCTTCCGTTGTTCGGGCTCGGGGTGTCGATGGGCCTGACCATCACGATGTTCTATCTGGCGCTGAGCCGCCTGCCGCAAGGCATCGCCATCGCCTTGCAGTTCCTCGGCCCGCTGACCGTCGCGGTGGTTGGCTCGCGGCGGCCCTCCGACCTCATCTGGGCTTTGCTCGCCGGGGTCGGCGTCTGGCTGATGGTCGGCGTCGCCGCTGCCGGGGGACGGATCGATCCGCTCGGCGTGGCCTTCGCTCTTGCCGCAGCAGCGGGGTGGGGGAACTACATCATCATCGGGCGGATCGCCGGCGCGGCTTTCGGCCGCGCGACCGCCGCGCTCGCGGTCAGCATCGCGGCGGTGGTGGCGGCGCCGGCCGGTTTGTGGCGGGCCGGCGTGAGCCTGTTCTCGCCCGGCCTGCTGCCGCTTGCCCTGGCGGTCGCACTGCTGGCGGCGGCGCTTCCGTTCTCGCTTGAGCTCTACGCGCTTCGCCGGCTCCCGGCCCGCACGTTCGCGGTCTTTACCAGCCTCGAGCCCGCGCTCGGCGTGCTGTCTGGCTTCCTCGTGCTCGGCGAGCGGCTGTCGGCGTTCCAACTCGCCGGCGTTGCAGCCGTCATCGCCGCGGCGGCCGGGGCGGCGACCACGCGCCCCCAGACCGCGCCGGGCGACCCGGGAGCGGCGCTCGATGAGGCGCCGCCGGCCTGACGCCACGGCCGTTGGGGGGCTTGACTGCCCTTTAGTCATCGCGGCCGGATAGCCGCCAGCGACAGGAGCCGACGAGAGACATGCCCACGTTCGAGACAATCCTCTATGCCGTGGACGAAGCCATAGCGACGATCACGCTGAACCGGCCGGACCGGCTGAACGCCTTCACCGGTCAGATGATGCTGGACATGATCGCCGCCTTCGACGCGGCCGACGCCGACGATGCGGTGCGGGCGGTGATCGTGACGGGCGCCGGCCGCGGCTTCTGCGCCGGCGCCGATCTCTCGGGCGGCGGTTCGACGTTCGACCGCTCGGTCGCGCCCGAGACCCCGCGCAATGACATCCGCGTGGGTGGCGTCACCCGCGACGGCGGCGGCCGGCTCACGCTGCGCATCTTCGAATCCAAGAAGCCGGTGATCGCCGCCGTAAACGGCCCCGCGGTCGGCGTGGGCGCGACCATGCAGCTCGCCATGGACATTCGCCTCGCCTCGACCGAGGCGCGCTATGGTTTCGTCTTCGCCCGCCGCGGCCTGGTGCCGGAGGCCTGTTCGTCCTGGTTCCTGCCACATCTGGTCGGCCCGCAGACGGCGCTCGAGTGGTGCTTCACGGGACGGGTCTTTCCGGCGCAGGAGGCTTACGATCGTGGTCTCGTACGCTCGCTGCACGCGCCGGACGAGCTGTTGCCTGCCGCGCGCTCGCTGGCGCGCGAGATCGCCGACAACACCGCGCCCGTCTCGGTGGCGCTTACCCGGCAGATGATCTGGCGAATGGCCGGGGCCGATCATCCGATGCGCGCGCACCAGGCCGACAGTCGCGGCATCCAGTTCCGCGGCGCCTCGCCCGACGCGCGCGAGGGCGTCGAGTCGTTCCTCGAAAAGCGGCCCGCGCGGTTCCCCAATACCGTTTCTGCTGATCTTCCAGACCTTTGGCCGCAGTGGAGCACGCCGGAGTTCTCGTAACAGCCGGCTTGTCCAAGGGCGCGGACCTCCGTATGCGTTCGAACCCCAGTACCGGAGGATCGCCGCGACGACCGAAGCTGAGGCGATCCCCTTAGAAGGCGCGGCCAACGACGACACGATCGCCGTTGCGCCGACCACGCTGTCGGCCGCTGCGCGCGGGCGCATCCTTACCTACCTCAGCGTGCTCATCCTGCTGCTCGGTTTCGGCGCGCCGTACGGAGGACTGATCGACGTGCCGATCAGCTTCTTCCTCAAGAACAAGCTGCACCTGGTTGCGTCGCAGATCGCCTGGTTCCGTCTGGCCGCCGGCGTCCCGCTTTACCTATCGTTCCTGTGTGGCCTGGTCCGGGACTCCTGGAGTCCGTTCGGCATGCGCGACCGCGGCTACATGGTGCTGTTCGGCGCCGCCACGGCCGCGCTTTTCGTGCTTTTCGCCTTCGCGCCGTTCACCGAGACGACGCTGCTCGCCGGGGTGATCGCGCTCACTGTCGCGTTCCTGTTCGTATCCAGCGCCCAGAACGGCCTGATGGCGCAGTTCGGCCAACAGCACGTGATGTCCGGCCAGGTTAGCACCGTATTCAACGTCGTGGCCTCCCTGCCCACGCTGGGGGCGCTCGCGCTGGGCGGGCTGCTCAGCGACCAGCTCGAGGGTAGGAACGGCCCGGTCGCCTCGCGGATCCTGTTCCTGACCGGCGCGACGGTGATGGCGACGATCGCCCTCTACGGGCTGCTGCGGCCAAAGAGCGTCTACGACAACCTGCACAAGGAGCTCAGGCCGCGCGCCAACCTGTTCGGGGATCTGCGGCGCCTCTTCACCTACTGGCCGGTGTATCCGGCCCTGCTGATCTGGGCTCTCTGGCAGTTCGCTCCGGGCGCCCAAACGCCGCTGCAGTTCTACCTGCAGGACACCCTGCACTCGAGCGACGCCGAGTGGGGCTATTGGAACGCGATCTTCGTCGTCTCGTTCATCCCGACCTTCCTGCTCTACGGCTGGCTCAGTCAGCGTTATCCGCTCCGGCGGCTGCTCTGGTGGGGCTGCGTGGTCGCGGTCCCGCAGATGGTGCCGCTGTTGTTTATCAAGTCGGCCGCCGGCGCGCTTTTGGCGGCCGTCCCCATCGGCCTGATGGGCGGGGTGTGCAGCGCCGCCTACACCGACCTCCTGATCCGCTCCTGCCCGCGAGGGCTGCAGGGCACCGTGTTGATGGCGTCGGTCGCGCTCTATTGGATCTCGTCGCGCTTCGGCGACATCCTCGGCACCAACCTCTACGACCACTTCCACAACTTCACCGTCTGCGTGATCGCGATCACGGCGGTCTACGCCTCGATCCTGCTCGTGCTTCTCGTCGTACCGAAGCGCCTGACTAGCACCGCCGACGGCGAAGCGCCGGAGGGCGGATTTGCAACGCAGTAGAGGGCGCATAGCGTTCATGCGCGAACGGAGAGTCTGAATGACGATCGAAGCCGCCGCCGATCTCGACATCGTGACCGAGGGAGAAACCATCGCCGTACCCGGGACATCGCTCCCGCACTCCGCCCGTACGCGCATCCTGATCTACCTTGGGGTGCTGCTTCTGCTCATGAGCGCCGGTGGTGGTCTGATCTCCATCCCGATCAGCTTCTTCATGAAGAACAAGCTGCACATGAGCGCGCATGAGATCGCCAATTTCCACCTCATCACCGGCATCCCGGTCTACTTCGCCTTCCTGTTTGGTCTGGCGCGCGACAGCTGGAGCCCGTTCGGCCTGCGTGACCGCGGCTACCTCATCCTGTTCGGGGGGATCAACGCCGCCCTCTACGCGGCATTCGCGTTCGCCCCGCTCGGCAGCCAGCCGGTGCTGCTCGCGACGCTTTTGACGTTGAACTGCGCCGGTTTGTTCGTCTCCAGCGCCTACAACGGGCTCCAGGCGCAAATCGGCCAACAGCACGTCATGCCCGGGCAGATGAGCGCCATGTTCAACGTCGTCAGCACGATACCGACACTGGTCTCGCTGGCGCTCGGCGGCATTCTCAGCGATCAGCTCGAGTCCGGCCACGGGGCGAGCGCCGCCCGCGATGTCTTCCTGATCGGCGCCGCCTTGAGCGCGGTGGTCGCGCTGTTCGGATTCCTTCGTCCGAAGGTCGTCTACGACAACCTACGCACCGAGCTCGGCCCCAAGGCGACCGTGCTGTCCGACTTCGTTCGGCTGCTGCGCTACTGGCCGGTCTACCCGGCGCTGCTCATCTGGGGGCTGTGGAGCTTCGCGCCCGGATCCAACACCCCGCTTCAGTTCTTTCTCCAGAACACCCTGCATTCGAACGACGCGGCCTGGGGCTATTGGAACGACATCTTCGCGGCGTCGTTCATCCCCACCTTCCTGTTGTACGGCTGGCTGAGCCAGAGGTTTCCGCTTCGGCCGCTGCTTTGGATCGGGACGCTGATCGGCGTTCCTCAGATGATTCCGCTGGCGTTTATCCATTCGGTCCCTGTCTCGTTCGTCGCGGCGGCGGGAGCTGGGCTGATGGGCGGTATGTGCACCGCCGCCTACACCGACCTCCTCATCCGTTCCTGCCCTCGGGGCCTGCAAGGCACGATGCTCATGGCCTCGACCGCGGTCTACGCCGTCGCCGTGCGCGGCGGCGATGTGCTGGGCGCGAGCCTCTACGACCGGTTCAAGAACTTCAACGTCTGCGTGATCGCGATCACGATCGTCTACGCCTCGATCCTGCTCGTGCTGCTGGTCGTGCCCAAGCGGCTGACGGCGACCGCCGACGGCGAAACGCCCGAAGGGGGCGAGTACGCGACGCGGTAGAGCGAAACCGGACGGCGGCCTCCCCCAGGTCGTCGCAGGGCGCGGCCCGGAGGGGCCGCACCGCGTGCAAACCGCTGATTAACCTAAGCGCGCCGATGATGCGCCTTCCGTTGGAGCGGCCCCGTGAGCGACACCGCCCCCCTCGACCTAGCGCCGGAAGACCAGGAGCCGCCGCCGCCTTCCAAGGCGCGGCGCGCATTGCTCAGACGCCTGGCCGACGTGGTGTGCCTTCCCTCCAGCCGCGTGAACGCCTTCGAGCGGGCGATGACCGCCGATCTCTTGGTCGAAATCCTGCGCGAAGCCTCGACCGACGAACGCGGTCGCGTCGCGCAGCGGCTGTCGAACCTCACCGAGCCGCCGTCCGTTCTTGCTCGCATCCTGCTGCGCGATGCGATCGAGGTCGCCAGGCCCTTGATCGAGCTCTGCAGTGCGCTCAGCGACGCCGACCTGCTCGATTGCGCCAAGAACGCCACCATCTTTCACCGGATCGCCATCGCCGCTCGGCGGGAACTAAGCGAGCTGGTCTGCGAAGCACTGGTCGAACGCATGGAGGCGCCGGTTATCGAGGTGGTTCTGCGCAACGAGTCGGCCAAGCTGGCGGCGAATGCGCTGGAAATCCTGGTCGCCGCCACGCGCGAGCATCCGAGAACCATTCCGGCTCTGCTGCGCCGGCCGGAACTGCGCCCCTCCCACGCCTACATCCTGTTCTGGTGGGCCGACGCGGACGCGCGCCGCGCCATTCTCCAGCGCTTCGCCGTCTCGCGCGAGGTGCTGCAGGAGGCGGCCAGCGACGTCTTCTCGCTCGCGGCCGCTGAGAATTGGGCCGACCCGCTGTCCCGCAAGGCGCTGCAGTTCATCGAGCGGCGCCAGCGCAACCGCGCCGCAATCGACAAGAGCCCGTTCGCGAGCCTCGAGGCCGCGGTCGCCGCTGCGCAGGAGGGCCTGAGCCGCGAGATCGCCGAGGAGATCTCGTATCTCTCGGGGTTGAAGCCCACGACCGGAGCGAAGATCTTCACCGACGCCGGTGGCGAGCCGATCGCCATCCTCTGCAAGGCGACCGGCCTGCCAAAAGGCGCCGTCAAGGCGCTTTGGCGTGGCCTGCGCCGGCGCGACACCGACTCCTCGGGCGCGCTCTGGCCGGCGCTCGAACGCGTGCTGATCACCTACGACATGATCGCGGTCGATCGCGCCCAGACCGTGCTGCGCTACTGGAACTGGTCGCTGTCCTCTGCGCTGACGCCGGCGCTCTTGAAGGCGATCCGTGACGGCGACAAGGACGGCCTCGACGAATATTCGCTGCCCGAGCGCGCAGCCATGCTCGCTCTATCCTCCGATTTCGATCGCTAAGCCGTAACGCGGCGCGGCCGGCGGCTGAGCGACTGTGCTCTGCCGTACGCTGTTGTCATCTACAATTGTTCTTGACTGCGACTTGTTGATCGGATTGTAGGGTTGGTTGTTGTGTTGCTGCACCGGCCTCGTTATGAAGATTTTCAGCGAGCGCTGGAATCAGCACTTCTCAAAATCACGAACGTCGGCGGGCAAGAATGAACATGGACGACAAGTCAGAAATCATTGAGATGACCGCGGACATCGTCGCCGCATACGTCGGCCACAACTCTGTGTCGGCGGGCGAGTTGCCGTCGCTCATTCAGAGCGTCCACCGCGCCTTGGCCGGCGTTTCGTCCGGGACCGAGCCGGTCGAGGCCGCGCCGAAGGAGCCGGCGGTGCCGATCAAGCGCTCGATCACCCCGGACCATCTCGTCTGCCTTGAGGACGGGCGCAAGTTCAAGTCGCTGAAGCGTCACCTGCGCACGAAATACAACATGAGCCCCGAAGACTATCGGGCCAAGTGGGGCTTGGCCAAGGACTACCCCATGGTGGCGCCCAACTATGCCAAGGCGCGCTCGGAGCTGGCCAAGCAGATGGGGCTGGGCCAGGGGGGCCGGCAGACGAGCCGCGGCGGCCGTTAAGCCAACCCTTCGCTCAACCATGCTACAAGACGCCCGCCGGTTGCCGGCGGGCGTTTTCGCTTGCCGCCGAGTCGGCGCGTGAGCGATATTAAATCATCGTGATTCCAAAGGCTTGCAGCGTGCTGCGATGATCGCCCAGACCGGCGGCCCGGCCACGGCCGTCCGCGCGCACGAAGAGATTTTCGCCTACTGGGCATCGCTGCGCAGCGCCGGACGGTTGCCGGGCCGCGCCGACATCCATCCCGCCGACTTCAAGCGCCACCTGCCGACCATCAGCCTGACCGACGTGCGCCGCGATCCGCGCGACTACCGCATGCGGCTGGCTGGCACCGGTCTCTATGGCGTTTATGGGCGCGAGATCACCGGCCATACGCTGGAGGAGATTTACACGAGCACGGCGGCCGACTACTGGCGCGCCGAGCTCGACAAGGTCGTCGACGATCGCCGGCCAGGCGTTGGCGTGCACAACCTTGCCTGGCGCGGCGCTGGCCACCTCTCGATCCTCTGGCTCCGCCTGCCGCTGGCGGCCAACGGCGCCGACGTCGACATGGTCCTCGGCTACGATGCGGTGCTCGGCGTGCACGGCGACCGCCTGTCGAGCGGCATCCGCGCGGCTTAGGCTCTAGAGTGCTGGATTACGTCGCTGGTGTCCTTGTGGATTCCGAAGTTCGTCTGGGCCCGCCACGGGCGTTTGCAACATCGGGACACTAGCCGGCTCTCGCGGCCTCGGCATCGCGGCGAATGCGCTCCACCATCGCGAACAGCCCGTTCGATCGCTGGGCGGAGAGCGCGCCGATCAGGCCGAGCCGGTCGAGGGCGGAGCGGGCGTCGACTTTAAGGATCTCCTCCGGCGTGCGGCCTGAGAACAGCCGAAAAAGGATCGCGATCAGGCCGCGCACGATGTGGGCGTCCGAATCGCCGCGAAACTGCAAACGGCCGTCGGGTCCGAGCGCGCGGACCAGCCAGACCTGGCTCGCGCAGCCGCGCACTTTGTTGGCGTCTGTTCGCTCGGCGTCGGTCAAAGGCTCGAGCCCACGCCCGAGGTCGATGACGTGGCGGTAGCGCTCCTCCCAATCACCCAGAAGGTCGAACTCGTCTTTCAGCTCTTCGAAGGGGGCAGGCGCGGTCATGCGTTCAGGCACTTAGGGAGCGTCGGCGCCGCCGGCAATGCCGAGGGGAGCGCGCCCGTCGCGTGGCGAGCGAGCAGGCTCGCGCTCGTGCGGCCCCCTCGATAGTCTCCGCAAGAGCCCACGATCAGTCTCGACGCAATCCAGAGAGCCGATCCGGCCCCGCGCTCCGCTCCGGCGGAGGAGGCGGACGCGGCGCCGCGCGCGGCGCTGTGGTGGCACGCCGCCTGGGCGCTCGCGATCGCGCTTGCCGCCATCGTCGTCTCGGTCGTGGCGCCTTGGCCCGACGCGCGGCCGGGGCTGGCGCTGATCGTCGCCGCCACGCCCTCGGTCGCGGCGATTCTGACGCTCAGACAGAACCGTCCCAACCTTGGCCTGGTCGTCATCTGGGCGGTCGCCACCGTCCTGGCCGCGACGCTGGCCGGCGGCGCGAGCGGCCCGCTCGCGATCTGGTGCGTCACCCCGCTCGCCGCCGCCCTGGTGCTCGAAGTCCGGCGCATTGCGCTGGGCGCGGCGCTCAGTCTCGCCGCCCTGGCGGCGGCTGCATTGATCCAGGCCGTAGGGCTCGCGCCCCCGGCCCCGCAGGGCGTGCTCGCGCTAAGCCTGGCGTTGGTCGCGTTGGCGACCACGACCGTCGCGTTGACCGCCGCCGTCGCCATCGCACGCGCGGCTCGGCCGAGCGCGCCCGCGCAGACGCGACCAGACCCGCTCGCCGCGCTGCTAGCCGCCCAGCCGCACCTGATTGCGGTGGTGAACGACGAGGGCGCCATCGAGCGGGCGGGCGGCGGTATGAACGGCGATCTGCAGCAGCGGCTCAGCCGTCTGGGCTTGTTCGGCGCGGCCGAGCCGTCGGCCCGCGCGGCGATAGCCAACGCGCTGACCCAAGCCCGGCGCGACGGGCGCGGCGCCGTGGTCTTCCCGCTCGCTGGGCCTGAGGGGATCTGGCTCGGCCTCGAGCTCGCCGGGATCGACGAGCACCGGCTGGTGGGCGCGATCCGCGACGCCACCGCCGATCACGCGCGTGAGGCGGCGCTCGAGGCGGCGCGCGCAGACGCCGAAGCGCTGAACGTCGGCAAGTCGCGCTTCCTGGCCAATATGAGCCACGAGCTCAGAACGCCGCTCAACGCCATCATGGGCTTTTCCGACATGATGCGGCAGCGGATCTTCGGACCGCTGCCGGGCAAGTACATCGAATACGCCGACCTCATCCACGACGCGGGCGCCCACCTGCTCGACCTCATCAACGACGTGCTCGACATGTCGAAAATCGAAGCCGCGAAGTACGAGCTCGCGCTCGAGGATTTCGACGCGCGCGAGCCCGTGTCGGCGGCGCTCAGGCTGCTGCGCGTGCAGGCGGACGAAGCAGGAGTTCAGTTGCGCGGGGTCTTGCCGGCTGAGGCGCTCGAGGCGCGCGCCGATCGCCGCGCGCTGAAGCAGATCGTGCTGAACCTGGTTTCGAACGCTCTGAAGTTCACGCCGCGCGGCGGCCTCGTCACGGTCTCGCTGGCCAAGGTAGGCGGCGGTGTGCTCGAGCTCTCGGTCGCCGACACCGGGATTGGCATCGCCGAGCCTGACCTGGCGCGGTTGGGGCGGCCCTACGAACAGGCCGGCGACGTCAGCCAGCAGGCGCAGGGCACCGGCCTTGGCCTGTCCTTGGTGCGCGCCTTCGCCGAGTTGCACGGCGGCGACATGGCTCTTGAGAGCCGGCTTGGCGAAGGGACTGCGGTGACCGTGCGCCTGCCGATTGCGGCCGCGGGCGATGGCCCCGGTCATGAAGCGCCGCCCGAGCCGCCGGGCGGCGAGGTGATCGCCTTTCCTCAGCGCTGATTGGCAGCGAGGAAGGCGCGGCCGGCGGCGAAATCGCCGACCTCGACGTAGGCCGTGCGCACCTGGTCGGGTCCGTTGCGTGAGGCGAAAAGGAAGTCGATCGCCACCGCCTCGCGCGGGTCGAGGCTGCTCAACGTCTGCACGGACGATTTCGGGAAGCGAAAGGCCGTGCCGCCGCGAGCGCCGGCCGGGAGCAGGGTCGGATCCGCCGCCGCACGCGCTTCGGCCATCACCGCATCGGTGGCGCTCCTGGGCGGCGTGCGCGCCGAAAGCGGGGTGCGGCCGTTCGTCGACAGCAGCCCATTGATGAAGGCGACGGGCGCGAGCGAAGGGTCGCGCATCACGAGCCGGGCGGCATAGGGCTCGCCACCTCCCGAAAACGTGGCCACCACGACGAGCGCACTCGGTCCGTCCTCGCCCGCCAGCCCGAACATCAGCGCTCCGCCCGGGAACTGGGCGGCCTGCGACAGCTTCCAGATCGGCTCGCGGCGGGACGTCGAGCGGTCCGCCGTCCAGTCGGCGACGTCGCCCGGGTAGTTCATGCGCAGCAGCTTGGAGTAACCGTCGAAGGCCGCCCGCACGCGCGTGGCGGCAATGGCGATGTCGGGCGAATTGCAGGGAACCGAGGCGATCTTGGCGTCGGCCCGTTGCTCGACCTGGGTGATCTGGCTGCCCGAGTAGCCCGAGCGCAGGGCCGCGCCGCGCGCCTGCGCCTCCGCCGCCTGCAGCGCCGAGGCCAGCTCCGGCGTGAACAGCCGGCAGCGCTGGTCGGCCGCCGTCATCACCGCCCGTTCGTAGAAGGCGTCGATCGCCGTCGCTTGCGCCAGCCCGGGCGCGGCCAGCGACAGCAGCAGAGCTGGCAACGCGAGGGTGGAGCGGCGGAAAGCGCGCGACATGGCGAGGCGGCTCTGGAATGTCCGAGAAAGGGGGTTAGCTTAAACGCCCGCGCCTTTCTCGACCGTTAGCAAAGACCTTGCTCCTTTCCACCGACCTTTGGGTTTCCGCTCTGATCCGCCGCGTCGAGCAGGGCGGCGCTTTCGCCGTGGTCGCGCGCAAGGGCGATCGGCGCGCCGGCGCGGTCCTCATCAAGCTGGTCGACCGCCGCGAAGGCTCGGCGCGCCTTTACGCGGAGGCGGTGCGTGGCGACGGGCAGCGCGTGTGGATGCAACCGGCCAGCGCGAGGGACGAGGCAGGCGTCGACGCTTACGTCGAGCGGAGCCGCCGCATCGATCCTGACATCTGGGTCGTCGAGATCGACGACGCCAAGGGGCGGCATTTCCTGACCGAGCCGGTGGAGGAGGGCTGACAGCGGCTGCTGGCCGGGCTATCCCCGCCGGCCCATGACCACCCCTGCCGCCGAAGCCGCGCGCCGCCGCACGTTCGCGATCATCTCTCATCCCGACGCCGGCAAGACGACGCTGACGGAGAATCTGCTGCTCGCAGCCGGCGCCATCCGCGCCGCCGGGGCGGTGCGCGCGCGCGGCGAGCAGCGACGCACGCGCTCCGACTGGATGAAGATCGAGCGCGAGCGGGGCATCTCGGTGTCGGCCAGCGCCATGACGTTCGACCACGCCGGGCTGATGTTCAACCTCCTCGATACGCCCGGACACGAGGACTTCTCGGAAGATACCTACCGTACGCTGACGGCCGCCGACGCGGCGATCATGGTCTTGGACGCGGCCAAGGGCATCGAGCCGCAGACTCTGAAGCTGTTCGAGGTTTGTCGCCTGCGCGACATCCCGATCCTTACCTTCATCAACAAGATGGACCGCGAGGCGCTGGACCCGTTCGAACTGCTGGACGAGATCTCGTCAAAGCTCGCGCTTGACCCGGCGCCGCTCTACTGGCCGGCCGGATCCGGTGGGCGCTTCAAGGGGATCCTCGAGCTCAAGTCGAACCGCTTCCTCCCTTTCGCCAAGGGCGGCGAGCAGCCGACGCCGGTGGCGTTCAAGTCCAACGCCGTCTCGCTGGTGCTGGACCCCGACGAGCGCGACGAGCTGGAAGAGGGCGCGATGCTGGTCACCGAGGCGGCCAAACCGTTCGATCCGCAGTCTTTCCTGGAAGGTCACATGACGCCGGTCTTTTTCGGCTCGGCGCTCCGCCATTTCGGGGTCGGTCCGTTGCTCGACGGCATCGGGGCTTATGCGCCGCCGCCGAAGTCGGTCGCGGCGACCCGCGATGGAGACGCCACGCACGTCGCGCCGGGCGAGAGCGAGGTCTCCGGCTTCGTATTCAAGGTGCAGGCGAACATGGACCCCAACCATCGCGACCGGGTGGCGTTCCTAAGGCTCTGCTCGGGCGCGTTCACCCGCGGCATGAAGCTGAAGGTGCAGAACACTGGCCGCCAGATCTCGGTGAATGCGCCGATCATGTTCTTCGCCTCCGATCGCGAGCTCGCCGAGAACGCCTTCGCCGGCGACGTGATCGGCATTCCGAACCACGGGATTCTCAGGGTCGGAGACAGCCTGTCGGAGAGCGGGCGCCTGCGCTTCGCCGGCCTGCCGAACTTCGCCCCCGAGATCCTGAAGCGGGTTCGAGTCAAGGATCCGCTCAAGGCCAAGCACCTGAAGAAGGCGCTGGAGAGCCTGGCCGAGGAGGGGGTGACCCAACTCTTCCGCCCGCTGATCGGCGCCGACTTCATCGTCGGCGCGGTCGGGCAGCTGCAGTTCGAGGTGATGGCCGACCGGCTGGTCGGCGAATACGACCTGGCCGTCGAGTTCGAGCCGGCGCCCTTCGCAGAGGCTCGCTGGCTGGGCGGCGAGGGCGCCGCTGTCGAGGGCTTCGTCGCCAAGCATCGCACGGCCATGGCCGAGGACCTCGACGGCCTGCCGGTCTTCCTCGCCAAGTCGACGTGGGAGCTGGGCTACGTGACAGAGCGCTTCCCGGACGTGGCGTTCCTGAAGACCCGGGAGCGAGGCTAGGCTCGGCGAGGCTCCTTAGACGATGAGTCTGACGCCGGCCATCGCCAAGAGTTGGGCCACGGTCGTGCGATCACCCAGCCGTTAACCATCCGTTAAGATTAATCTCTTGTTAAAAGTCTCGGCTCCGGGTTTGCTCCTCCTTTAGGTGCAGCCGTCCCGTCGTGCCGGTTTGGCGCATGGGACAAGACCGCGGAGCCGCTCGATGTTCGAATTCGGTCGCGAGCTGAAGCGACTGTTCAGGGCCGACGCGCTGAAGGACGGTCTCACCGGCGGCGATGCGAGTCTGCTTGAGTTGCTTGACCTCGACCTGCTGCGCGCCGAGGGCCGAGCTGCCGATGTGGCCGCCGGCCGGATCAGCGCCAAGGACCGCGCCAAGCGCTATCTCGAGGCGGCGCGGGTGTGGCGCGAGATCGCCCGTCGCACCGGCGATGTCGCGGCGCTTCGCAAGGCCGCTTCGGCGGCGGAACGCGCCGCGGCCGGCTTCGACCGCGAGCGTCGCATGGCCGCCTGGAGCGCCGCGCGGTGCGAGCAGGCCGGCATCGCGTTGCTCGGTGCGGAGCTGTTCGGCGACGATGGCCTGAACGCCGCGGCCGACGCCGCGTTGAAGCACGCGCAAGAAGCTGCGGGCGACACCGCCGTTGGGCCGTTGGCGGCGTCGGGCCGGGCGGTGATCGAGGCGCGCGCGCTGCGCGGTATCGCCAACCGCGAGCAGGCGATGACGGCCGCGGCGCGGTTCGACGGCCCGATCCATGAACTGGAGACCCACGGACGCCGGCGCGCGGCGGCGCGCCTGCTCGCCGCCCAAGCGCGCGTCGATCGCTCGGAGTTCCTCCTGGCGTGCGGCGCACGGCTGAAGGAGCCGATGCTCTTGCGCATGGCGCTGGATGGCGCGCTCCTGGCGCTGCGCAAGCTCGACCCGGCCTACGAGCCGTTGAGCTGGGCCAGGGCGAGCGCGGCGCGCTGGAGCGCCACGGCCACGGCCGCCGCCCTCGACATCGACATCGAAGCCATCGCCAAGGCCGTGAACGGCCTGGTGGCGGTGCTGGAGACGCTCAGTCGTGACGACAGCCCGCTGGATTGGGCTTCGGTTCAGGGCTGCCTTGCGGAGACCTTGCAGCTTCTCGGCGAAGCTACGGACAGCGACGGCGCTTATGCCCAGGCGGCGGGCGCTTACGCCCGGGTGCTCACTGTGCTCGATCGGATGCCCAGCGTGCCCGCCCGCGCCGCGGTCGCCTTCCGCCGCGCGCTTTGCATGGCCAGGCGCGCGGAGCTCGCGGCCGACCTGAAGGGCCTGCGTGTGGCGGAGAACGCGCTCCGCTCGGAGCTCGCCGCCAACCGCCCCGAGAAGGACCCCGTCGGTTGGGCGGTGCGCCAGCTCGGACTGGCCGGTCTGCACGAGGCGCGCGCCAGGGTCTCGGGCGTCGATCGCGGAGATCGCGCCCGCTCGGCGTTCGCGCTCATGATGGCGCTCGACGTGTTCCAGGAGCACGGCCTGCGCGCGCTCGCGGACGAGACCGCCAGGACGCTCGAACGGGCGAAGCGGCCGATGCCGACGCAGGCTTCGCCGGCCAGCCGCGGTCGGAGCTCTTAGGCGGCCGCGACGTCCCCTGTCTGCCGGCGCATGCGCCAGAAGCGCACGGTGCGGCAGGCGGAATCGCGCGGCAGGTCGGCGTAGAGCTGGCCGTACTCTCGCGCGCGGCCCATGGCGTCAACGTCGCGGTCGAGCACCAGCACGGCAAAGGTTAGGAACAGCGAACGGTCGAAGTCCGCCGCCTTGCAGACGATGGCCAGCGCGTCCAGCTCGCGCCGCTCGAGGATGCGGCGGGCGGTGTGGAAGTCGACGTCTGCCATCTCCGACAGCGCAACCAGGAACTTGGTCGTCTCGCCGGCGCGCAGGAAACCTGCGATCACCGGCGCGCTCAGGCCCCCCTTCGCCTTCACCGCCCGCACCGCCGCCTCGGCGGCTGCGTAGTCGGGCGGCAGCGCGCCGTCGCGGGCGGCGACGCGCTTGCGGCCGGCTTCAAGCGCCGCCTCCAGCGCCTCGGGGTCGATGGCGGCGTTCTTCTCGAGGATCCGGTCGCGCAGGCGCGCCTCGACGACGAAATACATTTCGTTCAAGAGGTCGACCGGCAGCGCGCGTCGCTCGACCACGGCCTCGTGCAGGTCCGGGTTGACGGTCGCGCGGTCCACCGCCGCTTCGTGCGCCGCGCGGCTCAGCTCGGCGTTCTCGTTGCGCAGCAGGACCCTCAGCGTTGTGTCGTCGCCACGCTCGACGATGGCGTCGGAGACGGCTTCCGGCACCCGGAAGCGGCGCGAGATGGCGCGCAGGTGATGCTGGTCGCGGGTGCGCGCGACCAGCAGCAGGTCGTCTTCGGTCAGGGCCGGCGATCGGGCCAGCACCGGCTCGGCGACCGGCGCGGCGTCGGCGGCGAAGCGCGTGATCAGGCGTCTGGGCGCGTGCGGCTGGTCGGCCATCCGCTCGGCGAGCTCGGCCCGTACGGCTTCCTCCATCTCGCCGGCCAGCTGCGACAGCACGTCGTCGAACAGCGCGAGCTCGGACGGCGGTCGGCCGTCCGGGGCGACGAAGAAGAGGTCGGTCACCTCGCGCAGAAGCTCACGCCGCCGCGCGCTCGAGGGCTCGCGCGCCAGAGCGATCAGGTCATGCAGTTTGGTCTGAGCGGCCATGGCTAGTTGCTGCTGTCGTCGTCCGGACTAGGCGTGTCCTCGGCGATCGCCCTGGCCCGGTTCGACGGCGTGTTGATGCTGGACGGATTGTTCACCGTCTGCGCGCCGGGCACGGGCCGGGGCGGCAGGGCAGGCGGCGGCGCCGCCAGGTCGGTGTCTGAGGATTGGTCCTGGAAGAACTGGGTTGGCAGCGGAATCGGATCGGGCTTGAGGCCATAGTCGCGGGCCACCGAATAGATGTGCGGCGGCAGCCGCGCGTGGCCCGCGTCTTCGGCGGTCTGCTGGGAAGCGAGCGGAGCGGCCTGCGCGGTCGCTGGGGGCGGCGGCGCCGGTCGCGCGGCCGGCTGCGGCGCCGCGGCAGGCGTGGGCTGGGCGACAGCGAGCGGCGGCGGTGCGGGCTGTTGCACGTCAGGTTGTGGCGCGGGCAGGACGGCCGGCAACGCAGCGACAGTCGGCGCGGCCGGCTCTTCGGCCACGGGCGCAGGCGCGGCGACCGGCGACTCGGGTGCGGCCTGCTCCGCAGGAACGGGTGGTTGCGCTGCGTCTCCATCGGAGGGGGCCAGCTTGCCCGGCCAAGTGAGATATTGCCCGTCGAGCGTCGCCACCTGTTGGTCGGCGGTCCGGTCGGGCCCGTAACGATCGGCCTGCGCACGGGCCATGCCTGCGGACAGGAGCGCGGCGCCGGCGACGGATACCACAAGAATGAGGGCTCGCATTGACTGCCCCGGTTGTTCGGTCTCAACCCGGGAGCCTTAACGCAGTCGGCTTAACCCGCGCCTAACGGCCTCGCCACCAGCGCAGAACGGCCCGCTCGGCCCCTCGCATCAAGGCGTTCAGGCCAACGCCCATCAGCACAAGGACGAACAGAGCGGCAAAGGTCTTGGCCGTTTCCAGCCGGTTGGAGGCCTCCATAAGCCGCCAGGCGAGGCCGCGACTGAGGCCCGAGCGGGCGACGAACTCGGCGACCACCGCGCCGATGAGGGCGAGGCCGGCGGCGACCTTCAGCCCCTCGAGCAGGAACGGCACAGCCGACGGCAGGCGAAGGCGGAAGAGGCGGTCCCACGCGCTCGCGCCATAGAGGTCGAACAGCCGCTCGAGGTCCGGGTCCGCCGACTTCAACCCAGTGAGCGCGCCCGAAAAGATCGGAAAGAAGGCGACGATCGCCGCCAGCCCGACCACCGCGCGCGCAGGATGGTCGAGGCCGGCCCAGATCACCGCCAGCGGCGCAATGGCCATGATCGGCGTCACCTGCAGGCTGACGGCCAGCGGCTGCACGGCCCGCTCGGCGAGCGGATGGGTCGAGATGAGCAAAGCGACGGCGAAGGCGAGGCCCGCGGCCAGCAGGAACGCGAGGACGGCCATAAGTAGGGTGTTGGCCGCCGCGTCGATGAGCAGCGGCGCGTTCTGGACCGCGGCGACCGCGATCTCCGATGGCGCCGGCAACAGGAAGACCGGCACCGCCAGCAGCCGGCAAGCGGCTTCCCAGACGGCGAACAGGGCAACGATAAGGAAGACCGGCGCGACGGCGTTCGCGAGCCGGCTCATGCGGACGCCTCCTGCATGCCCCGGGCGAGGTCGGCCGAGACGCGCTCGCACGCCTGGCGGAACCCCTCGGTGGTGCGAAAGCCTGGCGGCCGCGGCATGGGTCCGTCGATGCGTGTCTCGCCGGCCAGGCGGCCGGGGCCCGGCGTCATAACCACCACGCGGCCGGTCATGTAGCAGGCCTCCTCGACGTTGTGGGTGACGAACAGGATCGCCGGTTTGGAGGCCGCCCACAGCCCATGCACGTCGGCGCCGAGCGCGCGGCGCGTGATCTCGTCGAGCGCCGCGAACGGCTCGTCCAGCAGGAGCAGCTTCGGATCGGTCACCAGCGCGCGCGCCAGCGAGACCCGCATAGCCATGCCGCCGGAGAGCTGTGCCGGCTTGGCCTGCTCGGCGCCGGCGAGCTTGACGCGCTCCAGCAGCCGGTCGGCCCGCACGAGCGCCTCACGGCGGGGCATGCCGTCGAGCTCGAGGGGCAGGGCGACATTGGCGCGCGCGCTCGCCCAGGGCATCAGCGTGGGCGCCTGGAACACCACCGCGGTGTCGCCGTTTGCCGTCATGCGGCGAACGCCTCCGCGCGTCGGCGCTTCGAGGCCGGCCAGGAGCCGCACGGCCGTCGACTTCCCGCACCCCGAAGGCCCAACCAGGCCCACGACCTCGCCAGGCTCGATCGCCAGGCTGAACGGGCCGAGCGCCGGCCCGCGCGGATAGTCGACTTCGACGGCGTCGAGGGCGGCGAGGGTCTCGCTCACTTCACCCCGGTCGGCAGGAACTTGAGCGTGTAGGCCCTTTTGTAGTCCAGGCTCGGCGGATAGTCGGTCGGATCCTGCTGCGAGATCGTCGAATAGAAGCTCCGCCAGCGGGCGTCGGTCATGGCGCCGATCCCCTGGCTTGCCGCATCGCCGCTGGTCACGATGCCCTTTTCGCGCATCTTCTCCCGCGCGAACGCCAGGAGGTCCGGCGTCATCTCCGGATTGTCCTTCAGAATCAGAGCGTCACCCGGCCTGGGGTCGCCATAGAGGTACGACTTCCAGCCCGCCGCCGTGGCATCGACGAACGCCTTCACCGCAGTCGGATCGGATGCGAGCAGCTTCCTGCTCGCCTCGACCATCGCCGCATAGCCAGGATAGCCTTCGTCGGCGAGCAGGAAGACCGATGGCTTGACGCCGCTTGCCTTCTCGATGGTGAACGGCTCGCTGGTCAGATAGCCCTCCTCGATCGCCGTTGGGCTCTCGATGAAGGCGGCTGGACTGGTGTAGGGCCGCACCTGCGTGTCGGTGAAGCCGTACTTGGCCTTCAGCCACAGCCAGAACGCGGTGACCGAGGCGTCGGAGAGCAGGACCGGCCGCCCCTTCATGTCGGCGATGGAGTTGATGCCCTGACGTGGGTGGGCGATCAGCACTTGCGGGTCGCTTTGCATCGAGGCCATGACGGCGACAACGCCGGTGTTCTGCGCAGCCTGGTTGACGGCGATGAAGCTGTTCGAGCCGATGCCCAGGTCGATGGCGTTGGTCGCGAGCAGCAACGGGACGTTCACCGAGGGCCCGCCCTCGATGATGCTGACGTCCAGCCCGCGCTTCTTGTACTCGCCGGTGGCCAACGCCTGGTAGAAGCCGCCCTGCTCCGCCTGCGCGCGCCAGTCCGTCGCGAAACGGATCGGGGTGAGGCCGTTCGCCTCGGTATTGCTGGTCTTCGCCGGTGAACAGGCGGCGAGCAGGACGACGGCAGCGACCGCCGGCAGACGCAAGGCTCTCAACCCCAACCCTCCGAAACGTGCGCCGCACCCTAGGCGCCGTGCACCGGTTCGCCAAGGACTCCGCAAGCGCGCTAGCCGTCCGACTTCAACGCCTCGCGTTTCTCTTCGAGCGCCAGCCATTCGTCCTCGGCGGCCGCCAACTCTGTGCGGGCCGCGACCAGCCGGGCCGTCGTCGCATCGAAACTCGCCCGATCACGGCCGTAGAGCGTCGCGTCGGCCAGGCGCTGCTCGAGCGCAGCGATCTCGCGGGAGAGCTTCGGCGAGAGCGCTTCGAGCACGGAGAGGCGGTGCTCGTCCCTGAACGAGAGTTTCACCGCGCGCTTGGCCTCGGCAGGCGGCGGGGCGACTCGCTTGCGCACAGACCCGCGGTTTGCGGAGACCGGCGCGAAGAAGCCGGGGTTCTGGCGGACGAAGTCGCTCCAGCCGCCCGGGGTCTCCACGACATCGCCCCGCCCGTTGAGTGCGATCGTCGAGGTCGCCAGGCGGTCGATGAAATCGCGGTCGTGGCTGATCAGGATCAGCGTGCCGTCATAGTCGGCCAGCTGCGCCTCGAGCAGATCGAGCGTCTCCATGTCGAGGTCGTTGGTCGGCTCGTCGAGGACGAGGAGATTGGCGGGGTTGGCCAGCGCACGCGACAGCATCAGGCGGTTGCGCTCACCGCCGGAGAGGCTGCGCACCGGCTGACGCAGCTGGCGCTCGTCGAACAGAAAGTCGCGCGCATAGGCGCTGACGTGCCGGGGTTGGCCCTGCACGATGACCTGGTCGCCGCCCTGCGGGACCAGCGTCTGCCAGAGCGTGGCGTCCGGATCGAGCTGCTGGCGCGTCTGATCCAGGTAGGCGATGGTAAGGTTGACCCCCAGCTTGACCGAGCCCGCGTCGGGGGCGAGTTCGTCCAGCAGCATCCGCACGAGCGTGGTCTTGCCGGCGCCGTTCGGGCCGACGACCGCGACCCGGTCGCCGCGCAGGATGAGTGTCGAGAAGCGCCGGATGAGCGTGCGCTCGCCGAAGCGCTTGGCGAGGTTGCGCGCCTCGATCACCCGCCGGCCCGACGCCTCGCCCGCCTCGATGGTCAAGGCCGCCGGCCGAGTGAGGTCCGCCATCGCCCGCGCCTTCGTCGCCCTGAGGGCTGCGAGGGCGGCTGCGCGGCCCTCGTTGCGGTGGCGCTGCGCCACGATGGAGCGTTGGAACCAATAACTCTCGCGCTCGATCGCCTTGTTCAGCCGGCGGAGCTCCTCTTCGCGCTCGGCGCTGATCTTGTCCGCCCAGGCGTCAAAGGCGGCAAATCCCTTGTCGAGGCGCATGACGCGCCGCCCGTCGAGCCAGAAGGTCCGCCTGCTGACATTGCGCAGGAAGGTCCGGTCGTGGCTGACGATGAGCAGCGCCGCGCGGCTCGCCATGAGCCGGGCCTCCAGGCTCTCGATCGCCAGGATGTCGAGCTGGTTGGTCGGCTCGTCGAGCAAAAGCACGTCCGGCCGCTCGGCGAACGCCCGGGCGAGTGCGAGGCGCCGTGCCTCGCCGCCTGAGAGGCCGTCCGTCGGCCGCACCGGGTCCAGATCGAAGCTCGCCAGCGCCGCCTCCGCTTCGTGGCGCGCTGCCCCGCCGCTGGTCGCGTGGTCAATCAGCGTTGCGCCACGGATCACCGGTTCCTGCTCGACCAGGCCGACGCGGGTTCCCGGCTGCAGGAAGCGATCGCCGCTGTCCGGTTCGATCAAGCCGCAGAGCAGGCGAAGCAGGGTCGACTTGCCGGCCCCGTTTCGGCCGACCAGGCAGGCGTGAGAGCGTGCCTCGAGCGCGAGATCGACGCCGTCGAACAGCGTCACCGGCCCATCGGCCAGTCGCGCGGCGCGCAGCGCGACAAGAGGCGGCCGGGCGCTCAGCGGTCAGGCCCCGGCGCCTCGCGGGTCGGCGGACCTGGCTCCTGCTCCGGCGACGGCGTTTCGTCCCCTTCGCCAGGGTCGTCGCGCGCGGGCGGCGGAGCCACGTCATCGCCGCGATCGTCGCGCGGCCCGAGGTCGCGCTCGGGTGGGCCGTCCTCGTCGCTCGGGACCGCGTCGCGATCGCTGTCGCCGTTCGCGGCTCGGTCGAAGTCGGTGGAAAGGCCATCGTAGAAGGCGCCGCGCTCCTCGGGGCCGAGCGGCGCGGCTGACTCGGCGGTGTCGGCGGTCTCTTCCGCCGGCGTCTCGGCCGGGAGCCAGGCGAAGTCGTGCACGGGGATGTTCTGGTGGGCGACGGTCATCATACGCCGCCAAATCTCCGCCGGGACTTCGCCGCCAGTCACGCCCCGGGTCGGCTGGCCGTCATCGTTGCCGACCCAGACCCCGCAGACCCAGTCCGGCGTGAAACCCACGAACCAGGCGTCCTTATAGTCCTGCGTCGTGCCGGTCTTGCCTGCGGCCGGTCGGCCGAACCCCGCGCGCGTGCCGGTGCCGGCGGTGATGACGCCTTCCAGCATGCGCACCATCGTGCCCGCATTGGCCTGGTCGTAGACGAGCACGCCGGCCGAGGACGCGTGCTGGAAGATGACGTCCCCGCGCTGGGTCGAGATTTCCGCGATGAGGTAGGGGTCGTTGCGCTGGCCCTGTTGCTGGAAAACCTGGAACGCCGAGGTGAGCTCGAGCAGATTCACCTCGTAGGCGCCCAGCGCGATGGAAAGCTGCGGGTCGGCGGGGATGCTCTTGATCCCGAAGCGGTGGGCGATGTCGGCGATCTTCGCCGTCCCCACCTCGCTCGCCAGACGCACGGCCACGGTGTTGATCGAATGGGCCAGCGCAGTGGCCACGGTCACCGGCCCGCGGAAGCCGCCGCCGTAGTTCTGCGGCGACCAGAGGCCGATGCGGATGGGAGCATCGTCGCGCGTATCCGTCGGGCGGACGCCGTTCTCGATCGCAGCGGCGTAGACGAACGGCTTGAACGACGAACCGGGCTGGCGCTCGGCCTGAGTCGCGCGGTTATAGGCCGACATGTGGTGATCGCGGCCGCCGACCAACGCCCGGATGGCGCCGTCGGGCGCGAGCAGGACAAGGGCCCCCTGGTGGATGTTCGTCCGCTTGCCCTCGTTGTCGATGGTGTCGCGCACGATCGACTGGGCCGCGGCCTGCAGGCTGGGGTCTACCGTCAGCTTGACCACCAGGTCGGGCGCCTGGCCGCCCGCGACCTGCACCGCCTGCTGGGCGGCCATGTCGAGCACGTAGCCGAAGTCGCCCTCGCCCGGCGCCTCGGGCGCGAGTTGCGGCGGATGCGAGAGCGCCTGCTCTTCGTCGGCGGCGCTGATCCAACCCTCGTCGTGCATGATTGTCAGCACGATGCGCGAGCGACCTAGCGCCGCGTCCATGTCGTTGGTGAGCGCGAGCCGGGTTGGCGCTTTCGGCAGCGACGCCAGGAGCGCGGCCTGGCCGAGGCTGAGCTGGCTGGCCGGCCGGCCGAAGTAGGTCTGCGCCGCCGCGTCGATCCCATAAGCGTTGTCGCCGAAAAAGATGCGGTTGAGGTAGAGTTCCAACACCTCGTCCTTGCTCATCTCGCCTTCGAGCCGGTAGGCGATCACGGCTTCCTCGAGCTTGCGGTGCAAGGTCTGCTGCGGCGTGAGGAAGAGCGTCTTGGCGAGCTGCTGGGTCAGCGTCGAGCCGCCCTGCACGGTGTGGCCGGCGCGCCAGTTGGCCCAGGCGGCGCGGGCAACGCCCTGGAAGTCCACCGGACCGTGGTCGTAGAACCGGCGGTCCTCGGCCGCCAGGAAGGCGCGCGGCACGTAAGCGGGCAGCTCGGCCAGCGTCACGGCATGGCCGTGCTTCGGGCCGCGGGTGGCGATCACCCGCCCGTTCATGTCCTCGAAGGTCATGCCCGGCGCCTGGTTGACCACCATCAGGCTCTGCCGATCGGGGACGTCGGGCACGCTGTCGACGAAGGCCTTGGCGGCGATCAAGCCGACCGCCAGACTGCCGAGCAGCAGGGCGACGAAGACCGAAACGACGATGGGCCACACGCGCCGCCGCCGCTTCGGCGGCGGCCCGGCGAAACTCGGTGGGCGTCGGCCGGCCACCGCGCGACCGAAACGCGGCGCGGCGTCTGGCGGCGGACGAGGGGCGGGTGGCTCTGTCACGGCTTCGGCTTCTATACTGCGTCGCGTCGCCTTGAACTGCCTCTCTAAGCGACCGAGCGAGCATGACAGACAAGCCTTTCTGGGAGACGAAGTCGCTCGGCCAAATGAGCGCGGGCGAATGGGAGAGCCTGTGCGACGGCTGTGGCCTGTGTTGCCTGGTTCGCTTCGAGGACGAGGTGTCGGGCGAGATCGTGCCGACGCGCGTCCACTGCCGCCTGTTCGACTCCGAGCGCTGTCGCTGCACCGACTACGCCAACCGCAAGGCCAAGGTGCCCGATTGCATCAAGCTCACGCCCGGCAACATCGATGACCTGATGTGGATGCCGAGGAGTTGCGCCTACCGCCGTCTGAACGAGGGCCGGGGGCTCGCCTGGTGGCACCCGCTGGTCTCCGGCGACCCGGAGACGGTGCATACGGCCGGCGTCAGCGTGCGCGGCCAGACCATCTCGGAGTCGGTCTTGGGCGATCCGGAGGACGCGCTGGAGTTCGAGGCGCCGGACTTGCTCGTCGAGCGCGGAGCGGAATAGGCCGGCCTGCACACAGGGGTGTTGCAATAATACAACGTCCGAGCTTGCGGGACAGCGCCGGCCGTCCAATCTAAGCTCGCGGAATCACCCGAGAATGAAGGCGACGTAAAGACCCTTGGCGCAGGACCCGTATCAGGAGCTCGGCGTCTCGCGGCAGGCGAGCGCGGACGAGATCAGGAAAGCCTTCCGCAAGCTCGCAAAGCAGCTCCACCCCGACAAGAACCCGGGCAACAAGGCTGCCGAGGAGCGGTTCAAGCGCGTCTCCGCCGCGTTCGACCTGCTCGAGGATGCCGAGAAGCGCAAGAAGTACGATCGCGGCGAGATCGACGCCGACGGGCGCGAGACCATGCGCGGGTTCGCCGGCGGCGGGCGCCCGTTCGGCGGCGGAGGCTTTGAGGCCGGACGCGGCGCCGCGTTCGAGGACGTCGATCTGAGCGAGATCCTCGGCGAGATGTTCGCCGGCCGCGGCGGCGCCCAGCGCGGCGGCTTTTCGGGCTTCGGCGGCGGCCCCCAGCGCGGGTCCGACCTCCGCGCCCGCCTCGAAATCGACCTCGAGGACGCCATCAAGGGCGGGCGAAAGCGCATCGGCTTCTCCGACGGCCGCACGATCGACGTAACCATTCCGAAAGGGGCGGCTGACGGTCAGGTGTTGCGGCTCAAGGGCCAGGGATCACCGGGCCGCGCCGGCGCCGGCGACGCGCTGATCGAACTCGCCATCCGTCCCCACCCGACCTTTCGCCGCGAGGGCGACAACCTGGTCATGGACCTGCCGGTCTCGGTGCCGGACGCGGTGCTGGGCGCGAAAATCGAGGCGCCGACGCCCGAGGGCCCGGTGACGCTCACCGTGCCCAAGGGCTCGAACTCGGGCTCGACCCTTCGGCTGAAGGGCCGTGGCATGCCCGGGCCGCGCGGTGGCCGAGGCGATCTCCTGGCGCGGCTCGTGGTCATGCTGCCCGAGACGAAGGACGCGGAGTTGGAGCGCTTCTCCGAGTCGTGGCGCAAGTCGCGGCCATACGCGCCCAAGCGGCGCGCCTAGGCGGTCGGCGCGTTTGGCCGGTGACGCGTTGGCGCGATCCGGTTTATTCAGCCGCTATTCAGCGCGTTCAGCGTAGATGGCGCCGATGCAACGGACCGCGGCCTTCATCGCCGGGCTCGCGCTTGTGATCCTGGCCGGGACTGCGAGCGCGCAGTGGCGCACGAGCGCGGGCCACGACGGCCAAAGTCCGCGTGGCTTTCCGCCCATGCATGACCAGCAAGAGCAGCCTGCGCCCCGCAACGCCGGCCCGCGCGGGCCGCAGCAACCCGGGCGCTGGCCGCAGGTGTTCCCCAACGACTCGCTCGGCGCCGGCTGGAGCCCGCAGCAGGACGCTGTGCGCGCCGGCGTAAGGCAGAAGCTCTACGTTCCGCTTGGGCAGGCGATCGAATCGATCCGGCGTCGCGGGCCGGGCCGTGAGCTCGACGCGGGCCTCGAGCAGTGGCAGGGCCGCCCGGCCTACCGGGTGCGGTGGGCCGAACCGGACGGGCGGCGGATCGACTATATGGTCGATGCCGAAAGCGGCGCCATACTGGGCGTCGACGAAGGACACTGAAGCCCCATGCGCATCCTCCTGGCCGAGGACGACCCGGATCTCTCCCGGCAGCTTAAACAGGCGCTGGCGGACGCCGACTATGCCGTCGACCATGCCCCAGACGGCGAGGAGGCCCACTTCCTCGGCGACACCGAGCCCTACGATGCCGTGATCCTCGATCTGGGCCTGCCCAAGATCGACGGCGTGTCGGTGCTCGAGCGCTGGCGGCGGGACGGCAAGCAGATGCCGGTGCTGATCCTGACCGCGCGCGGCGCCTGGAGCGAGAAGGTCGCCGGTTTCGACGCCGGCGCCGACGACTACCTGACCAAGCCCTTCCACACCGAGGAGCTGCTCGCGCGGCTGCGCGCCCTCTGCGCCGCTCGGCCGGACATGCGGCGGCCACGCTCTCATGCGGCGGTTTGCGGCTCGACCCGCGCGCGGCCCGGGCCTCGGTGAACGGCGAGCCGCTTCGCCTCACCTCGCTCGAATATCGGCTGCTGCACTATCTGATGATGCACCAGGGCCGCGTGATCAGCCGCACCGAGCTGGTCGAGCACCTCTACGACCAGGACTTCGACCGCGACTCCAACACGATCGAGGTGTTCGTCGGGCGCGTGCGCAAGAAGATCGGCGCCGAGCGCATCGAGACCGTGCGCGGGCTGGGCTATCGCCTCATTCCGCTGGAGGGCGAGGCGACGGAGGGGGCGTGAAGCTTCCGAACATCCGCCGCCCGTCGCTTCAGCGCCGGCTCGTGCTGTTGGCCGCCGTCTGGAGCCTGGTGATCCTGGCCGTGAGCGGGCTGTTCCAGATCGCGCTGTTCCGTCAGTCCTCGATCATGCGTTTCGACGACGACTTGCACGAGGATGCACAGAGTCTCTTCACCTACACCACCGTGGACAAGCAGGGGCAGGTCTACGCGCCGCCGATGACCGATCCGGGGGCGCAGGCCGCCTATTCCGGCGACTATTGGGAGATTGCCGAACCGGCGCCTGGCCGGCTGCATGCGCTCGTCCGCTCGCGCTCGCTTTGGGACTCCGAGCTTTCCGGTCCACCCGAGGGCGCAAAGGGGCTCCAGGCCCACCCCGGCGAAGCAGCCATGGTTTTCTACGATACGACCGGACCGCAGCATGAGCCGCTCCGCGCCTCGGCCATGCTGACCTACCTACCCGGCCGGGCCACGCCGGTCATCTTCATGACCGCCGAGGACGTGACGCCGGTCCTGACCTCGTCCAACCAGTTCACTGTCGAGACTGTGATCGGCCTGATCGTGCTCGGGGCGGGCCTTATCCTCTTGGTCTTTATCCAGGTGCGCGTGGGGCTGAGCCCGGTGTTCGCCTTGCAGAAGGAGGTTGCGGATGTGCGCGTCGGCAAGGCAGACCGGGTCGTCGGCGATTATCCGTCGGAGCTCGAGCCGCTGGCGGCGGAGTTGAACGCGCTGGTCGCCCACGACCAGGAAGTGGTCGAGCGCCAGCGCACGCACGTCGGCAATCTCGCCCATGCGCTCAAGACGCCGTTGTCAGTCATGCTGGCCGAGGCCGAGCGCGACCCCGGGCCGCTGGCGGACACCGTGTCGCGGCAGGCGGAGGCGATGCGCGACCACGTCGACCACCACCTCAGACGCGCCCGGGCCGCCGCGCGCTCGCAGTCGCCGCGCGAGCGCACCGCCGTTGCGCCCGTTCTCGAGGAGCTGTCGCATGCGCTCGAGCGCATCTTCCGCGATCAAGCGGTGACCATCGACTGGCGCTGTCCTGAGGCCCTGTTCTTCCAGGGCGAGCGGCAGGACCTGCTCGAGATGCTCGGCAACGTGCTCGAGAACGCCTGCAAGTTCAGCAAGCGGCGGGTCAGGGCTGTGGCCGAGGCAACGACGCCCGGGCGTCTTGTGGTGGTTGTCGAGGACGACGGACCGGGGCTGCCGGGCGAACGGCGCGCCGAGGTGTTCAAGCGCGGCGAGCGCCTCGATGAGACCGCACCGGGCGCCGGTCTTGGCCTTTCCATCGTCGAGGAGCTGGCCAAGGCGTACGGCGGCGCCGCTACGCTCGGCGACTCGAGCCTTGGCGGCCTGCGCGTCGCCCTCGATCTGCCGCGGGCCGAAAGCTAGCGAGAGCATGATGGCTTCGGACCGACGCGGTCCAAAGGCTGAATCATGCTCTATACTTTTGACTCTAAAGCACGATTCAACGATCGGGCGATCCCGCCTGATCGCATCGTGCTTTAGGCGGCGTCGACGACGGGGGAGGCGATGCGCGAGGCGCCGGTGGGCGGCGCTTCTTCGGTGTTCAGCGAACTCTCGAAGTCCTGAAACAGATCGACGAGCTCCTCCGGCGTGATGCTCGCGCCTTCGCTCGCGAAGCGATAGCGCCAGAAGCTGGTGATGTGCTCGATGCCGCCCAGCCGCTCGCCGAGGTCGTTGAACAGGCGCGGCGCCTTCAGGAGGAAGTCGCGGAACTCGAGCGGCTCTCCCTTGGACGTCAGGCTGAGATAGGCGCCGTCGTAGACGGCCAGGGTGTCCTTGACCTCCCGGCAGGCGATGATGAGCGCGCGCCGAATGTTCTCCCGTGCGCCGGCTAGGTAGGACTTGGTTTCGTCGTCCATCGGGCCGCGCGGACGCACGACGACGATCTGTTGCAGCACCTTTGCCGCCAGCGGGAGCAGGTCGCCGAGCTGCCATTTGTAGTAGAGGAAGGCCTTCCAGCAGAAGATGCCCTCCTGGTACTGCTGCTGATCGAGCTGCATGGTGGCGCGCAGGGGCTCCAGCGCCTCGTCGGCGGAATTGGCGAGGATCTTCGCCGTCAGCTTGGCCGAGAGGCCGTCGGAACTGGCGGCGCCGACGGACATCCGCACCAGCGGCTCGATCTCGCGCTCGGCGAAACGGAACATCCGCTGGGTGTCGGACTGGGAGACGTCGAAGTAGCAGCGCGCCGGCTCCAGGGCGTTCCGCTTGAGCTGCTCTCGCAGCAGGAACGGATCGAGCGACGGAGTTTCATCGAGGAGCTTCAGCGTGCGGAAGTCCGGACCGTCGGGATCGAGGCGCAGGCCGAAGGCTTCGTGCAGGGAGTCCTCAAACTTGCGCTGGCCGACGAAGACATAGCGGGCCCCGAGCTTCAGGTCGTTTTTCTCGATCGGCACCAGGACCTTCGTCGCCGAGCGGCGGGGAACCTGGAAATACTCGGCCTCATTGCCGCGGATGCGGTGCTTGACGATGATGGAGGTGTTGAGCACCGGGCTCAGGAAGAACGGCTTCTCGGCGTACTCGGGATCGGCGCTCTTGCGTCGGGCGACGCCCCAGAGGTTCAGAACGCGTGCGGTCGACGCGCTCGAGTCGAGCTGATCAAGCGTGCGGACGGAACGGTCGACCATGACATCCTCAACGTGGCGGGACCAGCCCGCCAAACCGAACGCGCGAGCCCGAGCGCCCGCGTCAGCGATGGCATATCCGGAAGTGGTGAACAGAGGCTTGGCGCTGGAAGCGCGGTCGCACGAATCCTTAACGCCCGCTCATCATGATGTCGGCTGAAGGAACGCCCCTGCGGGCGACGCGAACGACGCCGTGCCGAGCTTAAGCGAAAGCCAGATCGCCGGACTGAGGATGCTGTTTTCGGTGGCGCCGGATTCGGTCGTGCGCAGCCTCGAGCTCGCGCTCGCCGAGGACGCCGCGCGAAGCGCCCCGATGGCGGCGGTACACCAGATGGCGGCCGCCGAGGCGCGCGCCCGACACGTTCGCAGCGTGGTCCTGGCGCCCGTCGCCCCGCTGTGCCGCCCGTCGAGTTGGAGCGCCGTGCGGTTTCCGGCCGCCACGCTGGCGGCGATATGGAGGGGACTCAAGAAATCGTCGGCCACGGACGTGCTGGCTGCCGAAGAGGCCTGCGCTAGCCCACACGGCGCCGACGAGCCGCCAGCCGCCGTGTTCGACGAGCTTTGCCTCGCCGCCGCACAGGGCCTGCGCAACGAGAGCCGGAGCTTCCAGGCGGCGAATGACCTCCTGAACCGGGCGATGAAGGATGGCGGCGCCGCCTTCGCCAGCTACCTTGACCTTTGTCCGATCGCTCGCGACGCGCTTGCCCGGCTGCCGGACTGGCTCGTGCGCATGACCGACGAGCGCGCCGCCGCCGCCCGGCTCGCTTACAAGGACGCCGTCGCGCTTTCCGACGACGCCGGGCCGCAGTACTTCGAGATCCTGCTCGCCCACCTCGTCGAGCCCTGGCAGGTTCTGCGCGTGATGTCCGCGATCATGGACCATCCGGGCGACAAGTACGCCGCGGCATCCGAGCTCGCCCGCTTCGGCGAGTACATCCTGGCCGATATCGACAAACGCCTGGCGGATTTCAGGGCGTTCGACCCTAGCCAGGGCGCGTGTGCGGGCGCCGCCGCGAGCGCGGCCCTGCACGTCGCCGCGGTGGAGATCGCTGAGTTCGAGAACAGCATCGAGCTCAGCCGCGAGGGGCCGTGGGGCAGCCGCATCGGGCAGCAGAAGAAGACGTTGGCGCAGGCGGCGGAGAGCCGGCTCGACCAAATCGACAAGGCGCTCGATGCGGCGCTGCCGCTTCGCATGGTGCGCTTCGGCAAGGGGCTGCGCGGCCTGCCCAATCTCAAGTCGGAGCCGGATGCCGCGGCGCTCCGGCGCGCCGAGGGGCTGATGGCGTTCTTCGACCAGTCGCGCAGCTCAGCCGCCCAGTCCGGTTACGGAGCGTCCAGGGCGAAGGTCGCCGAGAAGGTCGAGGATCGACTCGACCAGTACGTCGAGGACCTGCTCGAGATGCTGCGCGCCGAGGAGGTCGAGTCGGTCGAGCGCATTCACGCCTATCTGGAGGTCGCCGCCGGCTTGATGGGCTCGGCCCGCGATGACAAGGCCGCCCAGATCATCCGCCGCCGCGCGGCGGCGGCTTAGCCGCTCGCCCCGCTATTGCCGGGAGAGGGCAGGGGGAGGATTAGCGGCCTTTCGGCGCGCAAGCCGCGAACGGATATGAAGCGACACTCGTCGCCGCCCCCCCGCACCGGCCTCTCCCCGCGTTGCGCGCGGGGAGAGGAGGAGACGGGCGCTTAGGCCGCCTTTTCCGCTTCGATCAGGTCCGGCTGCGCGGCCGTCTTGATCTCGACGCGGCGAGGCTTCAGCTGTTCCGGCAGCTCGCGCTTCAGCGAAATCGCAAGCAGACCGTCGGTGAGCTGAGCGTCTACGACCACCACATGGTCGGCGAGCTGGAACCGGCGCTCGAAGTTGCGCTCGGCCAGGCCGCGGTGCAGGAAGCGGCGGGTCTCGTCGTTCGCCGCCTTGCGGCCCTGAACGGTGAGCACGTTTTCCTTCACTTCGATCGTCAGGTCTTCGGGCCGAAAGCCCGCCACGGCGATCTCGATGCGGTAGGCGTTCTCGCCGGTGGTCTCGATGTTGTAGGGCGGATAGCCCGAAGCTGTGTCAGAGGACGCCGCGGCGTCCAAGAGCGAAGCCAGCCGGTCGAAGCCGACGGCGGAACGATAAAGCGGGCTAAAGTCGATCGTACGCATTTGAGCATCCTCCTAGAGAAGCAAGGTCGCGTTTGAGTACGGATCCCATGCGGCGAGCCTCAAAGTCGGCCTCGCGCAGGTCCGGAAGGCCCGGACATCCAGCGCCTCCGACGCAAGAAGTAGGCGGCGAACCCGGCGGTTCAAGGCCCCAGGCCGGTCGAATTGCCGCTTGAAATCCCCTGGCCGGACGCCCATGCCTGCCGGCCATGATCAGTCGCAGGCTCGCCGTCTTCACCGCGCTCGCGTCGGCCGCCGCCTTGGCCGTGCGGGCCCAGGGCAACCCGTTCGCCAACGCGCCGAAGGCGCTGCCGCCACCGGCGAGCGACACCGACCCGGCGCTCGTTGCACTCATCAACGGTCCGCAGCGCTCGGCCGCCAACAAGGCGCGCGATCCTTGGCGACACCCGATGGCCAGCCTCGAATTCTGGGGCGTGCAGCCGGGCTTGACCGTGATCGATATCGATCCGGGCGGCGGCTATTGGACCGAGATCCTCGCCCCTTATCTGGCGCAGGGCGGCGGCCGCTACATCGCCGGCATGACCGATCCCAACGACCCGAACGCCTCCGACAACGCCAAGCGCGCGGTGGCCGCCTTCCGGGCCAGGTACGCCGACAAGTCGGTGTACGGTCCAATCGAGTATGCGCCCTTCGGCGTGGCCAGCGGACTCGTCGCGCCGGAGGCGTCCGCCGATCTCGTCCTATATTGCCGCTACGTTCACGACCTCATGCGCACGCCAGGGGCGTTGCAGACGTCGTTGGTCAGTTTCGATGCGGCGCTGCGCCCCGGCGGCGTGCTGGCGATCGAGGAGCACCGCGCCGATCCTCGCCCGATGGTCCCCGACGCCACGGACGGCTACGTCTCGGTCGACTTCGTCATTGGCGAGACCCGCAAGGCCGGCTTCGCGTTCGAGGCCGCCTCCGAGATCAACGCCAACCCGAAGGACACCAAGGACCATCCCTTCGGCGTCTGGACGCTGCCGCCGACACGGCGAAGCGCGCCGGCCGGCCAGCCTCCCGATCCGTCGTTCGACCATGCGAAATACGATGCGATCGGCGAGAGCGACCGCATGACGCTGCGGCTGAGAAAGCCGCTGAACGCCTAATCGCGCCATGAACGACAAACCATCGCTCCGTACCCATCCGGATATCGTTCAGCCTACGGCTGATCGTGTCGAGTGGATCGAAGGCGCCTACGGCCATCGTCAGCGTTCGGCGCTGTTCCCCGCCGCCTGTCCGGTCGGGAGCGTGGTGCTGTCGACCGGTCGCACCGAGTTCATCGAGAAGTACGCCGAGGTCGTCGGCGAGCTGCTTGCCCGCCGCTTCACGGTGCTGATCCACGACTGGCGCGGCCAGGGGCTTTCGGCGCGTCTGTTGCCCGACGCGCTCAAGGGCCATGCGGACCGGTTCCATGACCTCGTCGACGACTACCGCGTGATGCTCGACCACTACGAGGCGCACCTGCCCCGGCCGTGGATCGATCTCAGCCACTCGATGGGCGGGTGCCTGGTTCTCTTGGCGCTCGCGCGGGGTGAGCGGCGGTTCTCGGCCTCGATCCAGACCGCGCCGATGCTTGGCATTGCGCCGCAGCGCAACCCCTTCTTGCGCGCGGCGGTGTGGGCGATGGCGCACGGCGGGTTCGCCAACCGCTACGCGCTTGGCGCCGAGGAGGATCCTTACACGGCGACGTTCGAGAACGATCGGCTGACCCACGACCGGGTTCGCTACGCGCGCACACAGAAGCTCATTCTCGAGCACCCGGATCTCGCGCTTGGCGGCGTCACGTGGGGCTGGGTCGAGAGCGCGTTCGAGGCGATCAGCTGGCTTAGGCGCGCGCCCGAGGTGACCCGGATCGAGATCCCGGTCACCATGCTGAGCGCCGCGCATGAGGGGATGGTCGACAACGACGGGCAGAAGCTGATCGCGGGCCGGCTGCCGCACTGCCGCTTCGTGGAAGTCCCAGGCGCCTTCCACGAGATCATGATGGAGACCGACGACATCCGCGCTGTCTTCTGGCGCGAGTTCGACGCGCTCGCGGCGCCTATTCAGCGACCGGGCTGAGCGCGACGAGCGCCTCCTCGAGGCAGGCGCGGTCGCCAGCGAGAACGGCTTGTCCGGCTTCCGGACCGATCGGATCGCCCCGCCAGTCGGTGACGAATCCGCCGGCGCCGGCGAGCACCGGGATCGCCGCCTCGACGTCCCAGGGTTTGAGGCCAGGCTCGATCACCAGGTCGAGCGTGCCCAGCGCCACCATCGCGTAGGCGTAGGCGTCGCAGCCGAAGCGCGCCAGCCGCGCCGTTTGGCGCACCGTGCGCCAGGCCTGGCGCTCCTCGCCGGCGAAGAGACCAGGGTCGGTGGTGGCGATGATGGCGTCGGCCAGCCGCCGGCAGGGTCGCACTCGCAGGCGCCGCTCGCCGGCCGGCGAGATCAGGCGTGCGGCGTGCTCGGAGCCGACGAACAGCTCGTCCAGGTAGGGCTGGCCGATCGAGCCCAGCACCGGCTGGCCCTGGAAGCGCAGGCCGATCAGGGTGGTCCAGACCGGCAGGCCGGCGATGAAGGCGCGCGTGCCGTCGACCGGGTCGATCACCCAGACGAACTCGGCGTCGGCGCGCTCGGCCCCATACTCCTCGCCGATGACGCCGTGCTCGGGGAAGCGTTCGCCGACAAGCTTTCGGATGGCCGCTTCGCCGCCCTTGTCGGCGCGGGTGACCGGGTCGAACAGGCCGCCGGCGCTCTTGTCCTCCAGGCCGTGGTCGGCGCGGAACAAGCGGCAGGATGGCGGCGGCGGAGGCGGCGTTGAGCTCGAGGAGCAGGCTGTCCAGCGTCTCGATGCGCGCGCTGGAGAGGGTCGTCGGCCATGCCCGCAGCCTTAGCGGGTCGCGCCGCCGGAGGCAAAGCCGTCAGCCGACCTCGGGAGCCGCGTTCAGCGACTTGGCGAGATCGAGCAGTCGGCGGCGCGGGCGCTCGCCGAGCTGGTAGTAGGCGCGCACGAGATCCAGCGTCTCCTTGCGGGCGAGCACCTCGCCGCCGTCGGCGTGGTCGTTGGCGGCCACGTCCAGCCGGGCGCCGTCGGCCAGGCCGTCGTAGAAATAGCCGACCGGCACATCGAGCGCGGCGGCGATGCGCCAGAGCCGCGCGGCCGAGATGCGGTTGGCGCCGCACTCGTACTTCTGGATCTGCTGGAAACGCACGCCGACGGCCTGGGCCAGCTGCTGCTGGGTCAGTCCCAGCAGCCGGCGCCGGCGGCGCAGCCGGCGGCCCAGGTGAAGATCGATGTCGTTGCCCACGGCCTGACCTTTCAATACCTTCCCGCGTCCCAATGCGGGACGGCTCGGTGAATCGAGGGCAATCCACATGCCGTGGCGGTTGAACCCCGCTCAGTTGAATTCGGCTGCCTGCGCCAGCGCGGGTTCGCGCGTAGCGGGATAAGGCATGGCGGCCAAACGACCGGGGGTTCTCCAGGACTTGGGTTGGCGGCTCGAGGCCCTGGCCTTCGACCTGGCGTCGGGGTTCCTGCGCCTCCTACCGACCGACGCGGCGTCGGCTCTCGGCGGGTGGCTGCTCGCAACGCTAGGCCCGTTGACGTCGGTCCAGCGCACCGTCGACCGCAATCTGCGCATCGCTTTTCCGGACATGGCGCCAGCCGAGCGCAAGCGGATCGGCCACGCCGCCTGGGTCGAGGCGGGACGCACCTTCGCCGAGTTGCCGCTGATGGACCGGCTCACCGAAGGGACTGGTCGGGTCGAGGTCGTCGGCCGCGAGCACCTCGAAGAGGCCGTCGCCAAGCATATTCCGACCATCTTCTTCTCGGGTCACTTCTCGAATTTCGAGATCATGGCCGCCGTCACCGTGCAGGCCGGTATCCAGGGCTCCCTCACCTACCGCGCCACCAACAACCCCTATTTCGACGCCCGTATCATCGAGAGCCGCCGCCGCTATGGGGTGAAGCTCTTCGCCGCCAAGGGGCCGGAGAGCGCGCGCGAGTTGCTCAAGACGCTTTCGAAGGGCGACTCGGTCGGCATCATGGTCGACCAGAAGTTCTCGTTCGGCGTCTCAGTGCCCTTCTTCGGCCAGCGCGCGCCGACCAACCCGGGACCTGTGCGCTTTGCGCTTGCCACCAATGCGCGGATCCAACCGATGTCTGTCATGCGCCTGAAGGGCGCGCGTTTTCGCATGACCTTCTACGAGCCCTACTACCTCGAGCGCACCGGCGACCGCGACGTCGACGTCGAGGCGGGGGTGAGGCGCATTACCGAATTCATCGAAGCGCGGGTGCGCGAGCAGCCCGGGCAATACTTCTGGCAGCACAAGCGCTGGGCCGACGAAGTCTACGCGGCGCTGAAGGACTGAGCGTCACCAGGCCAGCGAGACGCCGCGGTAATCCTGGTAGGTCCCGCTGGAAGCGGGCGTCAGCGCCGCGATCCGCTCGCGCAGGCCGCGCACGCTGTCCTCCGGCGTCACCGGAGCGCCGGGGCCGCCCATGTCGGTGTGCACCCAGCCCGGATGCAGGATGGCCACCAGGATCTCGTCCTTGGCCCAATCGCGCGCGAGCCCGCGCATGGCGTTGTTCAGCGCCGCCTTCGACGAGCGGTAGGCGTACCGTTGGCCGGTGTTGTTGGCGGTCGAGCCCAGCTGGCTGGTGATGGCCGCCACGCGCTTGCCCTCGCCGCGCTTCAGGTTCTCGCGCAGGGCCTGAGACACCAGGACCGGGCCGAGCGTGTTCACCCGGAAGGTCTCGAGCCAGCCGTCTGCGTCGACGTGCGCGTCCGACTGCGCGCTCGGACCGGAGACGCCGGCGTTGTTGATCAGGATGTCGATCGGCCGGTCGGCCAGCTCGCCCTTCACGTCGGCGATCATGCCCTCGCTCGCGACATCCAGCGCGAGCATCCGCACCGACGCGCGCGCCGCAAGCTTGTTCAGTTCCTCGGCGCCCGCGGGCCGCCGGCAACAGGCGATGACGTCGAAGCCGTCCGCGGCGTATTGCCGGGCGAACTCGAGCCCGATGCCGCGGTTCGCGCCGGTGATCAGGACGGTCGGCATGCCTAGCTGAGGTCGTTCAGCTCGCGCCAGCGCTCGAGCGCCTGCTCAGGCCCGGCGAAGGCTTCCTGGGTGACCGGGTTCCAATAGCGCAGCGCATCAAGCGGAATCTTCGCTCCCGTCACCGCGCAGAGCACGTAACGGCCGGGCTTGAGCACTGCATACTCTCCGTCGCCGTAGTGCAGGACGGCGAGCTGCGGGTCGTTGGGCAGGTTGCGGTCGTAAGCGTTCATCCAGCCCAATGTAGGCGAGGAAACGCGCTCAGAACAGATCACCCTGGTCGGCCCTGGTCGGCGGCCGTCGGGCGGTCTTGGCCGCGCGCGGCTCGGCGTCCACCACCGCGCCCCGCTCGCCGTCCTTGAACACCAGCCGCACAGCCTCGCCGGCGGTCAGCGCGTCGGCGGAGCGCACGAGCGGGCCGGCCGCATGGTGCACGCGCGCGAACCCGCGCTCGAGCGGCCGGTTGGGGTCCAGCGTGAGGCGCAGCTTCTCGAGCGCAATCAGGCCCTCGGCCGCGCGCTTCAGGCGCCGGTTGGCGGCCGGGGGCAACCGGCGGACGACGCCGGCGAGCTGCTCGGCCATCGCCTGCCGGCGACGTGCGAGCAAGGAGGGGTTCAGCCGCGCGCCGATGCTCGCCAGGTCGCGCTCGTGCACGGCGGCGTTGCGCGCCAGGGCCGCGCTCAAGCGGCCGGCGGAGAGGTCGAACCGCTGGGTGGCGATCGCCAGCACGTCGGCCGGACGCGGCAGCCCGCGCGCCGCTGCCGCCAGCCGGTGGCGGCGTTCGTCCAGCAGGCGGCCGCCGACGCCCGCCAGGCGACGCGCCTGGTCAGCGATGCCGGCGCGCAGCTCGGCCAGGACCGGCGTCGCCATCTCGGCCGCCGCCGTCGGCGTCGGCGCACGGCGGTCGGAGACGAAGTCGATCAGCGTGGTGTCGGTCTCGTGGCCGACGGCGGAGATCAGCGGGATCGTCCCCGCCGCCACCACGCGCGCCATCGCCTCGTCGTTGAACGCCCAGAGGTCTTCGACCGAGCCGCCGCCGCGCGCCACGATCAGCACGTCGGGCCGCGGCAGGGGTCCGCCCGGCGCCATCGCGTTGAAGCCCTGGATCGCCGCGGTCACCTGGCCAGCCGCCGGCTCGCCCTGCACGACAACGGGCCAGACCACAACGCGGCAGGGCCAGCGGTCGCGGATGCGGTGCAGGATGTCGCGGATGACCGCGCCGGTCGGACTGGTGATCACGCCGACCACCGCCGGCATGGCGGGAAGAGGCCGCTTGCGCTCGGGCGCGAACAGGCCCTCGGCGGCCAGCTTGGCCTTCAGCCGCTCGAGCTGGGCGAGCAGGGCGCCGACGCCCGCCGGCTCCAGGGTCTCGATGACGATCTGGTACTTCGACGAGGCGGGATAGGTGGTGATGCGGCCGGTGACGATCACCTCCAGCCCGTTCTCCGGCTGGTAGGCGAGGCCGAACGCGTTCGAGCGCCAGACGACGCCGTCGATCGAGGCCTTGTCGTCCTTCAGCGTCAGGTAGATGTGGCCGGAGGCGTGGCGGGTGACCTTGGAGATCTCGCCGCGCAGGCGCACGAAGCCGTAGGCCTCCTCCAGCGTGCGCTTGAGCGCGAACGCCAGCTCCGAGACCGAATACGGCGGGGTGTTGTCGGCCAGCAGCGGTTGGTCGCTCATCGCCATCTGAAGGCAAAGATAGGCGTTCGCGTCGAGTCGTGGCAGAGGCGCGCGATATGAACATCCTGCTGGTCGGATCGGGCGGGCGCGAGCATGCGCTGGCGTGGAAAATCGCCCAGTCGCCGCTGCTCACCCGGCTTGTGATCGCGCCGGGCAATCCCGGCATGGTGGCGCAGGGCGAGCTGCGGGCGGTCAAGGCCACCGACGTTCCGGCGCTGGTCGCGCTGGCTCAGGAGATCGCCGCCGACCTCGTGGTGATCGGGCCGGAGAGCGCGGTCGAGGCCGGGCTGGCCGATGCGCTGGCCATGGTCGGCATCCCCTGCTTCGGTCCGAGCGCCGCGGCTGGGCGGCTGGAGACCTCGAAGGCTTTCGCCAAGGACTTCGCGACGCGCCACGGCCTTCCGACAGCGGCATATGGCGTGTTCGAGCAAGCGACCCCCGCCAAGGCTTTCCTCGACCGCTTCAAGCCCCCTTACGTGATCAAGGCGGATGGGCTGGCGTCGGGCAAAGGCGTCGCGGTGGTCGAGACCCGCGCCGATGCGGAAGCCGCGATCGACGAGCGGCTGGGCGGCGCGTTCGGCGCGGCCGGCGCGCGGGTGGTGATCGAGGAGTTCCTCGAAGGCGAGATCGCCTCGCAGTTCGCGCTCTGCGACGGGCGCACCAGCCGTGCCGTTCGGCGGCGCCCAGGACCACAAGCGCGCCTTCGACGGCGAGAAGGGCCCCAACACCGGCGGCATGGGGACCTACGCTCCCGCGCCGGTGCTGAGCGACGCCGTCGTCGAGCAGGCGCGCACGCGGCTGATCGAGCCCGCGTTCGCCGGCATCGCCGCCGAGGGCGCGCCGTACCGGGGCGTGATCTTCTGCGAGATGATGGTCACGGCCGAGGGGCCGAAGCTGGTCGAGTTCAACGTCCGCTTCGGCGATCCCGAATGCCAGGTGCTGATGCTGCGCCTGGCAGAGCGACATCGTGCCCTACCTCATGGCCGCCGCGACGGGCGATCTGGCCGTCGATGCCGCCGCCGACCTGGCGCGACGAGGCGGCGATCTGCGTCGTGCTCGCGTCAAAGGGCTACCCTGGCGCGGCGCTCGAACCGGACGCACTGATCCGCGGCGCTCGAGAACGCGCGAGGCGAGGGCGTCGTGGTGTTCCACGCCGGCAACCCGCCTGCCGCGAGGACGGCGCGCTGGTCACCGCCGGCGGGCGGGCGCTCAACGTCTGCGCAACCGGGCCGACCTTGCAGGTCGCGCGCGACCGCGCCTATGCGGCGATCGAGGCCGATCGACTGGCCCGGCGGCTTCTTCCGCCACGACATCGGCTGGCGCGCGCTTGGCCGTTGAGGCTTGGCGCCCTTAGCTCCCACTCGGTAAGGTGCTGGCATAACAATTTGAACATTTGAGGGAAGGCCGATGGCTGACGACAACACCACGGCAGCGACGGAAGAACGCACGCGCGAGGTGCATGAACACCGGCACCAAGGAGGTGGCCGAGACCCACAGGTTCGACGAAGGCGCGCTCGCCGGCTGGATGGGCGCCAACGTCGAAGGGCTTCGCCGGGCCCGCTGCAGGTGCGCCAGTTCAGGGGCGGCCAGTCCAACCCGACCTACCAGCTGATCACGCCGACGAAGAAGTACGTCATGCGGCGCAAGCCGCCGGGCAAGCTGCTGCCCTCGGCGCATGCGGTCGACCGCGAATACCGCGTGATCACCGCCCTCTATCCGACCGGCTTCCCGGTGCCGCGCACCTATGGTCTGTGCACGGACGATGGCGTCATCGGCACCTTGTTCTACGTCATGGACACATGGTCGAGGGCCGCATCCTGTGGGACCAGACGCCTGCCCAGCTACGCGCCCAGCCGAGCGGCACGCCGATCCACATGGCGCGCTGAAGACGCTCGCCGACCTGCACAACACCGACTACCAGGCGATCGGCCTTGGCGACTACGGGCGCGACGGGCAACTACATGCTCCGCCAGATCGACCGCTGGACCAAGCAGTACAAGGCCTCGCGAGACCCAGCACATCGAGACGGTCGAGCGGCTGATCGAGTGGCTGCCGGAGACCTGCCCGGAGGACGACACAGACCTCGATCGTCCACGCCGACTACCGCCTGGACAACGATGGTCATGCACCCCACCGAGCCGCGCGTGATCGCGGTGCTCGACTGGGAGCTGTCGACCATCGGCAATCCGCTGGCGGACTTCACCAACCTCCTGATGCAGTGGGTGAACGGCTCGATCGCCGCCATCCCGGACAAGGCCGCCTACGGCATCCCGACCATCGAGGAGATGGAAGCCGAGTATTGCCGCATGACCGGCCGCGACGGCCTGCCCGATCTCAACTGGTACTTCGCCTACAACATCTTCCGCCTGGCCGGCATCATCCAGGGCATCGTCGGCCGCGCCCGCGACGGCACCGCCAACAGCCCGCAAGCCGCCGCCATGGCCGCCCGCGTGCCGGCGCTCGGCGAGGCGTCATGGCGGTTCGCGGTGAAGGCGGGCGCGAGCTAGCCGCCCGGGTCGGGCACCGCAGGTCGGTTGCGGTTGATCTACGTAGAGGTCGTCAGAGCGAGCTGGCGACCGTGTTGAACTTGGTCCTGAGGTTCGTCCCGACGGTGGTGACCGCGGTGATGATGACCACGCTGATCAAAGCGACGATCAGGCCATATTCAATCGCGGTCGCGGCGCTCTCGTCCCTAGCGAAGCGCAAGACGAACTGACCCATCAAGGACATTCCCATGTGGAACCCGCGCGGCGTGTCGGCTTGGCGAGCCGAGCGTGTCCGCCGAGTCAATATCGGAACCGGAGTTTAACTATCTGTGAAACACGCCTGGACCGTTAACAGCATAACAACAACGCCGCCCTAACATCCTGATCGCAACGACTGGAGACCCGCGGTCATGGCCTCGAACGCGCAATCGGAAGTCCGCTTCTACCGCCTCGTCCTGGGCGGTTGGTGGCTCGCCGTCTCTCTGCTGGGGGTTCTGCGGTTGACCCAGGAGGATCGGTTTCAGGCCATCGTGCTTTTGATCTCCGGCACTCTGACGGCGCTCCTCGGCGTCGCACTTTCGATCGACCGCGCCCGCGACGGCGCTGATGAAACCGGCGAGGCCGTGTCGCTCCGGCTCCAGAAGGCGACCACCCTGTTCTCGGTCATCGCGATCAGCACGGTGCTCGGTTGCGCCATCCTGAACGGCGCGCTCTTGTGGGCCGCCGTCGAGTGCGCCGCCCTAATTTGGATCGTGCCGGCGGTGATCTGGCCACTGGCCCGCAGCTACACGGCCAAGCGAGCCGGGGCTCGCCCGGCCTGATCGGCGCTAGTCGCCTCTCGTCGCGTCAGCCAGCAGCCGTTCGAGCGCCGCCGCATCCTCGAAGCGCGCCCTGACCGGCCAGGCGGCGACGCGGTCGCGCCAGGGGGCCGGGAGGCGGACCCAGTCCTTTTCGGTGGTGACCAGGCCTGCGCCTGAGCTCGGCGGCGCGGGCGGCGAGCGCCCGCAGCCGCCCTTGCGAGAGGTCTGCGTGATCGGGCAGCGGAATGAAGTCGACCAGGTCGCAGCCCGCGGCGGTGAGCGCGCGCTCGACCTTCCAAGGCTTGCCGACGCCGGCGAAGCCGAGCTGCGGCCCGGGCGGCGGAGCGTCGACCGGTTCAAGCCGGGCTAAGAGGACCGGCTTGTCGCCAAAGAGCGCGGTAAGCGCCGGATCGGGTGCGGCGAGGTCGCTCGGCAGCACGACGACCACCGCATCGGCGCGGGCGAGGCCGGCGGCGAGCGGCTCGCGCATCGGCCCGGCGGGAAAGACGTCGCCATCGCCGAACGGCCACTCGCCGTCGCGGGTCTCGCCGTCGACGACGACCAGCGAGAGGGTCTTTCTGAGCGAAGGGTTCTGGTGCCCGTCGTCCATGACCAGGGCCTGTGCGCCGCCGGCCACCGCCGCTCTCGCGCCGGCGACGCGATCGGCGCGAAACCCATGCCAGCGTGGTCGTGCGCCAGCATCAGCGGCTCGTCGCCCACGTCGCGCGCGGTGTGCAGCGCGGGATCGACTCGCACGGGCCCTTTCAGCCGGCCGCCATAGCCGCGGCTGAGCGCGTGCGCGGCGAGGCCGCGCGCGGCGAGCCGGCCCAGCACCTCGCGCGCGACCGGCGTCTTGCCGGTGCCGCCCAGCGTTAGGCCGCCGACGCAGATCACCGGCACGCCCGGATCGAACGGCTGGGCGCGGGCGATGCGGTTCGCGGTCACAGCGGCCCAGACCGCTGAGGCCGGCAACAGGAGGAGCCGCGTCGGCGAGGCGCGGCGGCGCCCGCGCTCGTACCACCAGCGCGGCGTCGGCCAGCTCATGCGGGCAGCAGCGGGGCAAGCGCGCGCCAGCCCGCCTCGAAGGCCTGCCCTTGGGTGGCGGCATAGGCCGCGGCGCGCTCGCCCATGGTCCGCGCCAGCCCCGGCTGTATGAGCAGGGCGGCGATCGCGCGCGCCAGCTCCGCTGGGTCCTGGACGACAACGGCCGCGCCGACCGCGACCATCTCGGCGTAGACTTCCGCGTGGTTGGTCACGTGCGGGCCGCTGATCACGCCGCGCCCGAGCCGCGCCGCCTCCAGCGGATTGTGCCCGCCGACGGTCTCGACGAAGCCGCCGCCCATCACGACGACGTCGGCGACCAGATAGAGCAGACCCATCTCTCCCAGCCGGTCGGCAAGGTAGATGTCCACGCCCGGCGACGGCCGCTCGCCGCGGCTGCGGCGCGCCACGGAGAAGCGCCAGAGAGAAAGCTGAGCGGCGATCTCGTCCCCCCGGTCGGGGTGGCGGGGCGCGAGGATCCTCAGCGGCCTGCCAGGCAGCGTACATGCCGCGATCAACGATTCCTCGCCGGGGTGGGTGCTGGCGGCGAGGACCACGGGGCGCTCGCCGATCGCAGCCCTCAACGCCGCGACCTCGCCTGGATCGGCGTCCAGCGCCGCGCCATGGCGTTTGAGGTTCAATCGCCCGACGACATGGCCGCCGAGCGCGGCGAGCCGCGCCTCCGTCTCGGCGTCCTGGGGCAGGGCGAGCTCGAACGCGCCCAGCACCGCGCGCGCGGCGCCGGGTGCGCGCGCCCAGCCGTCGGCGCTGGCTTGGGTCATCCGCGCGGAGATCAGGGCGAGCCGCACGCCCCGCTCGCGCGCGGCCAGGATCAGATTTGGCCAAAGCTCGCTCTCGACGAACAGTCCTGCGCCTGGGCGCCAGTGGGCGAGGAACCGTCCGACCGCGGCCGGCGTGTCGATCGGGGCATATTGATGGATCGCGCCCGGGGGCAGCCGCTGGCCAAGGACCTCGGCCGCCGTGCGCGTGCCGCTGGTGACCAGGATGGTGAGGGTCGGTCGCTCGCTGCGGATGCGCTCAACCAGCGGCAACAGCGAGACGCTCTCGCCGACGCTGACGGCGTGCAGCCAGACGAGCGGCCCGTCCGGACGCGCGACGCTGGCGCGTCCCACACGCTCGCCCAGGCGCTTTGCGTCCTCTTTGCCGCGCCGGGCGCGCGAGGCTAGCACCACAGGCGCCAGCGGCGCGATCGCCCCCATCGCCAGGCCGTAGAGCTGAAGCGTCGCCGGCCGCGCCATCAGGCCGCGCCGTCGAGAAGCGCCTCGGCGCGGCTCTCGAGCGCTCGCAGCCTCGCCTGCCAGTCGGCCCGCACCTGCTCAAGCGCGCCGCGATCGGGGGCATGTTCGGGCGCAAAGAGCGGCCCTTCGACCACCGCGAAGCCGCGGCTGAACGGCAACGGCACGCGGGTTCTGTCCCAGCTCTTGAGCTTGACAACCGGCCGCGCCGCCAGGCCGGCCAGGAAGACGCGCGTCCCCGCGCGCGCGGCCAGCGCCACGGGACCGGCCTGCATGGCTTCGACCGGCCCCCTCGGGCCGTCGGGGGTGATGAAGACGCCGCCGCCATCGGCGATGAAGCGCAGCGCCTCCATGAACGCGGCCGCTCCGCCCTTGCCGACCGCTCCGGGCCGCCGAGCCGTCGAGCCGCGGATCGCCGGAAAGCCCAGCCTGGCCGCAGCCTTGGCGATGAACTCGCCGTCCGGCGAGAGCGAGATCATCACTCGCATCGGCCGCCCGCGCATCAGGCGGCGGCAGACCGCACCGAGCGCGATGCGGCCGTGCCAGAAGAAGACCATGCCGCCTTCGGCCTTGGCGAGCTCGGCGGCGACGTCGGCCGTCGCCTCCATCCGCCAGCGCATGGTCGCACCCACCAGGTTCAGGTAGCCGGCCAACAGGAAGGCCAGGGTCGACTGGACGGGCGCCAGCCTGAAGAAGCGCTTCACTCGGCCGCCTCCGGGGCGGAATCCAGGTTCTGCGCGCTGGCCAGCCGCGCGTAGAGGCCGCGCGCGCGCGTGAGGCTGGCGTGCGTGCCGGTCTCGACCACCCGCCCGTCGGTGATGACATAGATGCGGTCCGCGCCCTTCACCGTCGAGAGGCGATGGGCGATGAGGAGCGTCGTGCGCCCGGCCATCAGCCGCTCCAGCGCCGCCTGCACCTGCGCCTCGCTCTCGGTGTCGAGGGCGCTGGTCGCCTCGTCGAGCAGCAGGATCGGGGCGTTCTTCAGGAACGCGCGGGCGATGGCGATGCGCTGGCGCTGGCCGCCCGACAGCCTGGCGCCCGCCTCGCCGACGCCGGTGTCGTAGGCCTTGGCCAGCGCCTCGATGAACTCGTGCGCCGCGGCCGCGCGCGCCGCATCTTCGATCTCGGCCATCGAGGCCTCGGGCCGGGCATAGGCGATGTTGGCGCGGATGGTGTCGTCGAACAGGAACGGCTCCTGGGTGACCAGGGCGATCTGGCTGCGCAGCGAACTGAGCGTGATCGAGCGCACGTCGCGCCCGTCGAGTGTGACCCTGCCGCCGGTCACGTCGTAGAAGCGCGGGATCAGGTTCAGGATCGTGGTCTTGCCGCCGCCCGAGGGGCCGACCAGGGCGACGGTCTCGCCGCGGCGCGCCTCCAGGGTAACCTCGTCGAGCGCCGTCGCCGTGTCGCCGTAGGCGAAGCGCACGGCCTTGAAGCGCAGGACTTCCGGCGCGTCGGTCAGCGGGGTCGCGTCAGGCGCGTCGGCCACCTCGTGCTCGATGTCCATGGCGGCGAACATGCGCTGCGCCGCCGCCAGGCCCTCGGCGAACACCGGCGGCAGGTTGGCGAGCTGGCGCAGCGACTGCGAGGCGGCGCCAAAGGCGATCAGGTAGGAAGAGAAGACGCCGGCAAAGGCGATGTTCCCGTGCGCCCGCCACCAGGCGTAGACCAGGACGCCGGACAGCACGAAGGCCATCATCATCTCGACCATCGGCGAAGACGCCGCGCCGATGTTGGCGCCGCGAATGATGTGCCGCTGGCGGCGGTCGACCGCGGCCGCGACGCGCGCCTGCTCGTAGTCCTCGCGGTTGTCGATCTTGACCACCTTGACGCCGTCGATGCCCTCCATGATCGCCGTCGACAGGCTGGACGTCTCCTTCATCGCGCCCACGGCGGCGGCCCTCGACCAGCGTGTGAACCGCTCCATGAGAATGCCGATCAGGGGACCCACGATGAGGATGCCGAGCGTAAGCCACACATCCTGGACCAGCATCACCACGACCAGGCCGATGACCATCATGGCGTTCTGGAAGTAGGTCAGCAGCGCGCTGGTGGCGGCGTTCCTGAGCAGGCTGGCGTCATACAACATGGCCGACACGAACGAGCCGGAGTGCTCGGCGTTCAGGCGCGCAAGGTCGGAATGGATGATGCGGCCGAAGAGGTCGACCTGGATCTGGCCGACGATCCGGTGGCCGACGGTGTTCATCGTCCAGCTCTGCACCACCTGGGCGGCGGCGCGGACCACCGCCAGGCCGATCAGCGCGCCGGCGACGAGCATGATCGCCTGGGCGCCGGAGCCGCGCAGCAGCTCGTTGACCGCCGGCTTCATCAGGTAGGCGATCAGCGAGGTGGAGGCGGCGACCAGGAGCGCCGCGACGATCGCGAGCGCCATCCGCGCCGAATACGGGCGCAGATAGGCGCCGGCCACGCGCAGGGCCACGCGCGGCAGGCTCGAAACGGCGACGATTGGCTTGGCTTCAGTCATGATCCCGCCGACGGGGGCCGCGAACCTGCGGCGCCAACTGCATCTTCAAAACATCGCGTCCAGCGTCTATCTGGGGCCAGCTAAACCGAATCCATAGCCTCCGCAGCTTATTTTGAACCGCTTCGACCTCACCCATCCGCGCGGCCGGCTCGTGGCCGGCCTGGACTATCTGTGGAACGACCACGCCTATCTCAGGCTGTTCTTCCAGAACGCGCACTGGATCAGCGACGAGCTGGTGCGCACCAACCAGCCCTGGCCGTTCCAGCTGAAACGCTGGAAGGCGGCCGGGATCAAGACGGTCATCAACCTGCGCGGCGGCTTCGATGCGAGCTTTTTCGCGCTCGAGAAGCATGCCTGCGAGCGTCTCGGCCTGACCCTGGTCAACTTCACCGCCACCTCGCGCGACGTGCCGAGCGCCGAGCACGTGCTGGCGACGCGGGCGCTGTTCGACACGGTCGAGTATCCGGCGGTCATGCACTGCAAGTCGGGGGCGGACCGCGCTGGCATCATGAGCGTGCTCTATTGCCACTTCCGTCTCGGCCAGCCGATCCGCCAGGCGGTGAAGCAGCTCTCCTTCCGCTACCTGCACACCAAGCCCGGCAAGACCGGCGTGCTCGACTACATCTTCGAGCGCTACCTCGCCGAGGCCGAGCCGAAGGGGATCAGCTTCCTCGACTGGACCCAGTCGCCGGACTACGACCCGGTGAAGATCAAGGCCGACTTCAAAGCCCAATGGTGGGGCACGCTCCTCTCCGAGGGGCTGCTCAGGCGGGAGTAAGCGCCGAGACGCTCACCGATCGGCGCTGCTCGAAGCCGCGTTGGGCGTCATCTTGATGCATCATGATCAGACATGATAGGCTTCGATTGAAGCTGAGGAGATCGCGCTGTGACCGCTCCCGTTCGGGAAAAATTCGCAACTCAAGTCAGTGTTGAGGTGCTGGCCGAGGTCAGGCGGATCGCTGAAGCGGAAGGCCGCCAGCTCCAGTCGTTGGTGGACGAGGCTCTGGCCGACCTGATCGAAAAGCGGAAGCAGGCGCGCCCCCGCTCGCATGTCATGAGCGCCTATCAGCGCAGCCATGACACCTTCGCCGAACTGTACAAGAAGCTCGCTCAGTGACGGACTACCTCACCATCGCCGAGGTCTTGGCGATGCATGAGGATCTGATCGAGCGCTACGGCGGCATGGCCGGCGTGCATGATGCCGGGCTGCTCGAGTCGGCCCTCTATCGCCCGCAGACGGGTTACTACGCCGACCTGATCGAAGAGGCCGCCGCGCTATGGGAGAGCCTCGCGCAAAACCATCCGTTCCTGGACGGCAACAAGCGCACCGCCTTCGCCGCGACCTACACCTTCCTCGCGATCAACGGAGCGCCGCTGCGGGCGTCGTCCGACGAGGCGTATGGGTTCATCGCCGACCTCTACGACCGCAGGTCATTCAACTTTCAGGCCCTGGTAGCCTGGTTGCGCGCGCACACCTGAGGCCTAGGGCGCGCCTACAGCACCGGCGGGATGAGGGCCCAGCTCCCCTTGCGCCAATCCTCGAACGCAGAGCCGAATCGCTCCTTGAGGAGCTGCTCCTCCAGGCCGATCTTGCGCCAATAGGCGGCGGCCGCCAGCGCGAGGCCGGCTAGCGCATTGAGTCTGCCGGACTGCAGCGCCAGCCCCAGGTACATGAGCAGCACCCCGGAGTAGATCGGATGCCGCAGCCGCCGGTAGACACCGGTGCGCACGAGTTGGTGGCTCTCGGCCAACCTGACCTCCGAGCTCCAGTTCCGGCCCAGCGCCCGCCGCGCCAGGATGGCGAGGGCCAGGCCGCCGAGCTGGACGACGAGGCCGGCGGCGATCACCCAGCCCGCTTCAGGCGCGAACCGGGCCGAGAGGCCGGGAACGGGGAATAGGATAAAGGCGACGGCGACAACGATCAGCGCCCGATGAAGGCCGGTCGACCAGCCTGGCTCGGCCGACCTGGTCGCTGCGCTGTCTCGCGCCGCATAGCTCCAATAGAGCGCGAAGATCAGGAAGACGAGGATGCCGGGGGTCATCGCGGGCATGCTGGAGCGCAGCGCCGCCATATAGCCTCGGGCCCCGTTGCCCGAGATCACCCCGTGCTGGAGCGACCAGATCACGGCCGCGCCGACCACGCCGCCGACGAAGCCGGCGATCAGGGTAAAGACGAGGGTGGAGCGCGACACGCCCGGAGTCAGACGCGGAAGGCGTCGGCGAGGGCGCGGAGCGTCGGGTCGCGCTTGCGCCCCAGGATCTCGCGGGCGGTCTTGCCCTCGCGATCGGGGATGTCACCGCGCGCGCCGTGACGGATCACCATCGCCAGGTGCACGGGCGCGGAGTCCTTCTTCAACATCAGGTGCAGCGCGGTCGCGCCGTCGTTGTCCTTCGCGTCTGGATTGGCGCCCAGCTCGAGAAGGACCTCGGCTTCCGCGAAGTGGCTCACCTGGATCGCCCCCATGAACGGCGTGCCTTCCTCGTGGTCGGCGTCCACCTTGGCGCCGTAGCGCACCAACAGCCGGATGGCGCCGGGATCGCGGCGAAACACGGCGGCCCAGAGGCTGTGCTCGGGGTCGCAGCCCAATTTCAGCAGGTGCTCCGCCAGCGCCAGGTTTCGCCCACGGCCAATCGCATGCCAGAGCGGCGTGGCGCGCCATCGGCCGTTGTCTTCGGTGAAGGCCGCCTCGCTGATGTCGAGCCCGGCGGCGATCAGGACGTCGGCAGTCTTGATGCTCGCCTCAACCTCGGCAGACGACTTCGGCGGCGCCATGCAGCAGAGATGCAGCAGCCCCCGCCCGCGCTCGTCGCGCCAGTGCAGCAGCGCCGGTGCGGCCCTTATCCCGCGCTCGACCTCGGCCCAGTCGTGCGCCCTGACACGCTCGACCAGCCAGGTGCGGGAGACGGGGCGGGGCTTTGTCGTCTTGGTCGTTGTCATCGTCCCCCTCCTAGGCCGGATCAGGCTCGCGCGGCGCCGCGGACCAGCACGAAGCCCAGCGCGGCGGCGGCGAGGCAGGCGGCGGCGCAGGCGAGCATAGCGAGGTGGACGCCGGCGGTCAGCGCCGGCCCCTTCGCCGCCAGCACGCCGCCGAGCAGGGCGGTGGCGACGAGCCCGCCGGCCCTCGCGACGGCGCTGTTCAGTCCGGACGCCGATCCGGTGTGGCGCGCGTCGACCGAGCTCAGCACGGCCGTCGTCAGGGGCGCCGCCACGCCAGACATGCCGATTGCGATGACGACGAGGGCCGGCAGTACATCGGTCCAGACGTCGAACCCGGGTCCGATCCGAAGCGCGAGGAAAAGCCCTACGGCGACCACGAGCGAGCCGACGCCGAGGGGAAGACGCGCTCCGATACGGCCGGCCAGTGCGCCCAGCTGTGGCGAGGCGAGGGCCATCAGGATGGGGAACGGCAGGAGCGCCGCGCCGGCGGCGGTGGCGGTGTAACGGCCGGCGCCGATCAGCTCATAGGGGATGAGCACGAGGAGCCCGCCGAGCGCGCCGTAGTCGAGGAGCGTGAGCAGTGTCAGGCCGACGAAGTCGCGTGAGGCGAACATCGCAAGCGGCATCATCGCAACCTCGCCCTTGCGATGCTCGGCGACCAGGAACGCGACGAGCAGGGCGGCGCCCGCGCCCGCCAGGGCAAGCGCCTGCGGCGACCAGCCGCCGGGGCCGGCCCCCTCGGTCAGGCCCCAGGTCAGCGCGCCGAGGCCGAGCGTGGCGAGCGCCGCCCCGAGCCAGTCGAGCGGCGCGCGCTGCTCGTCCCGCGACTCGGCGACCGCCCGCATGGTGAGCAGGATCGCGCCGGCGGCGATCGGCAGGTTGATGAGGAAGATGGCGCGCCAGCCGCTGGTGTCGATCAACCAGCCGCCGAGCACCGGGCCGATCGCGCCGGCCATGGCGCCGACCGCGGCCCAGACGCCGACCGCCTGCCCGCGCGCCGCGCCGGAGAAGGCGCCGCCGAGAACGGCGAGGCTGTTGGGCAACAGCAGCGCCGCCCCCGCGCCCTGGGCCGCGCGCGCCGCGAGCAGCACCGGCAGGTTGGGCGCCGCTGCGCAGGCGGCCGAGGCGAGGCCGAAGATCAGGATGCCGATGATCAACAGCCGCCGGCGGCCAAAGCGGTCGCCCGCCGCCCCGCCGAACAGCAGAAGCGCGGTGAGCGGCAAGAGGTAGGCATTGATCACCCAAGGCAACAGCGCGCCGCCGACGCCGAGGCTCTTGGCGACCGCGGGCAGGCCGACGTTGACGACCGACCCGTCGATGAAGGCAAGGCTCGAGGCCAGGATTGTCGCGGCCAGCAACAGACGCGGGTGCGCCGCCTTGCCCGCCGCGCAGGCTAGGGCGGCGCCGCGGTCGCACGGGATGGTGAGCGCGCTCACGGAAAGGGCGCGCGGCTAGTGGGCGTGGTCCTCGTGTCCATCCTCGTGCGGGTCGAGCAGCCGGTGCGCATGGATGATGAAGTAGCGCATCAGCGCGTTGTCGACTGTCGCCTGGGCGCGCGCCTTCCAGGCCACGCGCGCGGCGGCATAGTCGGGAAAGGCGCCGACGAACTCGACGTTTCCGAGGTCGCGGAACTCGTGTCCGCCGAGCTCCTTGAGCTCGCCGCCGATGACCAGGTGCAGCAGTTGGTGGTCGGGCATGGGGTCAGCGACCGGCGATGGCGACGCCTTCGACCAGGAGCGAGGGCGCGTTCGACGCCCCGCGGATCTCGAGATCGGAGCCGACCACCAGCTTGGCATAGATGTTTGGCAGGTTGCCGGCGACGGTGATCTCGTTGACCGGATAGGCGATCTCGCCGCCCTCGAACCAGAAGCCGGAGACGCCCACCGACCAGTCGCCGCTGTTGGGATTCAGCGAGGGGCCGAACATGGAGGTGATCAGCAGGCCCTCGCCGGCGTCGCGCATCAGCCCGGCCAGGTCCTTCTCGCCGGGCTCCAGCGTGAGGTTGTGGGTCGAGACGCCCGGCGGACCGGCGAGGCCGCGCGAGGCGTGGCCGGTGGTCTCCAGGCCGAGTTGCCGGGCTGCGGCGGTGTTGAGCAGCCAGGTGGTGAGCACGCCGTCGGCGATAATCGCGCGCCGCTCGCCGGCTACGCCCTCGTCGTCGAACGGCGAAGAGCCCAGGCGGCGCGGCAGATGAGGGTCGTCGATCAGGTTGACGCCCTTGGGCAAGACGCGCTCGCCCAGCTTGTCCTTCAGGAACGAGACGCCGCGGGCGACCGCCGGGCCGGAGATCGCGCCGATCAACGGGCCGAGCACCGATGCAGCCAGCCGGTTCTCGACCGCGACGGTTCCGAACCGCGAGTCCAGCTTGCGCGCGCCCAGCCGCTTGACGGCGCGCCTGCCGGCGGTGTCGCCGACGCTCTCCGGCGTCGGCAGGTCGTCCTGCCAGCGGGTGCTGCGGCCCTCAGACCCGGTCTCCATGCCCGAGCCCTCGCCGGCGATGGCCGAGGCCGAGAGCGAGAAGGCCGAGGCCTGGTGACGGCCGGAGAAGCCGCCGCTGGTCACGAGCCGCCAACGCGTGGCCGACCAAGCCGCGGAGCCGCCGTCGCTGTTGGTCACGCCCTCGACGGCGCGGGCGGCTGCTTCCGCTTCGCGCGCCTGGTCCTCGAGGCGTTCAGGACTGGGCTCGGTCGCATCGTAGAGGTCGAGGTCGCGGTCGGGGTCGCGGGCCAGCCGCTCGGCCGGCGCGAGGCCGGCGTAGGGATCCGGCGGCGCGAGCCTGGCCATGGCCACCACCCGCTCGATCAGGCGCGCCCGGCCATCGGCCGAGAGGTCAGAGCCGGAGACGCTGGCCTGCTGCTGGCCGACGAACACGCGAAGGCCGAGATCGCGCGCCTCCTCGCGCTCGACCTCCTCTAGCTTCTGGTTGCGCACGTTGACGGACAGCGACTGACGCTCGGCGAACACGGCCTCGGCGGCATCCGCGCCGGCCGCGAGCGCGGCTTTCACCACGTCATCCAAGAGATTTTCGTCCATGCCGGGCGTTATGGGATGGCCACGCGAGCGCTTCAAGCTTCGGCCAACGACTTCTGCCAAAGTTCTCTAAGGCAGCCCGAGTTTGGCCCACTTCGCCGTGACGGTCTCCACCACCTCGGGGTCCATCGCGATCGGGCGGCCCCAGTCGCGTTTGGTTTCCGGCGGCCACTTGTTGGTGGCGTCGAGGCCGATCTTGCGAGCCCAGGCCGCTCTCGGGCGAGGCGAAGTCGAGATAGTCGATCGGCGTGTTCTCGACGACGGTGATGTCGCGGGCCGGGTCCATGCGGGTGGAGATCGCCCACATCACGTCCTTCCAGTCGCGGGCGTCGATGTCGTCGTCCACGACGATCACCCACTTGGTGTACATGAACTGGCGCAGATACGACCACACGCCCATCATCACCCGCTTGGCGTGGCCGGGGTAGGCCTTCTTGATCGAGACCACCGCGATGCGGTAGCTGCAGCCCTCCGGCGGCAGCCAGAAGTCGACGATCTCCGGGAAACTGCTGCTGGAAGCAGGGGGATGAACACCTCGTTCAGCGCCTCGCCCAGCACGCTCGGCTCGTCCGGCGGCCGGCCGGTGTAGGTGGTCAGGTAGATCGGGTCGCGGCGCATGGTGATGGCGGTGACCTGGAACACCGGGAAACGCTCGACGGCGTTGTAGTAGCCGGTGTGGTCGCCGTAGGGGCCTTCGTCGGCGTATTCGTCGAGCAGCACCTCGCCCTCGATGACGATCTCGGCCTGGGCCGGGACCAGCAGCGGCTACGGTCTTGGCCGCGGACGAGCTCGACCTTGGCCCCGCGCAGCAGGCCGGCGAACTGGTATTCCGACAGCGTGTCGGGCACCGGCGTCACCGCCGCCAGGATGGTCCCCGGATCGGCGCCGATCACCGCGCAGGCGGGCAGCGGCTCGGGCTTGCCGGCTTCCTTCCAGCGCCGGTGGTGCTGGGCCCCGCCGCGGTGGGCGAGCCAGCGCATGATGGTGCGGTCCTTGCCGATCACCTGCATGCGGTAGATGCCGAGGTTGAAGTCGTCCTCGCGCGCCTCGCCGGGGCCCTTGGTCACGACCAGCGGCCAGGTGATCAGCGGCGCGGGCTCGCCCGGCCAGCAGGTCTGCATCGGCAGCGTGCGCAAGGTCGATGTCGTCGCCCTTCAGCACCACCTCCTGCACCGGGGCGCTGCGGACGGTCTTCGGGCGCATGCCCATCACCGTGCGGGCCAGCGGCAGCAGCTCCAGCGCGTCCTTCATGCCCGCGCGGCGGCTCCGGCTGGCGCAGGAAGGCCAGCAGCTCGCCGACCTCGCGCAGCTCCGCGGCGCTGGTGCGCGGCGCTTGCCGCCCAGCGTCACGCCCAGCGGCGACGCGCCGACGGTGCCGAACAGGTTGGCGAGGCAGGGAATCGGCGAGGTCTCGCCGTCGGCCCGGATCGGACGCTCGAACAGCACCGCCGGCCCGCCGCTCGCGAGCAGCCGCGTGCAGATCTCGGTCATCTCCAGCACGGTCGAGACGGGCTCGGCGACGCGCACCAGCTCGCCCTCGGCTTCCAGCCGGGCGATGAAGTCGCGCAGGGATCGATAGGCCATGGGCCGGCGAAGCTAGGCGGCGCGGGTTGCCGTGTCACGTCTTGCGGGCAGCGTCCCCGGGGTTAAGCTTCGCCGATGCTCTACGAAGTCGACATCGAAGACGCCGCGGCCCGTTTCGCCGAGATGATGCAGACCATCGCCGCCGGCTACGGCGTCCTGGTCAAGCAGGGCGAGGAGATCGTCGCCCGCCTCGTCCCCGAGTTCGCCTTCCATGAGTCGAAGGACGACCCCGACGCCGCGCTAACGCTTGAAGAACGCGACGCAAAGGAAACCTTCGAGCTCTTCCAGTCCGACATCGAGGATTTGTTTTAGCAGGACGGTTCAGGATTGAGCTTCCTCTCCCCGCTCGGGCGGGGAGAGGGGAGGGTGAGGGGCCCCGCCGCCGCAGGGTTACTAGCGCTCCACTTCGGCCTGCGCCTGCGCAGCGTCCCGTTCCTTGATCAGCTTCTTCGGGGCGATTTTGCGCCAGCGGCGTTCGAGGAAGTTCCTGAACGAGCCCGGGTGAAGGGTGGCCATGCGGGCCAGCACAGCCGGGTAGTCCTTGTAGTGGGCGGTGAAGTGGAAGGTCTCCGGCTCGACCTCCATTAGCATCTCGCGCTCGTCGAACGAGACCTCGAGCAACACCAGGCTGTCGTCCTCGCGGCGGAGCCGGGTGAAGAACTTCTTGTTCACGAGGAACGACGGGCGCCCGTACGACGTCCCCTCGGTCACGCCCGGAAAGCTCAGCGCGATCTCGCGCATCTCATCGAGTGTCATGCACCGATCGCAGCGTCCGTCGAGATCGGCGTCAACCCGGAAACGTCCAGACCGCCGTGCGCTTGACCTCGGCGTCCTCGAGCTCGCGGGTGGTGGGGACGCTGTATTCGGCGAGCTTCACCAGGCCCGCCTTCGGGAAATAACTGCGGCCGGGGTCGCCGAGCAGCACGCGCGCGCCGCGCTCGTGCGCGGTCCTCAGCCAGGCGATCGCGCGGTCGGCCAGGGGCTGCTCGTAGCAGACGTCGCCGGCGCAGATGACCGCGGCGTCGGGCGGATCGCGCTCGAACGGATCGCGGCGGGCGAAGCCGACGACGACGTCGTTGGCGCGCGCGTTCACCGCCACCGCCGCGGCGCAGAAGGCGTCGAGGTCGCAGCCGTTCGCGGCCCGGGCGCCGGCCTTCATTGCGGCGATGGCGACAAGGCCCGAGCCGGTGCCGACGTCGAACACGCTCTTGTCCTTCACCTCGGCGGGATGGTCGAACAGGTAGCGCGCCAGCGCCTGGCCGCCGGCCCAGGCGAACGCCCAGAACGGCGGGGGCAGGCCGATTTCGCCCAGCTCCTCCTCGGTCATCCTCCAGATCGGGGTAATCTCATCGGCGAGGTAGAGGACAAGCTCCGGCGTGTGCGGCGGATGCTGCAGGCGCGTGTTGGCGAGGATGAACCCCTGCGGGTCGGCGATCGTGCGCGCGGTCACGCGGCGGATGCGAGCGCGAGCACGCGGCCGTAGCCCGGCGCGATCTCCATGCGCGCGAGCACGCCCTTCTGGTCCAGCATCCGGTGCACTTTGGGCAGGTGATAGCAGGGCAGGTGCATGAACATGTGATGTTCGCAGTGGTAGTTCACGTAGTAGGGCGCGATCAGCGCCCGCTCGAGCCAGTTGGACTTGGTCGTGCGTGCGTGGCGCAAGGGGTCGGGCTCGTTCTTCGCCACCAGCGCGTGCTCGGCGATGTTGCGGAAGCGGGTGACCATCTGGAACCAGGTCGAGCGCGGCAGCAGCCAGAGCGCGAACCACCCCCACCACCAGTCGCGGCCGACCAGCATCCCGGCCACGCCGAAGGCTGTGATGGCGACGAGGTTGGTTACGAAGAAGCGGCGCTGGCGGACGATGTCGGCCCAGACGATGGGCAGCACCGGCGCGCCCTTCGGCCGGTTCTTCAGATTGTATTGCAAGAGGCCAAAACGCTGCTTGATCCAGGTCTGGCCGGTCAGGTCGCGGATGACCTTGCGGCGGAGCGAGGCCTTGGTGATCGGGAAGGGCGCGGAGAGGCCGAGGTCCGGGTCTTCGGCCTGCTGGGCGAATTTGTGGTGCTGCAGGTGGTACTTGCGATAGCGCTCGACGCCGCCGCCGCAGAGCCACTCGCCGACCCACAGGTTGGTCTTCGATCCGATGTGCAGCGCGCTGTGCGCCGCATCGTGCTGCAGGATGCCCAGGCCCAGCTGCCGCGCGCCGATGATCATCACCGCGATCGGGATGGTGATCGGGAAGAAAAGGCCCATCAGGGTGGCAAGCCCGATCACCGCCCAGCAGTGGGCGACCAGCAAGAGCCCCTTCCACGAGGAGCGCTCGGCCAGGGAGGCCCATTCCTCGGCGGTAAAGAAGTCTTTCGGATTGACGCGGGCGGCGACGGCCATGGCGTATCTTCGGCTCCGACCTATAAGATGGGCTGAACACGCCCGCGAAGCAACCGAAGGGGAAGGGGATGCCCGAAGTCGTCGTCTATGCCGCCAAGGGCCGAAACGCCCAGCAGAAGAAGGCGCTTTGCCAGGACATCACCCAGGCGGTGGTGAAGAACTTCGGCGCGCCCGCCGAAGCGGTAGTCGTGCAGATCGTGGAGATCGACCTCGACGCCAAATCCAAGGGCGGCGTGATGTTCTCCGAACGCTAGAACAGCGCCAGCCGCCAGGCGCCGGCTGACAGGGCGGCGAGCAGGATGAAGGCCGCCTCGCGATTCGACTTGAAGAGGCGGAGCGCGAGGGTGGGGTCGTCGAGCCTGAGAGCGAAGGGTTGGCGCAGCAGGTGGGCGGCGTAGACGATAGCGCCGAAGCCGAACAACGGCCCCAGCCGCGCCATCCAGCCCGCGGCGAAGACGAGGCCGATCGCCACGGCGTAGACGGAAAAGACGCCGAGGCTCACGCCGTCGCCCAGCCGCCTGGCCGACGACCTGACCCCCGCCAGGGCGTCGTCCTCGATGTCCTGCAGCGCGTAGATGGTGTCGTAGCCGAACGTCCAGAACACCGCCGCGAGGTAGAGCACCAGCGCCGGCAGATCGAGCGAGAGGGTCAAGGAGGCGGCCAGTGGCGGGTGCCGGCCGGGGAACAGCAGCAACCCGATCAGGCGCCAGGCTGACGGCAGGGTGCTGGCCGCCGCCGTGAAGCCGAGCGGGATGCCCCAGTTGAAGGTCAGGCCTAGCCACGCCTGCGGCCACCAGGTGATTCGCTTCATGAACGGATAGGCCGCGACCAGGAGCAGCGAGGCGCCGCCAAGCGCGACCGCCAAGGGGTTGAAGGTCAGAAGGATGAGAAGGCTTGCGAGCAGGCAGCCGGCGATGAACGCCCAGGCGTGGGCGACGCGGATCCGTCCCGACGCGATCGGCCGCTGCGCCGTCCGCGCCACCTTGGCGTCGATGTCGCGGTCGACGATGTCGTTGTAGGCGCAGCCCGCGGCCCGCATCAGGGCGGCCCCAATCGCGAACGCGACGATGAGCCAGGGGCTCGGCCAGCTGTGCCGCATGGCCGAGGCGAGCGCGATCCCCTGCCAGCCGGGCAACAGCAGGAGCCATATGCCGATCGGCCGGTCGAAGCGGCCGAGCTTCAGCCACGGGCGCAAGCGCTCCGGCGCGAGTCGGTCCACCCAGTTGTCGCGCGCCGCGTCGGGAAGCGGGGTCGAGATCATGAGGCGTGCTTTTTCGGCGATTACCTGACGTTGCGCCAGCCTTGCTCTCCGCCCGCGTCTCGATCAGGCTGATCGGCGATCAGGAGCGACGTCCGTGACCCACGACCTTCTCAACGCCAAGACTTTCGCAAACGGCCACCCACACGAGCTATACCGTGAGCTGCGGACGACCGACCCGGTGCACTTCAATCCAGAGCCGAACGGGCCGGGCTTCTGGGCGCTGACCGCCTACGACGACGTCTATGCCGTCGATCACGATTTCCAGACCTACTCGTCCGGCCCGACCATCATGATCCCCGATCCCGCGCCCGGTCAGACCGGCGCGCTGGGCGAGGCGACCATGATGCTGATGATGGACCCGCCGCAGCACACGGCGTTCCGCAAGCTGATCCGCGCCGAGTTCACCAAGCCGGCCGCCGGCGAGCGCGGCACGCGCCTCAATCAGCTCGCCCGCCAGATCGTCGATGCGGTGATCGAGAAGGGCGAGTGCGACTTCGTGAACGACGTCGCCGGCGAGATGCCGTCCTACGTCATCGCCGAGCTGATGGGGCTGCCGCTGGACGATGGGCGCGAGCTCTACAAGCTGACCGAGATCATCCACTCTGCGCCCGACACCCTTCCGCCTGGCGCCGGCGGCGAGGCGGTCGGCAAAATGTTCAGCTACGGCATGGGCGTGATCGCGGAGAAGCGGGCGCGTCCGGCGGACGATCTCGCCACCCGCCTGCTCACCGTCGAGGTCGACGGGCGGCGGCTGACAGACGCCGAATTCCTGCTCTTCTTCCTGCTCCTGATCGACGCCGGCGGCGACACCACGCGCAACCTCCTGGCCGCCGGGCTCGTGGCGCTGAAGGAGAACCCCGACCAGCTCGCCTGGCTGATGGCCGACCTGCCCGGCCGCCTGAACGCGGCGCGCGAGGAGCTGCTGCGCTACACCAGCCCTGTCGTCTACATGCGTCGCACGGCGAAGAAGGACGCCAGGCTCGGCGATCAGGCGATCAAGGCGGGCGACAAGGTCGTCATGTACTTCGGCGCCGCCAACCGCGACCCGGCCAAGTTCGAGCGGCCCGACGCGCTCGATCTGTCTCGCGACCCGAACGAGCACATCGCCTTCGGCGGCGGCCCGCACGTCTGCCTTGGCCAGCATCTGGCCCGCATCGAGATCGACGCCATCCTGACGGAGGTGCTGACCCGGATGCACGACCTCGAGGTCATGGGCCCGCCGGAATGGCTGGCCTCCACCTTCATCTCCGGCCCGAAGAGCCTCCCCGTCCGCTTCCGCCCAGCCCGCAAGGACGCCGCCTAAGCGGCGAAGCCGCCCGGAGGTTAACCGCGGAGAACGCAGAGGACGCAGAGCCGCAGCGATCGTCCGCGATCTCTGCGCACTCTCCGCGCCCTCTGCGGTAAACATCGTCCCGTGAACGCCTCGATTCGGTCAGGCTTGATCGCGCTGCTCGGGTTGCTGCTCGCCGGCTGCTACGCGTCCGACCGGCTGCTGTTCGATCCGGCCGACGCGGCGCATCCGCTCGAGGACGGGACCTATGTCCGGGGCGGCGATCCTCTCGACAAGGTCCAGATCACGCTCGAGCCCGACGGCTGGTACGCCGTCGCCAGGTACGACCCCAACGGCCTGATCGGCGAGACCCATCGCGTTCTGGCGGTCGAGGCCGACCTCGGCGGCCGTGAGGGCTATGCACTGGCCGAGCAGACCGACGACGGATTCGTCTACGGCGTCGCCTTCGTCGAGGACGGGCGTGTCTATTTGGCGACACCTGACTGCGCCGATTCAACCGACCGCGACGATGCTGTTGACCATGGCGGCGAACCGCAGGACGATGAGGCGATGACCCATAACTGCCTCTTCCGAAACCGGGACGCCGCACTCGCGGCGCTGTCCGCATTCGCCGGGCACGCCGTCTACGGCGAACCCTACCAGAGGCATTAACTCACTAGGCTCGCACGGGGCTTCGGCCTGATCCGTGACCGGGTCAGGGAACCGAAGCGATGAGCGAAGTTTTTGACGAAGACACCGGCGAATTTCGAAAGCGAACGCTTTCGAACTGGCAGGTGCTGCTGTTCATCAGCCAATACTGGCTGCGACGGAAATGGGCCTTCTTCGGCACCATCGCCGCGATCCTGGTCGCCATCGGCTTTGAGTCGATGATGCCACGGGCGACGAAGGCCCTGACCGACGCGACCCTGCATCAGCCCCCCAGCGCGACCGTCGCCTGGGAGGCGTGGGCCTTCTTCGTCGGCGTCTATCTGGCCTACCAGATGATCCGCAACTCGACGATGCGCTGGCTGTGGAATCCGTTCGCCGCGGCGAACATGGAAGAGATGACCAACGAGGCCTTCGAGCGGGTGCAGTCGTTCTCGTCAGACTGGCACTCGGACACCTTCGCCGGCGCCACGGTCAGACGCATCTCGCGGGCGATGTGGGGCTACGACACGGTCTCGGACGCCACCATCGTCTGGATGGGCCCGGCGCTGATCGTGCTCGTCGTGCTGTCGCTGCAGCTGATGCTGCGTTGGCCGATGATCGGCGCGTTCTCGCTGGTGATGATCGGCGTCTACATCGTCGCCAACATCCTGTTCTCGAACCTCTACGTGATGAAGGCGAACCGGCGCTCGGTGGCGCTGGACTCGCGCATCGGCGGCGCGCTGGCCGACGCCATCTCGTCCAATCCGGTGGTGAAAGGCTTCGGCGCCGAAGCGCGGGAGGAGGAGCGTTTCGCCGGCGTCACCCGCGAGTGGCGAAGCGCGACCATCGTCACCTGGAACCGCTACACCGACGTCTGGCTGGTGCTGAACCTGCTCCTGGCCATGCTGGCGGCGGGCCTCACCGGCATCCTCATCACCCGCTGGGTGAAGGGTCAGGCGACCGCCGGCGACGTCGCTTTCGTGGTCACGACCTTCATGATCATGAGCGGCTACCTGCGCAACATGGGCGACAACATCCGCATGCTGCAGCGGGCGCTGGCCGACTGCGAGGACGTGGCCAGCTACGCCCAGCTCTCGCCGCAGGTGGCCGACGCGGCGAACGCGCCGGACTTCGTCGGCGAGGTGGGCGAGATCGTCTTCGACCGCGTGACGTTCCGCTACAAGAACGCCACCACCCCGCTCTACGAGCGCTTCTCGCTGGTGATCCAGCCGGGCGAGCGCATCGCGCTCGTCGGGCCGACGGGATCGGGCAAGTCGACCTTCGTCAAGCTGGTCCAGCGCCTCTACGACCTCGACGCGGGCGAGATACGCATCGATGGGCAGAACATCGCGGGGGTGACGCAGGGGTCCCTGCGTCGCGCGGTCGCGGTCGTGCCGCAGGATCCGGCCCTGTTCCACCGCTCGATCGCGGAGAACATCGCCTACGCCCGCCCCGGAGCCACGCACGAGCAGATCTCGCTCGCGGCCCGCCGCGCGCGCGCCCACGACTTCATCGCCAAGCTGCCGAACGGCTACGATACGCTGGTCGGCGAGCGCGGCGTGAAGCTGTCGGGCGGGGAGCGGCAGCGGGTGGCGATCGCGCGCGCCTTCCTCGCCGATGCGCCGATCCTGGTGCTCGACGAGGCCACCTCGTCGCTGGACGTCGAGACCGAGCGCGAGGTGCAGCTGGCGACCGAGGCGCTGATGCGCGGGCGAACGACCATCGTCATCGCCCACCGGCTCTCCACCATCCGCCACGCCGACCGCATCCTGGTGTTCCAGGACGGCCGGGTGGTCGAGGAGGGCCGTCATCAGGATCTGGTCGCACGCGCCGGCGTCTACGCCCGCCTGAACGCGGTCGCGGAAGGGACGGTGTAGGCGGCGCGATCCTTACATTTCTCGTCATCCCCCGCTGGAGCGCAGCGGAATGCGGGGGGCCCATGAACGCTGGAGAAGCAAGGTGTTCATGGGTGGCCCGGACAAGCCGCGCCATGACGGGACGTTGTAGGCGCCGGGTGCGAGCTCGAGAGCGCGTTGATACATTATCGGCGATCAGTTGATTTGGATCAAAGCCGCTCGGACGCGTGAGGCGAGAGTGGCGGCGACGCGCAGAGGGAGTCCGACGCATGACCGCAATCCAGGGGAAGCTGGCCGCCGCCGAGCACTTCGACGTGCTGATCGTCGGGGCCGGCATCTCGGGCGTGGGCGGAGCCTATCACCTGATGAAGCAGCGCCCGGGGACCACGTTCGTGGTGCTGGAAGCGCTGGAAGACTTCGGCGGCACCTGGCTCACGCACACCTACCCGGGCATCCGCTCCAACTCCGACCTCTACACCTTCGGCTACAAGTTCAAGCCCTGGGTCGGGCCGCCGATCGCCACCGCAGACGAGATCCGCAGCTACATGGGCGAGGTGATCGAGGATAACGACCTTGCCCGCCACATCCGCTACCGCCACCGCATCACCAGCGCCCGCTGGTCGAGCGTCGGCAATCTCTGGACCATCGAGGCCGAGCGCACCGACACCGGCGAGATGGCGCGATTCACCGCCGGCTTCCTCTGGATGTGCCAGGGCTACTATCGCCAGTCCGAGGGCTACACGCCGGACTGGCCGGGCATGGCGGACTTCAAGGGCCGCATCGTCCATCCGCAGACCTGGCCGCAAGACCTCGACTACAAGGCAAAGCGCGTCATCATCATCGGGTCCGGCGCGACCGCCGCGACGCTGGCGCCCGCCATCGCCGGCGATTGCGCCCACGTGACCGTGCTGCAGCGCTCGCCGACCTACTTCATCCCCGGCCGCAACCAGAACGACCTCGCCGACAGCCTGCGCCAGCTCGGCATCGACGAGACCTGGATCCACGAGATCGTGCGTCGCCGCATCCTGTTCGACCAGCGGGCCTTCACGGAGCGCGCGCGCAAGGAGCCGGACGCGGTGAAGAAGGAGCTTCTGGGCGCCGTGGCCGCGTTTCTGCCCGAGGAGGAGGTCGAGAAACACTTCACGCCCAGCTATCGCCCCTGGCGCCAACGCATCGCTTTCGTGCCCGAGGGCGACATCTTCCAGGGCATCAAGGCCGGCAAGGCCTCGATGGTCACCGAAGAGATCGACCGCTTCGTCGAGAACGGCATCCGGTTGAAGTCGGGCGAGACTCTCGAAGCCGACATCATCATCACGGCCACAGGCTTCAACTTGAATGCACTCGGCGACATCGACTTCGTCGTCGACGGCAAGCCGCTCGCCTTCAATGAGACGGTCACCTACCGCGGGATGATGTTCACCGGCATCCCGAACCTGGTCTGGGTGTTCGGCTACTTCCGCGCCAGCTGGACCCTCCGCGCCGACCTCATCGCCGACTTCGTCTGCCGCCTGCTCGCCCACATCGACAAGAGGGGCGCCAAGCGGGTCGAGGTCGCGCTCCGGCCCGAGGATGCGGACATGCCGCTGGGGACCTGGATCGATCCGGAGGACTTCAATCCCGGCTACCTCATGCGCGGCATGCATTTGCTGCCCAAGCGCGGCGAGAAGCGCGAGTGGCGGCACACCCAGGACTATTGGGCGGAGAAGGATGAGATTCCCGCCATCGACCTCGACGGGCCGGAGTTCGTCTATGACGGCGGCGCGGTGAAGGCCGAGCAGGCAAAGGCGACCCTCGCACCCGCCTGAGGGCGCGAGAGCAGGGTGAGGAGACGGTCGCGATGGCCGTCGGGCCGGCGCGACCTCCGCGCACCCCAGGAGCGCCGGCCCCTCACCCGACCAAACCTAGCCCAGCGCTCGTCTAAGGTCGGCGGCCAGGTCGCCGCGCCGGGCGACTGCGACGTCCGACAGCCGCAGCCAATCGGCGGCGGTGCGGAGCTCGGCGGCCAGCGCCGCAGCGACCTCGCCCTCGTCCGCGCCCGGCTCCAGGTGAGCGGCCTGCACGCGCAGCAAGCCGGCGGCGCGGTCGGCCTTCAGGTCGACGCGGGCGGCGATCTGTTCGCCGAGCAGGAAGGGATAGACGTAGTAGCCGTGCACCCGCTGGGCGGCCGGCACGTAGATCTCGATGCGATAGCGGATGCCGAACAGCGTCTCGACCCGCCGGCGGTCCCACAAGAGGTTGTCGAAGGGCGCGAGCAGGCTCGCGCCAGACACGCTGCGCGGAAGCCTCGCGCCTTTCGCGAGGTAGGCCGGCCGCGCCCAGCCCTCGACCGTCACCGGCGCCAGTTCGCCTTCCTCGACCAGCTCGCTTATAGCCTGGGCGGTCTCGCGCTGCTTCAGGCCATAGTGGGCGGCAAGGTCCGACACCGTGGCGACGCCCAGAGCGCGCGACGCGAGCCGCACCAGCTCGCGCTTGGCCTCGGGGTCAGGCGGCGTGGGCTGATTCAGGATCACGCGCGGCAGCACCCGCTCGGTCAGGTCGTAGACCCGCTCGAACCCGCGGCGGGTCTTGGTGGTTATGAACCCGGCGTTGAACAGCCACTCGAGCGCGCTCTTGCCGTCGTGCCAGTTCCACCAGCCGGGCGTCCGCTTGCCCTCGGGCGCGAAGTCGCCGCCGGTCACGGGCCCCCGCCGCCCGACCTCGGCCAGCACCTGGTCGATGTAGGCCCGCTTCTCGGCCACAAACGCCTTCCAGCCCGGCGAGCCGCCGCCTTCGCGCCGCCAGCGCATCTTCCAGCGGAACAGCGGCTGACGCTCGACCGGGATCAGGCAGGCGGCGTGCGCCCAGTACTCGAACAGGGATGGCCGTCTTCCCCAGGCCTCCTGCTCCAGCAGCGCGGACGGATAGGGCCCGAGGCGGGCGTATGGGGGCACGTAGTGGGCGCGCGCGAAGACGTTGACGCTGTCGAGCTGCAGCGCCCCCAGCTGGTCGACCAGCTTGCGGAAGGCGCGGCGCGTCACCGGCCCCGTCGGCCTGGGCGCGGCCAGCCCCTGCGCGGCCAGGGCGATGCGGCGCGCCTGCCGCGCGGAGAGGGTGCGACTCATACGGCGACGCTAGCCAAGGTCCGCCGAATGTCCCAGGCCGGCGGTTGCGGCGCGTTCATGGCGAGTTCACTCCAACCGGATCAGACCAGCGACGCTCCGACCGAGAGCGGAGACATCGAGGAGGGCTCTAGATGCGAGCCAAGCATGCTTTTGTCAGCATTCTGACCGGCCTCGCTCTGGCGGCGCTGTTGGCGGCGCCCGCCAGCGCGGCGGTCAACTACAACGCCAGCAAGTCCAACACCGGCAACGTCTACTTCGCCAATCTCACCGGGCAGGAGCGGCTCGCGCTGAAGGCCCTGTGCACCAAGCACGGCGGCGTGGTCGTCACCAGCGGCAAGGGTCTGGTGGGCTGCCAGGTCGGCTCGCTCGCCGACAGCAAGACCATCTCGGATGGCGCCGCCAAGGGCCAGGCGAACGAGTAGGCGCTCGAAGGCCTACTCCGCCGCCGCCTCGAGCGGCAATGCCTGCACGCGCGGCGGCGAGCGCATGATAAAGAGCAGCGGCACGAGCAGCAGCGTCAGCACCGTCATCCAGGCGAAGACGTCGACGTAGCCGACCATGGTCGCCTGCCGCGTAAGCTCCCCGTTCAGAATGGCCGCGCCGGCGGCAGTCGCCGGGTTCACGCCCGCCGGCGTGGCGGCGATCAAGGCGGGACTGCCGGCGACGATGTGCTCGCCCAGCCGGGCATGGGCGACCGCGGCGCTGTTGGTCAGCGTGGCCTGGATCACCGAGATCCCCATGCTGGAGCCCAGGCTGCGGATCATGGTTGCGACCACGGTGCCCTCGGTTCGGTGCGCGGGGCTGAGCGTCACGTAGGAGAGGACGTTCAGCGGCGAGAACAGCATGCCGACGCCCAGGCCCTGGATCAGGCCGGAGATCACGATCGGTCGCGACGTCATGTCGAGGTCGAACTGGGCCATCAGCCAGAGCGCCGCGATGCAGAGCGCGATCCCGATGACCAGCGTCCGCCTTGGCCCGACCCGCGAGATCATCAGCGGCATGGCGATGAACGCGGCCAGAGACCCTATCCCGCGCGGCATGCTGGCGTAGCCGCTCTGCAGCGCCGAATAGCCGAGCAGGTTCTGCATGAACGAGGGCAGGATCGCCGTCGTCGAGAACAGGATGCCGCCGACGCAGAATCCGAACAGCGTGCAGGAGACGAAGTTGCGGTCCTTGGCCAGGTCGCGGTGGAAGAACGGGTGCTCGGCGGTCAGCGTCTGGATGAGGAAGATCCAGAAGCCGAGCGCCGCGACGACCGCCTCGATCCACGATCTCCGGCGAGCCGAACCAGTCCTGGTCGGGGCCCCGGTCCATCATCAGCTGGAACGAGCCGACGAAAACGGCGAGCGAGCCGAAACCGAGGAAATCGAACGGTCGTTGCCGCCCGCCGGCGTCGTCGGCCATGAAGCTCAGGAGCGCGAAGATGGCCAGCGCCCCGATCGGGACGTTGATGTAGAAAACCCAGCGCCAGGAGAAGTTCTCGGTGAGCCAGCCGCCGAGCGCCGGCCCGATGATCGGGCCCATGATCACCGCTGCGCTCCAGATCGACATCACCTGCGGAATCAGCCGCTGCGGGTAGAGGTCGAGCATCACCGCCTGCGACAGCGGGATCAGCGCTGCGCCCGCGATGCCCTGCAGGAAGCGGAACAGCACCATCTCCGGCAGGTTCTGCGCCACGCCGCAGAGCATCGAGGCGACGGTGAAGCCGGTGATCGCAGGCGAGCGAACATCGTCTTGCGGCCGATCTTCTGCGACAGCCAACCGGACAGCGGCGTCATGATCGCGGTGGCGATGATGTAGGAGGTCAGCACCCAGGTGATCTGGTCCTGGGACGCGCCGAGGCTGCCCTTCATGTGCGGCAGGGCGACGTTGGCGATGGTGGAATCCAGCGTGTTCATCAACGTGGCCAACATCAGGGCCCCGGTGATGGGAATGCGGTTCAGGACGTCCGCGGACAAGGGAGCGGGGGCGGCGTGAGCCATGCTGGAACGACCCGAGACCTACGACCGAAGCGCCGCAGCGAAAAGCCCTCGACGAACTAACCGTGGTCCAGCACCGGCTTCGGCTGGTACGCGGCTTCCAGGGTCTTCGCCTCGTCGTCGGTGAGCTTGACCGCGAGTGCGCCGACCGCGTCGTCCAGGTGGTGGGCTTTGGTCGCGCCCACGATCGGCGCGGTGATGGCCGGGTTGCGCAGCACCCAGGCCAGCGCGACCTGCATGTTGGAAACGCCGCGCGCCTTGGCGACCTCGTCCAGCGCCTTCGACCACCGCGAAGTCGGGCTCGCGGTAGTAGAGCCTGGGCGAGAACTCGTCGGTGCGGGCGCGCTCGGTGTTGCCTTCGCGCGGCGCGGCGCGGCCGCCGGCCAGGAACCCGCGCGCCAGCGGCGACCAGGGGATGACGCCGACGCCCTCGTCGCGGCACAGCGGCAGCATCTCGCGCTCCTCCTCGCGGTAGACCAGGTTGTACTGCGGCTGCATGGAGACGAACGGCGTCCAGCCGTGGGCCTTCGAGGTGTCCAGCATCTTCATGAACTGCCAAGCGTACATCGAGCTTGCGCCGATGTAGCGGGCCTTGCCGGCGCGCACGACGTCGTTCAGCGCCTCCAGCGTCTCCTCGATCGGCGTCTCGTAGTCGAAGCGGTGGATCTGGTAGAGGTCGACATAGTCGACGCCCAGCCGCTTCAGGCTGCGGTCGATGCCGTCCAGGATGTGCTTGCGCGACAGGCCGCGGTTGTTGGCGTCGGCGCCCATCGGCCCGTTGACCTTGGTGGCGATCACCACCTCGTGGCGCTTGGCGTATTCCTTCAGCGCCTTGCCGGTGACCCGCTCGCTCTCGCCCTGGCGAGTAGACGTCGGCGGTGTCGAAGAAGTTGATCCCGGCCTCGATCGCCGCCTTGAAGAAGGGCTTGGCCGTCGTCCTCGTCCAGCACCCACGAGCGCCACTTCGACGAGCCGTAGGCTCATGCAGCCCAGGCAGAGCCTGCGAAACCTTCAGGCCCGTATGGCCAAGATTGACGTAGTCCATCCTTCTTTCTCTCCCGCTCGCCCGCTCATGGCCGGTCGTCCCAATTGGACCGCCAAGGACGCCAAGTTCGCCAAGGGCGCAAGCCTGGGCGCAGTGGGGACATGTTCGATTTTGCGGCCTCCCCCCGGGCCGCTCGGCCGGGGCCCGACGCTAAATCGTACGTGTCCCCTGCACGGCGAGATTTCAGGGGACACGTACGACTTCGCGAGTATCGCTCCGCGCGCCAGCGATGCTCGGGTTCGCGAAGTCGAACATGTCCCCGCCGCGCGGCTAATGTTCCAGGCGGCCGTCTTTCAGGGCGGACTCTTCGAACTTGTAGAGCACCTCGTGATCGGGGGCCGGGACGCCAGAGCGGATGTCGGCCGGAGCGAACGTGTGCAGGACGTGCTGGATGATCGCCAGCCGCGCCTTCTTCTTTGAGTCGGTGTGCACGATCGTCCAGGGCGCGTAGGCCGTGTGGGTGCGGATCAGCATCTCGTCGCGGGCCTTGGAATAGGCCTTCCACTTCTTCTGGGCGACGGCGTCCATGTCGCTGACCTTCAGCGCCTTGACCGGATCTTCGCGCCGCTCGTCAAGGCGCTCGGCCTGCTCCTTCTTGGAGATGTCGAGCCAGAACTTGACGATGCGGATCTCCGCCTCGACCAGCATCTGCTCGAAGGTCGGGGCGTCGCGCAGGAAATCCTCGTGCTGGCGGCGGCGTGCAGAAGCCCATCACCGATCTCGACGCCGGCGCGGTTGTACCAGGAGCGGTTGAACATCACGAACTCGCCCGCCGCCGGCAGGTGCTCGACATAGCGCTGGAACTACCACTCGGTGCTGGTCGCGGTCCGAGGGCTTCGGCAGGGCGACCACGCGCGTGTTGCGGGGGGCCAGATGCTCGGTGATGCGCGCGATCGCGCCGTCCTTGCCGGCGCCGTCGCGGCCCTCGAAGACGACGACCGCCTTGTCCCCCTCGGCCATCGCCCATTCCTGGTAGCGCACGAGACCGATCTGCAGCGAGCGCAGCTCGTCTTCGTATTCCTTGTCTTTCTTCGACATGCCGCGCCTCCGGCCGCATCCTGACAAAGCCTGACCCGCGGCGCTACTAAAGCCCGATGATCAGGCTTTTCGTTCCCGACGACCTCGCGGCCGGCAGCCCGGTGACGCTCTCCGCCGCCCAGGCGCATTACCTGCGCGACGTGATGCGCCGCGCGACTGGGGATGACGTCGCCCTCTTCAACGGCCGCGACGGCGAGTGGCTGAGCGCGATCGCCTCGATCGAGCGCAAGGCGGTGGGCGTGATCCCCAAGCGGCGCACGCGGGAGCAGACACCGGGCGTCGACCTCGAGCTGGTGGTCGCCCTGGTCAAGCGCGCGCGGCTGGAGACCATCGTCGAGAAGGCGACCGAGCTGGGCGTCCATCGCATCCGCCTCGCCGTCACCCGCTTTACCCAGGCCGAGCGGACGAACGTCGAGCGCCTGACGGCGATCGCGGTGGAGGCGGCCGAGCAGACGGGACGCCTGGACGTGCCGGAGGTCATGGGGCCGGCCAAGCTGGAGGCGATCCTGAAGGGATGGCCGGCCGATCGCGCACTGATCTTCTGCGATGAAGCCGGCGATGCCCCGCCGATATTGGAGGCGGTCACCGCGCCGCGCGAACGCTCGCGGAGTGGGCCTGGGGCAGAGGTGGAAAGCTCGGCGCGGCCCCTCATCCGACCGGGCATTCGCCCGGCCACCTTCTCCCACGAGGGGAGAAGGACGCCAACCAGCGGGGCAGTGGCAACCTCGATCCTGATCGGTCCTGAAGGCGGCTTCTCGGCCGAAGAGAGGGCCTTCATCCGCGCCCTCTCCACCGTCATCCCGGTGTCACTCGGGCCGCGCATTCTGCGCGCCGACACCGCCGCCATCGCGGCGCTCAGCCTCTGGCAGGCGGCGCTTGGCGACTGGCGCCCTTGAGCCGGAGCTGCTTGGCGCCCACTTGTCGAACCAATAGGAGAACAGCGCCGGACCGGGGGATGCCTCCCCAGCTGGTGGGGGAGGATGTGTATGGATGATGGCGTGCTCGATCGCCGGCCGCTGACGCTGGCCGAGCTTGCGGGCCATCTGGCCGGCGGCTGTCGTCCCAAATCCGAGTTCCGCGTCGGCTCAGAGCACGAGAAGTTCCTCTTCCGCGTCGGCAGCCACGAGCCGGTCGCCTACGGCCCGGACGCAGACGGCCGCGGCGGCGTGCAGGCCCTGCTCGAGGGCCTGATGCCGTTCGGCTGGACCGGCGTCTACGAGGACGGGGCGAACGGCCACGTGCTGATCGCGCTGCAGCGCGGGGGGGCCAGCGTGTCTCTGGAGCCGGCCGGGCAGTTCGAGCTCTCCGGCGCGCCGCTCGAGAGCGTCCACGACATCTGCGACGAGATCAGCCAGCACCTGACCGAGGCCAAGCAGGTGGCCGCCGGCCTCGGCATCGGCTTCATGGGCCTGGGCTTCACGCCCACCTGGACCCGCGACGAGGCGCCGATCATGCCCAAGCAGCGCTATGCAATCATGCGCGCCTACATGCCGAAGGTGGGCTCGCGGGGGCTCGACATGATGCTGCGCACCTGCACCGTGCAGGCCAACCTGGACTTCGCTTCGGAAGCCGACATGGCGGCGAAGTTCCGCGTCAGCCTGGCGCTGCAGCCGGTCGTCACTGCGCTGTTCGCCAACTCGCCGTTCGTCGAGGGCAAGCCGACCGGTTGGCTCTCCAACCGCGCGCGGGCGTGGACCGACACCGATCCGGACCGCACCGGCATGCTGCACTTCGTATTCGAGGACGGGTTCGGGTTCGAGACCTACGCGCGCTACGCCCTCGACGTGCCGATGTATTTCGTCAAGCGGCACGGCGGCTACATCGACGCCTCCGGCCAGTCGTTCCGCGCCTTCATCGACGGCGAGCTGCCGGCGGCGCCCGGCGAGCGCGCCAACCTGCACGACTGGGAAGAGCACCTGGCCACCATCTTCCCGGAGGTGCGGCTGAAGACCTTCCTCGAGATGCGCGGCGCCGACACCGGCCCGAAGACCCGACTCTGCGCGCTTGCGGCGCTGTGGATCGGGCTGCTCTACGACGACGCGGCGCTGGCCGCCGCCTGGGACCTCGCGAAAGGCTGGACGGCCGACGAGCGCGAGACGATCCGCGTCGAGGCCGCCCGGGTCGGGCTGAAGGCCGAGGTCGGCGGACGCACGCTCCGCGACGTGGCGCTGGATGTGCTCGCCATCGCCCGCGAAGGGCTACGGCGGCGCGCCCGCATCGGGGCGGCGCTGACCGACGAGACCGGCTACCTCACCGACCTCGACGAGATCGCCGAGACCGGCATGACGCCCGCCGAGCGCTGGCTCGACCTCTACGACGGTCCCTGGCGCGGCGAAGTAAGCCCGGCCTTCGAAGCGGCGGCGTACTGAGAACCCTTGCCGCGGAAGGACTGGGCTGCGTATTCCTGATCGAGGATGGCGTAGAAGTACTCGTCCCACCATTCGCCGGTGTCGCGAAGGATACACTTGCGAAAATGCGCCTCCCGCCGCATGCCGAGCTTCTCCATCACCCGCCAGGACGCGATGTTCTCCGGCTGGCAGGTGGCGATGACGCGATGGCAGCCCAGCGTCTCGAAGGCGTAGGCGAGCAGTGACCGAGCGGCCTCTGTCGCATAGCCGCGTCCTTGATGCTCGCGACTGAAGGCCCATCCGATCTCGTGCGTCCCCGCGCCGAACCACGGGTGGAACACCATGTGGCCGATGAGCTCGCCTGAACTCGTCTGCAATGACGGCCAGGGCTTCGGCGTCTTCTCCGGCGTGCCGGGCGGCGAACGCTTGGGACTGCTCGGCGTTCAACAATCCCTCCGGCAGCCAGGCCGTGACCACCGGATCCGACATGTAGCGATGAATCCGCGGCCAGTCGTCGGCCGCGATCCGCCGCAGGGTCAGACGTCCTGTCTTGCGCGGCGTGGGCTTCAAGAGACGCTTCACCTCCCATGGCCTGGGCCGTCCATGTAACACGTGCGTGCGGACGCCGCGCTCTGCGCTAGTTTGGGGCCTAAGTCGTCGCACGCGGTGATCGAACGACCTCGCCCAGCTCAGATCGAGCAGGAGGCCTCTTCGGGCCGATCACACCGCGTCGGGGTTCGGCGCATTCGGCGGCCAATGCTCGCGTTGGCTTTGGCCTGCTCCGTCGTCGGTGTGCAGGATGGCCTCGCGGACGGCGCCTTCGACGTCGCCTACGTCGATCTCCCGGATCGTGACCTTGTTCGGATAGAAGGCCAGACGATCCTTGATCTGGGCCATGGCCGGGTAGGGGTCCTCGTAGGTCCAGACGGCGTTCTCGGCGAACTCGCCGTCCCTGACGATCGTGAAGTAGGACGCCTCGCCTTTGTAGGGGCAGTGGGTGCTGCGCTCGGTGCGCGAGAAGAAGGTCATGTCGACATCCTCGCGCGGCAGATAGGCGACCGGCTTGTAGCCCGCCTCGGTGAGCATGAGCGCGCGGCGTGTGTCGGCGATCACGTGGCCGCCAAACTCCACCTGCACGCGCTTTGGATTGTAGGCGATGGTGATCGGGTGATCGGGGCCGGGCAGCTTCATCTCTGGCATGGCGGTGGCCTCTTCGAGGAGCATGAACGTTCAGGATAACAAGCTGGGTCCGCGCGGCTGCCGGGGCAAGCCCGCGGCTTGTGAAACCGCGGCGCCCGTGATCATTTCGCCGCGCGCGGAGGTCGGTGGGGCGTTCGCATGATCAACGTCGTCGTCGTCGCGGTCGCCATCATCACCGCGCTGACTGGGGTCCCGGTCTTCCTGCAGCTGCGTCGCCACCCGCGCGGCCTGGCCGTGCTGTTCTTCGCCGAGATGTGGGAGCGCTTCTCCTACTACGGGATGCGCAGCCTCCTGATCTACTATCTGACCGAGCACTTCCTGTTCGGCGACGAGCGGGCGCAGGCGCAGTACGCGTCCTACACGACGCTGGTCTATCTCGTGCCGCTGCTCGGCGGCTATCTCGCCGACCGCTACCTCGGCAGCCGCAAGGCGATCGCGTTCGGCGCCCTGCTGCTTGGTCGCCGGCCATTTCACCATGGCGCTGGAAGGGCCGCCGGCGACCGAGTCGCTCTCCTACCACGGCGCGACCTACAGCTATCGGCTGGACGGGCGGATGGACGACCGCAAGGTGTGCCTGGAGGTCGCCGCCGGTTGCTACGCCGTCACCGCCGCGGCGGACGGCGGGCTCGCCATCGAGGGCCTGCCGGAGGGCGCTCCACTGCCGCAGGTGCTGCCCAAGGGCCAATACGCCGACCTCCAGACGCGCCATCAGGGCTTCGTCGACGTCCTCTACCTGGCGCTCGCCCTCATCATCATGGGCGTCGGGTTCCTCAAGGCGAACATCTCATCGATCGTCGGCCAGCTGTACGACCAGGGCGATCCGCGGCGCGACCCGGGCTTTACCCTCTACTACTACGGCATCAACCTCGGGCGCGGTCTGGGCCTCGGCCCTCTGCGGGGCGGTCGGCCAGTCGATCGGCTGGTACGCGGGCTTCGGGCTCGCCGGGTTCGGCATGCTGGCCGGCTACCTCGTCTTCGTGTTCAACAAGCCGCGGCTCGAGGGCAAGGGCGAGCCGCCGAACCCGGCGGCGCTGGCGAGGCCCATCGCCGGCCCGCTCTCGCTCGAATGGATCCTCTATCTCGCCGCGCTGGGCGGGGTCGGCCTGGTCTGGCTGCTCGTCCAGCAGTACGCGCTCATGGGCGGCCTCTTGCTGGTCGGCTGGGTTGCGGCGCTGGGCTATCTCGGCTGTCGAAATGAGCCGCGTCGGCAAGGTCGCGCGCGAGCGGCTGATGCTGGCGCTCGTCCTGATCGTGGCCTCGATCGTCTTCTTCACCCTGTTCGAGCAGGCCGGCACCTCGCTCAGCCAGTTCGCCGAGCGCAACACCGCGCTGCCGAACAACGGCTTCTGGACCATCACTCCGGCGCAGACCCAGACCTTCAACGCCGGCTTCATCCTGATCCTCGCGCCGGCGTTCGCCTGGCTCTGGGCCGTGCTCGGCCGCCGCAAGCGCGACCCCAACCCGGTCGTGAAGTTCGGGCTCGGGCTGATCCAGGTCGGCGTCGGCTTCTTCGCGCTGGTCTGGGGCGCCCAGTACGCCAACGCGGCCTTCCGCGTGCCGGTGTTCTTCCTCGGCCTCGCCTATCTGCTTCCACACCACCGGCGAGCTTTGCCTGATCGCCGGTCGGCCTCTCCGAGATGACCAAGCTCGCGCCGCTGCGGATGATCTCGACCCTGATGGTCGATCTGGTTCCTCGCCGCTTCGGCGGCGCAGTGGCTCGCCGGCAAGATCGCCCAGCTCACCGCGGCGGACACGGTCGGCGGCCAGGTGCTGAACCCGGCCAAGGCGCTCGCCACCTACAGCCAGACCTTCCTCACCATCGGCCTCTGGGGCGTTGCCGCCGGCGTCCTGCTTCTGGCCCTCAGCCCCTGGCTCAAACGCTGGGCGCACGGCGTGAACGAGATGCACCCACAGCCCGAGCTCGACGGCGACCGCCAGTCGGCGCACCCCAGGTCGTAGGGCGCAGCCTGCGGGTTCAGAGCGTCCGCGCGATGCGCAGGCCCTGGTTGGGGCTGCGGTTGTAGTCGATGTAGCCGCCGCGGTAGGCGGAGCGGATCGACCCCGCCGGCTGGTCCCAGGCGCCGCCGCGCATCGAGTGCATCCCGCACCATGGGGCCGCCGTGTAGTCCTTCTGGACGCAGTCCTGCACCCACTGCCAGACCTCGCCCGCCATATCGTAGAGACCGAACGCGTTTGGCCTGAACGACCCGACCGGGGCGGCCTGGCGGGCGTCCCACGCGCTGCCGCAGCCCTGGCAGTCGGCGTTGTCCGTTCCGAGCGCGTCGCCCCAGGGGTAGATGCGGTGCGGCGCGGCGAGCGTAGTTTCGCCGCGCGCCGCGTACTCCCACTCTGCCTCGCTCGGCAGGCGGTAGGCGACGCCGGTCATCTGCGACAGCCAATCGGCATAGGCCCGGGCGTCATTCCACGAGACGTTGACCACCGGACTGCGGTCCCCAGCCCAGTCCGGCTGCGGGATGGCGGGGCAGCCCCCGGCGTGGACGCACGCTCTCCACTCACCGACCGTGACATCGAACTTCGACAGCGCGAAGCGACGGACCGCGACCGGGTGCACGGGCCCCTCGCGCGGGAAGCGGCCCGGCTCGGAGTCGGGCGAGCCCATCATGAACTGGCCCGCCGGGACCACCAGCATGACAGGGCAATCGTTGGTTCCCTTGCCGCAGTCCTGGAAGCTCGTCCCCGGCGCTGCCGCTGCAAGCTTGGCGGCCGAGTTCACGAACGGTCGGTAGCGTTGGTAGGCGGTCAGCATCGACCCAAGCGTCGCGTGATAGGTCCAGCCAGCCCACCCCAGGCCGGCGAGGAGGACAAGCGCAAGCACGGCGGCGACGCCCTGAAGCCGCCGTCGGCCACGGGTCGCCCGCCGCTCGGCGGCCCGGCAGGCGGCGACATACGCCCGCATCGCCTGATCGCTGGCGCCGGCGAAATCCTCCCGCGCCAGGGTCGCCTGCGCGGCCTTCAGGCGCTCGCCGCCGTGCACCAGCCACGCCGCGCCGCCCTGATGGGCGCGCCAGTCGCGCGCGGCGCTGCGCACACCGGCCAACACCGCCAGCGCCTCGCCCTCCTCGGCGATCCAGGCGGCCAGCGTGGGCCATTGGCGAAGAATCGCCTCGTGCGCGACCTCCAGCGTCTCGATCTCGGCCCCATCCAGCGTGCGCCTGTCGGCGATGAGGATACGCTGCTCGACGAAGGCGTCCGCGAGACTCCGCGCTTCGGCGGGCACATCGCGGCGGCTGGCGATCCTCCTCCTCACCCCGTCCTGGTCGATCTGCACCAGCGCCGGAATGAACAGCCGCCGCGCCAGCGCCAGCCGATGCGGGTCCGGCCAAGGGCCGATGGCCGCGGCGACGCCGGCCTGAATCGCGCCAGCGATGCCGCCGAGCTTCTCCCGGTAGTCCGCGACGGTGAGCTTGCCGTCTCGGCCGTAGTCGGTCTGCAACCGCTCGAGCGTGAAGGCGAGGAGGGGCAGGGCGTCGGCGGACGCGAGGTCCGCCAGCAGGGCCTGGGTCAGCTCCGGCTCGACGGCCAGCGGCGGTCGGGCGAGCTTGGCGGGACCTTCGATCACCTCTTTCAGCCAGCCGGCCGGAATGGCCGCAAGGTTGAACAGCCGCTGCCGCGCCGCCCCGAGCGAGGGATCGGCCTGTAGCCGCGCGTAGGCGTCCGAGCGGATCGTGAGCAGCACCAGGACATCGCTGTCGGTATCGAGAGCCCCGGCGACGATCGAGCAGAACGCTGCGCCTTCCGTATTCTCCGGCGCGAACAGCTCTTCCGCCTGGTCGACGGGGAGGATCACCGTCGCGGGCTTGGCGGCCTCCGACGGCGCAGCGCCATCAGGTCGCGGTGCGCCCGCGCGTCGCACGTGCGCTATCGCTTCGACGAGGTCGCGCGGCTGCGCGATCACCGTGAGCGCGCCGGCGCTGGCCAGGCTGGCCTCCAGGCCCTCCGGTCCGGTCAGCGCCGCCCGACCGGGCCGGATGATCGGCAGGACCTTGAACGAGTCCTCGTCGCGCTTCAGCCGCGAAACCAGGCCCGCGCGGAGAAACGACGACTTGCCTGCGCCCGATGCGCCGAGGACGACCAGAACGCGCTCCGGCGCCCCGCCCCGCATCTGGCGCAGCTCGTCGAGGCCTTTGGTGATGGCCGCATCGCGTCCAAAGAAGACGGCCGCATCATCGACATCGAGCGCCTGCAGACCGCGGAAGACCGGCCGGTTGGGGTCCCCGGGCGGCGGCCAGTCGAAGCTGTCGGGGTCGAGGCCGGCGCGGCGCAGCCCGACCGCCAGCCGCTGAAAGCCATCGGCTTCCTTCTCCGGGACCGAGATGTCGGCGATCTGAAACTTCGCCTTCAACTCGATGGGCAGGTCGTCGAACGGCGTCGGCGCGACGAAGATCGGGAAGATGCGCTTGCCGAGTTGGTCGGCGAGCAGGAACTCAGTGCGGCACCAGAACGAGGCGAGCCAGTCCGGCGAGACGAGCACCAGCACCGCAGCGCAACGCTCGCCGGCGCGCTTGAGTTCGTCCTGCCAGTGGTGGCCGGGCGCCAGGCCCTGTTCCGCGTCGAGGTCGAGGAACACCTCGCGCCAGCCCTGGGCGTGCAGCCAGTCGCGCACCCGGACGGCCTTGTCGTCGTCCTGGCTCGAATGGCTGATGAAGAGAACGCCCACTTAAGTCCCCCGACCCCAGGACGCCGGACGATTTAGCCACGGATGGCCGTTGCGCGCGAGGGGCCGGCTAACCCCGCGCCAGCACCGTCAGCTGGACCGCCGTCCTCAGCCTGAACCCCAGGCTCTCGTAGAGGGTGATCGCGGCGGTGTTGCCGGCATAGGCGTGCAGGAACGGGGTTTCGCCGCGGGCGATGATGCGGCGGGCGACGAGCCGCGACAGCTCGCGCGCATAGCCCGAGCCGCGAAAGTCGGGGTGCACGCACACCCCGCTGACCTCGGTGAAGCCGGTTGGTTTCAGCCGCTCGCCCGCCATCGCCGCCAGTCGCCCCTCCACGCGTACGCCTATGAAACCGCCGAGCGCGTGGGTGCGCTCGAAGAACGGGCCGGGCCGGGTGAGCGAGGCAAGCGCCATCATCTCGCCGGCGTCGGCGTCGCCCAGGGGGGTGAAGGCGATGTCGGTCTCTCCGGCCGCCACCGCGTCGGCCAGCATCTGCACGCAGTCGCCGCGGTCGATGACCCTGAGGCCTGGGGGCGCGGGCGCCTCGAGCGTCTCGACCAGCGCGATCGCGCCCTCGTTGGGACAAAGCGCGGCGAGCGCCGCCTGACTCTCCGGCGCCCCATCCGCCGCGGCGGCGAAGAGTCCGTAGGGCGCCTGCATGCGCCACGCGCGGCCGCCGCCTTCGGCCAGGTGCGCCTGGCGGGTCGTCAGCGCCGCCCAGACGGGCCGGTCGAGGGGGTGCGGCTCGCTCAGACGGCGGTCCCGCCCACCGTCAGGCCGGTGATCTTCAGCGACGGCTGGCCGACGCCCACCGGCACGCCCTGGCCGTTCTTGCCGCAGACGCCGATGCCGGGGTCGAAGGCGAAGTCGTCGCCGATCATGGTCACGCGGGTCAGCGCCGAGGGCCCATCGCCGATCAGGGTCGCGCCCTTCACCGGGGTCGATGATCTTGCCGTCCTCGATCAGGTAGGCCTCGGTGCACTGGAACACGAACTTGCCGTTGGTGATGTCCACCTGGCCGCCGCCGAAGTTGGCGCAATAGAGCCCGCGCTTGGTCGCGGCGATCATCTCTTCGCGCGGCGTGTCGCCGCCCAGCATGCCGGTGTTGGTCATCCGCGGCATCGGCATGTGGGCGAAGGACTGCCGCCGGCCGTTGCCGGTCGGCGCCAGCCCCATCAGCCGGGCGCTCTGGCGGTCGTGCATGTAGCCGACCAGGATGCCGTCCTCGATCAGGATCGGTGCGCTCGGTGGGCGTGCCCTCGTCGTCGACGGTCAGCGAGCCGCGGCGGCCGGGCAGCGTCGCCGTCGTCGAACACCGTCACGCCGGGCGAGGCGACGCGGTCGCCGACCCGGCCGGAAAAGGCGCTGGTGCCCTTGCGGTTGAAGTCGCCCTCCAGGCCGTGGCCGACCGCCTCGTGCAGCAGCACGCCGTTCCAGCCCGGGCCCAGCACCACGTCCATCTCGCCGGCCGGGCAGGGGATGGCGTCGAGGTTGACCAGGGCCTGGCGCAAGCGCCTCGTCGACCTGCTCGCGCCAGCTGCTCGGGCGTGATCCAGGCCTCGAAGCCGGCGCGGCCGCCGGCGCCGGCAGTGCCGTTCTCGCGCCGGCCGTCGCTCTCGACCGTGACTCTGCACGTTGAGGCGGACAAGCGGGCGCACGTCGCGGATCAGCCGGCCGTCGGCGCGCAGGATCTCGATGACCCGCCGCTCGCCGGCGAGCGAGGCCATCACCTGGGCGACCCGCGGATCGCGGGCGCGGGCGAAGGCGTCGATCTCCTGCAGCAGCGCGACCTTGTCGGAGAAGGCCGGGCGAGGCCAGCGGGATCGTCCTCGCCGTAGAGCTTGGCTGTTGGTGGCCCGCGGACCCTCGGCCGCGACGCCGGCGTAGCCGCGCTTGGCCAGCGCCGCGGAGTCGGCCGCGCGGCGCGATCGCCGCCTCGGAGATCTCGCTGGCATGGGCGTAGCCGGCGGTCTCGCCGGCCACGACGCGCAGCCCGAAGCCCTCGGTCGCATCGTAGCGAGGCCGACTTCAGCCGCCCGTCGTCGAAGACGAAGGACTTCGACTCTGCGACCGCTCGACGAACAGCTCGCCGTCGTCGGCGCCCGGCAGCGCCTCGCCGAGGATGTCGGCGGCGCGCACGGGCGTCGACGCCGGACGCTTCGAGGATCGAGGGCGCTGGACGGGAGCGGTCATGCAAAGCTCATTTTCGGAAGGGTTGAGCCCACAACATAGGCGAGCCAGAGTCACTTGCGAAACCTTCGCAGGCCAAGGCCCCGCCGCGCGTCTTGGCAAGCCAGGGCATACCGCGTATGCACCCCCTCAAGACCGGGGCGGCGTCCGGTCCTTGACGCGGCGCGGGCCGAACTGCGTTCGGCCGAAGCGAGGGCGTGAACGACATTGCGCGGCGTTTGGATGCGGAAGCTGCTGGGGAGCTGACGGGCAGCCGGGATCTCGGCGGCGCTCGCCGGCGCGGGGGCGGCCGCGAGCCACCGATCTCATCGGCGTCAGCCAACCCCCGGCGGGCGTCGGTCTGCAGCCCGCGGGGTCGATCCTCAAGCAGCAGGCGATCACTTCCACAACTGGATCCTGATGCCGATCATCACCGCCATCGCGCTGCTGGTGCTGGCCCTGCTGCTGATCTGCATCGTTCGTTTCAACAAGCGCGCCAATCCGACGCCGGCGCGCTGGAGCCACAACACCCCGATCGAGATCCTGTGGACCGCGCTGCCGGTTCTGATCCTGACTGTTCATCGCGATCTTCTCGTTCCGGCTGCTGTTCGCCTACCACGACATGCCCAAGCCCGACCTGACCGTGAAGGCGACCGGCTAGCAGTGGTACTGGGGCTACGCCTATCCCGACCAGAAGATCGACGAGTACACCTCCAACTACCTGCCCGAGGCCGACGCCAAGGCGGCCGGCGAGCCCTACCTGCTGGGGGCGAACAACGCCGATGGTGGTTCCGGTGGGCAAGACCGTGCGCGTGCTGGTCACCGGCGCCGACGTGATCCATGACTTCTGGCGTGCCGGCGTTCGGGCTGAAGATCGACGCCGTGCCCGGGCGGGTCAACGACACCTGGTTCAAGGCCGACCAGACCGGCGTCTTCTATGGCCAGTGCTCCCAGCTGTGCGGCCTCGAACCACGCCTTCATGCCGATCGAGATCAAGGTCGTCAGCCAGCCCGACTTCGACGCCTGGGTGGCGAGCAAAGCACCGCCGCCGCCCGCGGCGTCATCGTCCGCGCCGGCCGCCCCGGCGACGCCCGCCGCGCCGGCCGCCGCGCCGGCCGCCGCCGCGCCGCAGCACGTGGCGCAGAACAGTTCGACAGCGGCCCTGCGCTAGATGGCCGCTACGGAGAGAGTTCGAGACCCATGGCCGACCGCAGCTCACGACATCGATCACGGCCACGACGACGGTTACGCTCACACGCCCGCCTTCTTCATGCGCTGGCTGTTCTCCACCAACCACAAGGACATCGGCACCCTCTACATCCTGTTCGCCATCATGGCCGGGATCATCGGCGCGACGCTCTCGGGCCTGATCCGCTGGGAGCTGGCCGAGCCGGGCATCCAGGTGTTCACCGACAATGGCCTGTTCGGCATGATCGGCCCATTCTGGCCGGCCACCACGGCTACAACGTCGTCGCCACCGCCCACGGCCTGATCATGATCTTCTTCATGGTCATGCCGGCGATGATCGGCGGGTTCGGCAACTGGTTCGTGCCGATCATGATCGGCGCGCCGGACATGGCCTTCCCGCGCATGAACAACATCTCGTTCTGGCTGCTGGTCGCCTCGTTCGTCCTGCTGCTGACCTCGATGTTCGTCGACGGCGGGCCCGGGCCACGGCTTCGGCGGCGGCTGGACGCTCTATCCGCCGCTATCGACCACGGGCCACACCGGGCCGGCGATGGACTTCGTCATCCTCTCGATCCACCTGGCCGGCGCCTCGCTCGATCCTGGGCGCGATCAACTTCATCACCACCATCTTCAACATGCGCGCGCCGGGCATGACCCTGCACCGCATGCCGCTGTTCGTCTGGTCGATCCTGGTGACCGTCTTCCTGCTGCTGCTCGTCGCTGCCGGTGCTGGCCGGCGCGATCACCATGCTGCTCACCGACCGCAATTTCGGCACCCACTTCTTCGATCCGTCCGAACGGCGGCGACCCGGTGATGTTCCAGCACCTGTTCTGGTTCTTCGGCCACCCCGAGGTCTACATCCTGATCCTGCCGGGCTTCGGCATGATCAGCCACATCGTCTCGACCTTCTCCAGGAAGCCGGTGTTCGGCTATCTGGCCATGGCCTACGCCATGGTGGCGATCGGCTTCTTGGGCTTCATCGTCTGGGCCCACCACATGTTCACCGTCGGCATGCACGGTCGACCTGCAGGCCTACTTCGTGGCCGCGACCATGGTCATCGCGGTGCCGACCGGCATCAAGGTCTTCTCCTGGATCGCCACGATGTGGGGCGGCTCGATCGACTTCAAGACGCCGATGCTGTGGGCGCATCGGCTTCATCTTCCTGTTCACCGTCGGCGGCGTCACCGGCGTGGTCCTGGCCAACGCCGGCATCGACTACGCGCTGCACGACACCTACTACGTGATCGCCCACTTCCACTACGTGCTCGAGCCTGGGCGCGGTGTTCGCCATCTTCGCCGGCTTCTACTACTGGTTCGAGAAGATGTGGGGCGTGCGCTACAACGAGGTCCTCGGGCACGCTGCACTTCTGGATCACCTTCATCGGCGTCAACATGATCTTCTTCCCGCAGCACTTCCTTGGCCTGCAGGGCATGCCGCGCCGCACGGTCGACTATCCGGTGGCGTTCGCCTTCTGGAACTACGTCTCCTCGATCGGCTACGCCATCACCCTGGTCGGCATGCTGCGTCTTCGTTCGTGCTGCTGATCGAAGCCGCCGTGCGCCGCCGCCCGGCCGGGGCCAATCCGTGGGGCGAAGGCGCGACGACGCTGGAATGGACCCTGTCCTCGCCGCCGCCGTTCCACCAGTTCAACGAGCTGCCGGTGATCCACGCCGAGCACCACTAGCACGGCTTTGGTGTACGATCGTTCCGACCGGGCGCCGCGAGCGACCGGCGCCCGCCATGACACGAGCGTCGCTTTCGATGACCGAGACCACCGTCCGCGCGGCGGCGCCCGCCCGCTGGCAGGACTACGTCGCGCTCATGAAGCCGCGGGTGATGTCGCTGGTGGTGTTCACCGCGCTCACCGGCCTGGTCTGCGCCGCGCACGCCGATGAACCCGGTGCTGGCCGGCGATCGCCATCCTCTGCATCGCCGTCGGGGCCGGCGCGCTCGGGCGCGCTCAACATGTGGTTCGACGCCGACATCGACGCCCTGATGCGCCGCACCCGCGCACCGGCCGGTGCCGGCCGGCCGCGTGCAGCGCGCCGACGCCCTGGCCCTCGGCGTGATCTGTCGCTGTTCTCGGTCGGGCTGATGGCGCTGGCGACCAACCTGCTGGCCGCGGGCCTGCTGGCCTTCACGATCTTCTTCTACGCGGTGGTCTACACCATGCTGGCTCAAGCGCTCGACGCCGCAGAACATCGTCATCGGCGGCCTGGCCGGCGCCCTGCCGCCGGTGGTCGGCTGGGCCGCGGCCAGCGGGACCACGCCGCTGAACGCCTGGCTGCTGGTGGCCATCATCTTCGTGTGGACGCCGCCGCACTTCTGGGCGCTGTCGCTCTACACCGGCGACGACTACGCCGCGCGCCGGCGTGCCGATGCTGCCGGTGGTCAGGGGCGCGGCGGCGACGCGCCGCACAGATCCTGGTCTACAGCCTCGTCCTCGTCGCCGCTGGCGCTGGCGCCGGCGTTCGACCGGGCCTCGGCGGCGTGGTCTACCTGGCCGTCGCGGCCGCCGGCGGCGTGATCTTCCTCATCCTCGCCGGGCGGCTGGCCGGCAGCCAAGCCGGCGATGAGGCGGGCGGCGCCGAGGGGCTCTATCAGGTAAAGGCGGCCGAAGGAGGCGCGCGACCTGTTCGCCTTCTCGATCCTCTACCTCTTCGCCCTGTTCGCCGCCCTGCTGGCCGAGCGGTTCGTCGGCGCTTGCGTCCGCTGCATCCGATGAGCGAGCCGCCGCGAAGGCCCGGCCTGGCTGCAAGGCCAGACGCCGGCGCAGCATCGCCATCGCGCTCGCGCTGGGCGCCTTCGTCGTCATGGTCTTCGTCGTCACCATTGCGCGGATGGGCGGTCATGTCGCCGCCATCGGCTTCTGACCGCCGCCGCCGCGCCAACGCGCGGATGGCGCTGCTCTGCGTGGCGTGCGTGCTGGTGGTCATGGTCGGCGTGGCCTTCGCCGCCGTGCCGCTCTACCGCGCCTTCTGCCAGGCGACCGGCTTCAACGGCGCGGTGCCGCGCGCCAAGCGCGCCCCGACCCGGATCTCGGCGCAGACGGTGACGGTCGGCTTCGACACCAACGTGCGCGGCCTGCCCTGGGCGTTCGCGCCGCGTGCAGCCAGCCAGACGCTGCACGTCGGGCGAGACCAGGCTGGCCTTCTTCACGGTCACCAACACCGTCCGACGGCCGCTGACCGGCCGGGCGCCTACAACGTCACGCCCGAACGTGGCCGGCGCCTATTTCTCCAAGCTGCGAGTGCTTCTGCTTCAAGAACCAGACCATCCCGGCGCACACGACGGTGAAGTTCCCGGTGGTCTATTTCGTCGACCCGCGCTTCGCCTCGGACCCCGACACCAAGGGCTACTCGAACCTGATCCTGTCCTACACCTTCTTCCCGGCGCCGGACCCAATCGGCGCGCGGCCCTTGGCGGATGCGGCGGCGCAAGGCTATAGCGACCGATACCGGACGTTCCCACTCAGCTCCAGCGCGAGGACCTCGAACACACCGACATGGCCCACGAAGGCGTCAAGCACGACTATCACCTGGTCAACCCCAGCCCCTGGCCGCTGATCGGCTCGATCGCCGCGCTGCGTCATGGCCTTCGGCCTGGTGGTCTGGATGAAGGGCCTGTTCGGCATGCCAAAGCACACCTGGTGGCTGTTGGCGCTCGGGCTGGCGGGCGTGCTCGTACACCATGGTCGGCTGGTGGAGCGACGTGGTGAAGGAGGCCAACGAGCGGCGACCACACGCCGGTGGTCTCCATCGGCCTGCGCTACGGCATGATCCTGTTCATCGCCTCCGAGGTGATGTTCTTCGTCGCCTGGTTCTGGATCTTCTTCGAGATGGCGCTGTTCCATCACGCACCGGACGCTGTCGCCGATCGACGACGTGCGCGCACGCCTGGGCGACCTGGCCGCCGAAGGGCGTCGAGGCCGGTGCCGCCGTTCGAGCTGCCGCTGGTCAACACCCTGACGCTGCTGCTCTCGGGCACCACCGTCACCTGGGCCCACCACGCGCTGCAGACCGGCGACCGCAAGGCGGCCAAGATCGGGCTTGCGCTCACCATCCTGCTGGGCCTGCTGTTCACCTCGATCCAGGCCTACGAGTACCACCACATCCTGGCCGACCACCTGTTCTACTCGCCGGCGGCCGCCAACGCCGGCCTCTACGGCTCGGCCTTCTTCATGGCCACCGGCTTCCACGGCTTCCACGTCATCATCGGCACCATCTTCCTGACCGTCTGCCTGGTCCGGCTGATGGCCGGCGGCTTCACGCCGCAAAAGCACTTCGGCTTCGAGGCGGCCGCCTGGTACTGGCACTTCGTCGACGTGGTCTGGCTGTTCCTGTTCACCTTCCTCTACGTGACCTTCGGCGCCGGCCTGGCGAACACGTGACGGCCAGCGCGCGGCCGGTCAATCCGGTCGCAGCGGGGCTTGCCTGGGCGCTGCCCGGCCTGCGGCGAGGGCCCGCTGTTCGAGGGCTTCCTGCGCGTCGAGCCGCCGCTGCGAGGCCTGCGGCTTCGACCTGGCCGCGGCGGACTGCGGCGACGGGCCGGCGGTGTTCGTGATCCTGATCGTCGGCTTGATCGCCTGCTTCTCGGCGCTGTTCACCGAGATCGCCTTCCGCCCGCCGGTCTGGGTGCACCTGGTGATCTGGCTGCCGCTGGCGGCGATCCTGTCGCTCGCCCTGGTGCGACCGCTCAAGGGGCGTGATGCTGGCGCTGCAGTTCCACAACAGGGCCTCCGAGGCCGGCCATGACGGGGACGGCTAGCCGCCCCGGCCGGCGGTTCGAGATCGTCCCGGCGATCGCCGCCGTGGTCGGCATCGCCATCCTGATCGGCCTCGGCGTGTGGCAGATCCAGCGCCTGCACTGGAAGGAGGCCATCCTCGCGCGTGTCGCCGCGCTGCAGGCGGCGCCGCCCCAGCCGCTCGAACCGCTGCTCGCGCGGGCGGCGTCGGGCGCCGACGTCGACTATCACCGCGTCGAAGCAACCTGTCCGGACCTCGAGACGAGGCCCTTTCTTCGCCTCTACGCCGTCTGGCAGGGCTACGGCGGCTATCGGATCATCGCCGCCTGCCCCATCGCGGCCGGACGCTACCGCGCCATCCTGGTCGACCGCGGCTTTATCGCCCAGGGGCTGCCGCTCAGTGGCGGCCGGCCGCTGGCGGCTCCCATCGTCGGCGTCCTGCGCAAAGGCGATACGCGCAACTTCGTAACGCCGGCGAACCAGCCCGGTCAGAACCTCTGGTACTGGCGCGACATCCTGGCCATGGCCCAGGCGCTGGGCGTGAGCGCGCCGGCGCCGAGCTTCCTGATGCTCGAGCGGCCCGCGCCGCCGCCGGGCGGGCCGACGCCGGCCGCCATTCCCGCCGACATCCCGAACAACCATCTGCAGTACGCCATCACCTGGTTCGGCCTTGCCCTCGCGCTGGCCGGCGTCTACCTCGCCAGCCTTTGGACAAGGCGGCGCGGCTGATGCGCTACATCTCGACCCGCGGCCAGAGCCCGCCGATCGGCTTCCTCGACGCGGTCTGGCTGGGCTCGCTCCCGACGGCGGCCTCTACGCGCCCGAGGTCTGGCCGCTGCTCACGCCCGACGAGATCGCCGCCTTCGCCGGGCGGCCCTACGCCGAGGTCGGCGCCCGACGTTCTGGCGCGCTTCGCCGGCGATGCGGTCGGCCCACGCCGATCTGCTGGAGATGGCGAACGAGGCCTACGCCGGCTTCACCCACGAGGCGGTCGCGCCGCTCCGCCAGCTCGCGCCCGGGCTCTGGCTGCTCGAGCTGTTCCACGGACCGACGCTGGCGTTCAAGGATATCGCCATGCAGCTGCTGGCGCGGCTCTACGAGCACGCGCTGGCCGCCAAGGGCCAGACGCTTGACCGTCGTCTGCGCCACCTCCGGCGACACCGGCGGCGCGGCGGTCGAGGCGCTCTCGCGGCGCGAGCCGTCCGCATCGGTCGTCCTCTTTCCCGAGGGCAGGATCAGCGAGGTCCAGCGCCGCTTCATGACCACCTCCGGCCGCAAGCAACGTCCGCGTGCCTCGCCATCGACGGGACGTTCGACGACTGCCAGGCGATCGTCAAGGCGCTGTTCCAGGCCCAGGGCTTCCCGCAAGCGGTCAATCTCTCCGGCGTCAATTCGATCAACTGGGCCCGCATCGCCGCCCAGGCGGTCTATTACTTCACCGCCGCCGTCGCCCTGGGCGCGCCTGCAGCGGCCGGTCGCCTTCGCCGTGCCCACCGGCAATTTCGGCGACGCCTTCGCCGGCTATGTCGCGCGCAACGCATGGGCCTGCCGATCGAGCGCATCGTCGTGGCGACCAACGCGCAACGACATCCTGGCGCGCGCCTTCCAGACCGGCCGCTACGCCGCGGGCCGGTCGCCGCCACCCAGAGCCCGGCCATGGACATCCAGGTCGCCTCCAACTTCGAGCGGCTCTATTTCGAGGCCGTCGAGCGCACCGGCGGTGGAGACCTCGCGCGCCATGCGCGCCTTCGCCGACCAGGGCGTCATCGACATCCCGCCGAAGGCGCTGGCCGCCATGCGCGAGGCTGTTCGTCGGCGCCGCCGTCAGCGAGGCGGAGACCGCGCGCGCGATCGTCTCGACCTACCAGGCGAGCGGCGAGCTGATCGACCCGCACACCGCCGTCGCGCGTCGCCGCCGCCGGCGCGTCGGCCCGAAGCGACGAACCACGCCGATGGTGGTGCTCGCCACCGCCCACCCGGCCAAGTTCCCCGAGGCGGTCGAGAACGCCGCGGGCGCGGCGCCGCCGACGCCGCGGGCGGTCAAGGCGCTGGCCGAGAAGGGCCGAGCGGGTCGATCGCCTGCCGGCCGACGTCGAGGCGGTGAAGGCCTACGTCCGCGACTTCGCAGGGGCCTGAGCCGATCGCTGCGCCCCACATTCATATGCTGGCGAACGGAACCCGCATCGTCTGCGATCCGATGCCGGGCCTGGAGACCCTGGCGCTCACCGTCGTCGTCGGCCGCGGCGCGCTGCACGAGACGGAGGCGCAGTCGGGCTGGGCGCACCTGCTCGAGCACATGGTGTTCAAGGGCGCCGGCGAGCGCTCGGCGCGCGACATCGTCGAGGTGATCGAGGCCGCGGGCGGTCACATCAACGCCGCCACCGGCTACGAGCGCACCAGCTTCCAGGTGCGAGCGCTCGCGGGCGGGCTTGCAGCTCGCCATGGCGGTTGTCGCCGACCTCGTCTTCCGCCCGACGCTCGCCGCCGGCGATCTCGCCAAGGAGAAGCGCGTCATCGCCCAGGAGATCGCCGAGGCGGCCGACACGCCCGACGACCTGGTGTTCGAGCTGGCCCAGGCGCGCGGCCTTCGCCGGCCAGCCGCTCGGCCGACCGGTGCTCGGGACGCGGGCGAGCGTCGGCGCGGGCGAAGCCGCCGGCGCTGGCGGCCTTGCGCGCCGCGCTCTACGCCCCCGACCGCATCGTCATCGGCGCCGCCGGCGCGGTGGACGAGGGCGAGCTCCTGGCGCTGGCCGAGCGCATGGTTTGCCGCAAGAACCCGCGGCCGAGCCGGCGCGACCCCCGCCGCCGGCTGTGTTCGTCGGCGGCGTCAACGCGCTCGCCCGGCCGCTGGAGCAGGCGCACCTGGTCCTACTGCTGCCGGCGTCGGGCGTCACCGACCCGGACTACTTCGCCTTTCGGCTGTTCGCCGAGATTCTCGGCGGCGGCATGTCGTCGCGGCTGTTCCAGGAGGTGCGCGAGCGGCTGGGCCTCGCCTACGCCATCGACGCCTATCCCGAAGCGCACGCCGACGCCGGCGTGCTCGGGGTCTACGCCGGCGCGGCGGCGAGCGACGCGGGCAAAGCGGCCGAGGTCGTCGCGCGAGAGCTCCGCGCACTTAGCCGGTCGGTGGAGGCCGCCGAGCTCGCCCGCGCCAAGGCGCAGCTGAAGGGCTCGCTGTTCATGGCGCGGGAATCGGCGGCCGCGCGCGCCGAACAGGCGGCCGCCCAGCTGCTGGTCTTCGACCGGCTGATTGCGCCCGCCGAGACGGCCGCCATGATCGACGCGATCGGTCCTGCCGACATCGCCCGCGTGGGCGAGCGCGCACTCGTCAGCGGGCGAAGCGCTTGCGCCCTGCTCGGCCCGAAGTCCGCCCTCGCGGCGGCCGAGGCCTTCCACGCGGGCCTGTTCGCCGCCCGCTGAGGCGAAGCAACGGGCTTCACAGCCGCGATTTCGGCGTTAGGGTCTTGGGACCCGGAAGGAGAGCCCTTGGCGCTGCTGGATTGGATGTCGGCCGATGTCGGCCTTCGCGTCGAGGGCGAGGGGGTTGTCCTGCGCCCGCCGCGCGCGGCGGACTATGTCGCCTGGTCCGACCTTCGCCGTCGCTCCAAGGCCTTCCTGCAGCCGTGGGAGCCGACCTGGCCGGCCGACGACCTCACCCGCGCGGCCTTCCGCCGCCGGCTCGCGGCCTACCAACGCGACATGGATCTCGGCTACGGCTACGCCTTCCTGGTCTTCCGGCGCGGCGACAACGAGCTGGTCGGCGGCATCACGCTTTCCAACATCCGCCGCGGCGTCGCCCAGATGGGGCAGATCGGCTACTGGGTCGGCGAGCCCTACGCCCGGCGCGGCTATACGCTGGCGGCTGTGCGCGGTCTGACGGGCTTCGCGCTCGGCCGGCTCGGCCTGCATCGGCTGGAGGCGGCCTGCATTCCGGAGAACGAGGCGTCGCGCTCTTTGCTCCTGAAGGCCGGCTTCGAACTCGAGGGCCGGGCGCAGGCTTATCTGAAAATTAACGGCGATTGGCGAGATCATCTGCTGTTCGGACTGGTGGCGGGCGGCCGCCACGAAGAAGCGCTTGGCAGATTGAGGCGCGCGGTCGGCGCCCGCGCAGCGGGTGGCTGATGGCGCTGAACGCGCAAGACCGGTTGGTCTGGGATGCGACCGTGACCCTGGAAGCCCTGGGCGCCGCCGACGTCGCGCTATGGATCTGGGAGCCCGAGCGCGACCGCCTGCGCGCTGACCGGCGCGGCGCGGCGCGCTGGGGCTGTCGCCGCTGGCGCCTGAGTGCTCCTCGGCCGCCATGCGCGCGCTGGCGCTGCCGCAGGACCGGGCCCTGGTCGAAGACATCCTGAAGGTCCAGGCGCCGGGCGGCGAGATCGCCGCGCGGGTGCGGATGCGCGGCGGCGAAGCCTGCGTCTGGCGCGGCGTCTGGCTGGAGGACGGGGTGCGCGCCGCCGGCGTCGTCGTCCCGCGAGACCAGCTTCGCCGCCTCGGATCGGGACGCTCTGACCGGCCTCCTCGATCGCCGCAGCTTCGTCCGCCGCGCCCGCGAACAGCTGCAGGCCGCGGGCGGCTACAGCCTGGTGGTCGCCGACCTCGACCGGCTGCGCCGGCTGAACGAGGCGCTTGGCCACGAGCGCGCCGACCTGGTGCTGGCGGCGCTCGGGCTCGCGCCTGGCCGCCGCCTTCCCGCCGCATGCGCTGCTGGCGCGCGTCGGCGAGGACGAGTTCGCCGTGCTCGCGCCCGGCCGACATCGCCGAGCCGTCCGAGACTGATGCGCCGGGCGATGGAACAGCCGCTGCGGGTCGCCGGCTTCGACATCTTTCCGACGCTGTCGATCGGCGCGGTGGAGGCGCGAGGGCGGCGACGATGCGCCGGACGCGGCCGAGCTGCTGCGCCGCGCGGAGACTGGCGGTGGAGTCGGCCAAGTCCGCCGGCCGCGGCGGCGCGGCGGCCTACGGCCGAGCGCTGGAGAGCGACGGGCTCTCGCGGCTGGCGATGGAGTCGGACCTGCGCGGCGCCATCGGCCGCGGCGAGATCGTGCCCTTCTTCCAGCCGGTCGTGCGCCTCTCCACCGGCGCGATCGCCGGCTTCGAGGCGCTGGCCCGCTGGCGCCATCCCCGCCGCGGCGTGATGGCGCCCGACGAGTTCCTGCCGCTTTGCGAAGAGATGGGCCTGATGGCCGAACTCGGCGACCCACATGATGGCCGCGGCCGCCCGCCAGCTGGCCGCCTGGCGCGCGCGCCCACCGCGCGGCCGGCGAGATCAGCGTCAGCGTCAACCTCTCGACCGGCGAGATCGACCGCGACCAGCTGGTCGACGACGTCGCCGCGCTCCTGCGCGAGACCGGCCTGCCGCGCGGGTCGCTGAAGCTGGAGATCACCGAGAGCGACATCATGCGCGATCCCGAGGCGCGCCGCGGTCATCCTGCATCAGCTGCGCGACGCCGGCGCCGGCCTCGCGCTCGACGACTTCGGCACCGGCTTCTCGTCGCTGTCGTACCTGACCCGCCTGCCGTTCGACACGCTGAAGATCGACCGCTACTTCGTGCGCACCATGGCCGCCAACGAGGGCTCGGCCAAGATCGTCCGCTCGGTGATCAATCTCGGCCGGGACCTGGCGCTGGAGGTGGTCGCCGAGGGCGTCGAGAACGCGCCGATGGCCCGCGCGCCTGCTCGAGCTCGGCTGCGACTACGGCCAGGGCTACGGCTACGCGCCGGCGCTCTCCGCCGCAGGAGGCCGAGGTCTACCTCAACGAAAGCTACGCCGACGGCGCCGCGCCGGTGAAGGCGCGGGGGTAGGCCTCTCGGCACGCGAGCGATAGCGCCGCCTCGCGGGGCAAGCGCCGCGGCGTTCAATTCGAGAAGGTTCCCCGTTCGGAGGGCGGGGGTCGGAGGGCGGAGGGCGGGCAGCTGTGTCTGACGAGCACAGTGACTCGCCGAACGGGGAACTCTTCTCAAAATCGAACGCGCGCGGAACTTGAGAGGGATTAGACCACGGCCCAGGAGCGTTCAGGAAGTCGCTTAGCCCAATCGCCGAAGCGCCGCTTCCAGTGCGGCGTAGTCGGCGAAGCCGGTCGCGGGCGCTACGAGCCGGGTCCAGGCGGCATCCATCTCCGTGGCGATCTCGGGCGGGAGCTCGCGCACGTGTCCGCCCACGCGCCCTTCGCGCACCTTGGCCGTGTCGCTGCCCGGCGGCAGGTTGCAGCGCGCTTCGGACAGCTGGCGCATCATCAGGTCGTCGAAGCGGTCCTTATGCTCGAGCATGTAGGAAAGCGACGTGCGCTCGAGCGCGAGCGCCAGCAGTTCGTCGTCCAGCGGAATGCCGCAGAAGCCGGCCAGGCGGCGGATCGTCTCCTCCGGTTCGTCGCTCATGTACTCGTACGAGAGCAGCAGAACGTTCGGATTGTCGCGCTCGGCCCACCAGCTCAGCAGGTGGCTCCAGTAGCTCGTGGGCTCCTCGGGCTTGGCCAGCACGCGGTCTTCCGCGAACTCGGCGATAGAGATCGCGCCCGGCTCGAAGAACCAGCCCTCCGTGAACCGGTACATCGAGACCAAGGCGTCCTTCGGCTCGCGCAGCGAGACCACATAACGCGCGCCCTTCGGAATCGCGGTGTAGGAGAGGTGGCTCTTGAACCCGCGCGGGCTCCCCCGTTGCGGCGCCTCCAGGTCGAGCTCCAGCATTGCGCTGGTCTCGATCCACGGCACGACGCGCGAGATGTCGTCGAAGTCCATGTCGCCGCGCGTGCGCAGGGTGTGGAAGCTCTGCTGCAGCCAGGTCGTGCCGCACTTGCCGAACGGCGAGATGACCACGTCCGTCGGCCTCGCGCGATAGTTCTTGAACCCGCCGATCCAGTCCTCGCGCGTTGCCATCCGCCCCTGGATCTCGCCCAGCTCTGCCATGCTGCGGGCGCGGTGTGGCGCGATTGCATCCATTCCCTTACCCCCCAAAACGTCCTCGCCTCAGCTGTACCAGCTCCGCACGCTCCCCGCCGACTCGCGGCGGCGGGAGTACATCTTCAGCGGCCCTTCGTCAGTCCAGCCGTGGATCAGGTCAGCGCCTAGGAGGCGCGCGAGCCTGGCGTCCGTCTCGCCGTCAAGGAAACCCTCGGGCACGTGGTCGCGGTAGTTCTCCTGCGGCTGGATGTATTCGCGGCAGTAGTAGCTGGAGAGGTTGACCCGAAGGCCCGGGACCTTGCGCGGGAAGGAGCCGTGCCACGTGTTGCCGTGCCAAAGGATCGCCGTACCGGCCGGGACCTCGATCGGGATCACGTGCTCGTAGCGGCGGTTGCCGTCCAGCCAGACCTCGTACTTGGTCGGCTGGCGGGCGTTGCGGTGGCTGCCCGGCACCATGGCCAGCGCGCCGCGCTCCTCGGTGTAGTCGGTCAGCGCATAGTTGCAGTTGCAGACCTGGGCGTAGGGCGTGAACGGGTCGGGCGCGCCATTGCCGGTGTCGCTATGCAGCAGCAGGCCGGGGCCGCCCGGCCCTTTCAGGTGCGAGCCCAGGCTGGAGAGGATGGCGTGCTTGCCGAGCAGGTAGTCCACTAGCGGCAGGATCTTGCGGTTCACGACCGGCGCCTTGAACAGCGGGTCCTTGAACAGCAGGTAGGGGATGAACTCGAGCTCCTGGTGGGCCGTCTCGTTGTCGAGATCGAGCGGCTGGCCCTTCCGCGCCGCGGAGATTTCCAGGATGCGGTCGCGTAGCGCCTTCACCTCGGCTGGGGCGAGCGCGTTCTCGATGACAGTGAAGCCGAAGGCCTCGAGCTCGGCCAGGTTCGTCTCCAGCCGCTGAGCGCGGATCTCGCGGTAGATGTCGACCAGGTCCGGCGTCGCCGACCAGTTGCCGATGTCCATTGGAAGCTCCGAGCGGCAGGTTTCGTCATTGTCCACCTGGCCGCCCACCGCGCAACCCCGCTGCGCTATCCCCGCGAAGCGGCAAAGGTTGTTCGGACGGTGATGCCCGATCGGACCGCCAAGGTCGCCAAGGACGCCAAGGGGAGGCAGCAATCGCTCGATCGACCTCAGACTCCTTGGCGCTCTTGGCGTCCTTGGCGGTCGAAAGCGCCGGGCCCCGCTTGCGCGGGGCGGAGAGAGGAACGGAGGCTCCTAGGCTCTGCCCGTGTGGGCGGAGAGCTGGTGGGGGCCGATGCCGATCTTGGCCAGGGCCATCGACCACTTGTGCTCGTGGTCGTCGCCGAACAGCAGGGTCTCGTCCGGCTCGCAGGTCAGCCAGACGCCCTCGCGGATCTCGTGCTCCAGCTGGCCGGCGCCCCAGCCCGCATAGCCCAGGGTCAGGATCGCGCGACGCGGTCGGCGGTTGTGGCTGCCGATCGCGGTCAGCACCTCGCGGGTCTGGGTCAGCGTTACGCCGCAGCCCACGTCGACGCTCGAGTCCTCGCAGCGGTAGTCGTCGGTGTGCAGCACAAAGCCGCGCTCGGGCGAGACCGGCCCGCCCAGGAGGACGAGGTCCGGCGGCAGCTCGATCACCGGCTTCAGCCCCAGCCGCTCGAGCAGGCCAGGCACCGTCAGGCCCTCCACCGGCCGGTTCACGGCGATGCCCATGGCGTGCTGTTCGTCGTGGCTGCAGACCAAGAGCACGGCGCGCTCGAACCGCGGATCCTCGATCCCCGGCATGGCGATCAGCATCCGACCGCCCAGGTAGCTCGGCCCACTGACGGACCGAGGCGGTTCGCGCTCAGGCATGAGTCGGATGATCGGTGTTTGCCGCCGCCGCATCAAGGCCATTGCGCGCTTGGCGCGCTTGCGGCTTTTGCCTATCTAGGATTTTGCCCAGCGGCCCATGGTCGCAAGGGCGATCCATGCAAGGGAGACGGGCCAGATGGCGATCAAGGTCGGCGACAAGCTGCCGGATGCGAAGTTCATGGTGTTCAAGGACGGCGCCCCGGCCCAGATCACCGGTGATGAGGTGTTCAAGGGCAAGCGCGTGGCGCTGTTCGCCGTGCCGGGCGCGTTCACGCCCACCTGCTCGGCCAAGCACCTTCCGGGGTTCAAGCAGCATGCCGCCGACCTGAAGAAGAAAGGCGTCGACACGATCGCCTGCGTCTCTGTCAATGACGTGTGGGTGATGAAGGCCTGGGCGGCCGATCAGGGCATCGGCGACGAGATCCTCATGCTGGCTGATGGCTCGGGCGATTTCACCCGTGCGCTTGGCCTCGAGCTCGACGCCAGCCGCTTCGGCATGGGCGCCCGTTCTCAGCGCTATTCGCTGATCGCCAAGGATGGCGTCGTCGAGCAGCTCAACGTCGAGCAGGGCGGCGAGTTCAGGGTCTCCTCCGCCGAGTATCTGCTGGAGCACATCTAGGACAGCGCGGCCTCGTCGAGGGCGCTTAGCCTCCGGGCCGCGTTCATCGCGCCCGAAACACTGGGGCTCATGATGGTCTCGGCATAGTAGCCGGCGATTTCGATGCGCGCCTTGGCGTATGCGTCGCTTTCGGCGCGATCGGCGCAGGCCCTGGCGCCCTTGGCGAGCAGCCAGCCACCCACGAGATCGCCCATCTGCCTCAAGAACGGCGTCGCCGCGCCGAGCCGCTCGGGCTCGCTCGCGCGCTCGAGGAACAGCGCGAAGTTCCACAACCCGTCGACGGCTGCGGCCAGCCGGAGGCCGATTGCGTCGAGCGTCAGGTTCGGATGGTCGATGAGCCCGTTGGCGGTCTCGGCCATCTCGTCGAGGAGCGCCCTGAACCCTTCGCCGCCCGCCATGGCGAGCTTGCGGCCGACGAGATCGATGGCCTGGATGCCGTTGGTGCCTTCGTAGATCGGCGCGATGCGGGCGTCGCGATAGTGACTGGGCCGCGCCGGTCTCCTCGATGAAGCCCATGCCGCCGTGCACCTGCAGCGCGATCGAGGCGACCTCGACGCCCATGTCGGTCGACCAGGCCTTGGCGATCGGGGTCAGCAGCTCCTCGCGCAGCTTGGCGGTCGCGCGGGTCTCTTCGATCGGGCGCTGCGCGCGCGAGGTCGGCGGCAGAGCGGCGGTCAGCAGGCAGATGGCGCGCGCCGCCTCGATCCTCGCCTTCATGTCGGCATCAGCATGCGGCGCACGTCCGGGTGGTCGAAGATCGGCGCCGAGCGGTCGGTGCTCCAGGCCGAGCGGCCCTGGCGGCGCTCCAGCGCGTAGGCCAGCGCCTGCTGGTAGGCGCGCTCGGCGATGCCGACGCCTTGCGACGCCGACGTTCAGCCGCGCGGCGTTCATCATCGTGAACATGTGCGCCAGCCCGCGGTTGGGCGCGCCGACCAGCTCGGCCCGAGCGCCCTCGAAGAGCATGATGCAGGTCGGCGAGCCGTGGATGCCGAGCTTGTGCTCGATGCCGCCGGGCCGAAGCGCGTTCGCCTCGCCGAGGGCGCCGTCCTCGCCGACCATGCCGCTTGGGGGCCACGAACAGCGAGATGCCGCGGCTGCCCTCTGGCGCGTCGGGCAGGCGGGCGAGCACCAGGTGGACGACGTTGTCGGTCAGGTCGTGGTCGCCCCAGGTGATGAAGATCTTCTGGCCCGTGCAGCCGGTAGCCGCCCTGGCCGTCGGGCTCGGCGCGGGTGGTGAGCGCCGCCGAGGTCGCTGCCGGCCTGCGGCTCGGTCAGGTTCATCGCCCCGGTCCATTCGCCGGAGATCATCTTCGGCAGGTAGAGCGCCTTCTGCCGGTCCGTGCCGTGGGCGTGGAGCGCCTCGATCGCGCCCGAGGTCAGCATCGGGCAGAGGCCGAACGCCATGTTGGCGGCGTGCACCATCTCGAACACCGCCAGTTCGAGCGACTTGGGCAGGCCCTGGCCGCCGTAGGCTGGATCGGCCGCGAGCGCGCTCCAGCCGCCGTCGGCGAAGGCGCGGTAGGCGCCGGCGAAACCGGCGGGCGCACGTACCTGGCCGTTCTCGAACGTCGCGCCGGCGCGATCGCCGGCCTGGTCGAGCGGGGCCAGAACGTCGGCGGCGAGCGAGCCCGCCGTCTCGAGCACGGCGGCGAGCAGCTCGACGTCGAACTCGGGAAACGCCGCCGATCCGGCGAGCTGCCCGACGCCAAGCACGTCGTTCAGCGTGAACAGCAGGTCGCGTACGGGCGGGCGGAAGGTCATGGGCTCTCTTAGCCCAAGCGGGGCCGTCGCTGAAATATCGACGCCTGCTCATGCGTCTCCGACGTTGGACCCGCCGGGACGGTGGTTCGTTCATCCGCCAGCCAGGAACAGCCACGGATAAGGAGCACGTATGACGATCAAAGCTCAGGGCCACTACAATGCAGGGGCGATTGGCCTGCACTGGGCGATCGCCCTTCTCCTCCTGACCAACATCGGCCTCGCCTGGTGGTTCAACACCCTGCACGGCGAGGCGAAGATCGAGCCGGTGCAGCTGCACAAGTCGATCGGCATCTCCGTGTTGATCCTGAGCGTTATCCGCCTGGCATGGCGCGTTGTTGTCCCGCCACCGCCCTTGTCGCCGACCTTGCTTGTTTGGGAGCGATGGGCGGCTCACGCCGTGCACGGGCTCTTCTATGTGCTGATGCTGGGGATGCCGTTGACAGGTTGGGCCTTCACGTCGGCCAGCCCGCTCATCCGCGTCTTTCCGATCGTGCTCTTCCACGTGGTTCCGTGGCTGGCGATCGCGCCGCTCGCCAACCTCCCGCACGACCAGATGAAGCAGGCCCACAACGTCTTCCTGGCCAGCCACCAGCTCTTGGCCAAGCTGGCCTATGGCCTGATCGCGCTCCACCTGGCCGGCGCGCTCAAGCACCAGATCTTCGACCACGACAACGAGTTGGCGCGGATGCTCCCCTTCCTGCGCCGCAGGCCGGCGGAGGCGGCCTAAGCGTGCGCAAAGTCCTACTTTCCGTCGCACTTCTGCTAAGCGCATCGGTCGCGGCCGCGGCGCCGCCGCCCCGTTGGACGGTGGATCCGAGCTCCAAGCTGCAGTTCCAAGGCAGCGTGAATGGGGACGGCTTCACCGGGACCTTCCGGCGCTGGTCGGCCGACATCGTGTTCGATCCGAAGGCGCTCGCCGCCTCGAAAGCGGTGGTGACGATCGACGTCGCCTCGGCGGTGACCGGCGACGCCGATCGCGACCAGGCCCTGCCGGGCAACGACTGGCTCGCCGCCCAGCGCTTCCCCAAGGCCGTGTTCAGCGCCGCGGCGATCAAGGATCTGGGCGGTGGCCGCTATCAGGCGAGCGGCGACCTCGCCATCAAGGGCGTGCACAAGCCGGTCGTCCTGCCCTTCACGCTCGCGATCGCCGGTGATACGGCCCGCATGAATGGCCAGCTCGTGCTCAACCGCACGGCGTTCGGGATAGGTCAGGGCAAGTGGAGCACCCCCGGCGTGGTCGACGCCAAGGTCGTGGTCATCGTCCAGCTGACGGCGCATCGGGCGCCCTGAACAACGTCGAGGCGGCCGCGCGCGCCCTGGCGGCGGGCGAGCTCGTCATCCTGCCGACCGAGACGGTCTATGGTCTCGCCGCCGACGCCGGCAATGCGGCCGCTGTTTCGCGGCTGTTCGAGGCCAAGGGGCGTCCGCGCTTCAATCCCCTGATCGCCCATATCGAGGACCTGGCCGCCGCCCTGCGCTTCGCCCGCTTCGACGCGCGCGCTGTCAAGCTCGCGGAGGCGTTCTGGCCCGGCGCGCTGACCATCGTCGCGCCGCTCTCCGATCCGGCCGCCATTTGCGATCTCGCCCGCGCCGGGCTGGATACGGTGGCCGTTCGCGCGCCGGCGCACCCCCTCGCCCGGGCGGTGCTGCACCGCTTTGGCCGGCCGGTCGTCGCCCCATCGGCCAACCGGTCCGGGCGACCCAGCCCCACGACCCTGGCCGATGCGCTGGCCGAGACCGGCGCCGCGGCGACGCTCGCCCTCGACGGCGGCCCGTGCGCCATCGGTCTTGAGTCCACCGTCGTCGCCCTGCTTGACGGGTCGCCGCGACTGCTCCGCCCCGGCGCGGTGACGCGGGCGGAGATCGAAGGCGTCGTTGGTCCGCTCGCCGCCGCGGAGGCCGACGCCGGCCGCTCGCCCGGCCGCCTCGCGCGGCACTACGCGCCGGAGGCGCCGCTGCGCCTCAACGTCGCCGCGCCCTACGCCGGCGAGGCCTTCCTGGCGTTTGGACCGGCGGCGCCTGGTGCGCTCGTCTTCAACCTCAGCCCGACCGGCGACCTGCGCGAGGCGGCGGCAAACCTGTTCGCAGCCCTGCGCGCGGCCGACGCCGCCAAGCCCGCCGCCATCGCCGTCGCGCCGATCCCAGCCGACGGCCTCGGCGAGGCGATCAACGACCGCTTGGCGCGTGGCGCCGGCCTGGTCGGCTAGGGCGGGGTTGATGAGACGGATTAGGGGGCCGGTCGCGCTTTAAGCCCTTCTCCCGCTTGGGGGAGAAGGTGGCCCGCGTAGCGGGTCGGATGAGGGGTCTCTCAGAACCCTCCGGTCAGGGCGTGCGCGCATTCGTGCGGCAGAAGAGAACCACGGAAAACACAAAAGACACGGACAAGAATCGCCGGGCGCGCGTCCGTGCTTTCCGTGTTTTCCGTGGTTAGTTTTGGCGGATGACGGCTTCCGGCCGCCTGAGGGCGGCAAGCCAACCTCAAGAGCGAGTGCGACCCCTCATCCGGCGGCTTTGCCGCCACCTTCTCCCCCAAGAGGGAGAAGGAACGCTGCTCTATCGGCCCCGCGCGTAACCCCAACCCGCGGAGAGCTTTTGGTCGCGGACGCGATGGCATAATCTCAAGACCATGACCGCACCCGTTCCCGCCGACGTCATCTCCCGGCTGAAGTCCGTCCTCGGCGAGGACGGCTGGAGCACCGACCCCGAGCGTCTGGCGCCCAAGCTGGTGGAATGGCGCGACCGCTGGAGCGGAACGACGCCGTTGCTCGTGCTCCCCAAGTCGACGGCCGAGGTCGCCGCGGTGATCGGGGTCTGCGCCGCCTCCGGCGTCGCGATCATCCCGCAGGGCGGCAACACCGGCCTTGTCGGCGGCCAGATCCCGCAAGGGGAGATCCTGCTTTCGACCGAGCGCTTGCGGGCGGTGCGCGATGTCGATCCGGTCGACGACGTCATCGTCGCCGAGGCGGGCGTGACGCTCGCCGCGGCGCACGAGGCGGCGCTGGCCGCCGGCCGCCGCTTCCCGCTCAGCCTGGCGTCGGAGGGCTCGGCGACCATCGGCGGGCTGGTCTCCACCAACGCCGGCGGCACCGCGGTGCTGCGCTACGGGAACATGCGCGACCAGGTGCTGGGCCTCGAGGCGGTGCTGCCGAACGGCGAGATCTGGAACGGCCTGAAGCGGCTTCGCAAGGACAACACCGGCTATGACCTCAAGCAGCTGCTGATCGGAGCGGAGGGGACGCTGGGCGTCGTGACCGCCGCGGCGCTGAAGCTGTAGCCGCTGCTCGTCTCCCGCGCGGTCGCGGTCGTCGGCCTGTAAGACCCCGCACGACGCCATCGCGCTGCTCGGGCGCGCCAAGACCGAGAGCGGCGGCGCGCTGGAGGCGTTCGAGCTGATGGGCGCGCTCGGCGTCGAGCTTGTCGTCCGCCACATCGCCGATCGCCGCAAGCCGCTCGAAGGGCGAGCACCCCTGGTACGTGCTGATCGAGATCGCCTCGGGCGAGCCCGGCGCGGCCGAGGCGGCGATGGAGCGCCTGCTGGCGCGGGCGCTGGAGGACGACCTGATCCAGGATGCGGCTATCGCCCAGAGCGAGGCGCAGGCCAAGGCCTTCTGGGCCGTGCGCGAGGATCAGTCGCCCGGCCAGAAGAAGGAGGGCGCGGCCTGGAAGCACGACATCTCCGTGCCGGTGTCGCGGATCGCCGACTTCATCGACCAGGCCAGCGCGGCCGTCGGCCGCGTCTCGCCCGGCGTGCGGGTGGTCGCCTTCGGCCATGTCGGCGACGGCAACGTCCACTTCGACGTGCTGGCGCCCGCCGGCGGCGACCAGGCGATGCATGCGGCGCTGAGGGACAAGGGCGCGGCGGTGGTGCACGACATCGCCGACGGCATGGATGGCTCGATCTCCGCCGAGCACGGACTGGGCTCGATGAAGTCGATCGAGGCGCTCCGCTACAAGTCGCCCGTCGAAGTCGAGGCGATGCGCGCCATCCGCGCCGCCCTCGACCCCGCCCGGATCATGAACCCCAGGGTCCTGTTCTAGCGCAGCAGCCGGCCACGCCGGCGCCGGCTGGCTGCTGCGTTCCCTCTCGCGGGAGCCAGGGCTAGAGGCTCGCGACCAGCGCCGTGCTCTGCCGGCGGCTACCGCTGCGCCTTCGTGCTCTCCAGCGTCGTTCGCGGTCGAGACGGACTGCGCCGCTGGGTGGCGCATTGGCGACGAGCCGATCTCTTAAGCCGACCATCGTTCAATTTAACACGTATAGATATAATCATCTAGATCGCGTTTAGATTGTTCTATCTGCATGTTGCCAAGGAGAATGGCCTTCTATTAGTTTGCCCCAGGCGCGAAACTACACGCTGAGGGGGAATATTGAATGACCGTTGTAACACGCCGGCTTGGCCGCGGCCGCGCTCCGCTGCTCGCCACCAGCATGTTGGCCACATCGGTGCTCGCCGGGTTCGGCGGGCTGGCGTCTGGTGTGTTGCTGGCGCCAGGCGCCGCGGCGGCGCAGACCTGCACCGATCCGGCGACTGTCACGCCCGGCGATCCACCAACGACGACGTCCATCCCCGGCAGTCCGGTCACGGTCGACTGCGGGCCGGGCGATTTCACCGGCGTCGGTTTTCAATCGACCGGCCCCACGGGCGCGGACCTCACCCTCAACATCGCCGGCCCCGGCACGGTCAGCGGCGGCGGCGTGCTGCTCAATGACGACGGCAACCAGGCGAACCTGACCGTGGTGCTGGGCAACGCCACGGCTGTCGGCCCGACTATCAACTCGACCGGCACTGGCGTCGCGGTGATCAGCAGCGGCGGCAGCGTCGTCATCACCGACGGCAACCTGGCCCTGGGCGGCGAGACCATCTCCGGCGCCGGCATCGGCATCCTTGCCAGCAACACCGGGAATGGCAACGCCACCGTCGCGGTCGGCGGCAACGTCAGCGGCGGCAGGGCCGATGGCGTCCATGTAGTCACCGACGCTGGGAGCAACACCGTCACGGTGGGCGGCAGCGCGACTGGCAGCGGGGTCGGGGCCAACGGCGTCGTCGCCTTCGCCGAAGGGATCACTGGGAACAACACGGTCACGGTGGGCGGCAACGCGACCGGGAACGGCGGCAATGGCGTCGTGGCCACGACCACCATTGGCAGCAACACGGTCACGGTGGGCGGCAATGCGACCGGCATCAGCAACGATGGCGTCGAGGCCTCAACCCTGATCGGGAACGACACCGTCATGGTAGGCGGCAACGCGACTGGCGGCGTCGATGGCGCCTCGGCCTCGACCGACACCGGTAACAACGCCGTCACGGTGAGCGGCAATGCGACCGGGGCCGCCGATGGCGTCTCGGCCACAACCGGCATCGGGAACAACACGGCCACGGTGGGAGGGAGCGCGGCTGGCGCCTCCACCGATGGCGTCCTGGCTAGCACCGGAGCAGGGACCAACACCGTGACCGTGGGCGGCGACGCGACGGGCGGCGCCGATGGCGTCTTCGCGACCGCCTCCACCGGAAACAACACCGTCACGGTCGGCGGGAACGCCTCCGGCGTCGGGGGCGATGGCGTCAACGCCCTTACCCAGACAGGGAACAACGCCGTTACGGTCGGCGGGAACGCCATCGGCAACGCGACGAACGGCGACGGCGTTACGGCCCAGATTGTCGGCGCCGGCGACAACGCCGTCACGGTCGGGGGGAACGCCACCGGCGGCAGTGATGGCGTCGCAGCCGAAACCCCGGCCGGGAACAACACGGTCACGGTCGGTGGGAACGCCGTCGGCGGCAACGCCGGAGTCTCCGCCACGACCAGCGCCGGAGACAACACCGTCACCGTCGCCAATGCCTCCGGCGGCTTCGCGGGCGTCTTCGCTGGCGCCACCGCCGGCAAAAACACGGTCGCGGTGAGCGGCGACGCCACCGGTGGCGAGGCCGGCGTATTCGCTACCACCACCGCCGGCGACAACGCCGTGACGGTCGCCAATGCCTCCGGCGGAACCTTCGGCGTAGGGGCCGAAACCACCACCGGGAACAACACCGTCACCACCAGCGGCGACGTGTCCGGCGGCAGCTTCGGCGTCTTCGCCGACACGACCGGCGACGAGGGCCCGAACCCGGGGAGCGGCAGCGGCGATAACACGGTCACGACGAGCGGCGCCGTCTCCGGCGGGACCACTGGCGTCTTCGCCGCCGCCGCCACCGGGAACAACACCGTCACGACCAACGGCAACGTGTCGGGGCTATTCAGCGGAATCGAGGCCGAAACCACCATCGGCGGCAACACCGTCACGACCAGCGGCAACGTGTCCGGCGTCGAGGTCGGCGTCTCCGCCGAGACCGTCACCGGCAGCAACACCGTCACGACAAGCGGCAACGTCGCCGCGGGGTCAGAGGGCGTCTTCGCCGATGCCGGGATCGGGAACAGCCTGGTCACGGTCGCCGGCAACGTCACGGTCAACGGCAAGAGCGACGACAACGGCATCGTCGCGCTCAGCGGGTCCGGCGTGGCGTCTGTCACGCTCGCCGCGAACGCCAACATCACGGTCAGCGCGCTCGCCAATGCCTCCGGCATTGACGTCAGCGCGCACGGCGGCAACGGCGCGGTGACGCTCGGCGACGGCGCTGAAATCGGCGTGGGCGGCGCGAACGCTAGCGGCAACTTCGACGGTGTCCAACTTCGGACCTTCGGCGGCAACGCGACCGTCAGCGGCGGCGACGGCGAGTTCGATCACGGTCACCGGCAACGCCAGCCTGATTGGCGTGCTCGCGCTCGCTTCCGGCGCAAACGAGGCGGCGACCGTGACCTTCGGCAACCAGACGACCGGTTCCGGGATCGCGGTCAACGCCCTTACGATCAACTCGACGACCTTGGGAGTGTTGGCTCAGGCGGTGGACGGCGCGGCGGCCGTCACGATCGGCACGACGCCGGTCACCGTGACCCACGGCACGGGCATCGAGGCGTTTGGCGGTGTGAGCGCCACGGTGACCACGGCGGGCTTGGTGGCCGACTCGAACACCGTGTCCGGCCTTGGCGTGATCGCCGACTCGACGGGCGGTCCGGCGGCGGTCGACATCGAGACCGGCGGGGCCGTCGAGGTCTCCGGCAATGTCGCGTCCGGCGTCGTCGCGATGGGCGCCGGCAACGCGAGCGTGACGCTGGGCGATCCCGGGGCCGGCGGCGGAATCGTCGTGACCGGCAACGCGACGGGCACGGCCAGCATCGGGGTCGAGGCTCAAGCGGGCGGCAACGCCACGGTCGCGAGCGGGGCGATGCCGATCACGGTCGTGGGCGGCGTGGGCATCGATGCGACCGGGGCCGCGGTGAGTGTGACCACGGGCGGCGACGTCAACGCCACGGGCTTCGGCATCGAGACCGAGAGCGGAGGGGCCACGCTGATCGACGTCGTCGGCGGGGCGATCAAGGCCGGCAACGCTACGACGCCGGCGATCGGCTTCACGCAGAATCTGGGCGACACCACCGCGACCGTGGCGATCGGGCCTGGCGCGACGGTTCAAAACAGTGTCGGCGGCGCCAGCGGCCTGGCGATCGCGGCGTTTTCGCAAGCCGGCAACTCGACCGGCAGCGTTGTGGTGACCGACTCCGGCACACTTATCGGCGACGTGAACTTCGGGATGCTCGCGCCCTCGAAGGGCAACGTCTCTGACGTCACGGTGAACGTGGCTTCCGGCGGTCTGTGGACCACGTCCGGGCTCGACGTCTTCGGCCTCGGCAACGTCACGACCACCGACATGCTGAACATCAGCGGGACCGTGCAGACGACGGCGCCGACGACGTTCCAGTTCGGCAACTCGAGGGCAACGGGCGCGTCGAACCAGATCAACATCAACGGTGGGGATCTCGCCGTCGGCTCGACGCTGACAATCGCCGATCCGAGCGTGACGCTGACCAACGCCGGGACTATCGACCTGCTGGGGACGCCGGCGGGCTCGATCCAGCTGAACGGCCCGACAACCAACTTCGTCGGCGTGGCCGGCGGGGTGATCGAGACGACGGCCAACCTGGCGGCTCCGGGCTCGCCGGCCAACACGCTGAACGTCGCGACCACGAGCGGGGTGAACGGCATCGTCGTCGAAGACGGCGCGCCTACGTCCGCCCCCGCGCACGTGACGACCGCCGACCCGATCGTGCTGGTCACCGCCACCGGGGCCAACGCGGCGACATTCACGCTCACCGGCGGGACGGGCTTCGCCACGTTCGGTCCGAACGCGGCGGGCCTCATCAAGGGTCCGTGGCTCTACACGCTGGAGAACAACGTGCCGTTCGGCGGGACCAACGACACGGTCCTGGTTTCCCAGCCCGGTCCGGCGGCGTTCGAAGCTCCGGTGCTGGTCACCGCGGCGCAGGACATCTGGTATGCGACCGCCCCCTGGCAGGACCGCCAGGCCGACCTGCGCGACTCCAGTCTCCTGGCCCCGGGCTCGGTGGGCTCGTTCACGCCTGGGGTGTGGATCAAGGCGGTGGGCGACTGGACCGACCGCACCGACAGCATCGATGCGGGCCGCGGGTTCGCCTTCAACCTCGGCTACCATCAGGACACCTACGGCCTGGTGGGCGGCGTCGACGTCGCGAACAAGTGGGCGAACGGCGTCGGCCTGATCGGGGTGGGCGTCGGCTACCTGAACTCCAACGTCGACTTCGATAGCCACATGGGCAACGTCAGCGACGGGCGGTTCGAGGGTTGGACGGCGAGCGTCTACGCCACCTACATCGAAGACCAGTTCTTCATCGACGGGCAGGTCAAGGGCGACTTCCTGCAGCTGCACGTGACGGGCCTGCCCGGATCGAACGACTGGACGAGCTGGGGCGGCCAGGTGGAGAGCGGCTACCGCTTCCCATTGGGCGGCTCTGTGATGTTGGAGCCGGTCGGCACGCTGGCGTACGTCTCGACCGACGTCGGCGACGCCAACGTGGCCGGCACCATCTTCCACTACGGGACCGAGGACAGCCTCCGCGGCGCCCTGGGCCTCCGCCTCTCGGCGCCGCTCATGTCGAACGACAGCTACATGGTCAAGCTGGCGGTCGACGGGCGTGTCTGGGACGAGTTCGATGGGACGAACAAGGTCACGCTGATCTCGGCCGGAACCCCGGTCGAGGTCGAGGACAACTTCACCGGCGCGTTCGGGGAAGTGGGCGGGGCCTTGGACATCTACTCACACGACGGCCACTCGTCGGGGTTCGTGACCCTCTCCTACAAGTTCAAGAGCGACTACGACGAGGGCAAGGTCGCGGTGGGCTACCGCTATCAGTGGGGCGCGCCGCCGCCACCGCCACCCCCGCCGGCGCCACCGAAACCCTAGCGAAGGCGGACAATGCTCCACGCCCGCGCAAACGGGCCGTTCCTCCATTTACCGCAGAGCTCGCAGAGAAGGCGCAGAGATCGCGGAGGTTCTCTGCCTCTCTGCGTCCTCTGCGCCTTCCCTGCGATCTCTGCGGTTAAATTGGATGGCGCCGCTGGCGCGGCGCTTTCTTGAGTTGGCGAGCGCCGGGCATCGGGGGTTAATGCCTGGGCCATGCTGATGGTCCTTTCACCCGCCAAGAAGCTCAACTTCGCGCCCGCGCCCGCCGGCCTGGCCCTCACCACGCCTGAGCTCACGCGCGATATCGCCGAGCTCGCCCAGGTGACGCGCAAGCTGAAGCGGAGCGACTTAAAGCGGCTGATGTCGATCTCCGACGCGCTGGCCGACCTCAACTACCACCGCTTTCAGAGCTTCGACCCGGCGGGCGAGGATGGCCTGCAGGCGGTGATGGCGTTCGCCGGCGATGTCTACGATGGCCTTGCCGCCCGCACCCTCGACAAGAGGGCGTTGGCCTGGGCGCAAGGCCACCTGCGCATCCTCTCCGGCCTCTACGGCGTCCTAAAACCCCTCGACGCCTTACAGCCCTACCGTCTGGAGATGGGGACACGGCTGAAGACGCGACGCGGGGCTAGCCTCTACGACTTCTGGAGGGCGCCCATCGCCGAGGCGCTCAGCCGTGACGCCGAGCGGCGCCCCGACCCGACGTTGGTCAACCTGGCGAGCAACGAGTACTTCGGCTCGGTCGACACCGATGCGCTGAGCGTTCCTTTCATCACCTGCCACTTCAAGGAATACAAGGAGAAGGGCGATGCGCCCCGGGCCCTGATGCTGTTCGCCAAGCGCGCCCGGGGCTTCATGGCCCGCTACGCGATCGACCATCGCATCGAGAAGGCCGAGCAGCTGAAGGCATTCGATACCGCCGGCTATGCCTTCGATCCTGCGCTCTCGACCAAGACCGACTGGGTCTTCACCCGACTCCAGCCGCCCCCGAAGGCACAGGCGAGCTGACGGGCGTCACGGACTTTCACGCGCGCGCTCGGACGAGGCTCAAGTCTCAATTGATCTCCGGCGATATCAAAGACTTGATGGCTTTCCTCACCCGCTCATCCCCGCGAAAGCGGGGACCCAGGCGTTTTTGTTGCTGAATCTGAACCGCAGCGGCTTGGCCAAGCTCACAAGAATACTAAAAACCTGGGTCCCCGCTTTCGCGGGGATGAGCGGTATTGAGTTCGGACCCTGGAGAGCAGCGAGCGTTCCGACATGGCTGATGAGCGAGCAGGACTGAAGGGCCAGGCGGCGATCGTCACCGGCTCGACCAGCGGCATCGGCCAGGCGCTGGCCGGCGCGCTGGCGGCCGCGGGCGCCGACGTGGTGCTGAACGGCCTCGGCGAGGCGACGCAGATCGAGCACGACCGGGCGGCGCTGGCCGAAGCCTACGGCGTGCGCGTGCTCTACCACCCGGCCGACATGACCAAGCCGGCCGAGATCGCCGACCTGGTTGCTTTCGCGCATGGCAAGTTCCGCAGGCTCGACATCCTGGTGAACAACGCCGGCGTTCAGCACGTCTCGCCGATCGAAACCTTCCCGATCGACAAGTGGGATCAGATCATCGCCATCAACCTGACCTCGTCCTTCCACGCCATTCGCGCCGCCGTCCCGATCATGAAGGCGCAGAAGGCCGGCCGCATCGTCAACATCGCCTCGGCGCACGCGCTGGTCGCCTCGCCGTTCAAGGCGGCCTACGTGGCGGCCAAGCACGGCCTCCTGGGGCTCACCCGCACGGTGGCGCTCGAGGTTGCGCTCGATGGCGTCACCTGCAACGCCATCTGCCCCGGCTACGTGAAGACGCCGCTGGTCGAGGCGCAGATCGCCGACCAGGCGCAGGCGCGCAAGATGCCGCCCGACCAGGTGATGCGCGATGTGATCCTGGCCGCGCAGCCGACCAAACGTTTCGTCGACTTCGGCGAGCTTGCCGGCCTGCTGCTCTATCTGGTCAGCGACCTGGGCGGCTCGGTCAACGGCGCCGCGCTTTCAATCGATGGCGGCTGGACAGCGCAGTAGACCGTATACAGACAACTAACTCAGGGGACGGAGCACGATGGCCGAGGCCGTGTTCGACCAGATCAATCTCATCGTTCGGGACATGCCGCGGACGCTGGCCTTCTACCGCAGGCTGGGTGTCGACATCCCCGACGCCGCCATCTGGAGCACGCCGTCGGGCATGCACCACGTGTCGATCACCACGAAGGAGACTTGCGACTTCGCCTTCGACAGCCAGCCGCTCGCCCGCCACTACAACCAGGGCTACGCCGCCGAGCGGGGGCGGGTGCTGATCGGCTTCCTTCTGCCCAGCCGCGAAGCGGTCGACGAGACCTACGAGGACCTGATCAGCCACGAGCACCAGGGTCTGCAGCCGCCGTACGACGTGTTCTGGGGCGCGCGCTTCGCCATCGTCGAGGATCCGGACGGCAATCCGGTCGGGCTGATGAGCCCGAGCGATCGCGCCCTGGGCGGACCGCCTCCGCAGCTATGAACGCGCATCCCGTTCCGTGCGCGGGCGTGGTCTGCCTGCGCGGCGACGAGGTGCTGCTGATCCGGCGCGGGAAACCGCCGCGCGCCGGCGAATGGAGCATTCCGGGCGGCCGGGTCGAGCTCGGCGAGGGGGTCGCCGACGCCGCCTTGCGCGAGCTCGGCGAGGAAACCGGCGTTAGCGCGGCCATCCTCGGGCTCATCGATGTCGTCGACCATGCAAGCGACGTGCGCCAAGCCGTCCTGATCGACTACGCCGCGCGCTGGGTCGCAGGCGAGCCCCGCGCCGGCGACGACGCGGCCGAAGCGAAATTCGTCGGTGTCGCCGAGGCGATGCGGCTGGTCGCGTGGACTGAGACCCGCCGCGTAATCGCGCGCGCCGTGGAGCGCTTCGGCGCCGCCGCGGCGGCCGGCGGCGAAGGGGTCATTGGCGTCGACCGGCCGATGCGCGATCCGGTCTACATCGTGACCGACATCGAGTGTGACGGGCCGCGGCCGGGACAGAACTCGATGATTTCGTTCGCGTCCGTGGCGGTGACGGCCGACGGGGTCGAGCGCGGCGTGTTCGAGGCCGTGCTCGAGCCGCTGCCGGGCGCGGCGCCCAATCCCGACACGCTGGCCTGGTTCAGGACCCAGCCGGAGGCCTGGGCGGCCGCCACGGCCGATCCGCGGCCGGCGCAAACCGTCATGCGCGACTTCGAGGCCTGGGTGCGCGGGTTCGCGCAAGGCCGGATCTTCGCGGCCTTCCCGCTCGCCTTCGACGGTGGCTGGATCGACCACTACCTCAGACGGTTCACCGAGCATGGCCTGATCGAAGGTCCCTACGAGAAGGACCGCCTGTTCGACGGCTCCGGGCTCTGCCTGCGCACCCTGGCCGCCGCGCGGACGGGCCAGCCAGTCTGGGACTGTCGGCCCGCGACCCTGCCCGCCGCCTGGCTCGGGTTGCACGCGCACACCCACCGCGCCATCGACGACGCGCGCGGCTACGCCCATCTCTTGGGCGTGCTTCTCGGGCGGTGGAAAGCCACATGAGCCGGCGCCTCCTGGTCGCGGCGCTCGTCCTCGCCGCAGCGGCGACCCCGGCATTCGCCCAGGAGCGAAGCCCGGCCGACCGGCAGACGCTGGTCGCGCTCGCCTATGTGATCGGCGAGAGCCATGCCTTGCGCCAGCTCTGCGGCGGAGCCGGCGACCAGTACTGGCGAACGCGCATGCGCAACCTCATCGCCGCCGAGCAGCCGGACGCTCCGTTCAGCCGTCGCCTCACCAATTCCTTCAACGACGGGTTCGTCGCCGGCCAGCAGGCCTACACGTCTTGCGACGGCCGCGCGAAGCGCGAGGCCGCCCGCGCGGCGGCGAAGGGACGTGAACTCGCCGTAACCTTGAGCGGTTCAGTGGCGGACGACGCTCCGACGCGCTAGGTTCGCCCCCTTGGGCGGCCGGGAGAGAGCACACGATGGGGTTTATCATTGCGGCCATCGCGCTGGCGATCGTGGCGCTGTTCCTGGTCACCAGCGTGATCAAGATCGTGCCCCAGGGCCGCGAGTACACCGTCGAGCGGTTCGGCCGCTACATGCGCACGATCAAGCCCGGCATGACCATCCTGACCCCGTTCGTCGAGGCGATCGGCCGGCGCGTCAACATGATGGAGCAGGTGCTGGCGGTCGCCCAGCAGGAGGTGATCACCAAGGACAACGTCACGGTCCAGGTCGACGCCATCGTCTTCATCCAGGTGATGGACGCCGCGACCGCGGTCTACCGGGTCGACAACCTCACCTACGCCATCGGCCAGCTGGCGCATGACCAACCTGCGCACCGTGGTCGGGTCGATGGAGCTGGACGACGTCCTGTCCCAGCGCGAAATCGATCAACACCCGCCTGCTGGCGGCGATCGACGAGGCCACCAGCCCGTGGGGCGTCAAGGCGGCCCGGATCGAGATCAAGGACCTGCAGCCGCCGCCCGACATCACCAACGCCATGACCCGGCAGATGAAGGCCGAGCGCGAGCGGCGCGCCGTGATCACCGAGGCCGAGGGCGAGAAGCAGGCCGCCATCACCCGCGCCGAGGGCGCCAAGCAGTCGGCCATCCTGCAGGCCGAGGGACGCCGCGAGGCCGCCTTCCGCGACGCCGAGGCCCGCGAGCGATCCGCACAGGCCGAGGCCGCGGCCACCAAGATGGTCTCCGACGCCATCGAGGCCGGCAGCGTCAACGCCCTGAACTATTTCATCGCCCAGAAGTACGTCGACGCCTTCGGCAAGCTGGCCGCAGTCCAACCAGCAGAGGACGGTGATCGTGCCGGCGGAGTTCTCGGCGCTGGTCGGCACGCTCGCCGGCATCGGGGCATTGGTGGAAGCGACCGGCCTGCCGGGCGGCGCCGCGGCGCGGCAGGGCGTCCCGCCGACGCGGCCGGCCGGCGGCTGAGCGCGCCATGCAGTCTCTGCTCCTCATCTACGAGAGCCACCCGTTCTGGGTCTGGCTCGCGATCGGCGCAGTCTTTCTGGCGCTCGAGGTCCCGACCGCGTCGGGCTACCTGCTGTGGCCGGCGGCTTCGGCCGGCGCGGTGGCGGTGCTGACGCTCTGGCTTGTGCTGCCGCCCGGCTACCAGCTGATCGCGTTCGCGGTGCTGACCATCATATCGACGGTCGTCGGACGAAGGCTGATGCCGCGACACGTTCCTTCCGACGGGCCGGATATCTCCAATCGGGCGTCCGGGCTGGCGGGTCGCTTCGGCCAGGCGGTCGCACCGTTCGCCGCCGGCCAGGGCCGGGTGTTCGTCGACGGCGCCGAGTGGATGGCCGAGCTGGAGCCTGGCCAGGCCGCGCCCGAGCCGGGCGCGCGCATCGAGGTGGTTTCCGTCCAGGGCGGCGGCCGCCTGATCGTCCGCGGCGCGTAAGAGCGCCGCGCAGTCGCGCAAAAGCGCCGCCCCTAGGCAAGCGCCCGCGGCGTTCGATGGAGAAGGTCCCCGTTCGGGATCATCATCATCGTCATCATCATCATCATCTCTGCAATGGACGAGCGCAGGGGCTCGCCCCCGAGCAGGGGGGACGCTTCTCAATCGAACGCGCGCGGTACTGAGACGAATTATCCGCGCTCAGAAGCGCGCTCAGCAAATTGCTTAGCCGAGCACGCTCTTTCGATAAGCGAAGGCCCGAGGAGCCGCTCACAGAGCAAGGTGGGGAGGGGAACGCAGCGGCGCGAACGGCGCGTCATCACCCAACCTCGGCGAAGCTGACGCCCTCTGACCTCAACCGTTCTCGCCCAACCATTCCCTCAGCGCGGTCAGGAATGGCAGCACCGCTTCGCACTCGGCCTCGGTGAAGCGGGCGCGCAGCGCTTCCATCAGCGGCCGGGTGGCAACGACGGCCGCGTTCATCGCCGTTTGGCCTGCGCTCGTCAGCGCCACGCGCTTGCGCCGCCCGTCGGCTGCATCGCCGGTGATGTGCACGAACCCCTGGGCAGCCAGCCGCTGTAGGGTGTTGGTGATCGCCCCCTTGGTGAGCCGGAAGGTCGCCGCCAGGGCGGCCGGGCTCTCCTCGCGGCCCTCGCGCGCCAAGTGGACCAGGACGTCGAACTGCGCCTGGCTCATGCCGTCGGGCAGGGCGCGCTCGATGCGGTTGCGCGCCAGCTGGCCGATGGCGCCGACTTCGGCGAACACCTGCACGTCGGCACGGCTGCGGGGCGAGCGCGCCACGGGCTTCTCCTTAGTTCGAGATTGAACTATTCGCCGTCGGCCAAGTCGGTCAAGCTCTGGGTATCGCCCAGCGCCTCCAGCATCCCACGCCGCGCCAACGCATCGGCGCGCTCGTTCAGCGGATCACCGCTGTGGCCCTTGACCCAACGCCAATCGACGTCGTGGCGCGCGCGCGCCTCGTCGAGCCGGCGCCACAGGTCCTCGTTCTTGACCGCGCCCTTGCTCATCGTGCGCCAGCCGCGGCCCTTCCAGATCGACAGCCACTCGGCGATGCCGCGGCGGACGTACTGGCTGTCGGTGTGCAGCTCGACCTGGCAGGGGCGGTTCAGGGCGGTCAGCGCCTCGATGGCGGCCGTGAGCTCCATGCGGTTGTTGGTCGTGTCGGTGTCGCCGCCGAAGATTTCGCGCTCGCGGTCGCCGAACATCAGGATCGCGCCCCAGCCGCCGGGCCCTGGATTCCCCCGGCAGGCGCCGTCGGTATAGATCACGACTTTGGGCGTCATGCCTCGTCGCCGAACAGCACGAGCCCGCCGCCGGCCTGAGCGGCGCGATGGACCGCGAGCTTGCGCTCGTATTCCAGCGGGTCCTTCGGCCGAACGAGGGCGCCGTCGGGGGTCGCGCGCCAGTCGGCCAGGCGGGTGAGGAAGAAGCGCATCGCCGCCCCCCAGGCCAGAACGGGCAGCGCCGCGCGCTCCTCGCCCGAGAGCGGCCGCCGCTGCTCGTAGCCGGCCACGAAGGCGCGCCCGCTGGTCACGTTGAACGTCCCGTCCGGCTCGAAGCACCAGGCGTTAAGGCCGACACCGAGATCGTAGGCGAAGAGGTCGTCGCAGGCGAAGTAGAAGTCGATCGCCGCCGCGAAACGGCCGTTCACGAAGAAGACGTTGTCCGGAAAGAGGTCGGCGTGGATCACCCCAGCCGGCAGCCCCGCGGGCCAGGCGCGCTCGATCGCGTCCAGGTCCTCGGCGACTATCTGCGCGAGGCCGGGTTTCAGCGCCTCCGCCTCGTCGACCAGCCGCTCCGCCAGGCCGCGCCAGGCGCTCATGCCGAGATCGTTCGCGCGATGATGGGGATAGCCCAGGCCGGACAGATGCAGCCAGGCCGTACCGCCGCCCGCCTCACGACAGAGCGCGGAATCCGGCCGCCTGACCGACAGCCCCTGCATGAACTCGGTGATCGCCGCCGGCTTGCCGCGCAGGCTGCCCAGAAGCCGCCCCTCGCGGTCGGCGATCGGTCGCGCCGAGGGGAAGCCGTGCTCGGCGAGCCAGAGCATGAGACCGAGGAAGAAGGGGAGGTCGTCGGCCTTCACCCGCCGCTCGTAGACGGTCAGGAAGAAGCGGCCCCGGCTCGTCTCGAGCAGGAAGTTCGAGTTCTCCACCCCCTCGGCGATGCCCTTGAACACCAGCGCCTCGCCGATGTCGTAGCCGGCGAGGAAGCCCTCGAGCTCGGTGTCGGTGATGTCGGTATAGACGGCCACGTCCGTTGAATCGGGGCGCGCGCCACGTCGGTCAAGGCCGAACGTCAGGCGCGGAGGAAGCCGCCGACCAAACGTGTGTACGCCTCGGGCTCTTCGTTCATCGTCAGGTGCGAACAGCCGGGCATGACCTCGAGTCTCGAGCCGGCGATGCCGGCTCGGATCGTCTCGTGGCAATCCAACGTCACCTCGTCGAACTCGCCGGTGGTGATCAGCGTCGGCAAGCGGATCGCGCCAAGGTCCCGCGGCGGTCCCAGTCCTTGATCACGCCGATGATGGTGAACTCGTTCGGGCCGTTCATCACCCGATAGGCGATGGAGTTCGACACAATCTCGAGGGTCTCCAGCGCCTCTGGCGGCCAGGGCTGCCGCCGGCAGACGTGGGCGTCGTAGAAGGTCTGCACCAGCGCGGCGTATTCGGGCGTCTCGGTCTGGCCCGCCGCCTCCAGCGCCTGCATGCGTGCGCCGGCGCCGTCGGGCAGGGCGGCGAGCAGCCGCTGCATGCCGGCGACGGCCTGCGGCACGCTCGCCAGCGCGCCGCCGAGGATCAGTCCCTCCACGCCCTGACCGCGGCCCTGGCACATGTACTCGATCGCCAGCACCGATCCCCAGGAGTGGCCGAACAGCACGATCCGATCGAGCCCCAGCGCCTGGCGAACCGAGTCCACCTCGTCGACCGAGCGCTGGACGGTGTAGAGGCCCTCCTCTTGCGGGCTGTCCGCCTTCCCGCAGCCGAGCTGGTCGTAGAAGATCACCGGCCGGTCGCTGGCCAGCGCCGCCAGCGGCTTGAGGTAGTTGTGACCGCCGCCCGGTCCGCCGTGCAGGGTGAGCAACGGGGCCTTGTCCCCGACGCCGACGCGCCGCCACCACACCTTGCCGCCGGGAGCCTCGGCATAGCCTTCGCTGTCAGCGATCGGGGCTGCGGGCGTCGAACTCATGGTGGCGCGTCTCCCGGTTGGCCTCTAGGGCGTCAGACCCTGGCCCAGATGCTGGCCGAAATACTGCGCGATGTAGACCACGGCAAAGCCGAGCAAGCCGAGCGTCTGCCACCAGCGGTTCTTCCAGAGGGCGAGCAGGAGCGCGGCGGGCAGCACCAGCCAGGCGGGCGATAGCAGATTCAGATGCGCCTTCTCGATCACCACCTGCGCCCAGGTCGAGACCGCGGTGAGCAAGACAAATTGGCTGACGAACAGCAGCCAGAAGCGACGCGAAACCGACGCCCAATGGGCGCGCAGATCGATCCAGCCATCGCCGGTCTCGTCGGGCAGGGCGTCCGCGGCCAGCAGGAACAGCAGCACCGAGGCGACCAGCACGCCCAGGAACATCTCGAACGTCAGCCCCTTGGCGAGCGGTCCGGCGTTGAAGAAGGTCCACCACTGGCTGACGATCTTCAGGAACGCCACCAGCGCCGCCAAGGGCGCGAGCCAGTCCCAGCGGACTCTTCCGCCGGCCGCCAGCAGGCGATGGACGGAGATGGCCAGATCGCAGACGGCCAGCCCCAGGATGACCGCCGTGAGCAACATGAGATATTCGAAGGGACTCAACGGCCGGTCCTTCCACGCCCGAATGCGACCGTAGCACGACCTCGCGAGCCGCACTCGTCCTGCCGCGGTTGTTTCCGACAATAGGCGAATCCGGCATGGTCGCCGCCGTCATGAGCAACGAACCCTTCTTCACCCGCGAGGGCGCGGCGTTTCAGCCGACGTTGAGCAGCCGCGGGCCGTGGGACCCCAAGTCGTTGCACGGCCGGGTGATCGCGGGCCTGCTCGGCTACGAGATCGAGCGAACCCTGAACGATCCGGCCTTCATGCCGGCCAGGCTCACTGTCGACATGTATCGGCTGCCGGACCTGTCGCCGGTCGAGGTGACCACCCGCGTCGTGCGCGACGGCGGGAGGCTGAAAGTGATCGATGCGGAGTTCTTCTCCGCCGGCGTCAGCATGGCGCGCGCCACCTGCCAGCTGCTCCGCCGCACCGAGAACCCCGCCGGAACGGTCTGGGAGCCCCCGAACTGGGATGCGCCGCTGCCCGCGGCGATCCCGGATCCCGAGGACGGGCGGAGCGGCATGGGCGGCATGTGGGCGACCAAGCCGATCTCTGGCGCATTCGGCGGGACGGGCAAGCGCCAGGTCTGGATGCGCGAGGTGCGCGAGCTGATCGGCGGGGTTCCGCTGACGCCGTTCACCCGCTTGGCGCTGGCGGCGGACTTCTCTAGTCCGTTCGCGAACTCGGGCGACCAGGGGCTGGCCTACATCAACAGCGATCTGACGCTCTACCTGCATCGGGCGCCGGTCACCGAGTGGATCGGCTTCGAGGTGGTCAACCACCACGCGACCGAGGGCGTGGCGATCGGCGAATGCTGGCTCTACGACGAACAGGGGCCTATCGGGTCGTCCACCGTCGGCGCGCTGGCGCAGCGCAGGGGCATGGGCTAGCGGCGTCCGGCCCGCGCCCGTAAGCTTTGCCACCAATGAAACTCTCGCTCCTCTGCGCCGGAAGCTATGAGGGCCGCGTTGCGGGCCGCGCCGCCTGGCCCGTGCCGCCCGAGGCCTGTGATCCCGAGGTCGCGCGCCGCAGCCTCACTGACAACCTGGCGCTTGCTCGCCACGCCGACGAGGCCGGATTCGACTGGATCAGTGTCTCGGAACACCACTTCGGACCGATCATGCTGACGCCGAATCCGCTGGTCTGGGCAGGCGCGCTCACCCAGGCGGTGCGCAGGGCGAATATCGCGCTGCTAGGCCCGGTCTTGCCGCTGAACAACCCCGTGCGGGTCGCGGAGGAGGTCGCGATGCTCGACGCCATGAGCGGCGGGCGCATCGTCGTGCTCTTCCTGCGTGGCGTGCCGAACGAGATGCGCACCTACGACGGCGACGAGCCGAACGATGCGCGCGGCGCGACGCAGGAGGGGATCGAGCTCATCCTCAAAGCCTGGACGGCGCCCGAGCCCTTTGCCTGGGAAGGCGAACATCACAGGTACGGCCTGGTCGCCGTCTGGCCGAGGCCCTGCCAGCAGCCGCATCCGCCGGTGTTCGGCTCAGGCAACAGCGAGGACTCGGTCATCTTCGCGGCAAGGAAGCGGCTTGGGCTGGCGATCTCGTTCGCGCCGCCGGAACAGGTCGCCCGCGCCGTCGCGCTCTACCGCGCTGAGGCGGAGAGGGCCGGATGGGCGCCGACCGCGGACCAGGTCCTCTATCGCGCCGTCGCGCAGGTGGGCGAGACCGACGCGGCCGCGGAAAGCGCGGCGGGCGGCGAGGGCCGATTCCGCCCCTACTTCTTCGGCGGGCCGCAACGGGTGCTGGAGCAGATCGCCCGGCTCGCCGAGGCCGGCGTCGGCGTTGTCGACATGGCCTTCGCCGCCGTGGGTCACGCCGGCGCGATGGCCGCCGTCGACGTCCTGGCCGAACAGGTGCTGCCCACGATGCGGACGATGTAGGCCAAGCGTCCGGCCTCGGCTGCTAGCGCCCGCCCAAAGTTCTGAATCCAATGAAAGAAATCCTGGGTTTGAGGCGATCGTCGCGCGCGCCTATGGTTTCCCGACACGCCCCCGGAGGCCGCCATGTCAGATGTCGCGCTCGAGGCCCGCACCGCCCGGGCCAGCGTCAACTACCTCGTGAAAACCGGCGAGAAGCCGGTGGCCGAGACCGGCGGCCCGGACGGCCTGCTCCGCCGCTACAGCACAGCGCCTGACCCGCACGCGGTCAAAATCGCGGACGGTCGTGGACGCGCCTTCGTCCTCGACGAGGCCGGCTTCGAGCTCACCGAGCACGCGACCCGGATGCGCGACTTCTATGACCCGGCCGAGCTCGAGCGCGTCTACTATCCGGAAATGCAGCGGCTGATCGCCGCGCGCACGGGCGCGCACCGCGTGCACATCTTCGACCACACGCTGCGCCACTCGGACGAAGAGGTGCGGCTGGCCAAGAAGATCCGCGAGCCGGTGCGCTCGGTGCACAACGACTACACCGAGTGGTCGGGCCCGAACCGGGTGCGCGAGATTTTGCCCGACGAGGCCGAGGCGTTGCTCGAGCGCCGGTTCGCCATCATCCAGGTGTGGCGCGCCACCAACACGCCGATCGAGCGCAATCCGCTCGCCATCGTCGATGCGCGCAGCATCGCGCCCGAAGATTTCATCGCCGCGGAGCGCCGTTTCCCGCACCGCGTCGGCGAGATCTACATGTTCCAGTACAACCCCCGCCACCGCTGGACCTACTTCCCGCGCATGCGGCGTGACGAGGCGCTGGTGTTCAAGGTCTACGATTCAGCCAAGGACGGCCGCGCCCGCTGGGGCGCCCACACCAGCTTCGAACACCCCGACACCCGCGCCGACGCCCCCCCGCGCGAGAGCGTCGAAATCAGGGCGTTCGCGTTCTTCTAGCTCGCCAGCGCGCGCGGGAGCTTGAAGGTCACCGTCTCGCGGGTGGGGGCGGCTTTCTCGATCGTGACGGCGAAGCGTTCGGAGAGGGCTGCGATCAGGTTCTCGACCAGGCTCTCTGGGGCGCTGGCGCCCGCGGTGAGGCCGAGGGTGCGGCAGCCGGCGAGCCAGGCCCAGTCCATCGCGTCCGCGTCCTCGACCAGGCGGGCGTCGGCGACGCCCGCGCGGCGGGCGACCTCGACCAGGCGGAGCGAATTGGACGACGTCGGCGAGCCAACGACGATCAGCCGATCGCAGTTCGCGGCGATGCGCTTGACCGCTTCCTGCCGGTTGGTGGTCGCGTAGCAGATGTCTTCCTTGTGCGGCGCGGCGATGGCCGGGAAGCGGCGCTTGAGCAAGTCCACGATCTCGGCGGTGTCGTCGACCGAAAGCGTCGTCTGGGTGACGAAGGCGAGCTTTGCCGCATCGCGCGGCGCAAATGCCTCAGCGTCGGCGAGCGTCTCGACCAGGCTCATCGCCCCTTGCGGCAGCTGGCCGAGCGCGCCCACGACCTCCGGATGGCCGGCGTGGCCGATGAGCACGATCTGGCGTCCCGCGGCGTGATGCCGCTCGGCCTCGACGTGCACCTTGGAGACGAGCGGGCAGGTGGCGTCGAGGTAGATCATCGATCGCCGGGCGGCCTCGGCCGGCACGGACTTGGGCACGCCATGGGCCGAGACGATCACCGGCCGGTCGTTGGGGCACTGGTCGAGCTCGTCGACGAAGACCGCGCCCAAGGCCCGCAAGCGCTCGACCACATGGCGGTTGTGCACGATCTCGTGGCGCACGTAGACCGGCGCGCCGTACTTCGAAATCGCCCGCTCGACGATCTGGATCGCCCGGTCGACGCCGGCGCAGAACCCGCGCGGGCTGGCGAGCAGGAGCGTGAGCGGCGGGCGGTCTGCGGTGACGGCGGGCATGCGCGGCGAGTCTAGGCCGCGCGCCGGTCACCCGCCAGCCGCGTTGCGGGCGGCTTGCGAAGCCGGTATCTAGGCCATGCAAAAGCCCGCATCGCCGGCGTAAAGGGCGACGGGCCTTGGAGTGCTCCCCATGCGTCATCAGCCCCTGCTGCTTGCGGCCATCATCAGCTCGCTCGCGCTCTCCGCGGCGCCGGCGTTCGCCCAGTACGGCGGGGGGCCGCAATCCGGCTCGCAGGGCGGCGACCAAGGCGGCGACCAGGCCAAGAAGGACGATTCCTGGGAAACGCCCAAGCAACTCGAGCTGCCGGGCAAGAAGAACGCCGGCCCCTGTCCCTATGTGAAGACGCTTTGGGACGCGGCCCGCTACGTCGAGCTGAAGGACAACCGCGAGGCCTTCGACGCCGTGGGCTACACCGGCGAGATCGAGAACCTGCACGCGGGCTGCGCCTATCGCGGCGCGGCAGCCGATCCAGGTCGGCATGCAAATCCTGTTCGAGTTCGGGCGCGGGCCTGCGGCCGAGGGCTCCAGCAAGGAATACACCTACTGGGTCGCGGTCACGGATCGGAACTACGCGGTGCTCGACAAGCAGTACTTCACCGTCCGCGCCAACTTCCCGCGCGGCGCCGACCGGGTCACCATGACCGATAACATCGACGGCATCCTGATCCCGCGCGCGAACAGTCAGGTCTCGGGCGGCAACTTCGAGGTGCTGGTCGGCTTCGAGGTGACGCCGGAGATGGCGGCGTTCAACCAGGCCGGCAAGCGGTTCCTGCCCAATATCGGCGCCCCGACGCAGACCGCACAGACGCAACCCGCCGCTCAATGACGGATCTGGCCGCGGCGCTCGGCGAAGCCGCGTCCGAGGCCTTCGTCAAACTGGGGCTCGAGCGCCGTTTCGGCCGCGTGACCCCGTCGGATCGTCCCGAGCTGGCCGACTTCCAGGTGAACGGCGCGCTGGCGGCCGCCAAGGCCGCGGGGCGTCCCCCACGCGAAATCGCCCAGGCTGTCGCCGAGCGCGCTGCGCGGCGACCCGCGGCTGGCCAGTGTCGAGGTCGCCGGGCCGGGCTTCGTCAACCTGCGCGTGACCGACTCCGCGCTGAACGCGCGGGCCGCCGAGATCGCCGCCGATCCGAGGGCCGGCGCGCGCGAGGTCGAGACGCCGCGCCGGGTGCTTGGTCGACTACGGCGGGCCGAACGTCGCCAAGGAGATGCACGTCGGGCACCTGCGCGCCTCGATCATCGGCGAGAGCGTCAAGCGGCTCTACCGCTTTCGCGGCGACGAGGTGCTTGGGCGACGCCCACTTCGGCGACTGGGGCCTGCAGATGGGGCTGCTCATCTGCGCGGTCTTCGACCAGGATCCTGAGATCAAGGCCGCGCTCGAGCCGCTGGTCGAGAAGCCGCCGGGCTTTGACCAAGCCGACGAGGACGCCATCGATGCGCTGCTGTCGCGCGTCGACCTCGACGATCTCGACCGGCTCTATCCGGCCGCCGCCGAGCGCAACCGCACCGAGCCCGCCTATCGCGAGCGGGCGCGGCGGGCGACGGCTGAGCTGCAGGCCGGGCGCTTCGGCTACCGGCTGCTCTGGAAGCACTTCGCGCGCGTGACGCAGAGCGCTTTGGAGCGCGACTTCCATGCGCTTGGGGTCGAATTCGACCTCTGGAAGGGCGAGAGCGACGTCGACCCCCTGATCGCCCCGATGATCGCGGAGCTGAAGCAAAAAGGCCTGCTCTTCCCCGACCAGGGCGCGGAGATCGTCCGGGTGAACAGGAACGACGACAAGCGCGACCTGCCGCCGCTGATCGTGGTCTCCTCGGAAGGCTCGGCGATGTACGGGACGACGGATCTCGCCACCATCCTCGATCGCAAACAGAGCTTCGATCCGCAGCTTGCGCTCTACGTCGTCGACCAGCGGCAGGCGGACCACTTCGAGGTGGTGTTCCGCGCCGCCGTGCTGGCGGGCTACGCGGACGAGGGCGTGCTGCAGCACATCGGCTTCGGCACCATGAACGGGACCGACGGCAAGCCGTTCAAGACTCGCGCCGGCGGCGTGGTGAAGCTGCGCGACCTGATCGACATGGTGGGCGAGCGCGCCCGCGAGCGCCTGCACGAGGCCGGGCTGGGAACCGAGCTTTCGGCCGAGGCGTTCGAGGCGACCGCACTGAAGGTGGCGGTGGCGACGCTCAAGTTCGCCGACCTGTCGAACTTCCGCGGCACCTCCTACGTGTTCGACCTCGATCGGTTCTCGAGCTTCGAGGGCAGGACCGGGCCCTACCTGCTCTATCAGGCGGTCCGCATCAAATCGCTGTTGCGCAAGGCGGCGGAGGAGGGGGCCCAGGCCGGCGCGATTGCGATCGGCGAGCCCGCCGAGCGGGACCTCGTGCTGGTGCTCGACGCCTTCGACCACGCGGTGGCCGAAGCCTACGACAAGCAGGCGCCCAACGCCGTCGCCGAGCACGCCTACCGCCTGGCGCAGGCGTTCTCGCGGTTCTACCAGGCGTGCCCGGTGCTGGCCGCGCCGGACGACGCGACCCGCGGCTCGCGCCTCGCGCTAGCCGCCGTCGCGCTGGTCCAGCTGGATACCGCCCTCGACCTGCTCGGCATCGAAACGCCGGAGCGGATGTGAGGGCTACGTTGCGCGCGTATCCGGATCGCGCAATCGTGGAACGCCGCTGATATCCATCGCCCACGGCATGGCGGAGCGGCAGAATCCCTGCGACTTGGGCGCCAGCTGCGCCCTCTGGGTCACCGAACCGGTACGCAGCCACACAAACCGTGGGGTCACACCTTTGGATGAGTAGAGCGCGGCGCCGCACTCGCCGCAGAACATGGTCGCGACCTCGTCGCCGCTGTCGCCCCGCTTGCGGTAGGTCTTCGGCGTCCCGCGCAGGTGGAACCGCTCGACCAGCACCGGTACGTTGACGCGGTAGGGCGCGCCGGAAATCGTCTGGCAGTCGGTGCAGTGGCAGATGATGACGTTGTCCGGATTGATCTCGGCGTCATACGAGATCGCCCCGCAGCGGCATCGTCCGTCGATCTTCATTGGCTGGCCCCAGGTCCGGTTCACCCTCAGTCTAGCCCCACTGGTTGACTCTCCCCACCGCCGAGACCACCTTCCGTCGACTCTCGCGGGAGAGGCCGGGATCCGTCCCGGAGCCGAAGGCGCAACCGCCCCGGAAACGCTCAGGCAAAAGGACCGCGAGAGCCGATAAAACGCTGGAAAGCAGCCCGCGGCGACGCGGGCTCGCCGAAGGAGCAAGGGCTCGCCGAGAGAGCCCGGAATCTCTCAGGCCATAGGACAGCGGGGGCGTGACCGAGGGCGGAGGGTCTCCGCTCGCCACGCCGCCGGAGTCCTCGCGTTTGTCGGACAGCCTCAAACAGACGCCGCTCCATTCCGCCCACGTCGCCCTCGGCGCGCGCATGGTGGCGTTCGCCGGCTACGACATGCCGGTGCAGTACAGCGACGGCGTGCTGAAGGAGCACCTCTGGACCCGCGCGCACGCCGGGGCGTTCGACGTCTCGCACATGGGCCCATCGTTCGTGACCCTGAACCAGAGAACAGGCGACGGCGATGCCGACCACCGGGCGGTCGCGGCGCTCGTCGATCCCCTGGTCAGCGGCGACATCGCGCGGCTGAAACCCGGCCACATCCGCTACACGCTGCTGCTCAATGAGCACGGCGGGATCATCGACGACCTGATGGTCGCCCGTCCGCTGCGGCCGGAGCGGCAGGGCATGCTCTACATCGTGGTCAACGCGGGCGCGAAGGAGGGAGACTTCGCGCTCATCACCGCCGCGGCCGGCGATGCGGCCACGCTCGAGCGCGCCGACGACCGGGCGCTGATCGCCGTGCAGGGCCCGGAGGCTGCTGCCGTGGTCGAAGCTCTCTTTCCCGGCGCCGGCGACCTCGTCTTCATGACCCATCGACGCTTCGAATTCGGCGGCGCCGGCTGCCTGGTCGCCCGCTCCGGATACACCGGCGAAGACGGGTTCGAGATCCTGGCGCCAGCGGCGGCGGGGCGCGAGCTCTGGGCCAGGCTCGTCGCCGACGAGCGGGTGAAGCCGATCGGGCTCGGCGCGCGCGATTCCCTCAGGCTCGAGGCCGGATTGCCGCTGAACGGCCACGACATCGACGAGAGCGTCTCGCCGATCGAGGCCAGCCTCGGCTTCGCGGTCGCCAAGTCCCGGCTGAAGGCCGGCGCCGTGCGCGGCGCGGCGCGGATCGGCCGCGAGTTGGCCGGCGCGCTTGAGCGCAAGCGGATCGGCCTGCGCGTGCTCGAGGGCGCGCCGGCGCGCGAAGGCGCCGAGATCGCCGATGCCGGCGGCGCGGTCATCGGGCGGGTCACCAGCGGGGGGTTCTCACCGTCGCTCAGCGCGCCGATCGCCATGGGCTTCGTCCCGCCCGCGCTCGCCGAGCCGGGCGCGCCGCTAAAAGTGATCGTCCGCGGCAAGCCACAGGCCGCCGAGGTCGCGGCCATGCCGTTCGTCCCCCATCGCTACGCCCGCGCCGCTTGAAGGATCGTCCATGCGCTTCACCAAGGATCATGAATGGGTCGAGGTCGACGGCGACACGGCCACCATCGGCGTCACCGCTTACGCGGCCGAGCAACTGGGCGATGTCGTGTTCGTCGAGTTGCCCGAGGTCGGCAAGCGCGTGAACGCCGGGGATGCGCTGGCCGTGGTTGAGAGCGTCAAGGCGGCCTCCGACGTCTATGCGCCGGTCACGGGCGAGGTGGTTGCGGTCAACGAGGTGCTCACATCCGAGCCGGAGACGGTCAACGCCGAGCCGGAGTCTGGGGGCTGGTTCACCAAGGTCAAACTCGCCGATCCCGCCGCCGTCGACCAGCTGATGGACCGCGCGGCCTACGAAGCCTTCTTGCAGACCCTCTAGAGGAGCCCGCATGCGCTACCTGCCCCTGACCGACGCCGACCGGGCTGCGATGCTGGCCGAGATCGGCGCGCCTGGCATCGACACGCTGTTCGCCGACGTACCGGAGCCCGCGCGCATCGCCGGCCCGCTCGACCTGCCGGCCCACCAAGGCGAGATCGAGGTCGAGCGCCAGCTCGCCCTGCTGGCCGCGAAGAACCGAAGCGCCGGCCAGGGGCCGTTCTTCTGCGGCGCCGGCGCCTACCGCCATCACGTGCCCGCCAGCGTCGACCATATTATTCAGCGGTCGGAGTTTCTTACTTCCTACACGCCTTACCAGCCGGAGATCGCCCAGGGCACGCTGCAGGCGCTGTTCGAGTTCCAGACCCAGGTCGCGGCGCTGACCGGCATGGAGGTCGCGAACGCCTCCATGTACGACGGCTCGACCGCCGCGGCCGAGGCAGTGATGATGGCCCATCGCGTCACGCGAAGACCAAAGGCGATCCTCTCCGGCGGGCTTGCACCCGCACTACGCGGCGGCCATCCGCACGCTGGCTCAGGTGGCGGGCGTCGAGGTCATCCGCCAGGCCGCCGCCGTCGACGCCGAGGCGGACGTCATCGCCGCCCTCGATGCCGAGACCGCCTGCGTCGTGGTGCAGACGCCGAACGTGTTCGGGACGGCCAGCGACCTTACGCGCATCGCCGAGGCCGCCCATGCCGCCGGGGCGCTGATGATCGCGGTGGTCACCGAGGCGGTCTCGTTCGGCCTGCTCAAGTCGCCGGGCGAGATGGGCGCCGACATCGTCGCCGCCGAGGGTCAATCGATCGGCAACGCGCTGAACTTCGGCGGACCCTACGTCGGACTCTTCGCGACGCGCGAGCGCTTCGTCCGCCAGGCGCCGGGGCGGCTTTGCGGCGAGACCGTCGACGCCGACGGCCGCCGCGGCTTCGTGCTGACGCTTTCGACGCGCGAGCAGCACATCCGGCGTGAGAAGGCGACGTCGAATATCTGCACGAATTCAGGGCTTTGCGCGCTCGCCTTCACGGTCCATATGTCGCTGCTCGGCGAGGTCGGCCTGCGCCGGCTCGCGGCCGTCAACCACGCCCAGGCGCGCAAGCTGGCGAACGCGATGGCCGCCATCCCGAACGTCGAGGTGCTCAACCCCCGCTTCTTCAACGAGATCGCGGTGCGGCTGCCAAAGCCGGCGGCCGCTGTCGTCGAGACCCTCGCTGCGCGAGGGCATCCTTGCCGGCGTGCCGTTCGCCCGCCTCGATCCGACCGCCGGGCTGGGTGACGGTGCTGCTGCTCGCCGCGACCGAGCTCACCACCGACGCCGACATCGCCGCGCTTCGCCGCGCACTGGAAGGAGCGCTCTGATGACCATGCAGACCATCGGGCGACCCACCCGCGCCGAGGCCATCGTCGAGAGCGTGCCGGCGACGCTCACCGGCGGCCGCGGCCTGTTGCAGGACGAGCCGCTGATCTTCGAGCTGGGAGGCTGGTCGAAGACCGGCGTCGACATCGACGAGCCCGATCTCGACGCGCGCGACCTGGGCGATCTCGTCCGCGCCGACCCGATCGGGCTACCGGGTCTCTCCGAGCCCGAGACGCTCCGCCATTATGTGCGCCTCAGCCAGAAGAACCACGCCATCGACCTGGCGCTCTATCCGCTCGGCTCGTGCACGATGAAGCACAACCCGCGCCTGAACGAGAAGGTCGCGCGCCTGCCGGGCTTTGCCGACATCCACCCGCTGCAGCCGACCTCGACCGTCCAGGGCGCGCTCATGCTCATGGAGACGCTTGCCCATTGGCTGAAGACGCTCACCGGCATGCCGGCGGTGGCGTTGTCGCCCAAGGCCGGTGCACAGGGCGAGCTCTGCGGCCTGCTGGCGATCCGCGCGGCGCATGAGGCGAGGGGCGATGCACGCAAACGGGTGCTGACGCCCACCTCGGCGCACGGGACCAACCCGGCCACCGCCGCCTTCGTCGGCTATGCGGTCGAAGAGGTCGGGCAGACGGCCTGCGGCCGCGTCGATCTCGCCGATCTCGCCGCCAAGCTCGGCCCGGACGTCGCGGCGCTGATGATCACCAACCCCAACACCTGCGGCCTCTTCGAGCGCGACATGCTCGAGATCGCGCGCCTGACCCACGCCGCCGGCGCCTACCTCTACTGCGACGGGGCCAATTTCAACGCCATCGTCGGCAAGGTCAGACCGGCCGATCTCGGCGTCGACGCCATGCACATCAACCTGCACAAGACCTTCTCGACCCCGCACGGCGGCGGCGGTCCGGGCGCGGGCCCGGTCGTTTTCGGCGCCGCGCTCGCGCCGTTCGCGCCAGCGCCGTGGGTCGTGCATGAGGCAGATGGTTTAACGATGAACGAGCATGGCGAAGGCTCGCAGAGCTTCGGGCGGCTATCGGCCTTCCATGGGCAAATGGGGATGTATGTCCGCGCGCTCGCCTACATGCTGAGCCATGGCGGCGACGGGCTGGCGCAGGTGGCCGCGGACGCGGTGTTGAACGCCAACTACATCAAGGCGCGGCTTGAGCGCGTGCTGAGCGCGCCGTTCGGCGGGCCCTGCATGCATGAGGCGCTGTTCGACGACCGCTGGCTGGAGGGGACGGGGGTCACGACGCTCGATTTCGCCAAGGCGCTGATCGACGAGGGTTTCCACCCGATGACCATGTACTTTCCGCTGGTCGTCCATGGGGCGATGCTGATCGAGCCCACCGAGACAGAGCCGAAGGCGGAGATCGACCGCTTCTGCGACGCCGTCCTGGCGCTGGCTGCGGCGGCGAAGGCCAGCGACGTCGAACGCTTCAAGGGCGCGCCTTTCCACGCCCCCTTGCGCCGCCTCGACGAGACCCTGGCCGCGCGGAAACCCAAGCTGCGCTGGACGTCGGGGGAGGCAGCCACCTAGGCGACATTCAACCCGCGCTAACCAAAGTCCTAAAGGCGGCGGCAAGCCTTCCACCGTTAAGAAGCCGTCCGCGGAACGCCGTGGGGTGCTGGTGCGACTGTTGAAATCGATTCCGGGCGTGAGGAACCTGTCGACGATCGTTGCGACGTCGTCGTCGGCCCGCGTGCTGAATCTGCACGCCCTCTACATCGAGCAGCCCGAGGATCCCGACTATCGCGGCGCGCCGATGTTCGCCCACCCGCTTCTGAACCGCGCGATCATCGTCAAGCACAACGTCGCGCCCGGCGAAGAAGACCGGCTCGCGCCCAGGCGGTTCAACGCCACCAAGGTGATCTTCCCGCTCGATCCGTCCGACCTCAATCTTGGCGGGCAGTTCCTGTTCGTCGACCAGCACGACTTCGTCGGCGTGCTGTCCCGCCACCTGGAATACGGCGACCTGCCGCTGGATCGGGACGTCGCCGTGCTGCGCGTGTTCGATCGCCTGCCGACGCTGGATCCTTTCCTGGTGCGCGAGGCGCTGGCCAAGGAAGACATCGAGGTCGACCGCTGCTACTTCCGCTTCAGCCAGCCCGACAAGGCGCACATGCTGGGCTTTGTCGAAGGCGAGATGGGCTCGCTGATCAAGCTCTGTTTCGGCGAGCTGCGCGCCGGCGACCAGCGCACCAAGCGGCTGTCACGCCTCCTGCTGGCGGACTACGATGCGCCCGACCTCGCGCCGCTGCAGAGCACCCTGCAGATGGACGACCGAGACTTCTCCGAGGCGATGTTCTCGTGGAAGGCCGTGCTCTACTACCGCTGGCGCATCCACACGCTCACGACGCCTCTCAAGTCCACGCTACGCTCCATCTCCCGGCTCGGCGCCAAGCGGTCGAGCGAGGACACACAGCGCTTCACGCTCAGCGCCAAATCGCTTTTGGAAAACTCGATCGCCGCCGCTTGGCGCGGCATCGCCGAGACGCTGCAGCTGTACGACCAGGCATACAGCGCGCTGATCGAGAAGCAGGACCCGGCCAGCTTCCGCCAGTTCCTCGCCCAAGGATCGGGGCTGTTCCTCGATCTCGGCGAGCGCATCGGGCGGCTGGAACAGGTGATCGGCTTCTGGGCCTATCGCCTGAGCCAGCACGACACGATGTCGGCGGAAGAGGTGGTCGACGCGCTGCGCGACCTCCTGCAGGGCATGTCGATCTGGCCAGGCGCCGGACCGGAGCCCGAGAAGGCCGAGTCCGGACCCGATATCTTCGACACCTACGCGCTGGCGGGTTTCTAGACCGGCTCCTTGTCCAGCGCGTCGACGCGCTCCCAGGTGGTCGCGACCGTGCTTGGGCGAGCGTTCATCCGCTCGAGCCAAGCGACGAGGTTCGGGTGCGGTCCCGCCAGCGGCGCCCACTCCGGGATCTCGCGGAAGAAGTCGAGGTGACTGGCGAGCAGGATATCGGCAAGCGTGACCTGATCGCCGACGAAATAGCGATTGTCGCCGAGCTCACGGGCCAGCTGGTCGAACACCGCGTGCGCCTTCGGCATCGCCGCGGCGATCGCGGCCTCGTCCGGCGTCAGGCCCATCAGTTTGGGACCCACGACCCGCTGGAACCCGATGACGTTGCCAACCCCCTGGAAGAGGTACCAGTCGTTGACGTTCATCAGCTGGTCCATCCGCGCCGCCGCCCTTGGGTCGGCCGGAGTCAGCGACGGCGCAGGCAGCGCCCGATCGAGATAGCGAAGGATCGCTTGCGTCTCGTAGAGCCGGAAGTCGCCGTGCCGAAGGATGGGAACACGCGCGAACGGATGCAGCGCGAGGTGATCGGGCGTCCGCATGGCGACCCGCTGCAGAGCGTAGTCCGCGCCCTTCTCCTCCAGCGTGGCGAAAACGGCGCGGCCGAACGGGCTGCCCGGGATCGAATGGACGACGAACTCGGTCATTGTGGAAGTCTCCTCTCTTCCCTGCAGACGCTCAGGCGCCCACGAAATCGACAAAGTGCTGGATCACGCCGACCCAGCCGCCGTCGAACTGGTCGGCCATGGCTTGGGCGCGCTCGCCGAACAGCTCCAGACGCCGGTGCTCGAGGGTGACGACCGTCCCGTCGGCATTTGGCTCAAACCTCACCTCGACCTCGGTCATCAAGTTCGGGTCGTAGGCCCAGTCGGCGCTGATCTGCCAGGCGAGCACGAACCTGCGCGGCGGCTCCCAGGCCAGGACCTTGCCCCAGTTCGTCTCCGCCCCGTCGGCGGCGCGCTCGTACCAGCGCCCGCCCGCGCGCGGCTCCATCACGACAGCCTCGAACGGCGCAGCCCCAATCGTGTGGCCCTTGGGCCACCACTGGCCCATGTTGGCGGTGAAGGCTTCGAACGCTCGCTCGGGCGAGGCCTTCACGGTCACGGTCTTCACGACGGGCTTGATGGTCATGCGTCCGGCTCCTTCGGGTCTTCGACGAAATCCTTGAATGCGGCCAGCGCCCGGTCCCAATGCTGGTCCAGCCAGTCGCGCATGGCGCCGATGCCGCGCGGATCGAGCCGGTAGATGCGTCGGGCGCCGTCGGGCGTCTCCTCGACCAACCCAGCCTCCTTCAGCACGCGCAGGTGCTGTGAGACGGCCGGCCGGCTGACCGGAAGCCTCGCCGCGAGCGCGCCGACCGAGGACGGGCCTTCAGCCAGCCGGTCGAAGATCTCGCGCCGCGTCGCATCGCCAAGGGCCGCCAGTGCGCGTGAAGCGTTCGTCATGACTTACCGTTAGTGTAAACTTACGGACTGGTCAAGCCGCGCTCAATGACCGCGTGTCAGCACGGTGATCGCACCTCTGGCCAGCCGCCGCCCGGCGCTCTAAGCAGGCGGCGGCATAGGGGAGGGACCCGCGCGTGATCGAACGCCAGCTCGACATCAAGACCCGGGACGGGGCGACGACGACGTTCATCGTGCACCCGGAGCGGGACGGACCACATCCGGTCATCCTGTTCTACATGGACGCTCCGGCGATCCGCGAGGAGCTGCGCGACATGGCCCGGCGCTTCGCCAGCGGCGGCCACTACGTGGTCCTGCCCAACCTCTACTACCGGGCCGGGGTAATGGAGATAGGGCCGCTCGGCGATCCGGCCGTCCGTGAACGGATGATGCAGTTGATGGCCGATCTCACGATCGACATGGTGATGTCCGACACCGAGAGCCTGCTCGCCTTCATCGACCAGGACCCAGCGGCCAAGAAGGGGCCAATCGGCGCCGTCGGCTACTGCATGAGCGGGCAATTCTCGATCAACGCGGCGGCGACCTTCCCGAACCGGATCGCAGCGGCCGCCTCAATGTACGGCACCTACCTGGTCACCGACAAACCGGACAGCCCGCACCTGGCCGCGCGCAAAGCCAAGGCGGAGCTCTATTTCGGGTGCGCCGAGACCGACCGATGGGCTCCGATGGAGCTGGTCGAGACCCTTAAGGCCTCGCTCGCCGCCGACAAGATCAACGCCGAGGTCGAGATCTATCCCGGCGTGGAGCACGGGTTCGCCTTCCCGCAGCGCCCCGCCTACGACAAGGTGGCGGCCGAGCGGCACTGGGAGCGGCTGAACGCTCTCTACCGGCGCCGGCTGGGCTGACCGCGGTTGCTGCACGACGCTCTTCATGACCTGGCCGTCGTCGAGGGCGTGTCCTTCGTCGCCGGGCCGACTTGCGGGATCTATCTAGCCCAGATGGGCGCCGAGGTGATCCGCTTCGACCAGGTCGGCGGCGGCCCGGACTATCGCCGCTGGCCGCTCTCGCCCGAGGGCGAAAGCTTCTATTGGGAGAGCTTGAACAAGGGGAAGAAGTCGGTCGCGATCGACCTCGGCCGCCCCGAAGGCCGCGAGCTCGCCCAGCGGCTCGCGGCGTCGACCGGCCTCTTCGTGACCAACTATCCGGTGGGTGGCTTCCTGTCCTACGAGCGGCTGAAGCCTCTGCGCGCTGACCTGATCGCGCTCCGCATCATGGGTTGGGCGGACGGCAAGCCCGCCGTCGACTACACGGTCAACGCCGCCGTCGGCGTGCCGCTGATGACCGGGCCGGAGGACGCCAAAGGCCCGGTGAACCACATGCTCGCCGCGTGGGACCTGCTCACCGGCGCCTACGCCGCTTTTTCGCTCGTCACCGCCGAGCGCGCCCGGCGCGCCGACGGCCTCGGCCGCGAGGTGCGCATCCCGCTGGCGGACGTCGCCATGGCCAGCATGGGCCACCTGGGCTTCATCCCCGAGGCGCTGCTCGGCACGGGCGACCGCCCCCGCGTGGGCAACAATCTCTACGGCGCGTTCGGCCGCGACTTCGCCACCAAGGACGGCGAGCGGCTCATGCTGATCGCCATCACCCCCCGGCAGTGGACCAACCTGGTCGGCGCGCTGGGACTGAGCGACCAGATCAAGGCTCTCGAACGGGAGGTCGGGGTCGACTTCACCGCCGACGAAGGTCCGCGCTTCACCTGGCGGGCGCGGATCAACCCGCTGTTTGAGGCCGCGATCGCAAGCCGCACCCTTGCCGAGCTTGCGCCTTTGCTGGACGACGCCGGCGCGACCCACGGGACCTACCAGCCGATGAGCGCGGCCGCCCGCGACCCGAGGCTGGCCGAGAACCTCTCGGCTGTCGACCACCCGAGCGGCCATCGCTATCCGACACCCGGCGCCGCGGCGCGCGCCCCCGGCGAAGACCGCCCGCCGCCCCGACCCGCGCCTCGGCTGGGCGAGCACACCGACGAGGTGCTGAGCGAACGGCTTGGGCTCTCGTCGGGCGAGATCGCGCGCCTGCATGACCGCGGATTGGTCGCCCGTCCAAAGGAGGCCGCGAGATGACCACGAACCTTTTCACTTTCGTCTCGCTGTATCGGCGGATCGCGCGGAGCACGGCCCACGTCCTCGCGAAGGGCGCCGCACACGCCGCGGCGATCGGCGCCTCGACCGACGAGATGCTCGACTGGCGGCTGATCGACGACATGCAGCCGCTACGCTTCCAGATCGCCGTGGTCTGCAACTTCTCCAAGCAGTGGCCGTCCCGCGTCGCCGGCCTGCCGGTCCCCGACGACGTGCCGGTCGGGATGGACCTCGACGGCTTCTACGCCGGGCTCACCGCCGCCGAAGCCTTCCTCGATGCGCTCACGCCTGCGCAGTTCGTCGGTCGCGACGATGTTCCGTTGACGGTCACGATCGGCAACGGGATGCAGCCCACGCTGCCGGCCGAGCGCTGGCTGACCGTGTTCGCGACCACCAACCTCTTCTTCCACCTCTCGACCGCCTACGACATCCTGCGCAGCAGAGGCGCGCCCCTGGGCAAGGTGGACCTGTTCTCCGACGGCCTCTGACGGCGGCTGCACTGCGGCGCCTTTGCCACGGCGCGGCGATTCCGCGCGGGCGGCGTTAGCGGCGTATCAACCGCACCCTTGCTATGCCGCGCTTGATATTCATATCGGGAGCCCTGGCCGCCGCCTCGAGCCGCCTCGGCTGAGCGTCGTCCTCAAACCCCTATGACCGAAGCCGTGACCATTCGACCTGAACCAATCCCCCGCGCGCCGTTCGACGAGCTGTTCGCCTCCGCGCACAGCGCCGCGCGCGGCTGGGTCAAGCTCCTGTTCCTCGCGTTTGGCTGGCTCCTGATCGCTGGCGGCCTCGTCTTGGCGCTGCTGCCCGGGCACCTGGGCGTTCCGCTCTTGGCCGTCGGCGTGATCGTGGTCCTACGCAATTCCTATCGCGCGCGCCGGCAGTTCATTCATCTGCAGCGGCGGCATCCGCGGTTCGTCTTCCCGGTGCGCCGCCTGATACGCCGCGAGCCGGAGGTGCTGCCCGTGCTCTGGCAACAGGTTCTGCGCTTCGAGCGGGTCGTGCTGCCGAAGAGCTGGCGCCGCGGCGTCGCCTGGCGCAGGCGCTACTTCAAGCGGAGCGCCTAGCCTCCGCCTCCACGACGTCGGCGAGACGTTCAGCTGCGTCCGGTCGCGCGACGGTGCGGGCGGCCGCGGCCATGGCGGCAAGGCGCGCGGGGTCGTCGAGCAGTCCCGCCAGCGTGTCGGCCAGTGTTTCAGGAGTCAGTCTGTCTTCACGCGCCACGATCGCGCCGCCGGCTTCGGCGAGCATGGCGGCGTTCTGCCCCTGGTCGTCGTCGAGCGCGATCTTGAGCGGCACGAGGATGGCGGGCTTTCCGGCCACCGCGAACTCGCACACCGTCGATGCGCCAGCCCGGCCGATCACGAGGTGCGCGGCGGCGAGCCGGCTCGCCATGTCGTTGAAGAAGGGCGCAAGCTCGTACTCGACGCCCGCGTCGCGATAGAGCTCCCGCGCCGCCGGGATCGACTCAAGGCGGGTCTGCTGGCGGACGTCGAGCCGCTGGCGGAGCGCGTGCGGCAACAGCGCGATGGCCCTCGGCGTGACCTCGGAGAGCAGCCGCGCGCCCTGGCTGCCGCCGGTGATCAGGAGGTTGATGCGGTTGTCCGGCGGCGCGTACGCCGTCTCGGCCAGCTGCTTGATCTCCGGCCGCACAGGGTTCCCGACCACGACCGCGCGAGCGGCGACCCTCGCCGGCGCCTTCTGCAGTGTCGGAAACCCGCAGGCCACCGCCGTGGCCTGCCAGGCCAGCAGCCGGTTGGCGCGACCCATCACCGCGTTTTGCTCGTGGATCACGGTCGTCCGCCTGTCGGTGATCGCGGCCAGGAGGGCCGGAAGCGACGGATAGCCGCCGAAGCCGACCACGATCGCCGGCGAAAGGCGCCGGAAAGCTTTGCGCGCCGTCACCACGCCCCGTCCAATCGCAGCTGCTGCGCGGGCCATGCCGACGGGATCGCCGCGGCGATAGGTTGCCGCCGCGAGCGCGATCCGCTCCTCGGCGGGGAACTCGCCGGCGAAGGCCGCGCCGCGCTGGTCCGTGGCGAGCGCGACCCTCCAGCCGCGCCCGATCAGCACCTCGGCGAGGGCCTGCGCTGGGAAGAGATGGCCGCCCGTGCCGCCGGCCGCGACGACCACGAGCCGACGTTCGGTCACACAAACGCGCCGACCGGCGCCTCCGCGGTCTCATAGGCGCCCGGCCGCTTGCGGGTCAGCGCCAGCGCCATGCCCATAGTGAGCCCCATCGCCAGCATCGAGGAGCCCCCGTATGAGATAAAGGGGAGTGTCATGCCCTTGGTGGGAATCAGGTTCAGGTTGACCGCGATGTTGATGAACGCCTGCTGGCCGACCAGCACGAACAACGCGCCGGCCGCCACCTGCTCGAACGGGTCCGACAGCTTCATGGCTTTGTAGAGGCCACGCACGATCAACAGCCCGAAGAGGGCGATCAGGAAGAGCGAGAAGACCAGCCCGTACTCCTCCGCCGCGCCCGCGTAGGCGAAGTCGGTGTGCACGTCGGGCACCTGGCGCTTGAGGATGCCTTCCCCCGGCCCGCGACCGAACCAGGCGCCGGCGGCGATCGCCTCGCGCGCGCGGTCGATCTGATGGGTGTCCGTGGTCTCGGGCGAGAGGAACTTGTTCACCCGGCTGGCGACGTGATCGAACACGAAATAGAGCGAGATCGAGCCCGCCAGCGCCACCCCGCCCAAGCCCAGGATCCACTTCATCGGTACGCCAGCCATGAAGAACGCCGCGCCGAAGGCGATGGTGATCAGGATCGTCTGCCCGACGTCCGGCTGCATGAGCAGGAGCACAGCTGCGATGACGTAGAAGCTGAACGCGATCGAGACGCCGGGTACGCCCTCGCCCTTCTGGCCCTCAGCGAACATCCACGATGCCAAGACGATCAGCGCCGGCTTCATGAACTCCGACGGCTGCAGCGAAAAGCCGCCGATCTCGACCCAGCGGGTCGCGCCCTTGGCGTGGTGGCCCAGGAACAACAGAGCCACCATCATCCCGATCGACGCCACGAAGATGAAGAAGGCCGTCCGGCGAACGCCGCGCGGGTTCAGCATCGAGACCAGGATGAGGATCGCAGCCCCGAGGGCCGCGAAGATGCACTGGCGCACGGCGAAGTGGAACGGATCGCCGATGTTCATCCGGGCCGCGGCGGCGGGGCTGTTGCCAAATGAGAGCAGGACGCCGATCACGATGAGGATCGCGGTCGCGCCCAACAGAATGTGGTCGGTCGTCCACCACCAGACGCCGAGGCGGGTGCGGTCCGTGCGCGGGAAGGCGTGGGTTTGCAGGGTGGTCATCCGGTCGCGCCCTTCTGCGGACGTTGTAGGAGGCCGTGCACCGCGGTGCGGAAGGCATCCCCCCGGACCTCGAAGTCGGGGAACTGGTCGAACGACGCGCAGGCCGGCGAGAGCAGCACGATGGCCGGCTCGCCCGCGGCGCGGGCGTCGGCGAAGGCCTCGGCGACGGCCGCGTCGATCGTGTGGCTGACGCGATAGGGCGCCTTGCCATCGAGCGACCTGGCGAACTCGCTCGCCGCCTCGCCGACGAGGTAGGCCTTGGCGATGCGCGGGAAGAGGTCTTCCAATGGCTCGATGCCGCCGGCTTTCGGCCGTCCGCCGGCGATCCAGTAGAACAGGGGGTAGGCGCTCATGGCCTGGCGCGCCGCGTCGGCGTTGGTCGCCTTCGAGTCGTTGACGAAGCGCACGCCGTCGATCTCCCCGACGGTCTCCATACGGTGCACGAGGCCGGGGAAGGTGACGAGGCCGGTGGCGGCGTCCTCGACCGAGAGGCCAAGCGCCCGCGCCGCGGCGTAGGCCGCCGCCGCGTTCTGCCAGTTGTGTCGCCCGGGCAGGGAGCGGGCGCGCAGCAGGTCGGCGACCTCGATCACCCGATCTCCGGTCGCGTCGTACAGCACCCCCTGCAGCGCATAGACGCCGCGGCCCATCGCACGCCGAGCGGAAATCGGCCAGATCGTCCGCCGGTTGGCGGCGGTGATCTCTGTGCAGATCCGCTGGCACCAGGCGTCGTCGACGCCAATCACGGCCGTATCGCCGGCGGTCTGGTTCAAGAGCACGCGGCGCTTGGCGTCGACATAGCCTTCCATGTCGCCATGCCGATCGAGGTGATCGGGGGTGATGTTGATGAGGATGGCGACGTCCGGCTTGAGGCTGGCAGTCAGGTCGAGCTGGTAAGAGGAGAGCTCGAAGACGTAGACGGCGCCGCCGTGCATGTCGTCCAGGCCCAGCACGCCAAGCCCGATATTGCCGCCGATGCGAGCGTCGCGGCCGGCGGCCGTCAGCATGTGGCCAAGCAGCGCCGTCGTCGTCGACTTGCCGTTGGTGCCGGTGATTGCGACCACCTTCGGGCGCCGGTGCGACGGCGCGGCGTTGACCGCGCGCGCGAAGATCTCGATGTCGCCGATGATCTCGACGCCGGCCGCTTTCGCCTTCTTCACCGTCCAGTGCGGCTCGGGGTGGGTGAGCGGCACGCCGGGCGAAAGCACGAGCGCGGCAAAGCCGGACCAGTCGGCGCTCGCGAGATCGACCAGCGTAAATCCTTCCGCCGCCGCGGCCTCGCGCGCGGGCTTGGCCTCGTCCCAGGCGGCGACCTCGGCCCCTCCGGCCTTCAGCGACCGCGCCGCGGCGAGGCCGCTGCGCGCCAGGCCGAAGACAGCGACGCGCTGGCCCTCGAAGGTGCGCGCCGGGATCATGCGCCCGGTCTCCCAAGCGTGAGTTCGCCGGCTACGCCATGGCGATAGGCCGCGCCCTGTCCCTGCCGCACCATCAGCGCTCGTCCTCCGCGCGGATCTCGAGCGCGGCCAGGGCTTCGACGAGGTCCTTGGCGCGCGAGTCGCGCGATCCCTTCACCATCACCACATCGCCGGGCTCTACGGCTCGTACGAGCCCGGGCGCGAGCGCCTGGGCGGTTTCCGCGTACCCTCCGCGGCGAGTCGGTGGAAGCGCCTCGAACAGCGACCGCATCATCGGCCCGGCGCAGAAGACGAGGTCGACCTTGGCGTGCTCGATCGGCGCGGCCAGCGCCGCATGCAGCGCCGGCGACTGGGCGCCCAGCTCGAGCATGTCGGTCAGCGCCACGATCCGGCGCCCCCTGACCGGCCGCGCGCCGAGCGTGGCCAGCGCCGCGCTAACCGAGAGCGGGTTGGCGTTGTAGCTTTCATCGACCAGCGTGAAGCAGCCGCCGGCGGCGTGGATCGCGCGAGTGGCGCCGCGTCCCTCGAGCGGCTCGAAGGCGGCGAGCGCCGCCAGCGCGTCGCTCAGCCTGACCTCGAGCGCCTCCAGCATGAGCAGCGCCGCCAGGCTCATCAGGCCCCAATGGGCCCCGGTCTGGCGGAGCGGTATCTCGACCGCGCGGCCGTTAAGGACGCCCTCGACCACCATGCCCTTGTCGATTGCAAAGCCGGTCAGGCGGGCGTCTACGCCCTCGCCGGAGCCGAAGGTGCGCACGAGGGCGCCGGCATCCTTGGCGCGGCCCTTCAGCAGATCGAACCAGCGACTATCGGCGTTCAGCACCGCGGCGCCGCCAGGCGTCAGCCCTGAGAAGATCTCCGCCTTGGCGCGGGCGACGCCCGCCTCGCCGTCGGCGAAGTTCTCGATGTGGGCCGGCCCGACGTTGGTGACGGCCACGGCTTGCGGCGCAACCAAGCGGACGAGCGGGGTGATCTCGCCGGCGTGGTTCATGCCGATCTCGAACACCGCCCGCGCGGTCGTGCGCGGCATCCTGGCCAGGGTCAGCGGCACGCCGATGTGGTTGTTGTAGGACTTGACCGAGGCGTGGGAGGGACCGGCGCGGGCGAGCCCGGCGGCGATGGCCTGGGTCAGGCTGGTCTTGCCGACCGAGCCGGTGACTGCGCCCCTGAGCGCGCCGCGCGCCCGCTCGCGGGCGGTCAGGCCGAGGCGCTCGAGCGCGCTCTGGGTGTCGCCGACCCGGACCGCGGGACCGGCCACCGGGCGCGAGACCAGGGCGCCCGCCGCGCCGTTGGCGAACGCCTGCTCGACGAAATCGTGGCCGTCGCGCGCGCCCCCCAGGGCGACGAAGAGGTCGCCCGGCTCGAGCGTGCGGGTGTCGATGGAGACGCCGGTCGCGGCGAACGCCTCGCCGATCAGCTCGCCATGCACGGCGTCGAGGATTTGGCCCGAGGTCCAGAGCGGCTCAGCCATGCTCCGCCTCACCCCTGAGCGCGGCCGCGACCTCGGCTGCGTCATCGAACGGCAGCACCGTCGCGCCGACGATCTGGTCAAGCTCGTGGCCTTTGCCGGCGACGACGAGCACGTCGCCTTCGCCCAGCAGGGCGACAGCCGTTCGGATGGCCGCGCGCCGGTCGCCGATCTCGCGCGCGCCGGGCGCCGCTGCGAGGATCGCGCGGCGGATCGCGGCCGGTTCTTCCGTACGCGGATTGTCGTCGGTGATGATCACGACATCAGCGGTCTCGGCGGCGGCGGCGCCCATCAGTGGACGCTTGGCGCGATCGCGATCGCCACCGGCGCCGAACGCCACGATCAGCCGCCCGCGCGTGTGCGGACGAAGCGCTTCCAACATCGCTCTCAGGCCATCGGGAGTGTGCGCGTAGTCGACGAAGGCTTCGCCGCCGCGCGGGCCCGTGCCGATGCGCTGCATCCGGCCAGCGGCGCCTTGCAGATGCTCGAGCGCGGCCAACACCCGGGCCTGGTCCTCTCCGGCAGCGATGCAGAGGCCGGCGGCGACGAGCGCGTTCGACGCCTGAAAAGCCCCGGCGAGCGGCAGATTGAGCTCGACGCGCGCGCCCGTGGCTTCGACCGCCAGGCGCTGGCCACCGGGGAGGGCTTCGCGCGCCGCCAGATGCAGGTCGCGGCCTTTCTCGCCAACGGAGAAGACGGTCTGGCCGGCTCCCGTGGCGGCGGCCTCGAAGGCGGCAAAGTCCCGTGAGTCGGCGTTCAGGACAGCGGTCGCGCCGCGCGGGAGCAGGGCCTGGAACAGGCGGAGCTTGGCGGCGCGGTAGTGAGCCATGTCGCCGTGGTAGTCGAGATGGTCTTGACTGAGATTGGTGAACGCCGCCGCGGTCAGGCGCACGCCGTCCAGCCGCCGCTGGTCGATGCCGTGCGAGGACGCTTCGAGCGCCAGGTGCGTCACCCCTTGCCGGGCGAGGTCGGCAAGGAGCCGCGCGACGTCGCCGGCGTCAGGGCTGGTCAGGCCCGGCGGGGTGATCTGGTCGCTCCCCGCCTGCACGCCCAGGGTGCCCATGCTGGCGCTCTTGCGGCCGAGGCTTTCGAAGATCTGGCGGCAGAAGGCCACCACCGAGGTCTTGCCGTTGGTGCCGGTGACGGCGACGCAGGTCTGGGGCTGTGCGCCCCAGAAGGCGGCGGCGGCGAGCGCATAGGCGCGGCGGGGGTCGCAGGCGCGCACCACCGGGGCCGCCAGCCCCGGGATCGTCTCGCCCGCGAGCACGGCGACCGCGCCGGCCTTCAGCGCATCGGCGATGAAGCGCCGGCCGTCGGTCGTGGACCCGGGCAGGGCGGCGAAGAGGTAGCCGGGGCGCACCAGCCGGCTGTCGGCCGTGACGCCCGTGACCTCCGGATCGGGGTCGACTTCGCGACGGACGAGCGCGGACAGTCGCATGGCCCTTACCGCGCTGTCTTGGCTGCGGCGAGCGCAAGAGGGGTGACCGGCGCGCGTCTGATGCCGAGGATCGGCGCGATCCGCTCGATGACCCGCCCCGCCGCCGGGGCCGCGGTCTGCGCGCCCATGGCGAAGCCGGCGGTGTCCTTGGTCGGCTGCGGCTCGTCGAGCAGGATGAAGACGAAATAGCGCGGAGCGTCCATCGGGCCGTCGGTGGGGAAGATAGCGGCGAAGGACGAGACGCGCTTGCCGGTGGCGTAGCGGCCGTTGATCGCCTTTTGCGCCGTGCCGGTCTTGCCGCCGACGCGATAGCCGGGCGCGGCTGCGTCTGCGGCCTTGCCGGTGCCGAGCTGGGCGTTCATGCGCATCAGATCGAGCATCGTGCGGGCGGTGGACTCAGAGACGACCCGCCGCGCGTTCAGCGGCTGGCCCGGGTCGCGCTTGCGGATGGTCAGCGGGATGTATTCGCCGCCGTTCAGGATGGCGCTCATGCCGGTGGCGATCGCGAGGGGTGAGACGGAGATCGCCTGGCCGAACGACATCGAGGCCACGGTGTTGTCGGTCAGCCTCTTTGGCGTCAGCGGCCGGGCGGACTCAACGAGCTCGCTCGGCGCCGCTTGCCAGAGGCCGAAGCTCTTGAAGTAGCGCGCCAGCGTGTCGCCGCCGGCCTTCAGGCCGAGCCTGGCCGCGCCCATGTTCGACGAGTGGGTGAACACCTCCCAGAGGTGGAGATTGTACTTCGACGGTTCGTCGTCGCGGATATGCTGGCTGCCGATCACCAGCGGGGTCGTTGTGTCCATGACCGTGTTGATGTTGGCGACGCCGGAATCGATGCCCATCGCCAGCGTGAACACCTTGAACACCGATCCGGGCTCGTAGACGGTCGAGGTAACGTGATCGGTCATGTCGGCGACGGGAACCTGGCCCACCAGACTCGGGTCGAAGGCCGGGTAGCTCGCCATCCCGAGGATTTCGCCCGTGTGGACGTCGGTCACGATCCCCGCCGCCCCGATGGCGTGGAAATTCGCCGCGGCCTTCTCCACCTCGTCCTGCAGCGCCGCCTGCACGCGGAGGTCGATCGAAAGCGCTACCGGCCCCTTGCCGGCGTTGGCGCGGATCAGCTTGTCGAGGCCGAGCTCGGCGCCCGAGATGCCGACCCCGCCCCGATCGACGAAACCGATCAGGTGGCCGGCGGTGGGTCCCATCAGATAGCCGCGCTTCGGCTCCGGCTCGAATGAGAGGCCGGGCAGGCCGAGGTCGTCGATCCGATCCCTGTCCGCCGGCGTCAGGCCGCCAACGAGGTATTGCCGCCGGTCCGCTTTCAGCGCGCGGTCCAGGCGGTCCATCGGCAATCCTGGCACGGCCGTCGGCAGCACGCGTCTGACCTCGTCGGGGTTCCAGTTCTCCTTCGGGTCGAAGTAGAGCCCGAAGTGGGGCAGATCGGCGGCCAGCAAGAGACCGTTGCGGTCGACCAGCTCCGCCCGCGCTCCGGGCGCCGCGCCGTCGGCCCCGGCGCGGTCGTGGTCAGCGAACAGCGCCGAGTGGGCGGCCCCGACCGCGAGCGTCAGGAACGCCGCGGAAAAGAGAGCGAGCACGAAGAAGATGCGCAGACGCGTGTCGTCCTCGGCGCGGTCTTCGGCTCGGGCGCGGCCGAAAGCATGCTCGACCCGCCAAACCCGGTCGGTGACCCAGCGCCAGGCGTTCGGAATGCGCGGGAAGGGGATGTCGGCGGGGCTCATTGCGGCGCATCCGTCTCAGCCGCCGCCACCGCGGCGGGGGCGGCCGGCGCGGCCTTGGCCGCAGACGCGGGTGCTGGGTGGGCGACGGACGCCAGCGCTTCGGCGTTGATCTCGTGATTGGGCGGGACCGGCTGCAGGTTGAGGTAGCGCCCGGACAGGGTTTCGAGCCGCTCGGGCTGTTCGAGCTTGGCCACCTCGGCCCTGAGCAGCGTCACGCGCGCCTGCTCGTCGTCGATCTGGACCTGGATGTTGTCGATGTCGGCCCGCTCGCCGCCGGCATGGGTCTTGGCGAGATAGACGACCAGCGCGAGCGCGAGGAGCACGCCCAGCCCGCCGAGCTCGATCACCCGAAAACCGCGGTAACGTCGGTCGAGCAGGCTGAACGGGTTCATGCCGCGACGCTCCAGGCCGGAGCCGCCGTCCTCTCCGCCGCACGCAACTTGGCGGAGCGCGCGCGGGGGTTTTCCGCGACCTCGGCCGGGCTGGCGGCATGCGCGCCGTTGAATAGCAGCCGGAAGCTGGCCGGTCGCCCGGCTGGCGCCGGCGGACGATGGCGCGACCCTGACGGCGTGCGCCCGGCCCGCTCGGCGAGGAAGGTCTTGACGATGCGGTCCTCGAGCGAATGAAAGCTCACGACCGCCAGCCGCCCGCCTTCGCGCAACAACCGCTCGGCCGCCGCCAGGCCAGCCTCGAGTTCGGCCAGCTCGCTGTTCACGGCGATGCGCAGGGCCTGGAAGACCCGGGTCGCGGGATGCACCTTTGCGCCCTTGCGACCCCCCTGCGCGCGCTCGACGGCCTCGGCCAGATCCAGCGTTCGGGTGAACGGCGCCGATTCGCGTCGGCGCACCAGCGCGCGGGCGATGCGGCCGGCGTTCTTCTCCTCGCCATAGTCGCGAAAGATGCGAGCGAGCTCCGCCGGTTCGGATTCGTTGACCAGGGCCGCGGCGGTGGGGCCGGAGCGCCCCATGCGCATGTCGAGCGGCCCGTCGGCCCGGAAGGAGAACCCGCGCTCAGGCTCGTCCAGCTGCATCGAGGAGACGCCAAGGTCGATCGCCACGCCGTCAACGGTCCCCTCGACGTGCGCTTCCATCGTCGAAAACGGGGCTTCGATTAGTGCGAACGCTTCAGCGGCGAGCGGCGCGGCGTGGACGAGGGCTGCGGGATCGCGGTCGAAGGCGATCACGCGCGCGCCCGCGCGAAGAAAGGCTGTGCTGTACCCGCCGGCGCCGAAGGTCGCATCGACGATCAGTTTGCCGGGCATGGGCGCGAGCGCGGCCGCAACCTCGTCCAGCATGACCGGGCGGTGCGGCGCGGCGCTCATCCGCCGCCTCCGGCCAGGGCGCGCCTGGACTCGGCGCGTGCGCGCAACCCTTGCTGGGCGAGGAGGCGCTGGGCCGGGCGCTCTGCCAGGAAAGCCTCGCGGCCCCAGATCTGGAAGCGCTCGCCCAGGCCGACGAGCATCACCGCCTCGGTCAAACGGAACGTCTCGCACAGCGTTTCGGGCAGGGTGACCCGGCCGGCGGTGTCGAAAGCGAGCTGGGCCATGCCGCCGCGCAAGGTGAATTCCAGCGCATAGCGCACTGGGTCGCCGACCTCGAAGTCGTTGATCAGCGCTTCGTTGCGGTCGAACAGGGCCTTGCCCCCCGCCTCGATGCAATCCGCCTCGACCGAGGGGAAGCAGAAGATGCCGTCGAAGGGGCCTGCGACCGCAGCGCGGAACTCCAGCGGCACGACAACGCGCCGCTTGGCGTCCAGTGGTCTCTCAAAGGTCGACCGGAACACTTCGCCCACACCCCCTGAGGCGCCGCCGATGCAGCCAGCCCACAGCGCCTCAGCCCCCTGAGGCGCAACGGATCATTCTGAACGGTTAGCGTTAACATGGGACGAAATGGGACGCAATGACACCGATTGCCTATTCTAGGTTCGCGCGAAGATGTCGCACGCTGATTTGGTTAACAGAACCTGTTTATCCACAGAACATACAGCGAACATGTTAAGTATTGTGGATAAGAGGGATCAGACGGCCTGTAAGCCGGGTTCTGTGCCGCCCCTTTAAGACGAGGGACGCGGCGGCCATTCATCTGGACCGGTCCTTGCGGGCCGGTTCTCGCGACCTACCCGGACCACTCGGGCCGGCGAGGCCCTGCCTGAACCTTAAAGGCCCCGGCGCGTCGTCCCTATTCGGTCTTGCTCCAGGCGGGGCTTGCCATGCCGTCCCCGTCGCCGGGTCCGCGGTGGGCTCTTACCCCACCCTTTCACCCTTACCGCCCGCCCCCGAAGGCGCGGGTTGGCGGTTTGCTTTCTGTGGCGCTGTCCCTGGGGTCGCCCCCGGCGGGTGTTACCCGTCGCCATTTCGCCGTGGAGCCCGGACTTTCCTCCCCCGCCCCGAAGAGCGGGAGCGACCGCCCGGCCGTCTGATCCTGCAAGAGCCTCCCTTGCGTGAAGCGCCCCGTCAAGCGCCGCGGCGCCTGAGATTTACCAGGCCACGACCTCGAGTTCAGGGATGTCGCGGAAGTCGGCCGGGTACTTGGTGACTAGCGCCGCGCGATGCACCAGCGCCTGAGCCGCGATCATCCGGTCCAGGAGCTTGCGTCGCGAAGAGCCGGCTGATTCAACGATCGCCCGATACGAGTTGGCGGCGGCGTCGTCGAAGGGAAGCACCGGCAAGACCCTCAAAATGGCGTCCAGGCGCGGTCGCCGCAGCGCAGCCTGCGCGGGGTCGCGATAGACCCCGCCCTCGAGTTCGACGCGAGTTACGATGGACATCAGCACCGCCCCGCTCAGGGCCGCGAGCTTTGCCGCAACCGCGTCGTCGCCGTCGCGAAGCGCGATCACGACGCTCGTGTCGAGAACGAACGCCACCGCCTAAAGGCCGCGCCGCTCCGGAATCGGCTCAACGTCGCGGCGCTCGACGTTCTTGGGGCGCGGCAGCTTCGCCAACTGCGCCACCAGATCCGCGACCGAGGGCCGGGTCGGATAGATGGTCAGGACCTCTCCGGACCGGACGATGGTGACGTCCAACTCCTCGCCGAATGCGACGGCCTTGGGCAACCGCACGGCCTCGCTGTTTCCGGCGCGAAAGGTTCGGCTGCTGACCACACCCATGATCATCTCCACTCGTGATCACAAGTATATACGAAGCCGACTTATGCCGCAATCGATCGCAGCAGCGCGATGAGCCTGGCCCGCGTCTCGCCATCGGCGGAGCCGTCGACCCGGGCCGGGCGCCAATGGCGCTGGAAGGCGCTGACCGTCGTGGTCGTCGCCTCGTCATAGACGCCGGACGGGGCGCAGTCGTAGCCGAGGCGCATCAGGCCGGCCTGCAGCGCGAAGACGGCCGTGCTCTCTTCGCCGGGCGCCAGGCTTGCCCCTGGCGCGGGATCGGGCTCGGCCCACAAACCGTGGCCGGCTTCAGCGAGCCGCTTCCATGGGAAGAGCTCGCCGGGGTCGAGCTTGCGGTCGGGCGCGACGTCCGAATGAGCCAGGATGCGCCCATCGGGCACGCTCCAGCGCCCGCGGATGCCGCCGACGAGCTCGAGCAGGCTCTCGATCTGCCCATCGGGAAACGGCTGGTAGCCCCAGTCGTGGCCGGGATTGACCAGCTCGATGCCGATCGAGGCGCCGTTCAGGTTGCGCTCGCCTTTCCAATAGGACACGCCGGCGTGCCAGGCGCGCCGCTCTTCGGGCACGAGCAGGAAGACCCGCCCGTCCTCCTCGATCAGGTAGTGGGCCGAGACCTGCGCCGCCGGGTCGCGCAGCCGCGCGAGCGCCTCGGCGCCGGTCGGCATGCCGGTGTAGTGCAAGATGATCATGTCCGGGGGCTTCAGACGCGCGTCGAGGTTGGGCGATGGCGCGTCGATCAGCCGCATGAGTTCAGTGTCTAGCGCGCGCGCTCGTCCCAGCCGTAAGCGACCCACGATCGGCCGCCGACATGGTGCGCCTCGAGCACGTCCGAGTAGCGGCGGCGCACCGTCCGCCGCGCGCGCAGCGCCAGGCCGGCGAAGACCACGAGCACCGAAGCCATCAGCCCGATGACGACAAGCGTGGCGGCAAACACAACGGCGAGAAGGGCTGCCACGGCGACCGCGATGGCGGTGGCGACAGCCCCGCCGATCCACGCGATCGGCTTCCACGCGCCATAAAACAGAGGCGGGCGGACGCTTCCCAACCGTTCCATCGCGACCTCTTTCTCCCCGGCCCCGCCTTTGTCCGCCGGAAGGTGAGCGCCGTCAACCGCAAGCAGCGCGCCCGAGCGTGCTATGCCATCGCCGCGCGCGGACGGCAGGTGCGCGCCAATCTCTGTGGCGGGACGGGGTCAATCGGTGTCGGCAGGGAGCGAGCGCTTCGACTTCTGGATCGACCGCGGCGGCACCTTCACCGACGTTATCAGCCGCGACGCAGGCGGCCGGCTGCACACGCTGAAGCTTCCCTCCATCGCCCGATCCTACGAGGACGCGGCGGTCGAAGGCATGCGGCGTCTGCTGGCCGTCCCCGCCGGCGCGCCGTTTCCGGCCGAGCGGGTCGGCGCGATCAAGCTCGGCACGACCGTGGCCACCAACGCGCTCTTGGAGCGGACCGGCGCCAAGACGCTCTTCGTCGTCACGCGCGGGTTCCGCGACGCGCTGGTGATCGGCGACCAGACGCGGCCCAAGCTCTTCGCGCTCGACATCGAAAAGCCCGCGCCGCTCTACGCCGGCGTGGTCGAAGCCGGCGAACGGCTGGGCGCCGGCGGCGAGGTGGTCGAGGCGCTCGACTCTGTCGCGCTCGAAGAGCGCTTGCGGGCGGCCGTGGCCGACGGGTTCACCTCGGCCGCGATCGCCTTCCTGCACGCCGACTTCAACCCCGCGCACGAGCTCCAAGCCGGCGCTATCGCGCGGGCGGCGGGACTTCGGCTTCGTCGCGCTTTCGCATGAGGTCTCGCCGGCCCCGCGCTTCGTGCCGCGCGCCGAGACCACCGTCGCCGACGCCTATCTGACGCCGGTCGTGCGGGCCTATGCCGAGCGGTTGGCCGAGGCGGTGGGCGGCGCGTCGCTCTTCTTCATGACCTCGGCCGGCGGCCTGGTGCGGGCGGACGCCTTCCGGGGCCGCGATGCGGTCGTCTCGGGCCCGGCTGGCGGCGTCGTCGGTGTGGCGCGCACGGCCGAGGCGTGCGGCGCGAACGCCGTTCTCGGCTTCGACATGGGCGGCACATCGACCGACGTCTGCCGCTACGCCGGCGCGCTCGAGCGGCGCGATTCGGCGACAGTGGCCAACGTCCGGCTGCGCAGCCCGATGCTGGATGTCGAGACGGTCGCGGCCGGCGGCGGCTCGATCCTGAGCTTCGATGGCTTGCGCGCGCGCGTCGGGCCAGCCAGCGCCGGCGCAGATCCAGGCCCCGCGGCTTACGGGCGCGGCGGCCCGCCCACCATCACCGACGCTAACCTCGTGCTTGGCCGCATCGACGCCAGCGCCTTCCCTGCCGTGTTCGGACCGGGTCAGGACCAGCCGCTGGACGTGGCCGCCGCCCGCGCGGGCCTTTCCGAGCTCGCCGCGCTCATGGGCGCGGAGAGCCCCGAGGAAGCGGCGGAGGGCTTCGTCGCGGTCGCGGTCGAACAGGCGGCGCAGGCGATCGGCCACATCTCGACCGCGCGCGGCTTCGATCCGCGCGGTCACTCGCTGGTCGCCTTCGGGGGCGCGGCCGGCCAGATCGCATGCTGGGTCGCCGAGGCGCTCGGCGCGACCGAGATTCTGTGCCCCCGCTACGCCAGCCTGTTGTCGGCCTGGGGCATTGGGCAGGCCGAGATGCGCAGCCTGCGCCGCGCCCCGATCGAGCGGCGACTGGACCCCGACGGCCTGAGCGCCGCCCGGGACCTCGCCGAGCGCCTGACCGCGGAGGCCGCGGACGACCTGGCGGCGCAGGGCGCGGTGGCGGACGCCATCAGCCGCCGGATTCGCCTCCGCTACGACGGCGCCGACGCCGAGCTCATGGTCCCGCTGGCCGCGCTGAATGCGGTCGCCGGCGGATTCGAGGCGGCGCACCGGCGTCTGTTCGGCTTCGTCGAGCCCGAGCTTCCGGTCCTGATCGCCGGCGTTGAGGTCGAGGCGGTCGAGGCGAAGCGCGGAGGAAGCGCCGGCGTTCCGCCGTCCGAGCCCGGACCGCGGCATGCCGCAGTGCCAAGCGGCGCTGTCTTCGCCGACGCCATGCGCGCACCGCTGGACGGCCCGGCGCTGATCCTGCGCGACGACACCCAGATCGCGCTCGCCTCGGGCTGGCGCGCCGAGCGCGAGGCCGGCGGCCTGCTCCGCCTCAGGCGCGTCGCCGGTCGCGCGCGCGCGACGAGCGCGGCCGACGCCCCCGCAGACCCGGTCACGCTCGAGCTGTTCAACCGCCGCTTCATGGGCGTTGCCGAGGCCATGGGCGCGGCGCTGGAGCGCACGGCCCATTCGGTCAACATCAAGGAGCGGCTCGACTTCTCGTGCGCTCTCTTCGACGCCGACGGCGGGCTCGTCGCGAACGCGCCGCATATGCCGGTGCATCTGGGCTCGATGGGGGCGAGCGTGCGAGCCGTCGCGGCCCGGCATCCGGCGTTCCGACCCGGCGAGGCTTTCGCGTTGAACAACCCCTTCGCCGGCGGCACGCATCTGCCTGACATCACCGTCGTGATGCCGGTGTTCGCCGAGGGCGGCGCGAGACCCGACTTCTACGTCGCGGCGCGCGGCCATCACGCGGACGTCGGGGGCGTACAGCCCGGCTCCATGCCTCCGTTCTCCCACACGATCGACGAGGAAGGGGTGATGCTCGACGCGTTGCCGATCATGCGCGACGGCGTCTTCCTCGAGGCGGACGTGCGCGCGGCGCTGACCGCCGGGCCTTGGCCGGCGCGCAATCCGGGCCAGAACCTCGCCGATCTGAAGGCGCAGATCGCCGCGTGCGAAGCCGGAGCGGCGGCTGTGCAGGCGATGATAGGCCTGCATGGCGCGCCGCAGGTCGCCCGCTACATGGGCTGCGTGCAGGAGAATGCCGCCGCCAGCGTCCGCCGCGCGATCGGTCGCCTGCGCGACGGCGCAGCGCGGGTTCCGATGGACGGCGGCGGCGAGATCGCCGTGCAGATCGGGGTGGACGCCGGCGCAGGCGCTGCGGTGATCGACTTCACCGGCACGAGCGGCGTGCTCGACTCCAACTTCAACGCCCCCTCGGCCATCGTCGATGCAGCGGTGCTCTATGTCTTCCGCACCCTGGTCGACGACGATATCCCGCTGAACGCCGGCTGCCTCGAGCCGCTCACCATCATCACGCCTGCCGGCTCCATGCTGGCGCCGGCGGCGCCGGCCGCGGTCGTCGCCGGCAACGTCGAGACCAGCCAGCACATCGTCGACGCCCTCTACGCCGCGCTCGGTGTGATGGCCGCCTCGCAGGGGACGATGAACAACTTCACCTTCGGCGACGCGGCGCGGCAGTACTACGAGACCATCTGCGGCGGCGCCGGCGCGACCGCTGCTCACGCCGGCGCCGATGCGGTCCACACCCACATGACCAACTCGCGGCTGACCGACCCGGAGATCCTCGAGCGCCGGTTTCCCGTTCGCGTGGAAGCGTTCGCCGTGCGCCGAGGCTCGGGCGGCGCCGGCGCGCATGCCGGGGGCGACGGCGTGGTCCGTCGCATCCGGTTCTTGGCGCCGGCCGAGGCGGCGCTGCTGTCGACCCGCCGCGAGCATTCGCCGCAGGGGCTGGCCGGTGGAGAGCCGGGCGCGCCGGGTCGACAGCGTTTGCTTCGCGCGAGCGGCGCGATAAAGGACTTGGCGGGCTGTTTTTCGGTCTCGGTTCAGCCCGGCGACGCCATCGAGATCGAGACCCCTGGCGGCGGCGGGTTTGGCCGCGCAAGCGCCGCGGCGCGTTCAACGAAGGATGCAGTTTAAGATGTCCCTGGCTCTCCTGATGGCTCTTTCGATCATGCAGGGCGATGCGGCGGCCGCGCCGCCTCCCGCGCCAGACGCATCGGCCAGCGCCCAGGCCGCACCGGCCGGGTCGACCGAGACGGAGGACGTGCCCGCCGGCGCGCCTACCGACGACTACGGCTTCGTGAGCTGGTGCTATGGCGCGCTCGACGAGTACCTCGTCATCTACCCGCGGATCCTCCCGGACCTGAAGGATATCGACAAGGCGTTCGGCTCGCCGGTGCAGGAAGATGTGCCTTACGCCAAGGACGTGGCGCTCGAGCACAAGGCGCTGGACCGGTTTGCCGCGGCGATGCAGGCCACGGAGAGCGCCTCCCCGCAGCCGATCGCCGACCAGGGCCAGGCCGACGTCGCCCTGGGCCGCGGCATCTGGGCGAAGGTCGAAGCGCTACCCAGCCGCCAGCTCGCCGACGCGTGGTTGTTCTGGGGCGTGCCGGTGCGCTGCGAGACGACGGCCAAGGCGCTGAGCGACCGCGCGCACGAGACTCACGCCAGCAACTAGCGCTGTCGCTGCGCCAGCCCGTTTGGGTGGAAAATCAATGCGTTGCGCCTTGTCCTGGCCAGCTTGACGCTGGCCTGCGCCGCCGATAGGGTCCGCCGCGATTCAGCCGGGCGCCTGGAGCGAAATGGCCGGGCCTCCGGACCGCAATGCCTGAGAGCGATGATCCGAGCGAGCGTCTGGCTCGCGACCTTGCACGGCTCGAAGCCTCTCGCGCGCCGGCCGCGTCGCCCTTGGCGGGACTCGGCGAAGCCGGCGTCGGTTACCGGTTGCTGGCGGGTCTCTTGGGTGGCGTGTTCGGGGGTGTCGGCCTGGGCTGGACCTTCGACCACTTCGTCCATACAAGCCCCCTCGGCTTGATCAGCGGCCTGCTGATCGGGCTTGGGCTGTCGATATTCGCCGCCGTGCGAACGGCTCTGGCCATCAGCGCCGCGGCGCCTGCGGCCGGGCCGTCGCCGACAGCGCCTGATGACGACGACGAGGACTAGGAAGACCGAAAGACGCCGATGGCCGCCATCGAACCGATGAACCAGTTCATGGTCCACAAGATCGTGCCCCTCCCGGAGGTCGTGATTCCGGGCGTGGCGCGGGTCGATCTGTCGATCACCAACTCGGTGCTGTTCATGCTGATCGCCGCCGGGCTGCTCGGCGGCTTTTTCCTGCTCTCCGCCCGGCGCGAGATCGTGCCGGGGCGACTGCAGGCGCTTGCCGAGATGCTCTACACCATGGTCGACGGAACCCTGACCGGCGCGATCATCGGCGATCGCGGGCGCGCGTTCCTGCCGTTCGTCTTCACCCTCTTCCTGCTCATCGCGATGCTCAACCTGGTCGGCCTCACGCCAGGCGGCTTCAGCGTCACCTCGCAGCTCGCGGTCACCGCGACACTGGCGATCATGACGTTCGCCACGGTCATCGTGGTCGGCTTCGCGCGCAACGGACCGGGCGTGTTCAAGCTCTTCTGGCCCTCCGGCGTGCATCCGGTGATGGCCCTGTTCATCGGCTTCTTCGAGTTCATCTCGTTCCTCATCCGGCCGATGACGCTGGCCATGCGACTGTTCGGCAACATGATCGGCGGCCACGTGGTCATCTACATGTTCGCGAGCTTCGTCGTCGGCCTTGGCCTCTTCGGGCTGCAGGGCGGGCTCGCCAACCTCGGCCTCGCCGGTTCGGTGGTCTCGTTCGGCATGGTCGTCGCGCTGATGCTGCTGGAGCTGGTCGTCGCCTTCCTGCAGGCGTTCGTGTTCGCGGCGCTGACCTGCGTCTATCTCAACGAGATGGTCAATCTCGACCACGCCCACTGAACTCCAACCTAACCAAGGGGATCCTCTCGACATGGACGTTACAGCCGCCAAATACATCGGCGCGGGCCTGGCCATGACCGGCCTTATCGGGGCCGGCGCTGGCCTTGGCATCCTGTTCGGCGGCTATCTGCAAGCCGCCATCCGCAACCCGGCCGCCGCCGCGGGCGAGCGCGTCTGGCTGTTCCTGGGCATGGCGCTGGCGGAATCGATGGGCATCTTCGGGCTCGTCATGGGCTTCATCATTCTGTTCGTGAAAGTCTGACGAACGGCTGCCCATGCCCGCCTCGCCGTCGCCCGCGACCCAAGCCTCCACCGCGCCCGCCGATGCGAGCGCGAGCGGCCTGCCGCAATTCGACATGGCCCAGTGGCCGGGCCAGGCGGTCTGGCTGCTGTTCATCTTCGCGGTCATGTTCGTGCTCTTCGCACGCGTGTTCGTGCCGCGGATCAGCGGGACGATCGGGGCGCGCGAGGACCGCATCGCCGGCGACATCGGCGACGCTCGGCGGCTGAAGGAGCAGGCCGACGACCAGGCTGCCACGGCCGCCGCCGAGATGGCCGAGGCGCGGTCGCGCGCGCACCGGATGGCTCTAGAGGCCAAGGCGCGGGCGCAGGAGGCGGCGGCCGCAGAGGACGCGCGCGAACAGGCGCGGCTAGCGGAGACGCTGGCGCACGCCGAAGTTCGCATAATCACCGCGCGGGATGAGGCGATGGCCCACGTGCGCGAGATTGCGCTGCAGGCGGCTTCGGCGATGGTGGAACGTCTGACCGGCGCCGTGCCGACGGTTGGACAGCTGCGCGCCGCCGAGGCCAGGGTCGGCGAGCCATGAGCCTGCTCACCGATGCAGAGTTCTGGATCGCGATCGGCCTCTTGGTTCTGCTCGGCGTCCTGATCTATGCGAAGGTCCCCGGGATGGCGCTGGGAGCCCTCGACGCGCGCGGCGCGAAGATCAGGGCCGAGCTCGACGAGGCGCTGAGGCTCAGGCAGGAGGCGCAAGACCTGCTCGCCCAGATCACGGTCCAGCGCGAGGCCGCCGAAAAGACGGCCGCCGAGATTGTCGCCAACGCCGAGGCCGACGCGGCGCGCCTGCGCGCCGAAGCGGAAGTGAGGCTCGCCGACCAGATCGAACGGCGAAGGGCCATGGCCGAGCGGCAGATCGCCAACGCCGAGGCGAGGGCCGCTCAGGACGTCAAGGCCGCCGCCGCCGAAGCCGCCGCCGCGCTCGCGGCGGCGGTGATGGCCGAGCGGCTCAAGGGGCTGAGCTCGGACCCGCTGGTCGACCGCGCCGTCGATGAGCTGGCGCAGCGCCTGAGGTAGCCTTCCCGCCCCGTTCGAGCACGGTTTCGCAATCTGGCCGCCTGTGCCAAAAGGCCCGGCCGCAAACCCGTAAGTGAGGCCAGCGCGTGGCGCTCGACAACATGGCCAGCTCCATCGCCCCGATCGCCGCCCCGCCGGCCGCGCCCGCCCCGCAGGCAGTGCGACCGTCGCTGGTCGAGTTCGAGCTCGCCATCGCGCGGCGCGACTACGCTGCGGCCGTGCCGATCGCGCTCGCCATGCTGGATTCCATCGACCGCACCATGGGGGCGATCGAGAGCTTCGACGTCGGGGGCGTGCCGCCCGGCATCGAGCTGAAGGACTACTACCAGCGGTTCGCCACCCGCTTCGCGGCGGGATTCAGCGATCTGATCGTGAACGGCGGCCATGCCATCTCGCCGATGGCGACCGAAGTGCTGTTCGCCCAGCACCGTTGGCTCGACAACATCTTCGCCATCAGCGGATTCCAGTCGACCGACCACCTGGCCGCCCACTTCGGCGGCGGCGCCGGCGGACAATGGCGGCTCAACGCAACCAACCTCGGCGCGTTCCTGCTCCTCTTCATGCCCTCGTCCTCGATCATGGACATCAACTTCGACGAGAGCCTCGGGGCGAATCGGGCCGCGACAATCGTGGCCCTGATCGCTTATCTGTCGGCGCGCATCTGCGTGACGCCGCGCGCCTGCGCCTTCCGTGAGCGCATGTTGAAGTGGCTGCCGGGCAAGTTCGGCGACGTCACGCTGGGCACGGTGCTCATCCAGAAGCTGACCGAGCCCTACTGCCACTCGAGCTACGCGATGGACGTCGACAAGCACAAGTTGAAGGCCGACCTGATGGCGCAGATGCGCCGCGCCTGCCTGGCCGCCGGCCGCGCGGAGTTCGATCCAGGCAAGCCGCGGCCGAAGCGCGAGAAGCCCCGCATCGTCATCGTCACCGAGCACTATTCGCTCGGTCACGCCATCTACCGCACCCACTCGCGCGCGGTGCGCGCGCTCCGCGAACGGTTCGAGGTCATCGGCGTCCTGCACGGCGACCCCAAGGAACCGGAAGTTCTGAGCTGCTTCGACGACATCATCCGCTTTCCGATGGCGGACCTGGCGACGGTGACCAGGCAGGTGGGCGAAGCCATCCTCGAGCGCGACCCGGACATCGTCTTCCACCTGGGCGTCGGCTTGACGATCACGGCCATCGCCTTGGCGTCGCTCAGGCTCGCGCCGGTGCAGTGCGTCTCCTATGGCCACACGGCGACGACCATGAGTCCGACGATCGACTACATGGTTCTGCCCGAGGACTTCGTGAAGTCGAAGACCTGCTACTCGGAAAAGCTGCTGCTCCTGCCGCCGGACGCCTTCCCCTACACGCCGCGCGTCGTCGACCCGGCGGTCGGCGCCGCGCAGGCGGCGTTCGAAGATCCCACGAAGGGCGAGGTGCTGAAGATCGCTATCCCGGCGTCGGTGATGAAGATCAACTCCTTCCTGCTCGGCGCGCTCGCGCGCGTCACGCAGGCGGCCGAGCGGCCGATCGAGTTCCATTTCTTCCCGCTCGGCGCGCGCGGGATCGCCTACTTCTACCTCGAGCGCGAGATCAAGCGGCGACTTCCGAACGCCGTCGTCCACAACGAGGTCCCGCACGACGCCTACCTGCAGCGGCTGCTCGCCTGCGCCTTCTTCCTCTGCCCGTTCCCGTACGGGAACATGAACAGCATCGTCGATGCGGTCTCGCTCGGCCTGCCCGGGGTCTGCCTCGACGGGCCCGAGGCCCATTCCCACGCCGACGTGGCCATCTTCCGCCGGCTCGGCCTGCCCGAAGACCTGATGGCCGAGACCGAGGACGAGTACGTGGCCGCGGCCGCCCGGCTCGTGAACGACAAGGCCTGGCTCGCGCGCTGCCGCCGGGCCGCCAAGCGGGTCGATCTCGAGGCCCGCTTCTTCTCCGGCGACGAGCGCAAGTTCTCCGAAGCGGTTTACGGCCTGCTCGGCCGCTGACGGGTCCGGCCGAAGCGCGGCTGTCGCGCCGCCGGCAAATCGTCTAGTCAGGATCCGCGATGCACCCCCGCCCGGTCCCCTTCGACCTTGGACCCGTCCACTTCGTGGGCATCGGCGGCATCGGGATGAGCGGCATCGCCGAGATCATGCTGCGCATCGGCTACGTGGTGCAGGGGTCGGACGCGCGCGCGTCGCCCAACACCGAACGGCTGCAGGCGCTGGGCGCCAAGATCTTCATCGGCCATGACGCGGCGCAGCTGGACGGCGCATCGGCGGTGGTGTTCTCGACGGCGATCAAGCCGGACAATCCGGAGATCACCGCCGCGCGCGAGCAGCGCGTCCCCTTGGTGCGGCGAGCCGAGATGCTGGCCGAACTGATGCGATTACAGCACTCGATCGCGGTCAGTGGCACGCACGGCAAGACGACCACGACATCGCTGGTCGCCGCCCTGCTCGACGCCGGCGGACTGGATCCCACCGTGGTGAACGGCGGCATCGTCAACGCCTATGGCGCCAACGCCAAGGTCGGCGAAGGCGATTGGATGGTGGTCGAGGCCGACGAGAGCGACGGCAGCTTCCTAAGGCTGAAGTCGACCATCGCGGTCGTCACCAACATCGACCCCGAGCATCTGGACCACTACGGCGAGTTCGATGCGGTCAGACGGGCCTTCCAGGACTTCGTTGAAAATATCCCCTTCTACGGTTTCGCCGTGCTTTGCACCGACCACCCCGAGGTGCAGGCGATGGCGGCACGGATCGAGAACCGCCGGTTGGTCAGCTACGGTCACAATCCGCAGGCCCAAGTAAGAGCGGTGAATCTTGTGGCCGGCGCCGCCGGTTCGAGCTTCGACGTCGTGGTCGCACCGCGGGGCGGGCCGCAGACGACGATTGCGGACCTGACCCTGCCGATGGCCGGCGAGCACAACGTCGCCAATGCGCTGGCGGCGATCGCGGTCGCGCTCGAGCTCGGCGTCTCCGACGCCGCCATCCGCAACGGGCTCGCGTCGTTCGCCGGGGTGCGCCGGCGGTTCACGCCGACCGGCGAAGCGCGCGGCGTGCGCGTGATCGACGACTATGGCCACCATCCGGTCGAGATCGCCGCCGCGCTCAAAGCCGCCCGCGGGGTCACGAACGGGAGGGTGATCGCGGTCGTCCAGCCGCACCGCTACACAAGGCTCGCGGGCCTGTTCGAGGAGTTCTGCGCCTGTTTCAACGACGCCGACGTCGTGATCGTCGCCGACGTCTACCCGGCCGGCGAGGCGCCGATCGACGGCGCGTCGCGCGACGCCTTGGTCGAGGGCCTGCGCCGCTGGGGTCACCGCCGGGTCGTGCCGCTCGGCGGTCCGGACGAGCTGGCGTCTGTGGTGGCGGAGGAGGCGCAGGCGGGCGACCTCGTTGTCTGTCTCGGCGCCGGGGACATCACCGGCTGGGCGCACGCGTTGCCGGCCGGGCTCGAGGCGTTGCCGGTTCCATGAGCTGGCGCGACCGGCTGCCGCCGGCGCGCGGCACGCTCCTGTTTGACGAGCCCCTCGCGCCCTTCACGTGGCTTCGCGTCGGAGGGCCGGCCGACGTGCTCTTCCTGCCCGAAGACGAGGATGACCTCGCCGCCTTCCTGCGCGGGCTGGACCCGGCCGTCCCGGTCACGGCCATCGGCGTGGGGTCGAATTTGCTGGTTCGCGATGGCGGTGTCGACGGCGTGGTGGTTCGGCTTGGCCGCGCCTTCGCCCGCATCGAGGCGCGCGGCGATGCTCGCATTTTCGCCGGCGCCGCAGCGTTGGACGCCAACCTCGCCCGCGAGGCGGGCAAGGCAGGGATCGCCGGTCTCGAGTTCTATCGCGGCGTACCCGGAACCGTCGGCGGCGCCTGCGTCATGAACGCCGGCTGCTACGGAACCGAGACCAAGGATGTGCTGGTCGAGGCCTATGCCGTCTCCCGCAGCGGCGATCGCGTCGTGCTCTCCAACGCCGATATGAACTTCGCCTACCGCAAGGCGAAGGCGGCGGCCGCGAGGCCGCTCGTCTTCACCGGCGCCCTCTTTCAGGGCCGACCCAACCAGCCCGCGGCCATTGAAGCGCGCATGCGGGAGATCACCGCGCGGCGGGAGACGACCCAGCCCATTCGCGAGAAGACCGGCGGTTCAACGTTCAAGAATCCGGCGGGCGACAGCGCCTGGCGGCTCGTCGACGCGGCCGGTTGGCGTGGCAAGCCGCATGGACAGGCGCGGTTTTCCGAACTGCACGCCAACTTCCTGATCAACGCCGGTGAGGCGACCGCCGCCGACCTCGAGGGTCTGGGAGAGGCGGTGCGCGCCGAAGTCCTCGCCAAGTTCGGCGTCGACCTCGAGTGGGAGATCAAGCGCATCGGCCGGCGCGGAACCTGAACCCGAATTAACGCCGCCCGCGGCGGCCTTTCGGCTACGCTCGGCCTGCATCAGACCTTCGAGGCCGCCAGACCAATGACCGTCACCGATATCGCCGAAGAACCGTTCCTGGCGGGCGCCGCGCCGCCGCCGGCCAAGCCAGCCTCGTTCTGGAGCTTGTTCAAGCGCCAGCCTCCCAACCAGTGGGAGACCTTGCCGGCGGTCGTGTACGAGACGCCGGTCTACGTCTCGAAGTCCGTCCTTGGCGGCGGCGTCTTCGTCAGCGACCCTGACGGCGTGCGGCGCGTCCTGCTCGACAACGTCGCCAACTATCCAAAGACCGACATGGAGAAGCGCTTCTTTTCGGCCATGTTCGGCGAGGGGCTGCTTTCCAGCGACGGCGAGAAATGGCGCACCCACCGCAAGGTCATGGCGCCCGCCTTCGACCCACGCAGCGTCCAGTCCTACGCGCCGCCCATGGCCGAGACGTCCGAGACCTTCGGCAAGCACTGGGACCAGCTTGGCGAGGGCGCGGAGGTCGATATTTACGAAGAGATGACCGCGCTCACCCTGCAGATCATCTGCAAGACGATGTTCTCCTCGGACGCCGACGAGCTGATCGACGTGACCGGCAGCGCACTCCATCGCACCCAAGCGGCGCTCAACTTCTCGATTCTCGACGTGCTGCCGGTCATCGGGCCGATGCGCATGAAGCGGAAGGAAGACGAAATCCACGCCGACTTCAGCTCGATGGACGCCGCGATCTACCGCCTGATCGCGGCGCGTGAGAGGACGCTCGACACCGCCCCGAAAGACCTCCTCACGCGGCTGATCGCGGCCAAGGACCCGGACAATGGCGCCGGCATGAACGCCACCGAGGTGCGCGACGAGGTGCTGACCATCTTCATGGCCGGCCATGAGACCACGGCGGTGACCATGACCTGGGTCTGGTACCTGCTCTCGCAGCATCCGGCCGTCGCCGAGACATTGCACGCCGAGCTCGACGCGGTGCTCGGCGACCGTGCGCCGACCTCGGAGGACCTGCCTAAGCTCGTCTACGCGCGCATGGTCATCGACGAAGCCATGCGCCTCTATCCGCCCGCCCCGGGGATTTCGACCCGTGTCGCGCTCAAGGATGACGTGGTCTGCGGCGTCAAGGTGAAGGCCGGGACTCAGGTCGGCGTCGCGCCCTGGGTCATGCATCGGCACAAGAAGCTCTGGGACCGGCCCGAACGCTTCGATCCCGAGCGGTTCGCGCCCGAGAAGGCCGTCTCGCGGCCGCGGTTCGCCTACATGCCGTTCGGCGGCGGCCCGCGCATCTGCATCGGCGCGGCGCTGGCGACCACCGAGGCGACGCTGATCCTGGCCACGCTGGCCCGGCGGTTCAATCCGAAGCTGGCGCCCGGACAGGACATTCAGCTGCAGGCGCGCATTACGCTCCGGCCGCTGAACGGGATGAAGATGATCCTCGAGCGCCGCTCGGCCTAAGGGCCTAAGCGTACAGGTTCAGCTGGGCGCCGTTCTGGCCGGGTGGCGTCTGGAAGGTGGTCGCGGTCGCGCTGGAGGCGGTCGTCGGTTGCACGGCCGCCGCCGGCTGCGTCTGGCTGAGGCTGCCGCCGAAGATAATCGCCGGCGTGCTCTGAGTGTTGCTCGAGCCAGCGACGCTGCCTGCATCGCCGTTCGCTTGACTCGGCGGGCCGCCGGCGACCGTCGGCGGGTTGGCGGGATTGATGCCCTTCTGCGCCAGAGCGACCTGACTGCAGTTGAAGCAAACGTAGCCATTCACGATCTGGAACGAAGACATCCCGTCTGGTCCGTTCTGGTCCGCTTTCCCTGCTAGCCGATCGGGCTTAACAGGTGCTTGCCGCGCCCTCGAGAGATTCGCATTCCGCCATGCCCGGGCGCCTTGAAGGCCAGCACGTCGCAGTTCTGCTCGGCGGCCTCTCGTCCGAGCGCGAGGTGTCGCTGGTCTCCGGCGCGGCCTGCGCGGACGCCCTGGGACGCCTCGGCGCGCGGGTGAGCCGCATCGACGCCGGCCGCGACATCGCCCAGGTGCTCGCAGGCCTCAAACCCGACGTCGTCTTCAACGCGCTGCATGGCGAGTGGGGCGAGGACGGCTGCGTGCAGGGCGTGCTCGAGACGCTCGGCCTTCCCTACACTCACTGCGGGGTGCTGGCCTCGGCGCTGGCTATGGACAAGGTCAAAGCCAAGGCGGTGATGGCCGCGGCCGGCGTCGCCGTGCCAGGCGGGGGCCTTTTCAACCGCCTGGAGGCGGCTAAGACGCACGTGATGCCGCCGCCCTACGTGGTCAAACCGAACGCGCAAGGCTCGTCGGTGGGCGTCTTTCTGGTGTTCGAGGGGGCCAATTCGCCGCCGACCGAGCTCTTGTCGCCGACCTGGACCTACGGCGAGGAGGTGTTGATCGAGCCCTACGTCCGCGGCTTCGAGCTTGCCGTGGCGGTGATGGACGGCAAGGCGCTGGCGGTGACGGAAATCATCCCTCGCACCGGTTTCTACGACTATGAGGCGAAGTACGGCGAGGACGGCTCCGCCCACGTCGTGCCGGCGCGAATCCCTGCTGCGGCGACCGATCGCGCCCTGCGCATGGCCGAGCTCGCGCATGCCGCGCTTGGTTGCCGAGGCGTTACGCGCGCCGACCTTCGTTATGACGACATTAACGACATTCTGGTCCTGTTGGAGGTCAACACCCAGCCCGGCATGACGCCCACTTCGCTCGTCCCCGAGCAGGCGGCGCATCGAGGCGTGGCGTTCGACGAACTGGTGGGCTGGATTGTGGAGGACGCCTATGGCCGCGGCGGTGCGAGGAGGGGCCCCTAGCCGCGCGACCGTCCAGGCCAGGCCGAGGGCCGGCCGTCCCCGCGCCAAGGCGTCCAAACCTTACGCACCCGCCAAGCTCGCCGCCGCGCGCAGCCTCGGGCTCATGCCGCTGACCGCGCTCAGCCTGGCCGTTGTCATCGGCGTCGGCGGCGTCGTCGCCATGCTGGCCAGCGATCCGCGCGTGGAGCGCGCCCGCGTACAGGCGGTCGCCGACGTCGATCAGGGCTTCATCGATTTGGGCTTCAAGGTCGGCGAGGTGACCGTGGAGGGCGCAACCCCCGCCGCCGCCGCCGATGTGCTGAGGGCCGCGGCGTTGGTTAAGGGCGAGCCGATCCTGCACCTCGATCTGAAAGCAGTCCGCAGCCGGGTCGAGAACGTGGGCTGGGTGAAGAGCGCCAAGGTCGTCCGCCTTTTGCCCGACACCATCGTCATCGCCATTACCCAGCGCCAGACGATGGCGGTCTGGCAACACGCCGGGCGCACGCTGGTCATCGACTCGACCGGCCGCGCCATCCCGGAAGCCGACCCGGCGCAGTTCACGGACCTGCCGCTGGTGGTGGGCGAAGGGGCCGACCAGGCCGCGCCGGGCATCCTGCCGCTGCTCGAGAGCCGCCCGCGCCTGATGAGCAAGCTCGACGCCGTCGTTCGCGTCGACGACCGCCGCTGGGATCTCCGGACCCGGGATGGCGCGCTGATCCAGCTGCCCGCCGACAGCGAGGCGCGGGCCTTGGCGCGGCTCGACAGCCTGGATGCGCAGTCGCGCATCCTCGATCTCGGTTTCACCCGCATCGACCTGCGCGATCCAGACTTGGTCGCCGTGCGGCCCAGTGACGCGCCCGCGACGCCCCAGCCGGTCACGGCGGGCGCCTGAGGCGGTTGAGATTTTGAGGAGCGTGCAAGATGTCCAAGCTTGAGGATCGGCGCGAGGCCAGGGAGGGCCTGAAGGCCCTGGCCGGGCGAGCGCCGGTCGTGGCCGCGCTCGACATCGGGGCGACCAAAGTCTCGTGCTTCATCATGAAGCAGGGCGGGGTGAACCGCGAGATGCGGACGCTGCAGACGGCGGGCGTCGGCTACGTCCAGTCGCGCGGCGTGCGCGGCGGCTCGATCGTCAATATGGACGAAGCGACCGACGCCGTCGCCCAGGCGGTCGAGCGCGCCGAGGCCGTCGCCGGCGTAAGCGTGCAAGGTGTCGCGGTGACAACCTCGGGCGGGCAGCTGGCCAGCCATCGCCTGGCCTCGGAAGTGGCGCTCGGCCCGCGCCCGATCGCCGACGTCGACTTGAGCCGCGCGATCTCCACCGCGCTTGGCCAGGTCAAGATGCCGGGCCGGCGGCCGATCCACCTCTTGCCGATCGCGTGGTCGGTCGACGCCCAGCGCGGCGTCCGCGACCCCCGCTCGATGTTCGGCAAGGCGTTGCGGCTTGGACCTGATGGTCGTCTCGATGAGCGAGGCGATGTTCCAGATCCTCGGCTTCTGCGTCGAGCGGGCGCACCTGGAGTTCGACGGCGTGGTCGCCGCTCCCTTCGCCTCGGCGCTCGCCGCGCTCGAGGACGACGAGATGGACCTTGGCTGCATCTGCATCGACATGGGCGGCGGCTCGACCTCGGTGGCCGTGTTCGCCGGCGGCTCGCTGGTGCACGTCGACAGTCTGGCCGTCGGCGGCGCGCATGTGACCGCCGACATCGCCCGCGGCCTCTCCACCTCCATCGCCGGCGCCGAGCGCATCAAGACCCTGCACGGCTCGGCCATCGCCTCGGCCAACGAAGATCGCGAGATGATCGAGGCGCCGCCGCGCGGCGATGATCCCGGCGCCGGCCCGGTGATCGCGCCCCGCTCGCTGCTCAAGGGGATTATCGCGCCCCGCGTCGAGGAGACGCTGGAGCTGCTGCGCGAGCGGCTTGAAGGCGGCCGGCGCGCCGTTCGAGCCGAGCGCCGGCATCGTGCTCACCGGCGGCGCGAGCCAGCTCGCCGGCGTGCGCGAAGTGGCGGTGCGGGTGTTCGACCGCCCGGTCCGGCTCGGCCGCCCGCGCCGCGTGCCGCATCTGGCCGACGCCGCGTCCGGTCCGGCGTTCTGCGCCGCGGCCGGCGTGCTCCAACGCGCCGCCTTCGGTCCGCGCGAGGCCGTGACCCTGCGCTCGCTGACCGGCGGCCGCTCAAAGCCGCGACCGGTCGATCCGAACGCGCCGGCGATCATGCGCGCCGCGGCCTGGCTCAGGAACAACCTTTAACCTTTCCGCGCCGGCCAACGCGTGTTTCGCGCAGATGACCGTACGCAAATTGGTCGCACCTCGCCGGGGCGACCGGCGCGAACCGCCTTTTAAGTCAACAATTCTGTGCTTGCGCGGCGGACGTTCGCGCCCGACTCAGCCTAGAGCTGTTAACCGCCAATTAAGGTTAGTCAGCGTTCAGTTGACGGAATCTGTCGCGCATCCCGCGGGCGGGCCGCCGTCACACCGCCCCGCGGCGTTTTTGGGACCGGGAGTCCTTATGGCCATTCAAGGTTTCCGCGCCGCGCACCAGCGAGCTAAAACCGCGCATCGTCGTCTTCGGCGTCGGCGGGGCCGGCGGCAACGCCGTCAACAACATGATCGAGGCGGGGCTCGAGGGCGTCGAGTTCGTCGTCGCCAACACCGACGCCCAGCAACTGGCCTTCTCCAAGACCGAGCAAGCGCATCCAGCTCGGCGTGCAGCGTCACCCAGGGCCTGGGCGCCGGCGCCCATCCCGAGGTCGGCATGTCGGCCGCCGAGGAGTCGACGCCCGAGATCGGCGAGCATCTCGACGGCGCGCACATGGTCTTCATCACCGCCGGCATGGGCGGCGGCACCGGCACCGGCGCCGGCGCCGATCATCGCCAAGTGCGCGCGCGAGCGCGGCATCCTGACCGTCGGCGTGGTGACCAAGCCGTTCCACTTCGAGGGCCGCCACCGCATGCGCCTGGCCGACGCCGGCATCGCCGAGCTGCAGCGCTACGTCGACACCCTGATCGTCATCCCCAACCAGAACCTGTTCCGCGTCGCCAACGAGCGCACCACCTTCGCCGAGGCGTTCGCCATGGCCGACCAGGTGCTGCATTCCGGCGTCCGCTCGATCACCGACCTGATGGTGCTGCCGGGCCTGATCAACCTCGACTTCGCCGACGTGCGCACGGTGATGACCGAGATGGGCAAGGCGATGATGGGCACCGGCGAGGCCACCGGCGAGGGCCGCGCGCTGATGGCGGCCGAGAACGCCATCCAGAACCCGCTGCTCGACGAAGTGTCGCTGAAGGGCGCCAAGCGCGGTGCTGGTCAACATCACCGGCGGCCTCGACATGACCCTGCTCGAGGTCGACGAGGCGGCCAACGCCATCTCCGAGCCAGGTCGACCCGGAAGCCAACATCATCTTCGGCGCCGCGCTTCGATCCGTCGCTGAGCGGCAAGATCCGCGTCTCGGTCGTCGCCACCGGCATGGACGGCAGCGTCGATCGCCGCCATCGAGCCCAAGCCTCAGCGCGTGGCGCAACCGGCGTTGTCGACAATGACCATCCGCGAGCCCGAGCGCGAGACCGTCGCGGAGGTGGCGGCCGTCGCCGCAGTCGAGCCCGAACCCAAGACGCCCGAGCCGGCCTTCGCGCCCGCCTACACCGTGATGTCGGAACAGGCGGTGATCCGCGAAGCCCCCCCGACGTCCGTCGAGCTGCAAGGCGATCTCTACGAAGCGCCGCAGATCGCGCCGGCCGAGCCTGCACCCACGCCCGTCCTCGCCGCCCAGGCGGCGCCGGAGCCGGAGATCGAGGAAGAGCCGCCGCTGTTCGGCGCCCGGCCGCTCGCCGACGAGCCGCGTCCGTCCAAGGGCGGCTTCCTCGGACTGTTCGGGCCGCGCAACCGCGCCGACGCGCCGCCGCCGCTGCGCGACTATCGCGGCGACCCGACGCCGGTGCTGCAAGCCAGGGCCGCCGCCGGCGGCGCGGCGACGGCCGCCCAGCCGGTCGAAGAGGAGCACGAGGACGCCGGCGAGGACCTCGAAATCCCGTCGTTCCTGCGTCGCTTGGCCAACTGACCGGCTGCCGGCGCGCCGGCAACAGTTCGACACCAAGCTTGAGTTGCCGCCGCGGCGTGAGTGGCCATAAGCGCGGGCGTGACTCCGGACGCTAGGGAAGCGGCGCGCATGGCCACATCGGCGGTCCACCAGCACACGCTCGCGCGCCCGGCGCCGATCGAGGGGATCGGGCTGCACAGCGGCGTGGCAGTGCGGGGCGCCATCCGCCCAGCCGCCGCCAACGCCGGCATCGCCTTCGTCCGCACTGACCTTGCCGGCGACAATCGCGTCCCCGCGCGCGCCGAGGCCGTCACCCAGACCCGGCTCGGCACCGTGATCGCCAACGCCGCCGGCGCGCAGGTCTCGACGGTGGAGCATCTGATGTCGGCGCTGGCGGGCCTGGGCATCGACAATGCCGTCGTCGAGCTCGACGGGCCCGAGGCGCCGATCTTCGACGGCTCGGCCAAGCCGTTCGTCGACCTCATCGAGGCGGCGGACCTCAAGGCGCAGGCCGCCGCCCGCGCCGCCATCGAAGTGCTCGAGCCCATCGAGATCGTCGACGGCGACAAGCGCGCCGGGCTCTATCCGGCGGAGAGGTTCGAGATGGCGTTCGAGATCGACTTCCCGAGCGCGGCGATCGGCGCGCAGATGATCGACCTCGCCGTCGACGCAGACTCGTTCCGGCGCGAGATCGCGCCCGCGCGCACCTTCGGCTTCCTGCACGAGGTCGAGGCGCTTCGGAAGATGGGTCTCGCGCGCGGCGGTTCGATGGAGAACTGCCTGGTCATCGACGGCGACGCCCTGGTCAATCCCGAGGGGCTGCGTTTCCCCGACGAATTCGTCCGCCACAAGCTGCTCGATGCGCTGGGCGATCTCTACCTGCTCGGCGCGCCGCTGATCGCGCGTTTCGAGAGCGTCCGCGGCGGCCACGAGCTGAACAACGCGCTGGCGCTCGCGCTGCTTGCGCGGCCCAAGGCCTGGCGTCGCCGGGTCGCCGCCGACGACCTTGCCGCGGCCGGCTGACGCGCCTCCATCCGTTTGCGCGCTAGGTCAGCTAGTGTAGAAGCCTTCGGCGGGTCTGTTCCGTCAACTGTCGGCGCGGGGGCGTCTTGTTCGAGGTCAAACTCCGTGCTCGCTCTTAACGTTCGGGTCCGCCCCACCCTGGCTCTGGTCCTGATCGCCGCCGTGGCGCTGAGCGGCTGCAATCTTCTGAAATCGTAAGAAGAAGAAGACACCACCTACGCCGAGCAACCGGTCGAGCAGCTCTACTCCGTCGGCGCGGAGCGCCTGGACGCCCACAGATGGAGCGACGCGGTCAACTACTTCAAGGAGGTCGAGCGCCAGCACCCCTATTCGGAGTGGTCGCGGCGCGCGATCCTGATGGAGGCCTACGCCCACTACGAGGCCAATACTATACCGACGCGATCGCCGACGCCGACCGGTTCATCGAGCTCTATCCGGGCAACAGCTCGGCGGCCTACGCCTACTACCTGAAGGCCAAGTGCTACTTCGAGCAGATCGTCGACGTCGGCCGCGACCAGGGCGCCACCCAGCAGGCGCTGACAGCCGAGACCGAGGTCGCCGCCGCTATCCCGCACACGCGTACGCCGCCGACGCGCGGCTCAAGATCGACATGATCAACGACCAGCTGGCCGGCAAGGAGATGACCGTCGGGCGCTACTACCTGCACGCCGGCGACATGCTGGCGGCGATCGGCCGCTTCAAGACGGTGATCGACAAGTACCAGACCACCAGCCACACGCCCGAGGCGCTGTAACGGCTGGTCGAGGCCTACCTGACGCTTGGCCTGGTCCAGGAGGCCAAGGAGAACGCCGCCGTGCTCGGCTACAACTACCCGGGCAGCTACTGGTACGCAGACGGCCTACAATCTGATGTCGTCGAAGGGCTATCCGCCCGGCGTCGCACCCAGGCACGGCCGCCGCGGGCTGTTCCACAACGCTCGCGACGTCTTGGCGCCGGCGCCCGAGCCGCCCGCGGCGGCGGTGAGCGAGCCGGAGCAGCAGGGCGCCGCCGCGACCGACCAGCAGCAGCCTCAGGACCAAGCGACCAAGAAGAAGCACCGCCGCACCTGGTACAATCCGCTCGGGCTCTGAGGGCCCGACCGTCAGCCGCGTGTTGAGCCGCCGGCCGTTTGCGGCGATCCTCTCCGCTGCATGCTGATCGGGCTCGCCATCCGCGACGTGGTCTTGATCGAAAGCCTCGACCTGGCTTTCGGCCCGGGCCTCACCGTGCTGACCGGCGAGACGGGCGCCGGCAAGTCGATCATCCTCGATGCCCTGGGCCTGGCGCTCGGCGCGCGCGGCGACGCCGGGCTCGTCCGGCGCGGCGCCGCCCAAGCGCAGGCGACCGCGATCTTCGCGCTCCCGCCCGACCATCCCGCCTGGGCCTACCTCGAGGAAAAGGGCCTCGGCGAGACGCCGGACGACGACCTGGTGCTCCGCCGCCAGCTCGGCGCCGATGGCCGCTCGCCGCGCCTTCGTCAACGACCAGGCGACCAGCATCGGCGTGCTGCGCGATCTGGGGGCCATGCTGATCGAGGTGCACGGCCAGCACGAGACGGTCGGGCTGCTCGACCAGCGCACCCACCGGCCTTTGCTCGACGCCTTCGGCGGCTTGCGGGGCGAGGTCGCCGCCTGCATGGAGGCCTGGAGCGGCTGGCGCGCGGCGCGCGAGCGGGCGGACGCGCTAGCTGAGGCCGCGCGCGCGGCGGCCGCGGAATCCGACGAGCTCACCGCCCGCCTGGCCGAGCTCGACCGGCTGAACCCGCAACCGGGCGAGGAGGCGGTGCTCGCCGACGAGCGCGCCCTGCTCGGCGCGGCCGAAAAGGCGCTCGCCGACATCAGCGCCGCCCGCGACGGGATCGGCGAGGGGCTGACCGGCCGCTTGGCCCAGGCGCTGCGGGCGCTCGAGCGGGCGCGCGAGCGGGCGCTGCAGGCCGGCGTCAGCGCCGAGGGCGCGGCCGGCATGCGGCTTGCCGAGGCCGCGGCGGCGGTCGACCGGGCCTTGGTCGAGGCCACCGAAGCCGTCGCGGCCATCGACGCGGCGGCGCGGGCCTTCGATTTCGAGCCGGACGACCTGGAGCGGGCGGAAGAGCGGCTGTTCGCGCTCCGCGCCGCCGCCCGCAAGCTGGGGGTGACGGTCGACGAGCTGCCCGCCCGCCGCGCCGCCATCGCCGAAACGTTGCGCCTGGCCGAGACCAGCCAGGATGCGCTGGCCGCCGCAGGAGTCGACGCGGCCGCGGCCAGGGCGCGCTATCTCGCCGCGGCTACCGCCCTCAGCGCCGCGCGCCGCGCGGCCGGCGACCGCCTAGCGGCCGCCGTTGCCGCCGAACTGGCCCCGCTGAAACTGGAGAAGGCGCGCTTCCGCGTCGCGGTCGAGCCGCTGGCCGAGGAGCGCGCCGGCCCGTCCGGCGCCGATCGCGTGGAGTTCGAGATCGCCACAATCCCGGGCGCGCCGTTCTCGCCCTTGAGCGACATCGCCTCCGGCGGCGAGCTTGCCCGCTTTGCGCTGGCGCTGAAGGCCTCGCTGGCCGGACGTGGCGATGAGGCGCAGCCTCTGATGATCTTCGACGAGGTCGACCAGGGAGTCGGCGGCGCGGTGGCCGACGCGGTGGGCTTGCGCCTGAAGCGGCTGGCCGCCGACGCGCAGGTGGTCGTCGTCACCCACTCGCCGCAGGTCGCGGCCCGCGCCGACGCCCAATGGCGGGTGCTGAGGCTCGGCGATGGCGAGCGTATCTCGACGGGGGTCGAGACGCTCACGCCCGCCCAGCGCGAGGAGGAGATCGCCCGCATGCTCTCCGGCGCCGCGGTCACCGACGCAGCCCGCGCCGCGGCCCGCGCCCTGATGGCCGGCTAACTCTTCGCGGCCTCGCGGATGCGGGACCGCAAGATCAACCACGAAGGTCACGAAGGACACGAAGCCGCTCGAACAAGCTCGGCGGCTGAGCCTTCCCCTTCGTGATCTTTGTGTCCTTCGTGGTTTAAATGGAGGCGCCCGCTCACGCGGGCATAAGCGGGTGTTGAGGGGATGCCGAGAGCTGTCGCCGAATTGACCGAGGCCGAAGCGGTCGAGGAGCTGACCAGGCTCGCCGACGAGCTGGCGCAGCACGACATCCGCTATTTCCAGGACGACGCGCCCGCAATCTCCGATGCCGAGTACGACGCGATGAAGCGGCGCAACGGCGAGATCGAGGCCCGCTTCCCGCACCTCGTCCGCGAGAATTCGCCGTCGCTGAAGGTCGGCGCGGCGCGCGCGGCTTCCTTCGCCCCGGTCGAGCACGGCGTTCCGATGCTCTCGCTCGACAACGCCTTTTCCGACGACGACGCGACCGAGTTCGACGCCCGCGTGCGCCGCTTCCTGCGCCTGGGCGAGGAGTCGGTCGCCTACACCGCCGAGCCGAAGATCGACGGCCTCTCGGCCTCCCTGCGCTACGAGAACGGCGTCTTCGTCCAGGGCGCGACCCGCGGCGACGGCCGCGTCGGCGAGGACGTCACCGCGAACCTGAAGACCATCGGCGAGATTCCGCACCGCCTGGCCGGCAAGGGCTGGCCCGAGGTGATCGAGGTGCGCGGCGAGGTCTATTTCGGCCACGAGGACTTCGCGGCGTTGAACGCGCGCCGCGGAAGCCGCCGGCCAGCGCACCTACGTCAATCCGCGCAACGCCGCCGCCGGATCGCTGCGCCAGATCGACCCGAACATCACCGCCCAGCGGCCACTGCGCTTCTTCGCCTACGCCTGGGGCGTGCTCAGCGCGCCCTTCGCCGAGACCCAGTGGGAGGCGCTCGAGGCGCTGCAAGCGCTGGGGGTTCCAGGTCACGCCGCAGGCGGCGCGCGTCGAGGGCGCGGACGGTCTGCTCGCGGCCTATGCGCGGATGGAGGCGACTGCGGCCGCAGCCTGTCGTTCGACATCGACGGAGTGGTCTACAAGGTCGACCGTCTCGACTGGCAGGGCAGGCTCGGCTTCGTCTCCCGCTCGCCGCGCTGGGCGATCGCGCGCAAGTTCCCGGCCGAGCAGGCGCGCACCATCCTGGAGGCCATCGACATCCAGGTCGGCCGCACCGGGGCGGTGACGCCGGTCGCGCGGCTGACGCCGGTCACCGTCGGCGGCGTGGTGGTCGAGAACGCCACCCTGCACAACGCCGACGAGATCGCCCGCAAGGACCTCCGCATCGGCGACACGGTGATCATCCAGCGCGCCGGCGACGTCATCCCGCAGATCGTCGGCGCCGTGCGAGAGCGAGCGGCCCAGGGGCGCCAAGCCCTACGCCTTCCCGACCCACTGCCCTTGCCCGCTGCACACGCCCCTCGCGCGCGAGACAACCTCCTCCGGCGCCGAGACGGTCGTGCGCCGCTGCACCGGCGAGTTCGCCTGCCCGTTCCAGCGCGTCGAGCACCTGAAGCACTTCGTCTCCCGCCGCGCCTTCGACATCGAGGGCCTGGGCGAGAAGCACCTGCAGGCCTTCTTCGACGAAGGCCTGATCAAGGAGCCGGCCGACATCTTCCGCCTCGGCCGCAACACAGACGTGCTGGAGGCGCTCCGCGAGCGCGAGGGCTTCGGCGAGACCTCGGTGCGCAACCTCGAGCGCGCGATCGAGGGCCGGCGGCGGATCGCGCTAGACCGCTTCATCTACGGCCTCGGCATTCGCCATGTCGGCGAGACCACCGCGGTGGTGCTGGCGCGCGGATACCTGACCGCCAAGGCTTTCCTCGAGGCGATGGACAAGGTCGCCGAGCACGACCCGGAGGCGTGCGCCGAGCTCGACGCGCTCGACCAGATCGGCGACGGCGGTGATCGAGGCGGCCGCCGCCTTCTTCGCCGAAGACCACAACCGCCGGATGGTCGCGAGCCTGGTCGCCGAGCTCGACGATCCAGGACGCCGAGGCGCCGAAGACCGACACGGCGATCGCCGGCAAGACGGTGGTGTTCACCGGCTCGCTGGAACGCCTGACCCGCGACGAGGCCAAGGCGCAGGCCGAGGCGCTGGGCGCCAAGGTCGCCTCCTCGGTCTCGAAGAAGACCGATATCGTCGTCGCCGGCCCCGGCGCCGGCTCCAAGCTCAAGACCGCCGCCGAGCTCGGCATCCAGGTGCTGACCGAAGACGAGTGGCTGGCGCTCGTCACGCAATAGAGCCTGTGCTCAATACCGCTCCTCCCCGCGAAAGCGGGGACCCAGGTGTTTTTCGTTTCTGAATCTGAACCGTCGAACCTGGCCAAGAGGCAAAGAACACCAAAAAAGCCTGGGTCCCCGCTTTCGCGGGGATGAGCGGATGTGTGGAAAGCGCTGAGTCCTCGCTAGCAGGTCCCATTGAACCGCTACAGCCGGTGCGTCGCGCCAGCGTCGGCGCAGGCGGTGCGGTACCAGGCGATTACGTCGGGATGGTAGGGGATGCCTTGGGCGCGACGGTCGGCCTCGGCCTCCGCCTCCTCGATGCCCGGGTAGATGACCCGCGTTTCGCCGGGCGCCGGCGTGCTGTCCAAGAGGCGGCGCAGGTAGGCGTCCATGTCCGTCTTGAACTGGTCGAGGTCGGTGAACGCCGCGACGTCGAAGGCGAGGAAGAAGTGCGCGGAGTCGCCGCGGCGGAAAGGCCCGCCGCCGGCGCCGCCGAGCAGACTGGTCAGGACTTCGACCAGCATGATCAGCCCGAAGCCCTTGTGGGACCCGATCTCCCGCGTCCCGCCCAGCGGCAGCATCATGAAGCCCTCCGGCGCCGTGGTTTCCTCCATCACCGGCGCGCCGTCGGCGCGGGCCACCCAGCCTGGCAGGACCATGCCGCCGAGCCGGTTGAGCAGGGCGATCTTGTTGGCCGCAACCGAGCTCATGGACGCATCGAAGATGAAGGGGACCTCGTGGCGAGACGGCGCCGCGATCCCAATCGGATTGAGGCCCAGGAGCCGCTCGGCCCCGCCGGTCGGCGCCACCAGCACCCCGCCGGTGGTCATGGAGACGCCGACCATGTCGTGCGGCAGCGCGCGATGGGCGTAGTAGGCCGCCGGCCCGTAGTGGGCGGCGTTTGAGACGATAGCGACACCGACCCCGTGGCGCCGCGCCCGCTCGATGGCCAGATCCATCGCCGGCGGCGCGACGACCAGGCCCAGTCCCTTGTCGCCGTCGACGGTGGCGACCGGGCCGGTGTCCCGCACCGTGCGCGGCTCGGGCGCAATGTTCACCTGGCCCCGCTGCAGCCAGCTGACGTAGCGGCGCGGCATGTTGCTGGCGCCGTGCGAGTCGATGCCGCGTACGTCGGCGTAGACCAGCACGTCTGCGGTGCGGGCCGCATCGGGCTCCGGCATGCCGAGCGCCGCGAACAGGCTGAAGATGGTCGCATGCATATCGTCGGGCGCGACGCGTACGGCGATGTCGTCCGGGACCTTGAAACGATCGAGCACACGCGCCTCCCGCGCTATCTTTACGGCAGGCGCCGGCGCCTTTGCATCCATTTGCACTCGGGGCGGCGACTAAGCTTCACTGGAGGGCGGCTGAACGCTGGCCCGATGCTCGAGGAGCAACGCCTGTGAACTTCGATTGGGACAAATACTGGTGGCTGGTGATCATCGTGGCGGTGCTGGCCGGGCCGTTCGTCCAAGCCCTTTTTGCGCCCTGGCGGCAGTACCTGCGTTACCGGCGGCAGAAGGACGCCATCGAGGCGCTGAAGGTCTACGCCGCCCAGAACCGCGATCCGCCGCCGGAAGTGCTCGACGCGCTGCGCGGCCGCTGGATCTGGCGCGCCGGCCGCACCGCCAGGACGGTGGCCGAGAACGTGGCCGGCGGCGTCGCCAGCGGCGTTGCGAGCGGTGTCGCCGCCGGCGTGCGGGGCGACGACCGCTGGGATCGGCGCTGGGACCGCTGGGAACGGCGAATGGAGGTCCGCATTGCGGGCGAACCGTGGCGCCGTTGGAACTGGGCGATCTTCGCCGGTGCGGTGACCGTGGGCTTCGGGTTCGCCTGGCGCTATGCGCACGCGAACAACGACACCTTCCTGATCGTCGCTATCATCGCCGGCGCTTTGACCGTCGCAGGGGTGCTGTCTGCGATCGCGGCGACCTTCTGGCGCGTCAACTGAACGCGCCGGGCGCCGACGCCGACCTGGTGGCGGCCGCCCGCGGCGGCTCGCAGGAAGCGTTTCGCCAGCTCGTAGCGCGCCACCAGCAGGCGGTGCGGAGCTTCCTGCGCCGCGTCTTGAACAACGCGGCCGACGCCGACGACCTCGCGCAGGAGACCTTCCTGGCCGCCTGGTCGAGGCTCTGGCGCTACCGCGGAGCGGCGTCGTTCCGCTCCTGGCTCTGCGCCATCGCCTGGAACAAGGCGCTCTCGTTTTCGCGCTCGCGCGGCCGGGAGCGACGGCGCGTCGAAGGGCTGGGGCCGCCGACGGCGGCCAGCGGCGGCTGCACCGACGCCCGTCTCGACCTCGAGCGGGCGCTGCGCGGCCTGCCGGCCGACCAGCGCGCGGCCGTGGCGCTCTGCCTGGGGGGCGAGTTCAGCCACGCCGAGGCGGCCGAGGTGCTCGGACTGCCCCTGGGAACAATCAAATCGCATGTGCAACGGGGCCGCGCTAAGCTGCTCCAGGCCCTCGGAGGTCCTGATGACTGACGCCGACACCAAGCTCGCCGCGCTCTGGTCGGAGACCGAGGCGCCCGCCCGCGACCTGGTGTTCGAGCTCGGTGTCGAACAGGCCATCGCGCGCAGGCGCATGCTGGTGGACGGCGCGATCTCCGGCGTCGCTGTCGTCATGCTCGCGGGCGTGCTCGCGGCGGTCGGCCCCGACCTCATCGCCGGCGCCCGCGGCCTCGTCACGAGCCTCGCCGCCGCCGGCCCGGCGCTCGCCGCCGTCGCCGCCATCGGCGGCGCCATGCTCTGGCTCGGGCGGGAGCCGGAGGAGGCTTAGGCCACACGGTGATCATGGGTGGCCCGAACAAGTCGGGCCATGACGACGATTTGTGATTTGCGCGTTCGCGGTTAAGCGATTGGCGCGCAGGACTCCCGCAGCCAAGCCGCGACGTCTTCCGGCACGAGCGGGCCGACAACCGTCAGCACGCGGGCGTGGTAGGCGTTGAGCTGGGCGAGCTCCTCGGCGGTGAGCAGGGCCTTGTCGACCAGTCGCCGGTCGATGGGGGCCAGGGTCAGGGTCTCGAAGCCCAGCATCGGCCGCTCGCCGCCGGCGATCGCGGCGGGCGTCGGTGACCACCTGCAGGTTCTCGATGCGGATGCCGTAGCCGCCTTCCTTGTAGTAGCCGGGCTCGTTGGAGACGATCATGCCCGGCTCGCAGCGCCACGCTGTTGGGCAGCTTGGAGATCCGCTGCGGCCCCTCGTGCACGCCGAGGTAGGAGCCGACGCCGTGGCCGGTGCCGTGGTCGTAGTCGAGGCCGGCGGCCCACAGCGGCGCGCGGGCCAGGGCGTCGAGGGCCGAGCCGGTGGTGCCGGCCGGGAAGCGCACGCGGGCCAGCGCCAGGTGGCCCTTCAGCACCAGGGTGAAGCGCTCGCGCATCTCGGCGGTCGGCTCGCCGATGGCGACCGTGCGGGTGACGTCGGTCGTGCCGTCCAGGTACTGGGCGCCGGAATCGACCAGCAGCAGCGAGCCGGCCTCCAGCTTCTTCGGCCAGCCGCTGGGTCGGCCGGTAGTGCACGATGGCGCCGTTGGAGGCGGCGCCGGCGATGGTGTCGAACGACAGGTCCTTCAGCGCGCCGGTCGCCTCGCGGAAGCCCTCCAGCTTGCGCACCACCTCGAGCTCGTCCGGCAGGCCGGTCTGGGCTTCGGTCGCTCACCCAGTGCAGGAAACGGCTGAGCGCCGCGCCGTCGCGGATGTGCGCCTGGCGCGCGCCCTCGATCTCGACGGCGTTCTTGCGCGCCCGGGGCAGGGCCGTCGGGATCCTGCGCGCGCACGATCTCCGCGCCGGCGTGGCGCAGGCGCCTCGAAGTACCAGGCCGACGACTGCGCCGGGTCGACCAGCACGCGGCGGCCCTTGAACGCGTCGAGCGCGGCCGGCGAGCGTCTTCGGGCGGCTCCAGGCGTGACCGCGTTGCCGAGCCAGGCCGGCAGGTCCGGGCGTCACCTTGGCCGGGTCGAGGAACAGGCGCGCCGAGCCGTCGGCGTTGAGGATCGCCTGGGCGAGCGGCAGCGGCGAGCGGATCACGTCGCCGCCGCGGATGTTGAACAGCCAGGCGATCGAGGCCGGCGCGGTGATCACGCGCCGCTTCCGCGCCCTCGCCGGCCAGGCTCTCGCCCACGCGCCGGCGCTTGGCGGCCGAGGCCTCGCCGGCGAACTCGGAGCGGGTGCGGGACCACCGGCGGCGGCGGCTGCGCCGGCCGCGCGGCGCCCCAGGCGCGCGTCCAGCGGGTTCGGCTCGACGGGCGTCGAGCCGCGCGCGCCGGCCTTGGCCGCGGCGGCTTCAGGCGCTCCAGCGCCTCGGGGCTGTGCAGCTTCGGGTCGTAGCCGATGGTCCAGCCCGGCTCGAGCGCGGTCTGCGAGGTAGGCCGGCACGCCGCCGTCGACCAGGTCGCGGACCTCGAACAGGCCGGTGTCCACCTGGTCGCGCACCTGCAGGGTGTAGCGGCCATCGACGAAGATCGCCGCCTTGTCCTTCAGGATCACCGCCGCCCCGGCCGAGCCGGTGAAGCCGGTCGCCCAGGCCAGGCGGTCGTTGGCGGCGGGCAGGTACTCGTTCTGGTGCTCGTCCTCGTGCGGGATGAGGAAGCCGTCAAGGCCCTGCTCGGCCATGGCCTTGCGGATCAGCGGCGCATGACGCGGCCCGAAGGACGGATCGGTGGTTTCATCGAAAGGTCTGGCGCATGGGGGGAAATCTAGTCCTGTCGCCACCGGGTCGCAAAGTCATGCCGCACAAGATCCTCCCCCTACGGTGGAGGATTAGGCCGCCAGCGCCGGGCGGGGTCTCTTCGACAGGAACGGGATGATCATGCCCAGCACCCAGTCGGCGTGCGGGCGGACACGGTGGTCGCGGCTCTGCACGAACCATTGCACACGGCCGTCGGCGCCGATCAGCACCGTGGTGGGGATCGCCAGCTCGCGGAAGGGGCCGCGCCGCGGCGCGAAATGGCGACGCTGCACGTTGTAGGAGCGGTGCGCCTCGAGACTTCTGATCGGCGACCAGGGCGATCGGCCAGCGGCGCCTGGCATCGAATCGGGCGATCTCGACCGGGCTGTCCGAGCTGACCGCCACCAGCTTCACGCCGAGCGCTTCGAAATTGGGCGCCAGCGCCGCCAGCTCCTTCAACTCGGCGATGCAATAGGGACACCAGAGGCCGCGGAAGAACTTGAGCAGCACGGGCTGGCCGCGCAGCGCGGAGAGGCGGAACGGCGTTCCATCGGCCGCGACGCCGGCAAAGTCGGGCGCGAGCTCTCCGATGTGCATATTGGGCGGCTGTGCGGGCTCGCGGCTGGTGTAGATGGCGACCAGGAACAGCCCCGCCGGCACGATGGCGACGACGGCGATCAGCGCTCCCAGAATGCCGGGCTGCTGGAAGAAGGCGGCGGTCGCCAAGAGGATGGCGGCGGCGGCGGCGAGCTGCTCGTTGACCGGTCTTAAGTCCGATCGATTGCGCCGCATCTTGGCGACGTAGGACAGCAGCGCCCCGCCTATCACGATCATGGCCAGGGCCGCGAGGGGGACTCCGAAACCGATCATGCGTCTTCGCTCCTTTGCGGCCGCGCCCCCGCGGTCGATTAGACGCCTGTCCGACCATATGATGTCAGCAGCAGGCGATCGCTAGCGGCGCATCACCAGTGTGGCCCAGGCGTCGCGATACAGGCGACGCTCGAACACCAAGCCCCGGGCCAGGTAGGCGGCGCGCACCTCGCGCTCCTGTACGCGCAGGAGACCCGAGAGGATCACCCGGCCGCCCGGCCTGAGCGCGCGGTGGATCGGACGGGCGAGGCGGATCAGCGGGCGGGCCAGGATGTTGGCGAAGACGAGGTCGTAGGGCGCAGAGCCCCTGATCGCACGGTGGGCCAGGCCATCGGCGCAAACGAAGCGCAAGCGGACGCGGTTGATGCGCGCGTTGTCGCGCGCGATGCGCACCGAGACCGGATCGATGTCGCTCCCGCGCGCGACGGAGCTCCCCGTACGCACGGCGGCGATGGCCAGGAGGCCGGTCCCGGTTCCCACGTCCAGCACGCGGCCGAACCGGCGCGCCTTCAGGAGCTGGTCGAAGGCGGCGAGGCAGCCCACCGTCGTGCCGTGGTGGCCGGTGCCGAACGCAGCGCCGGCCTCGATGCGGAGCGCGACGGCGTTCACCGGCGCTAGCCCCGCATCGTGGGCGCCGTAGACGAAAAAACGCCCGGCGCGCACCGGCGGCAGGCCGGAGAGCGCCAGCTTCAGCCAATCGGCGTCGGCCAGCGCCTCGCTCTTTACTGTGAGCGCCGGCCAGCCGACGAGCACCCGGCGAAACGCGTCGGCCTCCGCCGCCGAGGCGGGGTAGGCGTCGATGCGCCAGAGCGCCCTGGTTTCTTCCTCCTCAAGGATGGCGTAGGCGGCGCCCTCGAGCGCCGGCTCGGCGTCGATCGCGGCGGCGGCGGCTTCGGCCGCGGCGCGCGGGCCTCTGGCGGTGATCTGGACGGCGGCTTCGCTCACGCGACGGCTTATGCCGCGAGCGGGTTCCCATTGTTGCAAAAAGTTGATCGCGGTCAGGGCCCTCGGCGCCGCCGTATTGGACCGCCAAGACGCCAAGGACGCCAAGAGGGCCACGAAGCCCGCCTTGCTTCCTTGGCGCTCTTGGCGAACTTGGCGGTCGAGAGCTGAGCGCCCGCTCGCGCGGGCGGGTCTGGTTAGCTTATCGGTCTTCCCAGGGCTCGCGGTATTCCTCGCGCCAGCGGAGCTCGCGGCCGATGGCTTCGACCCGGTCGATGAGGTGCTGGCGCTCGTAGTCGCTGAGCCGGCCGCGATGTATGTTGCGGTCGTGGTCCTCGTCGCGACGGACGGCCTGAATCTCCTGCTGTGCTCGCCAGGCGGCGTCGCGGTCGAGTTCGCCGCTCTCCTGGCCGCGGGCGATACGGTCCTCGAGCCAGGTGACGCGCTGGTCGAGGTCCCAGGGGTTGCCCTCGTCCGGCCCATGATGCTCGTAGCGGTCCTCGCCGTCAGGCTGCGGGTTGTAAGGCGGGTGGACCGGCCCCTGGTTATAGGGGCCTTGGTTGTAGGGGCCCTGGTACGGACCTTGATACGGGCCCTGGTATGGGCCGGGGTATTGCGCGTGCGCGGGGCTCTGCAGCATGACGAGCGCGCCGGCGGCGGCCGCGGCGAGAATGAAGCGCTTCATCGGGGTCCTTCCTGTCATGAGCGCACCGTGCAGCAAGCTCGGCCTTTGCGAAAGGGCGCCGGCGGCGGCTTGAGCGGACGGCGCCCCTCGCCTAGGGTCGAAACAGACCGCAGTTCGCCCAAGAGGAGCCTAGCGAAACCCATGTCCGACAGCCTTTACGAAATTCCCGTCAACCGCATCGATGGAGCGCCCGCCTCGCTCGGCGATTTCAAGGGCAAGGTGATCCTGGTGGTCAACGTCGCTTCGAAGTGCGGGCTCACCCCGCAGTACGCGGGCTTGGAGAAGCTCTACGAGGACTACAAGGACAAGGGTCTGGTGGTCACCGGCTTCCCGGCCAACGAGTTCGGCGCCCAGGAGCCGGGCACGAACGACGAGATCGCCGACTTCTGCACGACCAACTTCGGGGTCAAGTTCCCGATGTTCGAGAAGATCGTGGTCAAGGGCGAGGGTCAGCACCCGCTCTACGCCAACCTGACCAAGGCCATTCCAGCGGCGGAAGGGGTCGGCGACCGCGCCGCGGCGGACGGCTCGATCCTCTGGAACTTCGAGAAGTTCCTCGTCGCCAAGGACGGCCACGTCGCCCGCCGCTTCTCGCCGAGGCTCGCGCCCGAAGACCCCGTCCTCATCGGCGCCATCGAAGAAGAGCTGGCCAGGTAAGCCTTGGACGCGCCGGCGGCGACCCGAGCGAAGGCGCGGGCTCTCCGCCGGCGCATGAGCTTGCCAGAGGCTCTGCTCTGGCGGGAGCGGCGCCGCCGCTCGCTCGGCCGCCACATTCGTCGCCAGCATCCGATCGGGCCGTACGTGCTCGACTTCTATTGCGACAGCGGCCGGCTGGCGATCGAGGTCGACGGCCAGGCGCACCGGCTGGCGGGGACGCCCGAGCATGACGCGCGCCGCAACGCCTGGCTCGCGGCGCGCGGCATCCGAACTTTGCGCCTACCGGCCGTCGACGTGCTCAAGAACCTGCACCAAACGGTCGAAACCATCATCGCCGCCCTAGATCCTCCACCCTAGGGGGAGGGGGACAGCACGCAGTGCGGTGGAGGGGGAGCGATGCCGGCCTTGCCCGCTTCGGGAATGACCTAGGTTCTGCCTGCTGGCCGGCCGCGCGGGCGGCGGGGCCCCTCCACCACCCTATCGGGTGGTCCCCCTCCCCCAACGGGGGAGGATTTAGAGCTAGCAGGGCCCGGTCCAGTGGGCTTCGCCGTGGCTGGTGAAGTCCAGGGGCGGGCGGCCGGGCATGACGATGTGCGCCGTGCCGTCTGTCGTGTAGTTTCCGCCAGTGAAGTCGCCGTGCACGACCATGTGCATCGAGCTGGACAGGCCACCCTGGCTGCCGCAGGCGGCGTCCATCACGTAATCGCCGAGGAAGGTGCGTTTCAGGACCAGCCCGGTGCAGCCGGGGACCGGATGCTCGTTCATCTTGAACGGCTCGCCGTGATAGCAGCTCTGCGAGGTGTGCGGCGGGCCGCCGTTGGTGCTCGACGACACCACCCACAGGCCCGCCTTCGGGTGCGGCAGGTCGGCCTCGGTGATCACCGTGTCGGGTCCGCTGGCCGCCGCGGCCGGGGCGCCCGAGGCCGAAGAGGCCGCCGCTGTGGTGTTGTCGCCCGACTTCGAGCAGCCCGCGATGAGGGCAGCGCCTGCGAGGAGGATGAGCGCCGTGCGAGAGAGGGTCATGACCGGTTCCCCAGGTAAGCGGCGCATTCGGCGGCGCCGCGGCTTAAGAACAGTGTTCGGCGAACGGGCGGCCCGTCAAGCCGCCAGGCCCTGCTGATCGCCCAGCGTCCGCCAATGCACCTCGGCGACGGTGGTGAGCAGGCGCAGGATCGTGCGCTCCGGCGCGCGCGTCGGGTCGAATGGCGCGCGCGGATTGAGCGCCGCCAACACCGCCTCGTCGCCGGCCATCAGGGCGCGCGCGCCCATGCTCCAGGGCGCGAACAACCGCGCCTCGACCGGGCCTGCGCTGACCGGCAGGGCGTGATGATGGCGCGGGTCGGCGGCGATCTTCTCGAACAGGGCTTCGACGACGGACTTGCGTCCCTCGAGCGCCTGCACGAACCAGCCGCGATGGGCGACGAGCAGGCCGCTGATCCCCGCCGCCCGGTTCCGCGCGACGGCGCGCGTGACGATGTCCATCAGCGCCGTCTTCAGGTCGTCCTGACAGACCGGCGCGATGCGGCTCGCATAGATCAGGCGGTAGAGCGCAGCCAATGGCTCGGATCCTCGAAGCCTCGAAGACAAACCCTAGGCGCGCGACAGTGAGCGGGCCGTGAAGAACGACAGATAATATTGGGTTACGCGAGAAGGGTAACGCGTGCTGCGGTGCTCACCAAAATCCGTCATGGCCCGACTTGTTCGGGCCACCCATGATCACCGTGCAACGGAGTGTTCATGGGTCCCCCGCTTTGCGCCGCTTGCAGCGGCTCCAGCGGGTGATGACGAATGATTTGCAGGTTGCCTTGGCGGACCCTTAAGACCCCGGGCCGACGCGCTGCTGGATGGTGAGCAGGGCCTTGGCTCGGACCTGCAGGTCGGCCGCGATGCGCGAGGCGAGCTCGCGCACGCCGACCGGATAGGCTTCGCCGCCCTCGGCGATCTCGCTGGCGCGCACGGCCATCGCCATCAGGTCGGCGCCGAACGCTTCGGCGTGCTCGGCGGCGAGCATGCTCGCTTCCCACTGCAGCCGTCGGATCCGCTCGGTGGTCGATTCCGGACCGCGCGCGAGAGCGACGACTTCGCTGGTCTTCGCTGGAAGCCGCTCGACGTCCTCATCGTTGGCCTGGGCAAGTTGGCGTACCGCCATGTATGACGCTCCTGGAGTGGTTCAGGACCAAGGCCCCGTCCCCCGCCTTATCAGAACATCGGAACTGAGCAGGCGTTCCCGCAGCCTAGGCTGATTCCGTGTCTGGAAACCGGGCTGTTGCGCGAATGGCACAGATTGAACGCGCTCTGGCTCTGCCGCAGAGCGCCGACGCCTTCGTGGTCTGACGGCCCGACGCCTGAAACGACCCGCTTGGCGCGCAACGCACGGATTGGAATGAACTTTCCCGAAACCATCCGCCCGCGTACGAATCGCCCGCTAACGGCGAAAGGTTAACAGATCAAGGTTTCCAGAGAACCCTCGCCCCGTCGAACGACAGGGCGAGGCGCCGGTCTGGAGCTACATCGGCGGGGCTGAGCCGCCGTCTCCGGTCAGCACGTTGTTGGTGGTCAACGAGCCGTCCGCGCCGACGCCCGCGACCAGGAACACCGAGACGCCGGTCTTGATCAGGCTGTGGTCGCCGCCCGGCGTGATCAGGACGACCGGCGCGTTCGGCGGCACGACCACGTGGCGGTCGCCCGTGCCGTAGTTCACTTCCAGCGCGCGGCCGCCGGACACTGCCGTCACGGTGCCGACGGTGCCGTTGGTCATCATCGCGCCCGGCTGCAGGTCCCAGGGATAGTGGCCTTCGCCCATCTTCACCCCCGGCGGGAAGACGTGCACCTCGACGGAGATGCCGGTGCCGTCGGCCTGCGGCATCTCGGTAGTGCCGATGAAGCTGCCCGGCTGGATCTGGTCGACGGGGATGGGCTTCAGGACCGCAACCGTCCAGTTGGGCGCCAGGTTGACGTTGATCGTCTTGCCGTCGCGGCCGGTGATCACCAGCGCCGTGTCGCTGGCCTGCGCCACCACGCCGCGCACGATCTGCCGCGCCATGGGTGCGGGCGCCGCGGGCGCCGCCGGCCCGCTCTGCGCCGCCGCCGTTTCGGCCACGAGCATCAGCCCGACCGCCGCCAATACCGCCAAGGGTTTCATCTAATGCGTCTCTCCCGATCCCGAATGCCGGCGCATAGGCCGCAAGCGCCGCCATGGAGTCAACCGCAAGTCGACGATTCCCGCTGCGCCCAGATCCCCCGGCGGGGAGGAGCTTGTGCGCGACAGCAAGCGCGGCGGTTGAACCGCGCCTGAACGCAATCGGGCCTTTCTGTTCAGGCCGGGAGGGATAGGGTCGCGATTAAGTCGGCGGCGTCGCGGATGTCCCAATCGCCCGGCCGACCGACAAGGAGAACGCCCACAATGTCCCGCAAACTGATCGCCGCGCTCGCGCTCTGCTCCGTCTTCATCGGCGGAACGGCGATGGCCGATACTCACCACGACCACGGCCGCCGCATCTACCACCCGACCATCGTCCATCACCCGCGCAGTCACAGCCATAGTCACGGCCACGACCACCACCCCACAGGCCGCCGCTCGCACGGCCACTGAGACTGGTCGCGCCTCTCTCCGCGCCAGCCGCGGAGCGAGACAGCAGCGCCGGCGAAGCCACTATCGTCGCCGGCCGCGGCGCTCCTCATGCTCTTTAGGGGGAGACATTCTACGGGCGCCGCGCTTGCTGCTGTCGCATTTGGGCCGTTCTATTCGTCTAGGTGCTGGTGATGCGCCCAGCAACGAAGGAGAGTTCGCCATGGCCGCACGTTTCATGTGGTACGAGTTGCAGACCACCGACGCCCCGGCGGCCGAGGGGTTCTACAAGACCGTCGTCGGCTGGACGACGGACAAGATGGGCGAAGGCCCGCTCACCTACACCATCTTCAACGCCGGCAAGGGCGGCGTCGGCGGCATGCCGATCCTCGACGCCGCGGACGTCGCCGCCGGCCCGCTGTGGATGGGCTACATCGGCGTCGAGGACGTCGACGCGCACGCCGCGAAGGTGACGGCGGCCGGCGGCGTGATCCACATCCCGCCGACCGACATTCCCGGCGTCGGCCGCTTCGCCATGGCGACCGACCCGCAAGGGGCTGCGTTCACCCTGTTCAAGGGCAACCTGCCGGAAGGCCCGCCGACCGGGGCGGCCGGCGAGCCGGGCTACATCGGCTGGCACGAGCTGGCGACCACCGATCCCAAGGCCGGGTTCGGCTTCTATGCCGGCCTGTTCGGCTGGAAGGCGCTCGACGCCTTCGAGATGGGCGGCGCCGGCCCCTACCAGATGTTTTCCGAAGGCGGCGACCAGGCGGAAGGCGGCGTCATGAAAGCTCCGGCCGACGCCAAGCGGCCGCTCTGGAGCCACTACTTCAACGTCGACTCGATCGCCGCCGCCGTCGAACGAGCCAGGGCCGCGGGCGGCCGCATCACCAACGGCCCGCACGAGGTCCCCGGCGGCCAATGGATCGCCCAGGGCCTCGACCCGCAGGGCGCGATGTTCTCGCTGGTGGGACCTAAGGGCTAGCCCCCGCATTTCGCCGCTGCGCGGCTCCAGCGGAGGATGACGGGAAAGAGAAGCTTCGTTACGCCGCCGCCGCTTCGGCGGGGTCGGTGACGGCGGCTTGTACGGCGGCCAGCAGGTCGCCGGCGACGATCGGTTTGGCGAGGAAGCCGTCGGCGCCGGCGGCGCGGCCGGCCGCCTGGTGCTCTGGCAGCGCGTTGGCGGTCAGCATGACGACCGGCGTGCGCACCCGGGCCTCGTCGGCCTCGAGCACCCGGATCGCGCGCGTCGCTTCCAGGCCGTCCATCACCGGCATCTGGATGTCCATCAGAACGAGGTCGTAGGCGCCGGCGGCGAACCGCCGCACCGCCTGGGCCCCATCCTCGGCCATGTCGAGCTCGATCGGCAGGCCGTCGAAGATCAGCTGCACCACCTTGCGGTTCACCGCGTGATCCTCGGCCAGGAGGATGCGCAGCGGCCGCCCCGCCCCCGCGCCTGCTGCCGCCTCCGGCTCGCCCAGGTCCTCCGCCGCCGCCTCGGGCGCGGCCTCGGCGTCCGAGGTCGGCAGCGCCAGCGTCAGCGTGAACCGCGACCCCTCGCCCGGCGTCGAGACGGCGCTGATCGTCCCACCCATCAGCGCGGCCAGCGCGCTCGAGATCGACAGCCCCAGCCCCGTCCCCCCAAACCGCCGCGTGATCGACCCGTCGGCCTGGGCGAAGCGGGCAAAGAGGCGCTTGGCCGTCGCCGCGTCGAACCCGATCCCAGTGTCCTCGACCGAGAGCCTGAGCGTCTGCGCACCGTCGGCCGCATCGTCCGCCGCCACGCTCAGCGACACCCGCCCGGCGGCGGTGAACTTGACCGCGTTCGAAAGCAGGTTGCCCAGGATCTGCTTCAGCCTGACCGCGTCGGCCCGGTGGCGCCGCGCGACCAGCCGCGAGACATGCACGCCGATCTCCAGCCCCTTCTCCTCCGCCTTGGGGCGGAAGAGCTCGATCAGCCCCATCACTGTCTCGCGCAGGTCGAACGGTTCGGGCGTGAGCTCGAGGCGCCCCGCCTCGACCCTCGCCAAGTCGAGCATGTCGGAGAGCAGCACCTGAAGTGAGTCCGCCGAGGTTTCGATAATGCGCACCATCTCGGTCTGGCGCGCGTTCAGGCTCGTGCGGCCGAGCGCGCCGGCCACGCCCAGCACCCCGTTCAGGGGCGTCCTGATCTCGTGGCTCATGTTGGCCAGGAACTCGGTCTTCGCCCGGTTCGCCGCTTCGGCCGCGTCGCGGGCGGCGGCGCTCTCGACCGCGCGCCGCTTGTTCTCGCCGAAAGAGGCGACCAGCAAGTCGAGCGCCGTGCCGACGCCGAAGTAGCGCCCGTCCTCCACGGCGACGAAGCCGCGCAGCAGCTCTGCCGCCGAGGTCGCCACCGTCTCGCCCAGGAAGGCGGCCAGGTCGACGTCCGCGTCGACCAGGATCGGGTTCCTGTCCATGACCAGCGCGCAGGCGCGGCCGGCGAACAGCGCCCGGCCGTAGTTCTCGGCCATCCGCAGGAAGAAGGCGTTGCGCTCGATCAGCCCCACCGGCCGCCCGTCGGGGCCGACGACGGCGATCGCCAGCGTGTCCGGCTCCTCGTCGAAGCGCCGGTGCACCTCGGCTCCGGTCGTCTCCGGCGCCACCGGCGCAAGCGGTCGTGCGACATCGCGGATCACGGCGGGGCTCCTGAGGCTCGAGGCTGAGCGGGTTCGCCGGCATCCTCGCTGGCGCGGGTTTACGGAGACTTACTTATCGTGGCTTTATGCCGTAAATATTCGCGTAATTTCTGTGACAATTCTTCTCTATACTGAATAGACTGGCGCGCCGTGGGCGACGCGGGCGCAATGCTCAACTCAACTCCGATCTTCGGCGCGCCCGCGGAATGTTCGTGCTCCGTTCGCCGCCAGGGCAAAGCTTGTTCAACCATAGATAATGGATCGTTCACAATAAATCCCAACATTGTGGCCGACTTATCCTCCGGCCCGAGCCGCTCCAGGCCCCTTCGGGGTCCCTCGAGAGCCCGTTCGCCGCCAGCGGGCGATGCGGACGATTCTTGCTTCGTTCCGTCGCCTTCGCCGCGTTGCTCAACCGGCGCCAGCAACGTGCACTCGATCGAGGACGGGGCGGGGTGCTCGGCAAACCGCTGGGCCGGCGCTCATGGTCTTCCGCGCGTTGCTGTGGACCACGCGCGGGACGGCGGCGGGTTCGGGGGTAGGGCCGATCCAGCCGGCCCGGCGTGCGGCGGGGCCGGGCACAACCGGCTTGGCGGTTGGAACGCCGGGGCGGCGGCCCCGTTCTCCTGAGGGGGCAGACGCGCGCCCCAATACCTCGCCGAGGAACCAGCCGATGCAGGTCAGCGAAACGATGAGCCGAGAGGTCCGGTTCGCCAGCCCGGACGACACCATCGCCGAAGCGGCGCGCATCATGGAGGCGATCGACGCCGGCGCCATGCCGGTGGGCGAGAACGACCGTCTCGTGGGCATGATCACCGACCGCGACATCGCCATCCGCGCCGTCGGCCACGACAAGGGGCCAATGACGCGCGTGCGAGAGGTGATGACGGCGGAGATCCGCTACTGCTTTGAGGACGAGGACGTCGCCAAGGTATGCGCCAAGATGGGCAAGCATCAGATTCGCCGCCTGCCCGTGCTCAATCATAGCAAGCGGCTGGTCGGCATCCTCTCGCTCGGCGACCTTGCCCGCGCCGACGGTGGCGGACCGGCGGCGGGCGCGCTGAGGAACATCTCCCGCCCCGGCGGCGCCCACTCGCAAAGCGACGAAGTCGCACCCTGAGCACGCCGCGCCAAACACGAGCGGCCGTGTTGGCGGCGCGGTGACCGGGTTGGGCCGGCGGCGCGGCGCCAGCGGCCAGACGCGCTGAAGCGCCCGCCGGCCGTTGGGCCGCGGGGTTCGGCAAGAAGGACGCCCTGGGCGGAGGAGCCCATCGGACGAGACGAACCAAAGCTCGGAAAGTCAGAAAACGCTGGTGGTGGTGGTGATGGCGGTAGTGCGCCTATGCTCTCCAGGCTTCAGTTCATCTCGTCCGCGGGTGAAGAGCAGTAAACCACAGCCGAACCCCCTCTAAGCACCGTGCTTAGCAGGGCGCGCTTCCCGAACGTCTCCCAGGGCTATCCCAACCGGAGCGCGCCCGGTCGAGGACAGGTCATGCAGCGCATCGAACGCGCGCGTCAGGTGTGCGTCCAAGCCCAGCTTCGGATCGGCGAACCACGCGCCGGCGGCGTGGCTGAAGGCGGCCATCCCCACCTGCGCCGCGAGCGTTGCCGCCCCGTCTTCAAGGCCGCGACGGCGTAGCGCGGCGGACAAGGCGTCGACCAGGCCCGCCGTCTTCGTGCGCATTCGCTCCTGCAGCGCCGGCGTCTGCGCGATGAGGGCCGCTCGCGGTCCGGAGAACGACCGGTTCTCCTCGAGCATCGGCTCGACCAGGCGGAAGGCCCAGAGGAGCGCGCCGATCGGGCTCAGGTCTTGCGGCGCCGCCAGGACGCCGTCGCTCAAGACGGCGCGGAATGCATCTTCGCCGTCGAACAGCGCCTCCCGCTTGTCCGCGAAGTGCCGAAAGAAGGTCCGTTCGGTAACGCCGGCCCTGGCGGCGATCTCGGCCGTCGTCGTCGCCTCGTAGCCGCGCTCACCGAACAGCTCGAGTGCCGCCTGCTGGAGGCGGCGGCGCGCATCTTCCCCGCTCCGCGGCATGCGCCCTGACTACACGTATTGTCAGCGACTGTCTCTACGCCTATGTGTCAGTTACTGACGCAACGAGGTCGAGAGATATGCGAACGCTCCGCTTCCACGAATACGGAGAACCGGCGGACGTGCTGCGGCTGGAGACCGCCGACCCTCCCGAACCGCGCGCCGGCCACATCCGGGTGCGCGTGCATGCGTGCGGGCTGAACCCCGCCGATTGGGCGCTTTGCCGCGGCCTCTTCGCCGGCGACCTGCCGCGCGGCGTCGGGCTCGACGTGGCCGGAACCGTGGACGCGGTTGGCGAGGGCGTAACGACCATCGGCGTCGGGGATCGGGCGCTCGGCTCGGCCAGCTTCTCCGGCTACCCCAGCGCAGGCGCCTCCGACTCCGCCGTCCTGGAACGCTGGTGTCAGGCTCCGGACGGACTTGACCTTATCAAGGCGGCTGCGCTGCCGATGGCTGTCGAGACCGCCTCGCTCCACCTTGACGCGCTCGGCCCTTCGCCCGGCCAGACGGTCCTCGTCCACGCCGCCGGGACCATGATGGGTTTCGCCGCCGTGCAGATGGCGCTGATGCGAGGCGCCCGGGTTATCGCGACCGCGGGCGACACCTTCGCCGGACAACTCCGCGCGCTCGGCGCCGCAGTCACCAGCTACGGGGACGGCATGGTCGAGCGGGTCCGAGAGATCGCGGGCGGCGCGCCGGACCTTATCTTGGATACGGCTTCGCCCAACGGCGTGCTGCCAGACCTGATCAAGATCGCCGGCGGCGATCCGCGGCGGGTGCTGACCATGACGGATTTCGCCTCGGCCGCGGAACTCGGCGCGCGTCATAGCTTCGGCGAAACCATGACACGGCGCGAGGACGTGCTCGCCGAGTTCGCCAGGCTCGCCGCGGAAGGCCGGTTCACGATTCCAATTGCGCGCGCCTGGCGGCTCGACGACTGGCGCGAGGCGCTTGCCGCCAGCCTGAGCGGCCACGCCCACGGCAAACTCATGCTGCTGCCGGAGGGTCCGGCCGACGAACAGAAAGGAACGTCCCGATGAAAGTCTTCCTGACCGGAGCGACCGGCTTTATCGGAACCGCGGTGGCGGCCGAGTTGATCGGCGCCGGACACACGGTGCTGGGCGTCGCCCGCACCGACGAGGGCGCGAGGACCCTGGCGAGCCGAGGCGTCGAACCCCACAGGGGCGACCTGACGGACCACGACAGTTTCATTTCCGGCGCGCGGGCCTGCGATGCCGTGATCCAGTGCGCCTTCATCCACGACTTCTCCCGCTTCGCCGAGAACATCGAGATCGAGAAGCAGACGGTCACGGCGATGCTGGATGCGCTCGCGGGCTCCGGAAAGCCGTTCATCGTCACCTCCGGCGTCGCGCTGCTGGCGCCTGGCCGCGTGGCCACCGAAAACGACCAGCCGCAACGCCAGGGCCGCGGCGAGACCGAGGCGCTGGTGCGCGAGGCCGCCGGCCGTGGCCTGCGGACGGCCGTCATCCGCCTGCCCCCGATCACCCACGATAGCGGCAGCGGCGGATTCCTGCCCATGCTGGTCGGCGCCGCCAGGGACAAGGGCGTGGCCGCCTATCTCGGCGACGGCGCCAACCGCTGGCCGGCGGGACACCGTCTCGACGCCGCGCATCTCTACCGGCTGGCGCTGGAGAAGGGCGAGCCCGGCGCGGCCTACCACGCCGTCGGCGACGAAGGCCTCCCGACGCGCGAGATCGCCAGCGCCATCGGCCGGCGCCTTGGGCTGCCGACGGCCAGCCTCAGCCCCGAAGACGCGGTGACCCACTTCGGCTGGCTCGGCATGTTCGCCGGCATCGACATGCCCGCCTCCAGCCAGCTCACCCAGCAACGCCTCGGTTGGCGCCCGACGCACACACGCCTGCTCGAGGACATCGACACCGCCCCCGTCCTCGCCGCCGCCCCGTAGGCCGGCGCCGCGGCCCGCTTGGCGCCCGGGAACGCACCGCCTACGCTTGCGCAAGCAAAGCGGGGGCCCTCATGCCTGTGGTCGGAATCGGCGGCGTCTTCTTTCGGGCGAACGATCCCGAGGCCTTGCAGGCGTGGTATCGAGAGCACCTCGGCCTCGCCCCCAACGACGCCTATCAGTGGATGCAGCAGGCCGGCCCGACCGTGTTCATGCCCTTCCCCCAGGGCACCGACTATTTTCCCGCCGCCAAGCAGTGGATGCTGAACTTCCGGGTCGCGGAGCTGGATGGACTCCTCGCCGCGCTGCGTGAGGCCGGGATCGCGGTGACGACGAATCCCGAATGGGACACGCCTGAGACCGGCCGGTTCGCCCGCATCCACGATCCAGAGGGAAATCCCGTGGAGCTGTGGGAGCCGCCGTCGGAGTAGAGGCAGGGCGGGGCGGGGGGACCCGGCCGCGCAAAGGGGTCCCGAGCGTCGCCGCTCGAGACCCCATCGCGTCCCTTTCCGGGCGCGGCCTGGCTCAGGCCAACGCCCGAACGCGCCCGTCCGACCTAGTCGTCCGACGGCCGCGGGTAGTCGCTGCGGGCTGTGCGGTAGTAATAGTCCCGGTCCGGCGTGCGGGCGGCGCCAACGACCGCGCCACCGCCGCCGCCAATGGCCGCGCCGACCCCCGCGCCCGGGCCGCAGACCGGAAGCGTCACGAGGCAGCCGATGACGGCGCCCACGCCGGCGCCGATCACGCCACCGCGCACGACGTGCACGACGGGGTCTGCATGGCGATAGACGACGACCGTGTGGGTATCGTCGCGGTAGTCCTGAGCGAACGCAACGCCGGTCATGAGAGCGAACGCAGCAATTCCCGTGAATAAACTGCGGATCATGCTAGTTCTCCTTATGTTTATGCGCGGAACGTTGGAGCCCGCGACCCGAATCTAACGCGCGCTCTAAAGTGGTGTTCCGAGAAAAATTCACGGTATGCCGACGCTTGTTCTGTCGTTAGTGTCAGTCTCCGTGCTCTAATCTGATCCGCCCGCTTGGACGTCTGCCCGGCTTCTCGCCCGCTCGCGGTTGGGATAACGTCGCTCGCTCGCAGAGGGAGGGAGAGATGCAGGAGGCCAATGCCGCCAAGCCGCCCGTCGGCGTCGGGCACATGGTTCTCACCGTGGCCGACGTCGAGGCGAGCCACCGTTTCTACACGGCGCTCGGCCTGCGCGTCGTCGGCCAGGGCGACGACATGTCGATCCTCGAGCTGCGCGGCGGCACGCACCTTTTGCTCTTCAAGCGCGGCGGGCCCTCGACCGATGCGGAGAGCCCGTTCGACCAGGCCGCGCCCGGCGCCATCGACCTGATGCTCGAGGGCCGCACCTTCGAAGATCTGGACGCCTACCGCACGGCGCTGATCGCCGGCGGCGTCCGGCCGGACCCGATCGACGACAAGCGCTACTTCGGCCACTACATCTTCAAGGCCCGCGACCCCGACGGCAACGAAGTCACCATCTCCACCAGCCACGCCAGCGACCTGCCGATCTAGCCGGCGATGAGGGGCTAGGGTCCCACTCACTACCGCTCATCCCCGCGCAAGCGGGGACCCAGGCTTTTTGGTGTTCTTGGACGTATGGGCAGGTTTAGGCGGTTCAGATTCAGTAACAAAAAACACCTGGGTCCCCGCTTGCGCGGGGATGAGCGGCTGTAAGAGGGAGGTCGGGCCGATGGCCACCGAGGAGGATGTGCGCCGCCTGTCGCTGGCGCTTCCGGGCGTCCGCGAGGTCACGTCTTACTCCATCGGCGGCCAGCCCATAGCCTGGCCCTACTTCGAGCGCGACAAGTCGAGACGCAGGCTCACCTGGCACGGTGGGATCATCGCCATCCGCTGCCCGCTGCCGGAGAAGGAGATGCTGATCGAGGCGGCGCCGGACGTCTACTTCGACGACGACTACTACTACCGCCGCTACCCCGTCGTGCTCGTGCGCCTGGCCAACATCGATGCGGCGGAGCTCGCCGCCATGCTCGCCCGCGCCCACGAAATCCAGGCCCCGAAAGCGCGCCCGCCAAAGCGACGCCGGAGCGAGCCGGGCTAGAAAGGTCGCGCTCCGTTCTGAGATCTGTCGGCCGGCCCGCGGAGGGGCCAGCGCCCTCGGATTCTGACCACGAAAAACACGAAAAGCACGAAAGTGCGCTCCCCGCTCGCCAGGGCATCGGCATTTGCTTTTGTTCGTGTTTTTCGTGCTTTTCGTGGCTCTCTGCTACTGGCGTCCGGCTGCCGCTGCGCTTTCGCGGGGATGAGCGGTATTTGAGTACAGACCCCGGAACTCGACCGACGAGCGCGCTTGATCTCAGCGCGCCCTAGAGCTGCGCGGTCATCTGGATCTCGACCACGCCGGTGTCCTGGGCGAGGCCGGTCGTGCCGACGGCCGTCCAGGCGGGGTGCGGCGGCGGCATGAACTCGTCCTTGACGGCGATGAAGGCGCCGAGCTGGGCGTTGCGGTCGCCCTCGAAGTTGTCGCTCGTCCACACATGGAAGGTGTTGATCATCGCCACGTGGGCGAAGCTCACGCCCGCCGCCTCGAGCGTCGCGCCGATGTCGGCGAACGCGCGGCGCAGCTGGGCCTTGAACGCCTCGACGTCCCGCCCCTCGCCGCGCAGGGGACCGGCGATCACCCCCGAGAGGTAGATCGTCCGCTCGACCCGCCGCGCCGCCGCGAACTTGAAGGAATTGTACATCGTCTCGGCGCGCTCCGAGGCGATGACCACCTCGCCGCCGGTGGCCGCGATCCGCAGCGGAAAGTCGGTCATGCTCATCCCTCCAAGAGCGCCAACCCGTGCCAGCGCCGCCTTTCAGTGGCATAGCGTCTCCTCGATGCTGTTGAAACGGGCCATCCTCGACAAGGTGCGCGCCGGCGAGGTGTCGGTCGCCTTCCGCCGGTGGACGAAGCCGACGGTGAAGGCGGGCGGCTTCCGCGTCACCTCCATCGGGCGCCTGGCGATCGACGAGGTGCGGCGCGTGCACGAGGCCGACATCACCGACGCGGCGGCGCGGCTGGCGGGCGAGGCCTCGCGCGCCGAGCTCATGGCGGCGCTGGCGAAGGGCAGAGGCGAGCTCTACCGCATCGCCTTCCATCTCGCGGGCGAGGACCCGCGCATCGCGCTGCGGACGGACGCGGACCTTTCGGAGGCCGACTGGGCGGCGCTGAAGAAGCGGCTTGCCCGGATGGACGGGACCGCGCCCTGGACGGACCGCTTCATGGCGTTGATCGCCGCCTATCCCGGCCGCCGGGCGGGCGATCTTGCGGTCATGGCGGGGCTGGAGAGGCTGGAGTTCAAGGCTCGCGTGCGCCGCCTGAAGGCGCTCGGGCTCACGATCAGCCTGGAGACCGGCTACCGCCTCTCCCCCCGCGGCGAGGCGCTGCGACGGGCAGCGTGACGCGTTGCGGATTTGTAAGCGGACAGCTCACCCCCAACACGCGAAAGTTCGCTAGGCTCGAAACCCACGCTTGGTCGGGAGATGTCGTCATGCCGTTCACGCCGAAAGACGCCGCGCGTCTTCGAGACGCCGCCAACGAGGCCCTCGAGGCGCTGAAGCCCGCCGGGTTCGCCGTCGGGGTCGTCGAGGGCCCCGACCTGGCGTTCGCCGAGGGCTTCGGCTTCGCCGACATCGAGAGCGGCAGGCGCCAGCATCCGGATCTGCGCCAGCGTATCGGCTCGATCACCAAGACCATGGTCGGGCTCTGCACGATGGCGCTGGTCGACGAAGGCCGCCTCAGCCTTACGGACCGGCTGGTCGACCATATTCCAGAGGTCACCATCGATGGCGACGCCGAGGCGGTGACGCTGCGCCACCTGCTGACCCACACGGCCGGTATCGGCGAGGTCCCAACCGCCCCGGATGCCGCACGCGCCGATGAGACGCTGTGGTCGGACGAGCCGGACAACGACCTCCTGGGCCTCTTCCCGAACGGCATAACGCTGGACATGCCGCCGGGGGCGAAGTGGTCCTACGCCAACTTCGGCTTCGCGCTGGTCGGCGAGATCGTCGCGCGGGCCGAAGGCGCGCCGATCGCCGAGGTGGTGAGGCGCCGGATCTTCGCGCCGCTCGGGATGGCGAACTCGGACCTTCTCGATCGTCCGCATCCGGACCTTACGACGCCCTACCACCATGCGCCGACGGACGAGGACTTGCGGCTGGCCGAGCGTCTCGGCCGGACGTTGCCGGTGGAACAGACCGTGGACGGAACCAACATCCGCGGAACCTATCGCTACATCCGCGGCGGCGGCGCGGCAGGGGCGGTGCAATCGACCATCCCGGACATGGCGCGCTACGCCTCGGCGCTGCTCGCGCGCGGCGCGGGGATCGTCAAACCTGGGACGTTCGAGGCGATGGTCGCGCCGCAGTGGCAGCCGGACGAGCGCATGGAGGGCTGGGGCCTGACCTTCCAGCGGATGCGCCACTTCGGCGAGGGGTTCTTCGGCCATGGCGGCGGCGTGGGCGGCGGCTGGAACACCATGCTGATCGTCTCGCCGGCCGGAACCTCGCCCTCCTGATCCATGCGAACACGGCGTTCGAGGGCATGACCCCGCTGACTTCGCGGCTGCTCGCCGCGCTGATCGGCGCCCAGCCGCGCGCCCTGAGCGGCGCCCCGGCGGCCGAGGTGATCGCCGCCGCGCCCGGCGTCTTTGAGTCGCCCGGCGGGGTGCTCACCAACTACGGCATCATCGGCGCGATGGGCCGGCTGATGATCAAGGCCGAGGACGGCGGCCTCAAGCTCTACGCCCGCCGCGGCGCCTGGCGCGAGGGCAAGCGGCTCTACCCGGGCGATGCGGCCGACCCCGACTTCCTCGTCATCGACGACGATCCGCTGGAGCCCAGCAAGCTCGCGCTGGTCCGCGACGCCGCCGGCGCCGTCGTCGGCCTGCGCTGCGACCGCCTGGTGGAGATGGTGCGGACAGAGGCCGTGGAGCCGTGGGCTTAGTGGAAATTGGGGACATGTACCGGCCCGCCTGTCTTGCACGCTCCGCAGGGCCGATCTGCCGGTACATGTCCCCAATTTCCCCGTTCGGCGCGCCGACGCGGGGGACTGCCCCCTGCGCCGGCGCGCCGCCGCGAACTTAGGCGGCTACGAAGGTCGGGAGCGCCGCGAGGACGGCGATCACGAACGGCGCGATCACCGCAACTGCGGTCAGTTCCGGCTCGATGGCGGCGATGCGCCTGGCGGCCTTACGCCTTAGCGCTTGTCGTCGAAGACCGTCCGGCAAAACTGGGACGGCCGGTAGAGTGGTCCCCGAAATGCGGGGGGTAAGAGAGACGTCGAATTCGCGGATGCGATTCATGAAGTTCCTTTTGGTTGTTTCGAAAAGTACGTGCACGCGCCAACGGCCCCGGCCTCCGGAGGGAGTGGGGATAGGGTACGAAGGAAGGGGTGTTGGCGTAGCGGATGTAAGCGCTACAAGCGCCGCCGCCAATTCTTGAACTGAACTATTTCAACCCCATCTAATGTGGGTCGAACGCGTCACTGCCGCGGTCGGCCCCCGAACACCATCAGATCGTTCCTTGTCCCGCGCCGGCGCGTCGGGCGCCGCTCCTATCGCCGGGTCATGTGCCTGGTCACGTGGTCGAGCGCCATGTCGAGAGCGACTTCCAGCGGGCGGTTTGAGTGCGTTGTTTTGGCCAGCAGCAGCCCGCCCTGCACCGCGCTCAGAAGGGCGAGCGCCAGTTCCCGCGGATCGGCCGAGGCGGCAAGCTCGCCGCGCTCCTGCATCCTGGCGAGCCCCTGTTCGATGGGGTCCCGCCACATCGCAAAGCTGCCGGCGAGACGCTTTCGCGCCGGCTCGGATTCGTTGGCCAGCTCGCTTGCCAGCGACCCCAGAGGGCAGCCTCTGCCCCCGGTGGCCCGGTTGAGCCGGACGATGGCGTCACGCCACGCGGTCAGGGCGGGCAACGAGTCCAGCGCCCCCAGGTGCGGCTGCTGGGCGTCGAGAACGCGCTCGGTCTGTCGCGCGATCACCTCCAGCACCAGCGCGTCCTTGTCCGCGAAGTAGTGATAGAGCTGCGACTTGCTCACGCCGCTTGCGGCCATCACCTGGTCCAGGCTCGTCCGGTCCGCGCCGTGTTCGTAGAACAGATCGGCGGCGGCGTTGACGATGCGCGACCGCGTCGCCGCTCCGCGAGCGGTCAAGGGACGGGGTGCGGAGTCCTGGCTTGCCGGCATGCGGGCACGGTTACACTAATTGGACTTGACAGTCCAGTTTCGTCGCGTGCAGTGTGGACTGATCAGTCCAGTCCCATGGAGTCCACGATGACGCGCTTGCAAAACGGCCAGGCATTTCCGGTCCTCGATGTCGCCGCGGTTGGCGGCGGAACGTTCAGCATCCCTCAGGCCCTCCTGGGGTCTTATGGGGTGGTGCTGATCTACCGAGGGGCCTGGTGCCCCTATTGCCAGGCACAGCTCGGTGGGTTCGAGCGCGCGCGGGAAAGGCTCGCCGAAGCCGGCATCAAGGTCGTGGCGCTGTCCGTCGACGACGAGGCGGCCACCGTCGGCACGATCGAAAAGTTCAAGCTCACCTTCCCCGTCGGGCATAGCGCCGACGCGGACCAGGTCGCGGCAATCACCGGGGCCTACACCAATGAGGACCCGCACTATCTGCAAGCGACCGGATTCCTGCTCGCTCCCGACGGCGCGATTCTGAACGCGGTCTACTCCAGCGGCCCGCTCGGCAGGCTCGTCGCCGACGACGTCATCGGCATGGTCGCCTATCTCAAGTCGATAGCCTAAGTCGCGGCAGGAGTGCGGGCGCGCTGAAGCGCCCGCCGGCCGGCGGGCCGCGGGGTTCGGCAAGAAGGACGCCCTGGGCGCAGGAGCCCGTCGGACGAGACGAACCAAAGCTCGGAAAGTCAGAAAACGCTAGTGGTGGTGGTGATGGTGGTGTTGGTGGTCGTGGTGGTGCGCTTAACGCTCTCCAGGCTTCAGTTCATCTCGTCCGCGGGTGAAGAGCAGTAAACCACAGCCCAACCCCTGCTCAGCATTTCGCTTGGCGGCGCGCACCCCCGCCCCAGCAAGGACTGCCTTAGCCCGCGTTTGGGCTCCCATCCCTATGGCCCGTGGAGAGCCGAGACGGTCGCTTACTCGCAGCGGCACGTTGCCTGAACGACGCACTTTGCCGGTGAAAGGCCAGCCACGCCGGGAAGAGCCTCCCCCGGGGTGCACTTGGCGGCCTGTCCGGTGGGGCAGTTGATCGAGCATGGGCCACAGACTGAGACGCTCGGTTCGCTGCAATGCCCGCCCGGGCGGGCCGGCGCCGAGCTTCTGATTTGCGGTCGGGAATCCGCGGCGCACGGGACGACCACGCCCGTGGGGCTCTTGCAGACCGCCTGGGCGGACGCCGTGTAGGCGCTCGCGAGGACGACGATAACGAGCGGCGCCAAGAGTTTCATCGGACCCTCCGACGACAAGCGGCGCGCCAGACCGCGCCCGTGATCAGCTTGGCCACAACCGAGCTCACAGTCCAGGAAGACCGGGCCCGGCGAGTCGGTTCGACTTCCTAGCCAGCCAGCCCGGCATCGACGTTAGGACCTTTGGTCCGCTTACCCGCCGGGGTCGTGGCGCTCGAGATCGAGTGGAACAACAAGGACCCGTTCTTCGATCGCGACCTCGAGAACTTCAAACGCCTGCACGCAGAGGGCGCGATCAGCGTCCCCTCAAGGGGTCCTGGTGGTATCGCGGCCTAATCCGGATATTTGCGATTGGTATCTACCTGCGTCGGCTCTCTCGCGTCTTGGCGACGGCTCTGGCGAAGGCTATGCCGGAGTTCGAAGACAAGATCGCTGCGCTGCTCAGCAAGCTTATCTCGGGCCGCGAGATTCTTATCTTCAGCTGCGCTGAGAAGTGGGACAGCGGCCCTATGTGGGCCCACTACGCGGCCAACCACAGCGGGTTCGCGCTCGGCTTCGACCCACTGAACACCTTTGAGGTGGTTGACGGACGCGGCCGGCACATCGCGCTGAGGCCTTTCCCGATCATCTACACGGACATGGCTCTTCGCCGTATCCAGTTCGGGCGGCGGTTCCGTGCTCCCTACCAGCTCAAGATGACCCCCTGGGCGTACGAAAAGGAGTGGAGGTTCAACCTGATCGAAGAGCAGGCGATGCGACCCGCTCAACTCGACGACCGCGGGTTCGAAATCCTGAGCCACCCACTCTTAGCGACCGGTGTTCGTGAGATTGTATTTGGCCTGGAGTGCTCACCCGAAACACGAACGCGCGTCGCCCAGCTAGTCGCTGACCGCAGTATCCACGTGCAATATTTCGAGCTCCGGCAAGGGCCGGACCTCTATGCCTTCTCCCGCGTCCAGATACCGGATCCGTTGGATCCGACGTCGGGTCGGCCGCATGCAAGTGCGGCTTAGTACCGCCTCCCCCGCGCCCTGCCGCCCTTCCGGAACCGCTCCTGCTTCTCCACCCGCGCTTGCGTCCGCATCCGCTTTGGCGCCGTCGTATCCACCACCTCTCCAGCCCCCGTCAGCGCGTCGTTGGCGAATTCCAGGTCCAGCAGCTTCAGCCGCTTGATCTCGTCCCGCAGCCGCGCCGCTTCCTCGAACTCCAGGTTGCCCGCCGCCTCGCGCATGCGGCTTTCCAGGTCGCGCAGGGTGGCCTGGAAGTTGGAGCCGAGGAAGGGCGGGCGTCTTCGGCGACGCCGACTTCGATGCGTGACGTGGTCGCGCTCGTAGGGGCTGGCGAGGATGTCCTTGATCTGAGCTCTTGATGCTCTCCGGCGTGATGCCGTTGTTCGAGGTTGAACTCGTCCTGCTTCTCGCGCCGGCGGCTTGGTCTCGGCCATGGCCCGCTCCATCGAGCCGGTGACGCTGTCGGCGTAGAGGATCACGCGGCCGTCGATGTTGCGGGCGGCGCGGCCGATGGTCTGGATCAGGCTGGTCTCCGAGCGCAGGAAGCCCTCCTTGTCGGCGTCGAGGATGGCGACCAGGCCGCACTCGGGGATGTCGAGGCCCTCGCGCAGCAGGTTGATGCCGACCAGCACGTCGAAGGCGCCGAGGCGCAGGTCGCGGATGATCTCGATCCGCTCCAGGGTGTCGACGTCGGAGTGCATGTAGCGCACGCGCAGGCCCTGCTCGTGCATGTATTCGGTGAGGTCCTCGGCCATCTTCTTGGTCAGCACGGTGACCAGCATGCGGTAGCCGTGGCGGGCGACGTCGCGGCACTCGGCGATGACGTCGTCGACCTGGCTGAAGGGGCGCCCTCGGGGGTCTTGGAGACCGGGCGGATCTCGACCGGCGGGTCGATGAGGCCGGTGGGGCGGATCACCTGCTCGGCGAAGACGCCGCCGGTGCGCTCCAGCTCCCACGGGGCCGGGGTGGCGGAGACGAACACGCGTGTCCGGCCGCATCGCCTCCCACTCCTCGAACTTCAGCGGGCGGTTGTCCATGCAGGAGGGCAGGCGGAAGCCGTATTCGGCCAGGGTGAACTTGCGCCGATAGTCGCCGCGGTACATGGCGCCGAGCTGCGGGACGGTCTGGTGGCTCTCGTCGACGAAGAGGAGGGCGTTGTCGGGGATGTATTCGAAGAAGGTGGGCGGCGGCTCGCCGGGTTTGCGGCCGGTGAGGTAGCGGGAATAGTTCTCGATGCCGGCGCAGGAGCCGGTGGCCTCGATCATCTCCAGGTCGAAGGTGGTGCGCTGCTCCAGCCGCTGCGCCTCGAGCAGCTTGCCCTCCTTGACCAGCCAGTCGAGCCGCTCCTTCAGCTCGATCTTGATCATGTTGATCGCCTGGCGGAGCGTCGGGCGCGGGCGTGACGTAGTGGCTGTTGGCGTAGACGCGCACGCCGGGCAGGTCGGCGGTCTTCTTGCCGGTCAGCGGGTCGAACTCGACGATCGCCCTCGATCTCGTCGCCGAACATCAGGATGCGCCAGGCGCGGTCCTCGAAGTGGGCGGGGAAGATCTCGATGGTGTCGCCGCGGCGGCGGAAGGAGCCGCGCTCGAAGGCACTGCTCGTTGCGCTGGTACTGCTGGGCGACCAGGTCGGCCATCAGCTTCTTCTCGTCGACCTTCATGCCGGGCGTCAGGTCGAAGGTCATGGCCGAATAGGTCTCGACCGAGCCGATGCCGTAGATGCAGGAGACCGAGGCGACCACGATGACGTCGTCGCGCTCCAGGATCGCGCGCGTGGCCGAGTGGCGCATGCGGTCGATCTGCTCGTTGATGGACGAGTCCTTCTCGATGTAGGTGTCGGTGCGCGGGACGTAGGCCTCGGGCTGGTAGTAGTCGTAGTAGGAGACGAAGTACTCGACCGCGTTCTCCGGGAAGTAGGACTTGAACTCGGAGTAGAGCTGGGCGGCGAGGGTCTTGTTGGGGGCGAGGATCAGCGCCGGGCGCTGGGTCAGCCTCGATCACCTTGGCCATGGTGAAGGTCTTGCCGGAGCCGGTGACGCCGAGCAGCACCTGGTCGTGCTCGCGGCCTTCGAGGCCGGCGACGAGCTCGGCGATGGCGGTCGGCTGGTCGCCGGCGGGGACGTAGTCGGCGACGAGCCTGAACGCGCCGGCCGCCCTCGAGCTTGTCCGGCCGCGCGGGCCGGTGCGGCGTCCAGAGCGCGGGCGCGAGGTCCTGCACAAACCGCTGTGGCGCTTCCGAAACGCCGGCGGGGACGGGGGAGTTGGCCATGGCGTGGAAGGTATGCGCGCGTGTGCGCGAACGCCACCCGCTCTGCTGACAGGGGACGGCGGGAACCTGAAAGCCCCGCGCCAGCGGGGCCATCCTGTCTAACCGCCAAGGACGCCAAGGACGCCAAGGGCACGAAGGGTGTGGGGGACTTGGCGTTGCAGCTATTTTCTCCCGTCATCCCCCGCTGGAGCGAAGCGGAATGCGGGGGACCCATGAACACTCACGTTCCGCGGTGATCATGGGTGGCCCGGACAAGACCGTATGTCCGTGAGAGGGCGGCTCGTCTCGCATCATGCAAGGAACGAGGGTTGCGCGGGCGGGCGCCCGCACCTGGCCTCATGCATGGGAGACGAGCCGTGGAGGAGACTATCACGTATCTGGGTCTGGATGTTCACAAGGAAAGCATCGAGGTCGCGATCGCCGAAGGCGGTCGCGGCGGCGAGGTGCGCCACTATGGCCGGATCGCCGCGACGCCGGCGGCGATGGCGAAGTTGATCGCCAAGCTGCGCGAGCGCGGCGGTCGCCTTGTGAGCTGCTACGAGGCGGGCCCCTGTGGTTACGGGTTGCACCGGCAGCTGACCTCGCTTGGAGTCGAGAGCACGGTTGTCGCGCCGTCGCTGATCCCGAAGAAGCCGGGCGATCGGGTGAAGAGCGATCGACGCGATTGTCTGTCGCTGGCCAGACTGGACCGCGCCGGCGAGCTGACGCCGGTGTGGGTTCCCGATCCAGCGCACGAAGCCATGCGCGACCTGGTGCGCCTTACGGCTGCCGCACAGCGCAACCTCACCCGCGCGCGGCAGCATCTGCAGTCCTTCCTTCTGCGGCACGGGTTGATCTACCAAGGCCGCACCCCCTGGAGCCGGGCGCATCGTCTCTGGCTGGCCGGCCTGCGCTTCGCCCATCCGGCGCAGCAGATCGCGCTTCAGGACATGCTGCACGCCATCGAGGCCCATCAGCTCAGACTGCGCGGGCTCGATGCCGAGATCCTGAAGCTTCTCCCCGACTGGTCCATGGCGCCGGTGGTCGAGGCCTATCAGGCGTTGCGCGGCGTCTCGGCGCTCAGCGCCGTGACCCTGGCCGCCGAGATCGGCGACCTCAGCCGCTTCTCCAACCCGCGCCAGTTGATGAGTTATCTTGGTCTCACCGCCTCGGAGCACTCCAGCGGCAAGCGCCGGCGACAGGGCGCCATCACCAAGGCCGGCAACGCCCACGCCCGGCGCGTGCTGGTGGAAGGCGCCAGAAGCTATCGACTGCCGGCCCGCATCGCCAAGGCGAAGCTGGCCCGTCTCGAGCGCCAGCCCAAAGCCGTGCGTGACATCGCCTGGAAGGCGCAGGTGAGGCTCTGCGCCCGCTACCGCAGGCTCGCCGCCAGCCGGGGAAGCTCCAACATCGCCGTCGTCGCCATCGCCAGGGAGATGGCCGCCTTCCTGTGGGCCATCGCTCAGGTCGCATCGCCCAGCCTCGCTTAAGGCCGGCGACCAAACGGCGGGCGAAGCTGGGGGCGGGGGCCTTAGGTCAGGGAACCCTCGACCCGACTTCGAGACTCAAAACGCTCGCAACAAGACAGAGGAAGCCCAAGACGCACAAACGGGAATGTGACACCAACGCACGCATCAGAGCTTGATCAACCGTCGTCTTCCGCCTCCGCTTCCAGCTTCGCTCGCCCACGCCCCCTCTTCGGTCACCGCCGAAGCGATCCCGCACGACTCCACTCTTGCAAACGGACATCAGAGCCGGGCCATGACGGTGAAGTTGAAGCGCCGCGCCTAAGCCGGTGACCCTTCGTGCCCTTCGTGTCCTTCCTCTTCTTTGTGGTTCAATTGGAAGGCGCCGCTTCGCGGCGGTGAAGAAAGTGGAGCGGGCTGTCGATTTGGGGGTAGGGGGTTCGACTTAAGGGGTGCGGCGGGTGTGCGCCGCGGTTCAGATGCGGAGGCATCCCATGCAGTACCTGCTGTTGATCTACTCGGCCGAGAGCGACGATGCGAACCAGGACGCTTCGAAGCTGATGGCCGACTACGGCGCCTTTACCCAGGGCATCATCCAGAGCGGCAACTTCAAGTCGGCCGACCGGCTGAAGCCCGTCGCGTCGGCGACCACCGTTCGCGTGCGCGACGGCAAGACGCTGACCACCGACGGCCCGTTCGCCGAGACGCGCGAGCAGCTGGGCGGCTACTACCTGGTCGAGGCCAAGGACCTGGACGAAGCCGTCGCCATCGCCGCCAAGGTCCCCACCGCCAAGCACGGCTCGATCGAAGTGCGGCCGGTCTGGAGCATGTGAGCCGCTTGAGCGGAGCCGGTTGATGCGCAAAACCAACTCGTCATCCCCCGCTGGAGCGGCGCAGCCGCGGAATGCGGGGGACCCATGAACACCAAGGCTAGCAAGGTGTTCATGGGTCGCCCGAACAAGTCGGGCGATGACGGGTTTTTTGCGATCGAGGACGCCTTTCGGCGGCATGCGCCTGAGGCGTTGGCGACGCTCATTCGGGTGGTGGGGGACTTCGACCTGGCGGAGGAGGGGGTGCAGGAGGCTTGCGCGGCGGCGGCGGTCGCGTGGCGGACGGAGATGCCGGCCAATCCCCGGGCGTGGCTGGTGACGGCGGGGCGGCGGAAGGCGATCGATATGCTCCGTCGGCGGATCGCTTTCCGCGCCAGGGCGGATGCGCTGAAAACCCTGGCCGAGATCGAGGCGAGCGCCATGCCCGACGATGTCTGCGACAGCGCGTTCGGCGACGACGACATGCTGCGACTCATCTTCACCTGCTGCCACCCGGCGCTGAGCCTGGAGGCGCAGGTGGCGCTGACGCTGCGCACCGTCTGCTCACTGCCGACCCCGGTGGTCGCCCGCGCTTTCCTGGTCAGCGAAGAGACGATGGCCCAGCGGCTGGTGCGGGCGAAGGCGAAGATTCGCAGCGCGGGAATTCCCTACCAGACGCCGCCGCGCGAGGCGCTGGACGCGCGCGTCGACGGCGTGCTGGCGGTGGTCTACCTGGTGTTCACCGAGGCCTACGCCGGCGACCCGCGCCAGAGCCTGGCGGGCGAGGCGATCGGCGCTGGCGCGGCGGCTGGATGCGCTGCTGCCCGGGCGGGGCGCGATCCAGGGGCTCTTGGCGCTCATCCTGCTGCACGAGGCGCGGCGCCCGGCCCGCTACGATGCGGCCGGCGACATCGTGCTGCTGGAGGATCAGGACCGGACGCTCTGGGATCGGAGCGATGATCGCCGAGGGCCTGGCGCTGGTCGAGCCGGCGCTGAACGCCTCCACGCCCCCGTCGCCCTACGCCGTGCAGGCGGCGATCGCGGCCCTGCACGACCGCGCGGCGCGGCCGGAGGAGACCGACTGGCGGCAGATCCTCGGTCTGTACGCGGTCTTGATGCGGCTGGTTCGCCTCGCCGGTGATCGAGCTGAACCACGCCGCGGCGCTGGCCATGGTCGACGGCCCCGCCGCCGCCCTGCCGCGGGTGGAGGCGCTGGCCGCCCGCGGAACCCTGGCCGGCTACGACGTCCTCCCCGCCGTCCGCGCCGACCTGTTGCGGCGGTTGGGGCGAAGGGACGAGGCGAGGGCGGCGTACGGGGAGGCATTGGCGCTGGCCAGGCACGACCCGGAACGCAGGTTCTTCCAGCGACGGATCGTGGAATTGGGCGAATAGAGGAACCACGAAAAACACGAAAAGCACGAACGCGCTCTCTCATCGTCATCCCCCGCTGTAGCGAAGCGAAATGCGGGGGACCCATGAACGCTGGAGTTGCTCGGTGATCATGGGTGGCCCGAACAAGTCGGGCCATGACGGTTGGGGGGTGGGCCCGTTCGTGCTTTTCGTGGTTCGAAAACATCCCGCCTGGGCGGGAGTAAGTGCATCGGAGGAAGGCGCGGATGAGGACGCAGGACATTGGGTATCGGGCGGATGGGGCGGAGTTGGTGGGGTATTCTGGCGGTGGATGACGCCAGGAGCGGCAAGCGGCCGGGGGTCATCGTGGCGCACGAGGGCGGCGGGCTCGCCGACCACGCGAAGAACTCGGCGCGCAAGCTGGCTGAGGCCGGCTACATCGCGTTTGCGCTCGACTATTACGGCGACGGCAAGCCGCTGGCCGACATCTCGCAGGCCATGCCGCGCATCGGCGCCTGGATGGCCGACCCGACCGGCATCCGCGCCCGCGCGCACGCGGCGCTGGAAGTGCTGACGGCGCAGCCGGAGACCGATGCGGGCCGGCTGGCCGGCATCGGCTACTGCTTTGGCGGCACGACGGTGCTGGAGATGGCGCGGGCCGGCGAGCCGCTGAAGGCGGTGGTCGGGTTTCACTCGGGTCTCGGGACGGCCAAGCCGGCTGAGGCGGGGGCGGTGAAGGCGAAGGTGCTGGTGCAGATCGGCGCGGACGATCCGATCATCCCGCCCGAGCAGCGGGCGGCGTTCGAGGCGGAGATGAAGGCGGCGGGCGTCGATTGGCGCATGCTGGTCTACGGCGGCGCCGGCCACAGCTTCACCAACCCGGCGTCCAGCGCCCTCGGCCGCCCAGGCTTCGCCTACGACAAGAGCGCCGACGAACGCAGCTGGCGGGCGATGATCGACTTTTTCGACGAGGTGTTCGGGTAGGCTCTCGGCGCCGCGGCAGCGGCGCCTTCCTCTTCGACCACGAAGGACACGAAGGACACGAAGGGTTCGGCTCAGGCGCCGCGCTTCCATTTTCATCGTCATGGCCCGACTTGTTCGGGCCACCCATGATCACCGTCGAACGTGGGTGTTCATGGGTCCCCCGCACTCCGCTTCGCTCCGGCGGGGGATGACGGGAAAAAGGGCAGGGACGTCCCGCCCCTTCTTGCCCTTCGTGTCCTTCGTGGTTCAATTCGACTGCGCAGCAAGCCGCGCCCTCGCCATTGTGGCGCGGCAAACCGTCGCTGGAGTTTCGACCATGGCCGACTTCCGCATTGTCGAAGTGCTCTATCCGGGCATGACGCAGCTCGACTTTACCGGGCCGCACACGGTGATGAGTCGGATCCCGGATACCGAGACCATTGTCGCCTCCGAGGCGGGCGGGACGATCCCGTCCGACGGCGGCCTGCTGTTCGCCGGCACGAAAAGGATGGCGGAGATCGATCGCTGCGACCTGCTGTTCTTCCCGGGCGGGTTCGGGGCCACCGAGGTGATCAACGATCGGGCGTTCATGGCCGAGGCCAGGCGGCTGGCGAAGACGGCGCGCTACCTGACCTCGGTCTGCACCGGCTCGCTGATCCTGGGCGCGCTGGGCGTGCTGAAGGGCAGGCGGGCGGCCTGCCACTGGGCGTGGCGCGACATGCTGGCGCTGTTCGGGGCCATTCCGGACGAGGGCCGCGTCGTGCGCGACGGCGACATCATCACCGGCGGCGGGGTCACCGCCGGCATCGACTTCGGCCTGGTGATCGCGGCCGAACTGGGCGGCGTGGAATTGGCCCAGCGCCTGCAGCTCGCCATCGAATACGCCCCCGCGCCGCCCTTCAACGCCGGCCGCCCGGAGACGGCGCCGCCTGAGGTGCTGGCCGCGGTCCAAGCGCAGATGGCCAAACTGCTCCCGGAACGCCTGGCGCAGGCAGAGGCGGCGGCGGCCTGCTCGGACTTCTCCCATAGGGAGAAGGCGGGGACCCGCGCCGAAGGCGTGGGGGCGACGAGGGGTTACGGCGCTGCCGCGATGAGCGCCGAACGCGGATCGCCATCAGCACGCCCTCGCGGCTCTGAAGGACCTCGTGGTTCCGGAAGCGGAGCACGGATCCAGCACGGCTGATCGCCAGCGACCTTCGATCCGCTGCCGTGTCATGAGCGGACCTGCATCCACGTGCATGCTCCACCGTCGAGGTCGATCACCAGCTTCCCGCTCGAGACAGGCGAAGTCGGCGATGAAGCGATCGATGGGCGCTTGCCGGCGGAACGTCTGCAGCCCTCGAGCTGGCGGTTGCGCAGATGCGACCAGAGTGCGCGCTCGGCGTCCGTCGCGAAAACGACGAAGAATTACGCGGGCGCGCGGACGTTCTAGGCTATCGAGGTTACGCCCGCGGGATGACCAATTTAGCGCGTGGTCGGCTGGCGACCGGTAACCCCTCATCGCCCCCACGCGTCGGCGCGGGTCCGCCCCTTCTCCCTATGGGAGAAGTTCGCTCACACTACATCCAGCCCGATGTCCAACACCGGGGCGGAGTGGGTTAGGGCGCCGACGGAGATGGCGTCTACGCCGGTTTGGGCGATGGGGCGGACGGTGGACAGATTTACCCCGCCGGAGGCTTCGAGGACGACGGCGCCGGCGGTGCGGCGAACGGCTTCGCGCAAGGCTTCCAGGCTGAAGTTGTCGAGCAGGATGACGTCGGGCCTGGCGGCCAGCGCCTCGTCGAGCTGGTCCAGCGTGTCGACCTCGACCTCGACCTGCATCAGGTGGCCGGCGGCGGCCGTGGCGCGCGCGACCGCCTCGGCGACCGGGCGCGGGTGACCGGCCAGGGCGGCGATGTGGTTGTCCTTGATCAGGATGGCGTCATCGAGCCCGAAGCGATGGTTGACCCCGCCGCCGCAGCGCACGGCGTACTTCTCGAGCAGCGCGCAGGAGCGGCGTCGTCTTCCGTGTACAGACGATGCGCGCTTTCGTGCCCGCCGTCTCGCGCACATAGGCGCGGGTCAGCGTGGCGACGCCGCAGAGCCGGCCAAGGAAGTTCAGCGCCACCCGCTCGGCCGCGAGCAGGGCGCGCGCGTCGCCTTCGACGCGGGCGAGCACGGCGCCGGCGGCGAAGTCCTCGCCGTCGGCGACCAGCGCCTCGAAGCGGGCGTGCGGATCGAGCGCGGCGATGGCCAGGCGCGCGCAGGCGAGGCCGGCCATGCGACCCTCGGCGCGGGCGGCGAAGGCGCGCGGAAAGGCGGGCGTCGGCGGGAATCAGCGCCGCCGACGTCACGTCGCCGCCGCGGCCGAGGTCCTCGGCCAGCGCCGCGCGCACGGCCGGCTCGATCAGGACGTCGGGCAGCGGCGCGATCACTCGGCGGCCGGGGAAATTGGGGACAGGTACGACTTTCCTGCAACGTCAGCGTCTCGACTCGCGTTTGGCCGAAAGTCGTACCTGTCCCCAATTTCGGCGAGGGTGACGAACGTGCGCTTGCCGACGGGGAGCGTCTCCAGATGGTCCGAGCGCCAGTGGGCGCCGCGGCTCTCCTCGCGCGCCAGGGCCGGGACGGCGACGAGGCGAGCGGCGACCAGGGCGAGGGCCGGGCCGTGCTCGGCTTCCAGCTGGTCGATCTGGGCGACCAGGCGCGCGAGACCGGCCGCGTCGCGCACGACGCCGGCCTCGCGGCTCATGACCGCGCGGAGGAAGTCGACCGCATCCTCGGGCAGCTCGGGCGCCGGCTGGGCGCGCAGCGGCTTGGACGTCACGTCTTGCGCCTCGCGGGCGGCCTCGCCGGCGCGGGTTCCGAACACCGCCGCCTCGAGCAGGGAGTTGGACGCCAGCCGGTTGGCGCCGTGCACGCCGGTCGAGGCGCACTCGCCGGCGGCGTAGAGGCCCTCGACGCCGGTGCGGCCGTCCGCGTCGGTCATCACCCCGCCCATGTGGTAGTGGGCGGCCGGGCGCGACCGGGATCGGCTGGATGCGCGGATCGAGGCCGCCGGCCATGCAGGCGGCGAAGACGGTGGGGAACTGGTCGGGGAAGCGCTCGCCGATCGCCGCCCGCGCATCGAGGAAGGCGCCGCGGCCGGCGAGCAGCTGCTCGTGGATGGCGCGCGCCACGACGTCGCGCGGGGCGAGGTCGCCGAGCGGGTGGCGCCCGGCCATGATCGGCCGGCCCTCGGCGTCGATGAGCACGGCCCGCTCGCCGCGCAAAGACTCGGTGGCGAGCGGCGCCGGGTCGGCGTCGAGGGCGATCGCGGTCGGGTGGAACTGGACGAACTCGGGGTCGGCGATGCGCGCGCCGACCAGCGCCGCCAGCGCCAGACCCTCGCCGGTGACCGCGCGCGGGTTGGTGGTCAGGGCGTAGAGACCGCCGAGGCCGCCGGTCGCGAGGATGGTGGCGGGCGCGATGATCTCGCTCAGCACGCCGGCCTGCTCGACCAGCGCGCCGCGGACGCGGCCGGCCCCATCGGTGATGAGCGCGCGCACGCGGGTGTTGGCGCGGACCTCGACATGGGCCTCGGCCATGGCGGCGGCGGCGACCGTGCGCATGATCTCGCGCCCGGCCTGGTCGCCCTTCACGCGGGCGACGCGGGCTCGGGAGTGGGCGGCTTCCAGGTTCGTGACAAAACCGCCGTGATCGTCCCGGTCGAAGGGGACGCCGAGGGCGGCCAGCCGGCGGACCGCGTCCGGCCCTTCCCGGGTCATCAGCAGCGCCATCTCGGGATCGACGAGGCCGGCGCCGGCGGCGACGGTGTCGGCTGCGTGCAGCTCGGGGCTGTCGTCTTCGCCCAGGGCCGCGGCGATGCCGCCCTGCGCCCAGGCCGACGAGCAGCCGGAGAGCAGCGGCCCGGCCGAGAGCACCATGGTCTTGCGCGGGGCGCACGCGAGCGCGGCCGAGAGCCCGGCCAGGCCGGCGCCGACGATCAGCACGCCATCGAAGCGGAGGCGCTCGGTCAATTCGCGCTCCTCGACCAGGTAGAAGACGTCGGTGCGCACCTTGGCGGGATCGTCGAACCAGTCGCCGTAGAGCTCCCAGTTGTAGGCGCCGAGCCGCAAGCCGTTGGCGCGGCACCAGGTGTGGATCGCCTCGTGCGCCTGGCCGAGCTGATCGTAGGCGCCCCAATGGACCGCGGTCGCCACGCGGCCGGCGGGGGTGGCGGCGGCGATCACATCGCCTTCCGGTTCGATCGGCTCCGCCGTTTGCACGCCGATCACGACCTCGAAGGGCGGCGGTCCCATGCGGTAGACGACGACGTTGTGCCCGAGGCCCTGCACGCCGCGCGTCCGGAGCAGGGCGTAGACCTTGTCGAGCGAGGCGGTGATCGTCTGGCCGAGCTGAGGGAAGTCGACGCGCGCCGCCCGCACCGCGGCGAGCGGGGTGGAAGCGACCTCGGCGATCCGGACCTCGACGCTCATGGGCGGTGTCCTCCCAGCAGGCCGGGACTGGCGCTGGCCAGCACCAAGCTGAGGCAGAGGCCGAGCGCGACGAGCCAGAGGCCCACGGCGGCCAACCATTCGACGGGCGTCAGCGGCCGGGCGGCATAGCGGGCGACGCCGGTGCGCAGCGCGCCCAGCGTGGCGATGCCGACGAAGGCGCCGAACAGCCAGTTGCCGGTCTGGACCGCCCAGTAGACGGCCCCGGCGCCGACCAGCACCAGGGCGATGCGCTCGACCAGCGGGTTGATTCGCGCGAGCGCCGGGCCGAGCGCCTTGGAGCCGTCGAGGGGCGGGGCCGGCGCGAGGTTGATCAGGTTGATAATGCCGATGAAGAAGGCGCCGCCGATCCAGCGGGCGTCGCCGGTCTGGCGCGCGAGCAGAACGAACGGGATGGCGGCCAAGAGGCCGAACACCGGGCCGGCCAGCGAGATCAGGACGCCCTTGAAGTCGGAGTCCGGCGGGCGGGCCATCGTCGCCGCCCCGCCGAGGAAGGGGATGATGCGGATTCGCCCGGGCCCGCAGCCCAGCGCGTTCATCGCCAGCACGTGGCCGTATTCGTGCACGAAGACGCCGGTGACGCCGGCCACCGCCCAGACCCAGCCTGCCTGCCAGCCGATCCAGGCGGCGAGCAGGGCGGTCGAGATGAGGCCCCAGACGACCTCGTTCAGCGGTGAGCGCGCCGCCGGCGCGGCGGCCTGCGCCGGATACGCCGCCTCCGGCTCCGCCGCCGGCATAGACCACGGCCCCACCGGTGGCTCGTTCTCGCTCATGATGCCGCGGCGCCGCGCGAGCGGCGGCGCCCTATTGAACCACGAAGAAGAGGAAGGACACGAAGGGCACCAAGGGTGCAGGCCCAGTCGCCGCGTCGCCCTTTCACCGTCATGGCCCGGCTTGTCCGGGCCACCCATGAACACCTTGCTCCTCCAGTGTGCATGGGTCCCCCGCATTCCGCTTCGCTCCAGCGGGGGATGACGGTGGGGGGCGGCCGCAACGGTTCCCGCAACCCACCCCTTCGTGTCCTTTGTGTCCTTCGTGGTTCGATTCGAAGGCGCCGCTGACGCTGCGTGGACGAGCGGTTAAGGCTGGTGTCCGGGGGCATGGGTCTAGCGGGGGCTAGATCAGCTCCACGTCGACGTGGTGGCGCGCCTTGACCAGGTCGTAGCGCGCGGGCGACGCCGGCGGCGGCAGGTCGATCATCCGCTGCACGGCGAGCCGGGCGCGGGCGGCGACGTCGCGGGTCGACCTTGACCTCGAACTGCTCGTTCAGCAGCGCCTCGTAGATGTTCTCCAGGCTGATCCGCTTCATGTGCGGGCAGAGGTTGCAGGGCCGCACGAACTCGGTGTTCGGGCGCCTCGCAGGCGATGTTGTCGGCCATCGAGCACTCGGTGATCAGCACCACCTGCTTGGGCTGGCGGCTGCATCACATAGTCGCTCATCGCCGCGGTCGAGCCGGCGAAGTCGGCCAGCTCCAGCACCTCGGCCGGGCACTCGGGGTGGGCCAGGATCTCGGCGTCCGGCCAGGCCTCGCGCAGCTCGGCGGATGTCCTCGGCGTCGAAGCGCTCGTGCACCTCGCAGCGGCCCTGCCAGGCGATGATCCTGATCGTCGGTCTGGCGCGCGACGTTGCGGGCCAGGAACTCGTCCGGCAGCAGGATCACCCGGTCCGAGCCCCACTGCGGCCGCGACGTGCTCGACCACCTGCACGGCGTTGGCGCTGGTGCAGCAGATGTCGGTCTCGGCCTTCACCTCGGCGGTGGTGTTGACGTAGGTCGACCACCGGCACGCCCGGATAGCGCTGCTTGATCAGCCGCACGTCGGCGCCGGTGATCGAGGCGGCCAGCGAGCAGCCGGCGCGCAGGTCGGGGATCAGCACCGTCTTGTCCGGGCAGAGCACCTTCGAGGTCTCGGCCATGAAGTGCACGCCGGCCTGGACGATGATCGCGCGCGTCCGATGCGGGCGGCCTCGCGGGCCAGGCCCAGGCTGTCGCCGACGAAGTCGCCGACGCCGTGGAAGATCTCCGGCGTCATGTAGTTGTGCGCCAGGATGACGGCGTTCTTCTCGCGCTTCAGCTCGTTGATCGCGGCGATCAGCGGCGCCTGCAGCCGCCATTCGAGCGGCGTGACCCGCGCGCGCACCTTCTCCCAGATCGGGCCGGTCGCGGCCTGGACCTCTTCGGTGAACTTCAACGGAAGGGACCCGTCCGCCATTTCCCCATCTCCTTTTGCTCAATCTGAGCATTATCCGGGGCCGTAAAAACGCCGCACGTCGAGAGAGGACGCCGGCGCCGCCCCAGGCTTATGCTTTCTTTGAGCATAAGTCGACCGTTGATATAGGCCGCCCTGACGCGCGTGAAAAGGGGGAATTTGTAAACGCCGATCACAAAACCGCGCTGTTGCGCTGCAATATTTTGCCGCAATTCGCCGCTAAGGGGCGGGTCTGTCGGGGGCTGGAGGTCACATGACAGCTCCACGAACCCGCCTCTGGGCGGCGCTCGTATGCTTGGCTGGGCTTCTTCCGGCGGGCAGCGCCGCGTCGGTCGGCCAGCCGCCCAAGGCGATCGCCAGACAGGCCGCGCTCACCGCGAGGGGCAAGGCGCCGCTGGCTGGCCCGATTGCGGTCGCCGCGCTCAATCCCAATGGGCCGGCGCGGCCGTTCGTGCTGCAGGCGTCCGATCACGACCGCGCGCTCGCCGAGAACTGCCTCGCCCAGGCGGTCTACTACGAAGCCGGGCTGCAGCCGGTGGCCGGGCAGGAGGCGGTGGCGCAGACGGTGCTGAACCGCTTGCGGCATCCAGACTATCCGAAGTCGGTTTGCGGCGTCGTCTACGAGGGCTCGGCTTTGCGGACCGGCTGCCAGTTCTCGTTTACGTGCGACGGCTCGCTCAGGCGCGGGGTAGATGCAGCGCTCTGGCTGCAGTCCATGACGGTCGCCAAGCAGGCCCTGAACGGGTTTGTGATGCCGGCGGTCGGGGAGGCCACCTACTATCACGCCGACTACGTGCGCCCGTACTGGGCCGGCGCGCTGCGGCGCATCACCCAGATCGGCGCGCACATCTTCTACCGCTGGCCGGGCGCGAGCGGCGACGCCAGCGCGTTCACCGGCCAGTACGCCGGTCACGAGGCCGACATCTCGGCCGCGCGGCGCGCCACGGACCCCAGGCTCGCGACGCTCAGGCCCGCGGTCCTGCGCTGGACCGCCCCGCGCACGCCCGCGCTCCGCAATGCGGTCGCCCGCCGGAACGAGGACGGCTTCCGCATGCTCGAGGCGAACTACACGACGACGCAGAGCCGGGTGCACAGCGTGATCCCCGCCGCGGCGCCGCCAGCGCAGGCGGCCCCAGCCGCGCCGCACGTCGCCGCGCTGCCGGACCTCATCCGTCCCGCCAAGGTGACCCTGCCGCCCGTGCACCCCACCGACGTCGCCGCGGCGACGGTGATCGCGACGGCCGCGAAATAGCTCGAACCCCCGCCCAGAGGGCGGGGACGAGCGCCGCAAGGCGCGAGCGGGGAGGGGTTACGGCGTTTCAGGCAGAACCCGCTCAAGCCGCTGTCGCCGCAGGCTAATCCGAGAGGCTGTAACCCCTCACCCTCCCGATCGCTTCGCTCCGGGCCCCTCCCTCTCCCTCCGGGAGAGGTGTTGGTGCGCGGGGCGAGGGCGAGACTTCGCAAGCGCCACCGCGCTAGCCTTGGAGGGAGGGGGTTCGCATGACGGTCTTCATTCCCGAGCTCGAGGACGTGCGTCGCGCGCAGGCGATCGTCGGCGGCTACACACGCTCGCGGCAGGCGGTCATCGCCGCGCGGCCGGGCAACCCGATGGGCGCCGAGGCGAGAGACTTCGGCGCCGGCGCGTTCGCGCTACGCACGCCGGGGTTTCCGGGCTCGGTGTTCAACCGCGCGTACGGGTTCAGCGATGCGCTGATCGACGAGGTTCCTGGCGTCATCGACTGGTTCGCGGCCGGCGTCGGCGGGGTGTTCGAGCTCGCGCCGGGGCAGCCGATCGCCAAGACCGCGCGGCTGCTCGCCAAGGCCGGCTACGCGCAGACCGGCTTCCACTCGACGCTGGTCGGTCCGGTCGGCCTGCCGGATGCGCCGGCCGAGGGCGTCGAGGTCGTGGCGGTGAAGGACGAAGCCGACCTTCCCGCGTTCTCCGACGTCTATCACCGCGGCTGGGCGTTCAGCGATTTCCGCATCCCGATGACGCCATGGCTCACCGCGCCGGGCTGGTCGCTATACTTGGCGCGGTTCGAGGGTCAGCCGGCGGGCGCGGCCATCCTCTATGTCGTGGGCGAGGACGCCTATCTGGCCGACGGGGCGGTCGACCCGGCGTTCCGCCGCCACGGCGTGCACCGCGCGCTGCTGGATTGGCGCTGCGCCGATGCCCGGGCGGCGGGCGCGAGGCGGATCTTTTCCGGCTGCGACTTCCTCTCCGCCAGCTACCGCAACCAGCTGAGGAAGGGGCTGGTGCTGCTCTACACGGAGGCGCTTTGGGCGAGCGCACCGCGCACCTAGGCCCGGCGCCGCAAAATAACTCGTCATCCCCCGCTGGAGCGGCGAAGCCGCGGAATGGGGGGACCCATGAACACTCACGCTCGACGGTGTTCATGGGTGGCCCGAACGAGTCGGGCCATGACGGGTTTTCTGTTGGACGACGGAAGCTTCGCCCACAGCCGGCTACCCGAACGCCTTGGGGTAGTCGACTTTCAGCGGCGCGCTCAATGCGCCGGGCTTGAGCTCCAGGGCCATGAAGGCGGGGGAACCGGCGTAGGGGGAGGTCAGCTTGGCCGCGGCTTCGCGCCGAGAAGCCGAAGCGCGGGTAGTAGGGCGGGTGGCCGAGGACGACGACCGCCTCCATGCCCGCCGCGCGGCAGGCTTCGATGCCGGCGCGGCAGAGGGAGTCCCCGATGCCCGTCCGCTGCCGGGCCGGCGCGACCGCGACCGGGCCAAGGGCGGCGACGGCGCGGGGCGGTTCGGCGCGCATGCGGCTGAAAAGGACGTGGCCGACGATGAGCCCATCGTCCTCGGCGACCAGCTCGGCGAGCACGCGGCCCTCGACGCGGACGCCTTCGATGATCCCGGCCTCGTCGAAGCGGGACTCATCGAACGCGGCCTCCGTCACCGCGCGGATCATCGCATGATCGCTAAGGCCCGCCTTGCGGATCACCATTGGCCGATCTTCTGCGCCTCGGCGTGGCTGAGCTTGTGGTGGGCGCGCTCGTGGTCTTCCTCGGCCAGGAAGCGCACCGCCTCCAGCGCCGCCATGCAGCCCATGCCGGCCGCGGTGACGGCCTGGCGGTAGACGTCGTCGGTGACGTCGCCGGCGGCATAGACGCCGGCGATCTCGGTCGCGGTCGTGCCGGCCTTCACCTTCAGATAGCCCGGCCTTGTCCATCTCCAGCTGGCCCTTGAACAGCTCGGACGCCGGGGCGTGGCCGATGGCGACGAAGAACCCGTCGCAGGCGACCTCGCTGACCACGTGGGTCTTGAGGTGCTTCAGCCGCGCGCCGGTGACGCCGCGCGGCGTCATCCGTGCCGAGCACCTCCTCGAGCGCGGTGTCCCAGATCACCTCGATCTTCGGGTGGGCGAAGAGCCGGTTCTGCAGGATCTTCTCGGCGCGGAGCTCGTCGCGGCGGTGGATCAGCGTCACCTTGGCGGCGAAGTTGGTGAGGAAGAGCGCCTCCTCGACGGCGGTGTTGCCGCCGCCGATCACCAGCACCTGCTTGCCGCGATAGAAGAAGCCGTCGCAGGTGGCGCAGGCCGAAACGCCGAAGCCCTGGAATGTGCTCTCCGACTCCAGCCCCAGCCATTTGGCCTGCGCGCCGGTGGAGATGATCACGGTCTCGGCCAGGAACACCTGCGCCGGAGTCGCAGACGATGCGGAACGGGCGGCGCCGAGAGGTCGGCTGAGACGACGATGTCGTTCAGGCACTCGGCGCCGACGTGCTCGGCCTGGGCGCGCATCTGCTCCATCAGCCACGGGCCCTGGATCACCTCGGCGAAGCCCGGATAGTTCTCGACGTCGGTGGTGATGGTGAGCTGGCCGCCGGGCTCGAGCCCGGCGATCAGCACCGGCTCCAGCATGGCGCGGGCGGCGTAGACGGCGGCTGTGTAGCCGGCGGGGCCTGAGCCGATGATGACGCAGCGGGCGGGACGCGGTTCGGACATGGTGGTCTTTCGAACGACTCTGGTCGGCCCACTATGTAGCCATTCGCTGTGCGGGGTGAAGCCGAGCGAAATTGGGGGCAGGCACGATTTCCGAAATTGGGGACAGGCACGATTTCGCGGCTCTGGTTTGGCTGCGTCGGCCGCGTCACGTCAGCGAAATCGTGCCTGTCCCCAATTTCAGTCCCCCGCGCGGGCCTTGCCGTCGTGGGGGCCGAGGTCGCGTTTCGGCGCGTCGATCCAGCGCCACTGTTGCTCCATGGTCGCCTCGCGCGCCGGGTTCACCGGATAGCAGGTGCGGTTCTCCGTCTTCGCCGCCTCGCCGACCACCAGCAGGCGCACCTCGTCGGCCGTATTGTTCAGGAAGCTGTGGCAGATGCCGGTCCCCGCCGGAAAGCCGACCGCGTCGCCCGGCTTCAGTGGATGCAGGTGGCCGTCGATCCAGACGTCCGGGCGGCCTTCGAGCACGAAGACGAACTCCTCCTCGGCGCTCTCGGCGTGCGGGTAGGAGGTCCGCCGGCCGGGGAGCAGGCGCTCGTGATGGATGCCGATGCGGGTAAGGCCGAGCTTGGCGGCAAGCGGCGCGCCGATGGACATCAGCTCCGAGTCGCCGGGATAGTGCGAGTTGTCCTCGCCTTCGAGCTCGGTCCAGTGGGCGATGAAGTCGGGACGATCGGGCATGGGGGTCTCGGACGATGAGCGGGACGCCGCGCATCCTATTCGTCGCCGACGCGGGCGAGAAGATCGGCGGCGGGCACGTCATGCGCTGCCTGACGCTGGCCGAGGCGGTGATAAAGGCCGGCGCGGCGGCGATCTTCGCCGCGACGCCATCGGCGGCGGCCGTGCTGGGTGTCTTCGCCCGCGCGCCGATCGAGCTGGTTCCCCTGTCCGACGAGCTGAGCGCCGCCGAGCTGGCGGGGGCCGCCGCGGTCGCCGCGAAGGCGTCCGGCGCGAGCGCCATCGTCGCCGACCACTACAGCTTTGGACCCAAGGAGGAGTCTGCGCTGGCGGCGGCGAGCCCGCGCCTGCTGATCATCGACGACCTCAGGCGGCGGCACGCGGGCGCGATCGTCCTCGACCCCGCCGTCGGTCGCGGCGCGCGGGACTATCCAGGCTGCGAGCTCATGGCGGGGCCGCAATTCGCGCTCGTCCGCGCCGAGTTCGCTGCGCGCCGCGACCAGGCGCTGGCCAGGCGCGCCCAGGGCGGAGCGGCGGCCCGTGTGTTGGTCGCGCTCGGGCTCACCGACACGGGTGCGATCACCGCCCGCGTGGTCGGCGCGCTCCTGCCCGCGCTTGGGGACGCGGTGCTCGACGTGGTCATGGGCGACGTGGCCCCGAGCCGGGCGGAGATCGAGGCGCTGGCCGCGGCCGACCCGCGCGTTGCGGCGCACATCGACGCGCGGGACATGGCGGAGCTGACGGCCGCGGCAGACATCGGCGTCGGGGCCGGCGGCTCCAGCGTCTGGGAGCGCTGCGTTCTCGGGCTGCCCAGCCTCACCGTCGTGGTCGCCGACAACCAGCGGGACAACGCCGAGGCGCTGGCGGCGACGGGCGCTGCGGTCGCCGTCGCGCCCCCATCCGGCGACTTCGACCAGCGGCTGCGCGCCGCCTTCGAGCGGCTGATGGCGGATCCGCTCCTCCGCACGGCGATGAGCCGCTCGGCCGCCGACCTCTGCGACGGCATGGGCGCCGACCGCGTGGCCCAGCGGCTGCTGGCGTAGAGTGTGGGAGATCACGTGCGCCACAAAATAGGTCGTCATCCCCCGCCGGAGCGGCTTTAGCCGCGGAGTGCGGGGGACCCACGCACACCGGATGGATCGGGAGTTCATGGGTGGCCCGAACAAGTCGGCCCATGACGGGATTTATTGCTGGCGTGGGGCGCGCTAGGCGACCGGCGGGGGCTGGCCCTCGACGCGGGGGATGTCGGGGTCGATGCAGGCCCAGCTCGGCGCCTCCGAAGTCCATATCGTCGCCGTCGGCGCGGCGATCTCGCGGTCGTCGAGCGCGCCGGCGCGGACGAAGATCAGGTGCGGCCGCTCCTCCGCTTCGCTGAAAAGGGGCGTGCCGCAACGCGGGCAGAAGCGGCGGTGCATTCTCGCGCCGCTGTCGGCGAGGGAGGCATAGTCCGCCGTCTCGCCCTCGATCGCGAAGCCCTCAGTGGGGAAGCAGACGTTGACGGTGGCGCTGCCCGCGCCGAGCGCCTGGCAGAGCCGGCACCAGCAGGTGCGGGTCCGCATGGGCGCGGCTTCGGTGCGGAAGCGCACGGCGCCGCACAGGCACCCGCCTTCGATGGCCATGGCGTCCTCCTAGTCGATGATGTTCGGGATCACCTTGTCGGGGTTCGCCGCCTGCCAGTCCAGCACGTCGCCGGTGGTGAAGGCCGGATTGGCAGGGTAGAGCGCCTCGTAGACCTGGGTCACGAAGGCGAAGTCCGCGGGCGTGTCGACCGTCCAGCGGAAGCGCAGCGGCGGGTCGCGGACGAGGTGCTCGATCCTGAACAGCTCCGAATGGGCGGCGATGTAGGGCATGACGTGCTCGCGGTCGTAGGCGCTCGTCGCCTCGGAAGCGGCGCGCCATAGGGCGGCGGTCTCGCACACCTCGACGTCGAGCCCCTTGGGCCAGGTCCAGCCGGCGACATTGTTGGTGTAGTCGGCGCCCGCGCGTTCGTGGGCTTCGATGCAGGCGTCGATCAGCCGCCAGTCGGCCAGCGGGCAGTCGGCGGTGAGCCGCACGAAGGTCTGCGGGTTGCCGTGCGCCGCGAGCGCGCCGACGAAGCGGGCGAGCACGTCGTCCAAGGGGCCGCGGTGGGCGCCGACGCCCAGCCGGACGGCTTCGGCGGCGATCACGTCGTCTTCCGCGTTGGTGCTGGTGGCGACGACGATCCCGGCCAGCCGCTTGGCGCGGCGCAGACGCTCGATCTGCCGCGCAATCATCGGCTGGCCCAGGATCGGCTGCATCACCTTGCCCGGCAGGCGGGTTGAGGACATGCGCGCCTGAAGGATGGCTAGGACCATCTCAGCGGCTCCAACACTATCCGCTGATCCCCGCGAAAGCGGGGACCCAGTCGTTTTTCCGCCACCGCCACGCCCTCGGCCGCGTGGTCAAGGTGACCACGAAAAACACGAAAAACACGAACATTCACGTGGGTGAGCAGATGGCCTAGCGGCGCTGCACTTTCGTGCTTTTCGTGTTTCTCGTGGTTCGAAAAAGCCTGGGTCCCCGCTTTCGCGGGGATGAGCGGAGAGAGGAGGCGGGTTGGTTTAACCAACCGCCTTTTTCAATTCTTCCGTCCAGGCCCATCTCGGGTCGGGGCCGGCGGGGACGGTGAGCATGGTGTTGGCGACGTATGCGGCCGCCACGCCCGCTTCGGGGTTGGCGAAGCCGATGCGCCCGCCGGCGCCGGCGTGGCCGAACGAGCCGGCGCCCACCATCGGGTTCACTTCGCGAGCGAACTCGAAGCCCAGGCCGTAGTGCATGGGCGCGCCGAACTGCAGCTTGGCGAAGTCGCCCGGCGGGACCATGGCGCCGGTGCGCAGCGTGCGGGCCTTCTCGAGCGTCTCGGGCTTTATGAGGCGCACGCCGTCCACCTCGCCGATCAGCGCCGCGTACATCTTGGCGAGCGACTTGGCGTTGGCGATGCCGTTGCCGGCCGGGACCTCGGCCGCCCGCGCCTCGCGGTTGTTCATCGTCTCGATCAGCTCGCCCGTGTGCTTGAACGAGTTCAGCACGACCTTGGCCAGGCGGGTCTCGGTGTCGATGCCCATGCCGGCGATGAAGGCGGTGAGCTGATCGGCGCTCATTCCCGGCGTTGGCGAGAAGTGGGGCGCAACGCGCGGCTCCTGCTCGGCCGGCAGGCCGATCCAGAAGTCGAGATCGAGGGGCGCCGCGATCTCCTCGGCGAAGACCTGGCCGACGCTCTTGCCGGCCACCCGCCGGACGACCGCGTCGAGCAGCGATCCGTAGGTGATCGGGTGGTACTGGCACGACGCGCCCGGCGTCCACACCGGCGCCATGGCCTCGAGCGCGCCGATATGCCGCTCGTGGTAGAGCATGTCGTTGGCGGTGACGCCGCTCTCGGGATCGACGCCTGGCAGGCCGACCGAGTGGCTCATCAGGTGCCAGATGCGGGCGTCGGCTTTGCCGGCCTGGGCGAACTCCGGCCAGTAGTCGGCGACGGGCGCCTCGTAGTCGATCAGCCCGCGCTCGGCCAGGCGGTGGACGACCGTCGCCGTCGCGCCCTTCGTGCAGGACATGATGACGGTGATCGCGTCCTCGCCGTATGCACGGTCGTTGACCTTGTCGCGCCCGGCCCAGAGGTCGACCACCACATCGCCATGGCGATAGACGCAAAGCTGCGCCCCGCCTTCGTCGGTCGCCTGTGCGGCGAGGAAGGCGTCGCGCACGCCCTCGAAACCGCGTGCGACGAACCCGCCCGTCTCGGTCATGCTCAGAGCCACTCGATCTTGCGGATCGCGTAGGCCTTGACGCCGCCGGGCGTGTTGACCTCGACCACGTCGCCCTTCTCCTTGCCGATCATGGCGCGCGCGAGCGGCGAGGAGACCGACAGCTTGCCGGCCTTCACGTCAGCCTCGTGGTCGCCGACGATCTGGTAGCGGGACGCTTCCTCGGTGTCCTCGTCGACGACGCTGACGGTCGCGCCGAATTTCACCTGCGCCCCCGAGAGCTTGGAGATGTCGATGATCTGGGCGCGCGCGATCTTGTCCTCGATCTCGGCGATGCGGCCCTCGATCCACCCCTGCCGGTCCTTGGCGGCGTGGTACTCGGCGTTCTCGGACAAATCGCCATGCGTCCGCGCTTCGGCGATCTGAGCAATGACGCTCGGACGCTCCTGCGTCTTCAAACGTTTCAGTTCCTCGTCGAGGACGGCATAGCCCTCGCCGGTCATCGGCACTTTTTCCATTATCGGATTTAGCTCGGTTGGCCCTAAGGGGAGGTGGGTGATCCGGCCGCGGGCGCTGGCGTCCGGGGGGCTGAGACGATAGATGTGAGCCCCGCAAAATTCAAGGGCTTGCCCCATTCGGGTTATCCAGACAGTGGATGAGGTCGAAGTGCGGCCGGCGCGCGAGGCCGACGCCGCCGCCCTTGCCGACTACATGGCAGGCCTGATGGCCGAGCGCCTGGACACCATATCGCAGCGGGAAACTCCAAGCGTTCCAGACGAGCGGGACTGGATCCTGCGTGCAAGCATGGCCGAGCGGGGACTGATCCTGCTGGCGGTCGCGGGCGACGCCGTCGTGGGGGCGCTGGACCTTTGGGCCGGCGAGCGTCCGGACAATCGCCACGCCGGTCGCTTCGGGATGTCGGTCGCGCGCAAGTGGCGCGGGCGAGGGGTCGGCCGGAGGCTGTTGCTCCGGGCGATCGAGGAGGCGCGCGCGTGGCCGGGATTCTGCCGGCTGGAGCTGGAATGCGTCGGCTGGAACGCCCCGGCGATCGCCCTCTACGAGAGCCTGGGCTTCAAGCTCGAAGCGCGGATGGTCAAAGCGATCAACCTGCGCGGGACGCCCGAGGACATGCTGCTGATGGCGCTGACCTGGTGAGCGAGGATGCCGCCGCGCTGGCAGCGGGTGTTGTTCGAGGCGATGGACGGCTTTTCGCGCCCGGTGAAGGTGGAAGCGCCTCCCGGCAACGTCAGCGCGACCCCTCATCCGACCGCTTCGCGGCCACCTTCTCCCCCAAGTGGGAGAAGGGATTTTTCGGCGTCGCAATCGCCCAAGCGAGCGCGAACTCATGGCAGCTTGAGTATTTGCGGTCTCAGCGCTCCGACAATCCGCCGTCGATGACCAGCTGGGCGGCGGTGACGTAGCGGGACTCGTCTGAGGCTAGCCAGAGCACGCCGTTGGCGATGTCGGACGGCAGGCCCTTGACGCCCAGCGGGACGGCGACCGTCGACATCGCATCGAGGTCGGGCGGCGAATTCGCGCCAGCGGCCCCGGGGACGATCCCTAGCCAGATCGGCGTTTCGATGATGCCTGGATGGACCGAGTTCACCCGCACCCCGTCCTTCACTTGAGCGCACTCCATGGCGACCGACTTGGTGAATAGGCGCACCGCGCCCTTGGTGGCGGAGTACGCGGCGAGCAAGGCCGAACCCTTCAGGCCCGCGACCGAGGACATGTTGATGATCGAGCCGCCGTTGCCCGCCTTGCGCATGAGCAGAAGGCCGTGCTTGCAGCCTAGGAACACACCCTCGACGTTGACCGCCTGCTGCCGGCGCCAGTCGGCCAGCGTCATGGTCGTGATCGAGGGGCTGCCCAGGCCGATCCCGGCGTTGTTGACCAGCACGTCCAGCCGGCCGTGGCGGCGTTCGATCTCGGCCATGACCTGGATCCAGGCGTCCTCGCTGGTGACGTCGTGGTGCAGGTACTCGGCCCTGCCGCCGGCGGCGGTGATCTCCGCGGCGACGCCGGGCCCCTTGTCGTCCTGCACGTCGCTGATGATCACGGTCGCGCCCTCGCGCGCCAGCGCCTCGGCGCAGCCGCGGCCGATGCCGCTCGCGCCGCCGGTGACCAGCGCCACCTTGCCCTCGACCCGTCCGGCCATCGACGCTCTCCTGTCAGCTTCTGGTATGACTCGGTTCTACACGGCAGGCGCATCGGGCCAAGCGTGACCCGGCGTCATTGGAGAACCCGGACATGCCTGACGACGTCGTCCTCTATTTCTCGCCGTTCAGCCGCTCTTTCACGCCGCTTTGGATGCTGGAGGAGCTGGGAACGCCCTATCGTGTCGAGACGGTCGACATCGGCAAGGGCGATCAGAAGCAGCCCGGCTACCTGGCGATCAACCCCATGGGCAAGGTGCCCGCCGTCGCGGTGAACGGTGCGGTGATCACGGAGACGACAGCGATCTGCCTCTACCTGGCCGACCGTTACGGCTATGGGACGTTGGCGCCGCGCGCCGAGGACGCCGGGCGCGGCCCCTACCTGCGCTGGATGGTGTTCTCGACCGCGGTCGTCGAGCCGGCGATGGCCTTGCGTAACGCCAAGCTCGAGATCCCCGCCCACGCGCTCGGCTGGGGCGCCTATGACGACATGGTCAAGAGCCTGCTCTTCGCGCTCGGCGACAAGCCGTACCTGCTCGGGGAGCGCTTCACCGCGCTCGATGTGGCGCTGGGCGGGTCGATCGGCTGGGGCCTGTTCAACAAGATGCTGCCCGAAGAGCCTTCGCTCGTCGCTTATGCGGCGCGGATAGCCGAGCGGCCGGCGAACAAGAAGGCGGGCGAGCTGACCTGGCCCCCGAAGCTTATGGCCGAATTGGCCGCCGGCCGCTGAATTATACTCCGCTCATCCCCGGGATGAGCGGGTGTGGGGAGCCGTCAAGCTGAGTCCGGGCCTCTTGGGGGAGATCAGCGCCAAGCCTGCTGATAGCTCTGCAGCGGCCGCACTTCGAGCTCTCCCTGCGCGGTGATGGCGCGGGCGGCGGCGAGCGCGCCGGCGGTCGGTGGTGTAGTAGGGGATCTTCATCATCAGCGCTGTGCGCCGGAGCGAGAAGCGAGTCCTCCAGCGACTGGCGGCCCTCGGTGGTGTTGAACACGAGCTGGACCTCGCCGTTCTTCATCGCGTCGACGATGTGCGGCCGGCCCTCCAGCACCTTCTTGATCAGCTCCACCTCCAGCCCCTGCTCGCGCAGGTGGGCGCAGGTGCCGCCGGTGGCGATGACGCTGAAGCCCGGCCTCGAGCAAGCGGCGCGCCGGCTCGACGATGCACGGCTTGTCGGCCGTCCTTGACCGAGATGAAGGCACAGCCCTGGCGCTCGGCAGCATCGACGCCGCCGCCCAGCTGGCTCTTGGCGAAGGCGCGGGCGAACGCCGGCGCCCGGGTCCTCGCCCGGCCGTCGCCAATCCAGGCCCATCACCTCGCCGGTGGAGCGCATCTCGGGCCCGAGCACGGTGTCGACGCCGGGGAAGCGGGCGAAGGGGAACACCGCTTCCTTGACCGCGATGTGGTCGTAGGTGCGCTCGGCCAGGCCGAAGTCCGGCCAGCCGCGCGCCGGCCATCAGCTTGGCCGCGATCGCCGCGATCGGCCGGCCGATGGTCTTGGCCACGAACGGCACCGTGCGGCTGGCGCGGGGATTGACCTCCAGCACGAAGATGCGCGGCTCTGCCGACAGCGGCTCCTCGATGGCGAACTGCACGTTCATCAGGCCGCGGACGTTCAGCGCCAGGGCCATGGCCTCGGTCTGCCGCTTGAGCTCGGCGATCGTCTCGTCGCGTGAGCGAATACGGCGGCAGCGAGCAGGCGCAGTCGCCGGAGTGCACGCCGGCCTCCTCGATGTGCTCCATGCACCCCGGCCACGAACACGCTCTCGCCGTCGCAGAGCGCGTCGACGTCGACCTCGGTGGCGCGGCGAGAGGTACTGGTCGATCAGCACCGGGCTCGCGCCCGAGACCTCGCACGGCGGTCTTGATGTAGCGGTCGAGCTGCTCCTCGTCGCGGACGATCTCCATCGCCCGCCCGCCCAGCACGTAGGAGGGGCGGATCACGACCGGAAAGCCGACCCGGCGCGCGCCCTCGAACGCCTCCTCGGCGCTGCGGGCGATGGCGTTGACCGGCTGGGCGATGCCGAGCCGGTGCAGCAGGCTGCTGGAACCGCTCGCGGTCCTCGGCCAGGTCGATGGCGTCGGGCGAGGTGCCCAGGATCGGCACGCCCGGCTTCTTCCAGCGGCTGGGCGAGCTTCAGCGGCGTCTGGCCGCCGAACTGGACGATGACGCCCGAGGAGCTCGCCGTGCGACCGGCCTCGACCGCGATCAGCTCGAGCACGTCCTCGGCGGTCAGCGGCTCGAAGTAGAGCCGGTCGGAGGTGTCGTAGTCGGTGGAGACGGTCTCGGGGTTGCAGTTGACCATGATCGACTCGATGCCGATCTGGTCGAGCGCGAAGGCGGCGTGGCAGCAGCAGTAGTCGAACTCGATGCCCTGGCCGATGCGGTTGGGGCCGCCGCCGAGGATGATCGCCTTCTTGCGGTCGGTCGGCTCGGACTCGCACATCGGCGCTGCTGGCCGAGCGCGCCGGTCTCGTAGGTCGAGTACATGTACGGGCGTCGCGGCGCGCGAACTCGGCCGGCGCAGGTGTCGATGCGCTTGAACACCGGCCGCACGCCCAGCGCGTGGCGCGCGCGCGCGCACGTCGCGCCTCGCTCTGCCCGGTCAGCGTCGCCAGCCGCAGCGTCGGAGAAGCCCATCGCCTTCAGCCGCCGCAGCGCCGCCGGCGTCGGCGCGGCAGGCCGTGGCGGCGCAGACGTCTGCTCCTCGGCCACCAGCGTCTCGATCTGGCGCAGGAACCAGGGCTCGTAGGCGCAGGCCGCGGCGATCTCCTCGACGTCGAGGCCATGGCGGAAAGCCTGGGCGATGACCCGCAGCCGGTCGGGCGTCGGCACGCCCAGCGCGCGCACGGACCGCGGCGCGGCCGTTCTCGGCATCGTCGGCGCCCGGGATGTCGATCTCGTCGAGGCCGGTCAGGCCCGGTCTCCAGTCCGCGCAGCGCCTTCTGCAGGCTTTCGGCGAAGGTGCGCCCGATGGCCATCACCTCGCCGACCGACTTCATCGAGGTGGTCAGGTAGGGCTCGGCCCCGGGATACTTCTCGAACGCGAAGCGGGGGATCTTGGTGACCACATAGTCGATCGATCGGCTCGAACGAGGCCGGGCGTCGCGCCGGTGATGTCGTTCATCAGCTCGTCGAGGGTGTAGCCGACCGCCAGCCGCGCGGCGACCTTGGCGATCGGGAAAGCCGGTGGCCTTCGACGCCAGCGCCGAGGACCGCGAGACCCGCGGGTTCATCTCGATCACCACCATGCGCCCGTCGCGCGGGGTTGACCGCGAACTGCACGTTGGAGCCGCCGGTCTCGACGCCCACCTCGCGCAGCACCGCGATCGAGGCCGTCGCGCATGCGCTGGTATTCCTTGTCGGTGAGGGTCAGCGCCGGCGCGACGGTGATCGAGTCGCCGGTGTGGACGCCCATCGGGTCGACGTTCTCGATCGAGCAGACGATGATGCAGTTGTCCGCCTTGTCGCGGACCACCTCCATCTCGAACTCCTTCCAGCCCAGCACGCTCTCCTCGATCAGCACCTCGTGCGTCGGCGAAAGGTCGAGCCCGCGCTCGACGATCTCGTCGGAACTCCTCGAGGTTGTAGGCGATGCCGCCGCCGGTGCCGGCCAGCGTGAACGACGGGCGGATGATCGCCGGCAGGCCGACAAAGCTCGAGCGCGTCCTTGGCCTCGTCCAGGGTGTGGGCGACGCGGGAGCGGGGGCTCTCCAGCCCGATCGCGTCCATGGCGTCGCGGAACTTCTGCCGGTCCTCGGCCTTGTCGATGACCTCGGCCCGCGCGCCGATCATCTCGACCCCGTGCTCGGCCAGCACGCCCTGGCGCTCGAGGGCCAGCGACGACGTTCAGCGCCGTCTGGCCGCCCATGGTCGGCAACAGCGCGTCCGGCTTCTCCTTGCGCGATGATCTTGGCGACCATCTCCGGCGGTGATCGGCTCGATGTAGGTCGCGTCGGCCACGTCCGGGTCGGTCATGATCGTGGCCGGGTTCGAGTTGACCAGGACGATCCGGTAGCCCTCGGCGCGCAGCGCCTTGCAGGCCTGGACGCCGGAGTAGTCGAACTCGCAGGCCTGGCCGATGACGATCGGGCCGGCGCCGATGATCAGGATGGACGAAATGTCGGTTCGTTTGGGCATTCCGTCTCGCGCGCAGGTGAACCGTCGCGCGAGACCCCGCGCGGCGGCCGCTCTTGGATTGAAGGCTAAGCGCCTGGTTTAGAGGGGCCGGCTAGCGCGCGCAACCCGGCGCGGCGCGCTCGCTTTCGCCCCATCCGCTGGCAACCGGGGCGCAAAACTGTGACCCCAGCGTCACTCATTACATTTTTGTCACGCGATGGTCGAAATGTGGCTTTCGGCGACGGCCGGGGCCGCGCTAGATGCCGTATCGGTTTGCGTACCGCCCAATGCAACCTTGCCGGGCGAGATCGCCGTGCCGTGTGACCTAGGGGCTTGGAGGCACATCCCAATGACGATTCGCAAGGCGACGCTGTTCGCCGGAAGCATGCTGTTCACCTTCGCCGCGGCCGGTTACGCCGCCGCGCAGACGTCAACTCCGCAAAACCCGACGGTGATCGTCACCGGCTCGCGGATTCCAAAGCCCAATCTCGACCAGCCAGTGCCGGTCGCGGTGGTGACCCAACAAATCATCCAGAATTCCGGCACGCCGGACCTCGGCCAAGTGATCGCCAGTCTGCCGTCCATGGGCGTGCAGGGCACCATGCGCGCCAACTCCAACAGCTTCGGCAACGCCGGCGGCCTGACGTTCCCCGACCTGAGGAACCTCGGAATTCAGCGCACCCTGACGCTCGTGGACGGCGAGCGCCACGTCGCCGCCGACCCGGGCAGTTTCGCCGTTGACCTCGGATCGATTCCGCCCTCGCTGGTCGACCGGGTCGAGGTCGTCACCGGCGGCGCGTCGGCCATCTACGGCTCCGACGCCATCGCCGGCGTCATCAACATAATCGAGAAGAAGCGCTTTGTCGGATTGCAGGCCGAGATCCAAGGCGGTGTCTATCCGGACGGCAATTATGGCTACAACGAGTCCGGCTACGTCACGATCGGTCGCAACTTCCTCAACGACCGAATCAACGTCAACGCCACCTTCCTCTGGGATTCAACCAGCAGATCCTCGCCAACCAGGTGCCCGGCGACCACAACTTCGGCCGGATCAACAACCCGTTCTTCGGCAGGCCGCCAACCCAACCCCGACCAACGGCGTGCCTGAGTTCCTTATCGCTCCGAATGTCGAGAGCGAGTTCATCAACAACACCGGCGTGCTGTTCGACCTCGTCACGGGCGGCCTCAACCAGACGTTCACGCCCAACGGAACGCCGATCCCGCAACAAAAGCGCATCGCCACGAACAGCTTCGCGTTCGGTCAGTTCGAGCCGGACTGCCACACCTGCTTCAGGTCCGAAGACTATGAGCTGATCATACCGAAGACCGACCGGATCGGCGGCGATATCAGGCTCTCCTACGAGATCACGCCGCACCTCGAATTCGACGTCGACGAGAAGCTCATCCAGCGCGAGATCTACGACTTCAACCAGCCGTCGATCAGTTTCGCCACGGTCGTTCTCGCGCCGGACAATGCGTTCCTCACGCCAGCAATACGCGCGCTCGACCCGTTTGCGCTGAACAACGGCGCGATTCTGATTGACCGTTTCCTTGGCGACGGCGGCGCCCGTGATACCTTTGCCCGGCGCATCACCGAGCGGGTCGTGCCGACGCTAAAGGGCGACTTCGACGCCAAGTTCGCGCAAGTGAATTGGCAGGCGACGTTCAACTACGGCGAATCGATCAACGACCTCAGCAATCGGCTCATCGAGATCCCCGGCAACTTCGCGGCCTCCATCGATTCCGTGATCGACCCGGCGACCGGCCAACCTGCCTGCCGCATCAACGTCCCCTCGGCGCCGCCCAACCCCTTTAACGCGCCGGCGAGCGGCATCGTCGGCAGCCCGTCCGCCTGCGTACCGTACAATCCATTCGGCCTCCAGAACAGCCGCGCGGCGATCATGTATTCGCGCACGACTGAGATCGAACAGCAGTGGCTCTACCAGGAGGTTGCCCACTTCGACGTCAACTTCGATACCTCGCGCTTCCTGAACCTGCCTGGCGGGCCGATTGGGCTGGCGGCAGGCGTCGAGTGGCGCAAAGAACGCGTCGTGGATAACCAGGACCCGCTGGTTGCAGAAGGACTGACGGAGGTCGCCCCGACGCCGAACTTCTCTGGCGGGTTCGAAGTGACGGAAGGCTACGCTGAGGCCAGCATCCCGGTGTTCAAACATCAGGGCTTCCTGCTCGACGAGCTGACCTTCGACGCCGCCGATCGTTACGCTGACTACACAACTGTGGGAGGTGTCAACGCCTGGAAGGCGAGCGTGGTCTATGGGCCGATCCCGGGTCTAAAGCTGCGCGGTGACTATTCGGTGGCCGTGCGGGCGCCGGACTTGACCGAGGCGTTTCTGCCTCCGAGCGGCACCTTCTTCACTGTCGCTGACCCCTGCAGCTCGGAGAACATCGGGTCAAACGCCAACCGCGCCAAGAACTGCGCGCTGGTCGTGCCTGGCTTCGCTCCGGGCTTCACCGCGACGACCAACCTGTCACCGCCAGGTATTGTTACCGGTAACAACAAGCTGACCCCCGAGGAAGCCACGAGCTACACGCTCGGATTCGTCCTGCAGCCAAGTTTCCTCAAGCAGTTCTCGGTGACCGTCGACTATTATAATATTGACATCAAGAACGCGATTACCGAGCCGACGGCACAGGACATTGCAGACAATTGCGTCGACGGTCCAGCGCCCGACGCGCAGTTCTGCAGCCTGATCACCCGCGCTCCGCACAACGAGATCAACTCGGCCGGCTCCGCGATCGTGACGGGCGACATTGCGTTCATCCGGGACACCTTCCTGAACGCCTCGCGCCTCTTTACCGACGGCGTGGAGGTTCAGGGGACCTACGCGTTCTGGGCCGATCCGCTGCACCTGAAGCTCAGCCGGGACAACGATTTGCCGGGCAAGGTGACCATCAATGTCGACTTCAACTTCCTGATGCACCTGCACGACTACCCGTTCCAGACGGCGCCCAACCAGTACATCGTCGAAGAAGGGACGGCCGCAAACGGCACGCCCTACGAGCGTGCGCGCGCCGACATCACCTACGAGCAGGGCCCGTTCTCGGTGACCTGGACGATGCGCTACGTCGGCACGACGGCTGACTTCAACCGCAGCCCCGGTCAAGCGGTCTACGCGTCGAACGCCATCTTCCCGGCATACTTCCCGGCGATCGTCTATCACGACGTGGTCGTCCACTATAAGCTGCCGACCTGGAAGGGCACGACCGACCTCTTCGCCGGCGTCAACGACCTGTTCAACCAGCCGCCGCCGCCCAACTCCATCACCGGCAACAACGGCGGCCCCGACGGGAGCGCCCTTTACGACCTGGGCCTCTACGTCTTCGCCGGGGCGCGCGTGCGCTACTGACGCCTACCTGCCAGGGCGCGGGGCGAAGCGCCGCGCCCTGACTTGCGTCCACCGCCCGAATGTCCGCCTATTGGCCGAACGGTCAGTTGGGCAGGGTGGCTTTGACGCGATTTGACAGGCTCGATCGGCGTGGACTTCTGGCCGGCGTCGCCGCGAGCCTGCTAGCAAACCGCGCGACTGCGCAAATGCTGATCGACCGACGCTCCTCTGGCTTGGCGCCGGAAGGCTCCGACTACGAGCCGCCGGCGACGCTGAAAGCCGTCTTCGACCTCTGCCGGCGGATGACGGCGCCGGTCAGGGTGAACGGCCGCGGGCCGTACCCGTTCGTGGTCGACACCGGCGCCAACCAATCGGTCGTTTCCGCGGCGCTCGCCGCGCGCCTCGGCCTCGCCAGCGGCCCGCTCGAGCTCCTGAACAGTACGACCGGGGCGCAGATGGCGCCGACCACAACGGCGCAACTCACCGTCGGCGCGCGCACTGAGAACGATGTCGTGCTGTCCATGCTGCCGGCTTGGGCGATGGGCGGCGTCGGCATGCTCGGCGTCGACCGGCTGGACGGCCAGCGGCTGACCATGGACTTCGCTCACCAGCGCCTGACGATCGAGGCCGCCGACAGGCCGCTGCACAACCCGAACGACGTGGTCCTGCGGGCGCACCGCCGCCAGGGCCAGCTGACGCTGGTCGAGGCCGATCTCGCTGGATCGCCGGTGGTCGCCTTCCTCGACTCCGGCGCCGAGAGCACCATCGGCAACCTGGCGCTGAGGGCGATGGCGACCGCCCGCCAGCCGCAGGCGGTCTGGAGCGAGGCGCCCGTGCTCAGCGTCACCGGCCAGACGGTGAACGCGGTCATGACCGGCGTCGATGCCCTGCGAATCGGCGGGCTGAGACTGCCGACTTGGCCGGTCGCGTTCGCCGACCTGCACGCGTTTTCGCTGTGGAACCTGACTGCCGAGCCGGCGCTGATGATCGGCGTCGATGTGCTCAGCCGCTTCAGCTTGGTGAGCCTCGATTTCCTGCGCGACGAGGTGCGCTTTCGCGATGTGGCGCAGGCCTGGTCGCCCCGGGTTGTGTAGCGACGGAGGGTGAGCGAGAATTCGGCGAACAGCAAAGGGCGGGGGCATGCCGGGACGTCCCCTTGACCGACGTCTATTCCTCGCCAGCCTCGCCGCGTGCGCTACGGCAGGCCCGGCGTCGGCGATGGTCGTCCAGTTAAGCGACCCCCTGTCGGACCTCGCTCTGCCGCCGCCCTACGTTCCGCCGGCGAATATGAATGCAGTCATGGACATGCACAGCCGCATGACCGCCCCCGTTCACGTCAATGGAACCGGCCCGTATCCGTTCGTGGTGGACACCGGCTCCAACCAGTCGGTGATCGCGGACACGCTGGCGGCCGCGCTCGCTCTACAGCACGGGCCGCCCGAGTTGGTGAACGGAATCGTCGGCGCCGAGAGCGCGCCGACGACCAGCGCAACGCTGACGTTCGGCAATCGCACAGAGACCGATGTCGTGCTTTCAATTCTTCCGCGCGTGGCGGTCGGGGCCGTCGGCATGCTCGGCGTCGACCGCCTGGCCGGGCAACGACTGACGATGAACTTCGTCGGCGCTCGGCTGTCCATCGAGGACGCCCGCCACGCCCGGCGAGACCCGGACGACATCGTGATGGCGGCGCATCCCCGCGAGGGCCAGCTGACCTTGGTGGACGCCAGCCTGGCCGGCGCGCCGGTGATCGCGTTCCTGAACTCCGGGGCGGAGCGCACGATCGGCAATCTCGCGCTTCGCGACCGCGTCTCGCAGAAGCGCCCGGCGCTGCTGTGGGCGGAAGATTCCGGTCGTGAGCGCCACGGGGCAGACCATCGTCGCTCAGGTCGGGGACCTGCCAGAGCTCAGAATCGGCGGCCTGCGCCTGCCGCATTGGCCGGTCGCCTTTGCCAGCCTTCACACCTTCGAGGTGTGGGGGGCCGCGGACCAGCCGGCGCTGATCGTCGGAGTCGACGTTCTGAGCCGCTTTGCGACTGTCGCGCTCGACTTCCTCAGAAGCGAAGTGCGCTTCCGCACGTCGGAAAGTCTGGCGGTTTGACGGCTAGACCGACGCCCACCCCCGGGCGCGCGCCGGCGCGGACGTCTGTGTGACTGGAATGTGACACCGGTGTCGTTTTTGGGCTGACAGCGTACGACCATCATTGACCGGAGCGGTGCCGGCCCCGAAACATCGCCCCCAATCGGGCGCTGGCGAACGCGCTTGGGCACATTCATTGCCGGCGATGCGGGGACGCGGACGCCGAAACGGGGCGAAAACAGCATGAAACTGCACACAACGCGCGGGCGGCTGCTCGCGTCGACGATGATCTTTGGGGTCATGGCGCTGGCTACGCCGACGCTGGCGCAGACGACTGCTGGCCAGCCGGCCGCGGCAAACAACAGCGCCCCGACGGTCGTCGTCACTGGCACGCTGTTTCGCACCCGCACTGAGACCGCCGCGCCGGTGACCGTGTTGACGGCCAGGAAGATCGCCGTCCAAGGCATTACCAACGTGACCGACGCCATCCGGTCGATCCCGGCGGACAACAGCGGCACCCTGCCGAACGCATTCTCCGGCGCGTTCGCGACCGGCGCTTCGGGCGTGGCGCTCCGCGCGTTGACCGTGAACTCGACGCTGGTGCTCACGGACGGACTGCGCGACGCCGACTATCCGATCGGCGACGACGGCATCCGCGATTTCGTCGACCTGAACACGCTGCCGCTCGCGGTCGTCGACCATATCGACATCGACAAGGACGGCGCTTCGGCCATCTACGGCGCCGACGCCATCGGCGGCGTCGTCAATGTCATCCTGAAGCCGACCTTCGAGGGCGTCGAGGGGACCGTCGAAGGCGGGACGACGCAACATGGCGGCGGCGGCAACTACCATCTGGACCTGACCGTCGGCCACGGCGACCTCGATACCGATCACTTCAACGTCTACTTGAGCGCCGAGTACGATCACATCGATCCGATCCTGCGTCAGCCAGCGCCCATTCCCCTTCAATACATACAACCTGAGGCGCTGGGCGGGGGCGATCCGGGCGACGGCATCCCGCAGACCAACGAAGGATCGATGTTCGGAGCGGTCGCGCCTGGAACCCTTGCGAACGCCCGGAAACCTACTGACCGGCGGCAAGACGGGGCCGTGGCAGGTCCTGGCCTCCGGCGGCTGCGGCGCTGGGAGCAAGCTGACCGTCAAGCCTGACGCCAGCGTTCGGCGGCAACGACAGCTACTGCGCGCAGGATCTCGAGTCGCCGGGCTACGATCAGTCCAGGGAGACGCGTTAGGGTTTCTACGCAAGGACCTCCGTCGAGTTCAATCCGAGCACGGTCGGCTATGTGTCGCTTCAGCTACTATCAGAACGACAACTTCAATGTCTTCAACGTTCCAAACGGCGGCACCACCGCGCAAATTCAGAATCTCATCGCCGATCAACACCAACACGATCGCGCTGCCCGTCACGCTGCCGGGCGGCGGGCTCAATCCCAACAACCCCTTCGCCGCACTGGGCGAGGTCGCGCTGATCAACTTCGCGTTTCCAAAAGTCCTGAAACCGAGACAGACCAGCAACCACGTCTACCGCGGCGTCGCCGACCTGCGCGGCACGCTATGGGGCTGGGACTACGAACTCGGCATCGCCGCCGAGCACGAGGACCTCGACTACGCGCTTTTTGGCGTCCCGTTCTTCCCCGCGATGATGGCAGCCGTCACCGACGGCACTTACGACTTCCTCAATCCGAGCCAGACGCCGGCGTCGGTGCAGAACGCCATTCAGGGGACGATCGCGAAGGTCGCGACCAGCGACCTCGAATCCGTCGACTTCCGGGCGACCCACCCAGTGATGGATCTCCCCGGCGGCCCGCTGAATTTCGGTTTTGGCCTGCACGCCCACTACGAGGCGCAGAACAACCCCGAGATTAACCCGGGCGGCCTCTATGAGGGCCTCGGACTCGACCACGCCTCCGGCAGCCGCTACGTGCCTATCGGCCTATGGCGAACTCGACGCTCCGGTGTTCAAGACCCTCGATCTGAACGTCGCCGGTCGTTACGACCACTACTCCGACTTCGGCGACGCCTTCTCGCCCAAGATCGAGATCAAGTGGACACCAATCCGCCAACTCGCCATCCGCGGCACCTACTCGAACGGCTTCCGGGCGCCGAGCTTCGCGGAAGCGCACACCGGCGCGGTGGGCGGCTTCGAGACGCTGAACCTATGCGGCGGCGATGCGGTCGAGCAGGCGTACTGCGCCGCGCACGGCAACGACGCCTACGTCCAGCCCTACAGCCTTGAAGCTGTCAACATCGACAACCCCCACATCGACCGGAGCACTCTCAGAGCTTCACGGTGGGCTTTGTCGCCCAGCCGGTGCCATGGCTGAGCGCGTCGCTGGACTACTACTACATCCAGAAGACCGACCTCATCTTCCCGCCTTCGCCAGGGCCCGCGCTTGACAATTATCTAAGCGGCCAGCCGCTGCCGCCAGGGATCATCGTCTTAAGGATCAGGCCTGACCCCGCCGATCCTAGCGCCTTGACCCGTCCGGTCGCCGTCGAGGCGGCGTACAACAACAACAATTCGCTGATTACCACCGGCCTCGACCTGGACGTCCGCGTCAACTTCGAACTGCCCTATGACATGCGGCTGGCGTCGGACCTCAATTTCACCGACATTCTCTCGTTCCGTTACACGCAGCCAGGGGTGCCGACGTTCGACTACACAGGGACGGAGTCGCCGTACAATCTGTCGTCCGGGGCCGGCACTCCAAAGTACCGCATGAACTGGACGACCACCCTGAACTGGGACAAGCTCTCGGTCACGGCCACGGTTAACTACGTCAGCTCGATGTTCGAGGATGCCGCCGACATTACCGGAGGCACGTTCTGCATCTCCAGCCTCCCGGGCAACTGCACGGCGGGGGATTTCTGGGATGTCGACATGAACGCCAACTACAAGCTCACGAAGAACATCGACGTGTTCCTGAACGTCTACAACGTCGGCGATACGTTGCCGCCGGTCGATCAGATCAACTATGCCGGGATCAACTACAACCCGACCTTCGACGAGGCCGGCATCATCGGGCGCGCCTTCAAGGTCGGCGTGCACTTCAAGTACTAGATTCAGCTTGGGCCCGGCGGCGGCGGGGCCTCCCTGATGTCTCCCTTGCGCCGCCCGGCTCGTCCGGGCGGCGCCTCTCTTTGCGCGATCCCCTGGCGCCGCTGATGGCCTCGGCTATGTGTGACGGCAGCACCAAGGGCGACGGATGAGAGGCGCGATGGACGATCGCAGCGCGGCGATGGAAGTTGCACTCAAGGAGGCTGCGCGCCGTGCGCTCGGCGCAGGCGCATCCAGCGAGCTGCGCCGCGCCGACGCCTTCGTCGAGCGCATCGTTGGGCGGCGCGACGTCTTTCACCAGCGGCCTTTGCAGCTCAACTATCCCGGCCTGCCAGAGATCGAGTTCTGGGACCGCGAGGCGTTTCCCTGGCTCCAGTCGCTCGAGGCCGCCGCGCCCGACATTCGCGACGAGATCGCGGCCATCCTCGCCGAAGACGGCGACCTGCTGGCCCCGTATGTGGACTACCCCGACGCCGCCACGGTCGGGCAGTGGGCGGAACTCAACCGCTCGCAGCGATGGGGGGCGTTCCACCTTTGGTTCGACGGGCGCAAGGTCGCCTGGAACGCGGCGCGTGCGCCCAAGACGATGGCCGCGCTGGCGGGGGTTCCTCAGCCGCAGGCGCCGGGCCGCTCGCCAATGGCCGTGTTCTCGGTGCTGCAGCCCAAGACGCGCATTCCGCCCCATACCGGCATCTCGAACACACGCCTCGTCGTGCATCTGCCGCTCATCGTTCCGGACGGCTGCGCGTTCCGCGTCGGCTCGGAGACGCGGACCTGGCGCGAGGGCGAAGCCTGGGTCTTCGACGACACCATCGAGCATGAGGCCTGGAACGAGGGCGACCAGCCCCGCACGATCCTGATCTGCGACGTGTGGAACCCGCGGCTGAGCGAGCCCGAGCGGCAGACGATCACGGCGCTGATGGCGGCGATGGACGCCTTCAACCAGGCCGGCGCCTAACGCCCCCGCGCCGCGTCCATCAGCTTCGCGAAGCGCTCGAAGAGGTAGAGGCTGTCGGTCGGGCCGGGCGAGGCTTCCGGGTGGTGCTGGATGGAGAACACCGGCCGGTCCGCAAGCGCCAGGCCGGCGTTGGTGCCGTCGAACAGCGAGACGTGGGTTTCGGTCAGCGCCGAGGGCAGACTGTCGCGGTCGACGGTGAAGCCGTGGTTCATCGACACGATCTCGACCTTGCCGGTGGTCAGGTCCTTCACCGGATGGTTCGCGCCGTGGTGGCCCTGCTCCATCTTGACGGTCTTGGCGCCCAGCGCCAGCGCCAGCATCTGGTGGCCGAGGCAGATGCCGAACACCGGCTTGCCGCTCTCGACCAGCGCCCGGATCTCCGGCACGGCGTATTCGCCGGTCGCCGCCGGGTCGCCGGGACCGTTCGAGAGCAGGATGCCGTCCGGGTTGCGGGCCAGGATCGCCTCGGCGCTGGTCGCGGCCGGGACGACCGTCGCCCGCGCGCCGATCGCTGGTCAGCGCGCGGAGAATATTCCTTTTCACTCCGTAGTCTACGACGACAACCTCGTACCTCGGCTCGCCGGCTTTGGCGTAGCCTTCCGGCCAGCGCCACAGGCCCTCGTCGAAGGTGAACGGCTGCAGGCAGCTGGCGTCCTTGGCCAGGTCGAGGCCGACGAGGCCGGGCCAGGCGCGGGCCTCGCGCGACGAGCGCATCGAGGTCGAACTGGCCGTCCGGCATCATGCGCGATCACCCCGTGCGGCATGCCGCTCTCGCGGATGCGGACGGTGAGCGCCCGGGTGTCGACGCCGGCCAGCGCGATCACGCCGCGGCGCTTCAGCCAAGCCGTCGAGGTCGCCGTTGCGCGCGCCAGTTGGCCGGCTGGGTCGGAACGTCGCGGAAGATCGCGCCGCGCGCGGCGGTCGCCGCGCCCGGGCCGAACTGCTCGATGTCCTCGAGGTTCACGCCGACGTTGCCGATGTGCGGGAAGGTGAAGGCGACGATCTGCGCCATGTAGGAGGGGTCGGTAAGAATTTCTTGGTAGCCGGTCATGGCGGTGTTGAAGCACACCTCGCCGACCGCATCGCCGACCGCGCCGAGCCCGATCCCCTGCAGGACCGTCCCGTCGCCAGCGCCAGGACGCCGGTCCGCCTTCGCCAGCGGCGGCATTCGTGATCTCCTCGATGGGCAGGCGCCGGCTAGGTAGTGATCGCTCGCGACTCGGTCAACGGCGCCGTGTGGCCGGGGCGGTGCCTCTCCTCCTGCGACGGTCAGGCAGCGGGTCGCGCGGCGCAGGGCCCTGCGGTGGAGCTTGCGGAGCCTCGGCCGGTTTTGGCGGGCGTTTTGAACCCTTTATGGACTGGACTGCGCCCGCGATTGGAGCGTGAGTGCATGTGCTCGCCCGGCCGTGTCCGGGCTCGCTTCGGTGGGAGGCCAGCGATGATCGCTGGCGGTTTGAGCCCTGGCGGAGCATCTGATTCATGCGAGCGCGCACGAGGCGAGCGGGTGGCGATGCCAGAGGGGTCGCGGCTGGCGCCAGCCTGCGCGAGCTGATGGAGCGGTCGCTGGCCGATCCCGGCGCCGACCTGGACCGCCTCGACCGGATCGCCGTCATCTACGAGCGCGCGCTGGCGCGCGAGGCGGAACAGGCGTTCGCACGGGCCCTGATCCAGATGCAGCGCCGGCTGCCGGTGCTGGACGAGCTCGCCGAGGTGACCGACGAGAGCGGGGCGGTGAAGTCCACCTACGCCTCCTGGGAGGATACGGTGGAGACGATCCGCCCCATCCTCTTCCGCCACGGCTTCGCGTTGAGCTTCAAGCCCAGCGTCTCGGCTCGGGGCGAGCCGATGGTGGTTGGCGTGCTTCGCCACCAGGCGGGTCACAAGGAGGAGGCCGAACTCGTGCTGCCGGCCGACGTGAGCGGCGGCAAGAACCCGGTGCAGGCCGTGGGCTCGAGCCTGAGTTACGGCCAGCGCTATGTGACCAAGCTGCTCCTGAACCTCGCCAGCCGCAGGGTTGAGGAGGACGGCGACGGCCAGATGGCCGGATCGGTGCAAGCCGAGCGCGACGCCATCGTCGAGATCAACGCGCTCGAGGCGGAAGATGCCTTCCCCGCCTGGAAGCGCGCCAACCGCAGACGGCTGGGGGAGCTTGCGCCGGCGTCCTTCCAGCGGGTGATCGGCTGCTACAACACCCGGCTCGCCCGCCTCCGCGCTCAAGGAGCGGCGGCGGCATGAGGATCGTCAGACAGCGCACCGCCGAGTGGGAGAGCGCCAGGCTCGGAAAGGCCACCGCCTCGCGCATCGCCGAGGTCGTCGCCAAGACGAAGAGCGGCTATGCGGCGTCCAGAGCCAACTACGCCGCCCAGCTCATCTGCGAGCGGCTGACCGGGGTGAAGGCCGAGGCCTTCGAGAGCGCGGCCATGCGCTGGGGTGTGGAGAGGGAGAGCGAAGCGCTCGAACTCTATGCCTTCGAGCAGGACGCCGACGTCACCCAGGTCGGCTTCCTCGATCATCCGAAGATCGCCATGGCCGGCGCCAGCCCCGACGGGCTTGTGGCCGATGACGGCCTGGTCGAGATCAAGTGCCCGCTGACCGCCACACACATCGAGACGCTGCTCGGCCAGGCGCCGCCCGGCCGATACTTAAGCCAGATGCAGTGGCAGATGGCCGTTGCGGGCCGCCTCTGGTGCGACTTTGTCTCCTACGACCCGAGGCTTCCGCTTCCCATGCGCCTCTTTATTCGGCGCATCGCGCGGGACGAGCGGATGATCGCCGAGCTCGAGCGCGAGGTTAGGGGCTTCCTCGCCGAGATCGATGCGGTGATCGCCAAGCTGCAGAACATGGCGCCGGAGGCTGAAGCGGCATGAGGACGCTGACACTGGCCTGGGACGGAGAAGCGTTCTGGCCGCTCTCGGCCGACCGGGTGCTGGCCAAGCAGACATGGGGCCAAGGCGAGATCGTCGCCTTCTCGGAAGCCAAGGACCGCTCCTCTCCGAGCCACAGGCATTACTTCGCCTGCCTGCGCGAGGCGTGGGTGAACCTGCCCGAAGGCTACGCCGAGCGTTTTGCGAGCGAGGAGCACTTGCGCAAGTGGGCGCTGATCCACACCGGCTTCTGCCACGCCCGCTCCGTCGTCTGCCGCACGAGGGCCGAAGCCCGATCGATCGCCGCCATCATCCGCTCCAACGACGCCTATGCGCTCGTCTCGCTCGAAGGCCGCACGATCTGGCATCTCACCGCCATGTCGCAGTCGCTCGAGGCGATGGATCATGCGACCTTCCAGGCGAGCAAGCGGGCTGTCCTGGAGCTGCTCTCCGACATCCTCGGCATCGAGCCCGCCGAGCTCATGCTCGCCGGCGCGGCGGCATGATCCGCTACTCAAGAGATGAGCGCGAGCAGCGCGCCGCCGTGCGGGCCATGGAGGACGGCAAGCGCCAACTGGCGGCCGCCTCCAGCGGAGCAAGCCGCCGCGGCCGATCGGCAAAGGCCAGCGCCAACCCCGCGTCCACGACCATGCCTACCTCGCCTGGCTCAGCCGCGCGCCCTGCCTCGCCGGGCTGATCGAAGGCGGCTGCCAGGGTCCCGTCCAGGCCTGTCACCTGCGCATGTCCATCCCCGGCCGTCCCAACCCCGGGCTCGCCAACAAAGCGGACGACGCCTTCGCCTGGCCTGGCTGCGTCCACCACCACATCGAGGACCAGCACCGAACCTCCGAGGCCGCGTTCTTCCGCCGCCTTGGCGTTGATCCGTTCGACCTCTGTCGCAGCCTCTACGCTGGCTTCAATGCGGGCAAGGATCCGGCGGCTGCGCTCGTCGGATACCTCGTCGAGAGGGGGTGCTGTAGGCTTGGCTGATCAGCCGTTTCGATCGCGACCGCGACCGAAAGCCAGATCCCTGCTCGAAGCGGAAGCCTTCCCTGTTCGGCCGGAACAATTCCCTGTTCTGTCAGAATATTTCCCTGTTCCGTTGCTGTAGGGAATTTGACGCCGCGCCATCATAAGTCTCAGATTTGGCTGGAGAAATTTGGGCGTCTCGCTCCCCAAAACAAGCCTCAAGATGGCCAAATCCGCATAAGTTCCCTGTTAATTTCCCTGTTAGCAGGGAAAAACAGGGGCGCTGCCAGAGTTCCCGTCGGGGCCATGTCACAGATCGATCCCATCCCGCGTCACAGGTGAGGAGGCGGCGATGCGGCGTGCAATCGAGATCATCTTGGCCGGCGGGCTAGCGGTGCTGTTGATCGGCAACGGGCTCGCCATGCTGTTCGCCGGGCCCTGGTGGTACGGCGTCGTGCCGGGCGTGCCCATGACCGGCCCGTTCAACGCCCACTTCGTCAAGGACATCGGCGCGGCCTACCTGGTCTCGGGCGCCGCGCTCGCGGCATTCGCCTGGCGGCCGGCGCCGGCGCTGCCCGCGCTTGCCGTCGGTGCGGCCTTCCTGGCCCTGCACGCAGCGATCCACGTCGCCGACGCGATCGCCAGCCCGATCTGCGGCCAGGCGCTCGCCCGCGATTTCCCCGGCGTCTTCCTGCCCGCCCTCGTCAGCCTCGGCCTTGTGGCCAGCCGCGCCCTCCCAACCAAGGAGCTTCGCCATGCTTAGAGCGCTCTTTCGCGCCTACATCACCCGGATGGAGAAGGACTTCGACTACGACGCCAGCTACATGCGCGACATCCTGGCCGTCAGCCCCTGGACCTTCCTAAAGTTCGCCGTGGTCACCACCCTCGTCCCCCGCCGCGGCGCGCCGGGCGCTGCGGTCGCCGCCGCCGGCATCGTCGGCACGCTGGCCGAGGACTGCGGGCCCTGCACGCAGATCAGCGTCGAGATCGCGACGCGCGGCGGCGTCAAGCCAGAGGTGCTGCGCGCCATCCTGGCCGGTGACGAGGCGGCGATGGGCGAGAACGCCGCGCTCTGGCCTACCGCTTCGCCCGCGCCTCGCTGGCGCGCGACATGGACGCCGCCGACCCGCTGCGCGACGAGGTGGTTCGCCGCTGGGGAAAGAAGGGGCTGGTCGCGCTTGCGCTCGCGCTCACCACCGCGCGTATGTACCCGACGATGAAGTATGCCATGGGCCACGGGAAAGCCTGCTCGCGGGTGGTGGTCGCCGGCGAGCCCGCGCCCTTCCACGCGCCCCTTGTGGCCGCGGCATGAGCCTGCCCGACGCCTTTGAGGCCGAGCGGCCGCGACTGAAGCGTCTGGCCTACCGGATGCTGGGCTCGGTCGCCGAGGCCGAGGACGTCGTGCAGGACGCCTGGCTGCGCTGGCGGGGCGCTGAGGGCGTCGAGCAGCCGGCCGCCTGGCTCACCCGCGTCACGGCCCGGCTTTGCCTCGATCGCCTGCGCGCCGCCCGCGCCCAGCGGGCCGCCTACCGCGGTCCCTGGCTGCCGGAGCCGCTGATCGAGGAGATCACCGCCGATCCCGTCGAGCGCGCCGAGGACATCTCGGTCGCCTTCCTGCTGGCGCTCGAGCGGCTGTCGCCGCTGGAGCGGGCGGTCTTTCTGCTGCACGACGTCTTCGACGCGGACTATCCGGCCATCGCCGAGACGCTCGAGCGGAGCGAGACCGCCTGCCGCCAGCTCGCGGCCAGGGCTCGCACGCACCTGAAGGACGCGCGCCCGCGGTTTCCGGCCTCGCAGGACGAGGCGGCCAGGCTCGCCGTGGCGTTCATGGACGCGGCCCGCCGCAACGACCTGACCGCACTCAAGGACCTGCTGGCCGAAGACGCGGTGATGATCACCGACGGCGGCGGCAAGCGGAAGGCGGCGCTCCGCCCGCTGGTCGGCCGCGACGACGTCGCCAGGCTGGTCGAAGGCTTGATCTGGCGCGGCGCCATCCCGCTCGCGGGCCAGATCCGTTTCGCCCGCATCAACGGGGTGTTCGGCGTGGTCCTGAGCGCCGAGGGCGAGGTCGCGACCATCGCCTTCGAGCCGGGCGAGGCCGGCAAGCTCGCCGCCATCTACATGATCCGCAACCCAGAGAAACTGGCGCACGTGGCGGGGTAAAGGCCGGACTCAATTAACCTTGTAAGCCTGCGGGACGTCAAAGATTTGGCAGCCCCACACCCGATCATCCCGGCGAAAGCGGGGACCCAGGCTTTTTGGTGTTCTTGGCAGCCCGGCCAAGCTTCTGCGATCGGGATGCAGCAAAAAAAACCCTGGGTCCCCGCTTTCGCGGGGATGAGCGGATTTGAACTAAGCCGCCTCGACTCACGGCGTTCCGCGCTATCATCGCCGGTGCGCTTCGACGAGCGCTTCCTCGATGAGCTCAAGTCGCGGCTTCGCCTGTCCGACGTCATCGGCAAGTCGGTGAAGCTGCGCCGCCAGGGGCGCGAATTCGTCGGCCTCTCGCCGTTCACCAAGGAGAAGACGCCGTCGTTCTTCGTCAATGACGACAAGGGCTTCTTCCACGACTTCTCCTCCGGCAAGCACGGCGACCTGATCACCTTCCTGCAGGAGACCGAGCGGCTCTCCTTCGTCGAGGCGGTGGAGCGGCTGGCGGCGGAGGCGGGCCTTGCCCTGCCGGCGCCCGATCCGCGCGCGGCCGAGCGAGGAGCGTGAGCGGCAGGGCCTCGCCGACTGGCTGGAGCTGGCGGCCGAGCCTGGTTCGAGGCCGAGCTTCGCCGCCCCGTCGGCGCCGACGCCCGCGACTACCTCGCCGGCCGCGGCCTGCCGGAGGGCGAATGGGCGCGCTTCCGCCTCGGCTTACGCGCCCGGCCGGCCGCACGGCGCTGAAGGACTATCTGGTCGCCAAGGGGCGCCAAGCCCGGCGAGCTCGTCGAAGCCGGCCTGCTCGATCGCGCCCGAGGACGGGCGGCGCGCCCTACGACCGCTTCCGCGACCGGATCATCTTCCCGATCGCCGACGGCCGCGGCCGGATCGTCTCGTTCGGCGGCCGGGCCATGGATCCGCGAGGCGCGGGCGAAATACCTGAACGGGCCGGAGACAGTCGCTCTTCCACAAGGGCCGCATGCTCTACGGCCTGGCCGAGGCGCGGCGGCTGCTGCACGCCGGCGGCGACGAGGCGGCCGCTGGTGGTGGTCGAGGGCTACATGGACGTCATCGCCTGCCAGCGCGCCGGCATCGCCGGCCGTGGCCGCCGATGGGGACCGCGCTGACCGAGGAGCAGATGGAAGCGCTGTGGCGGCTGCACACCGAGCCGACGCTGTGCTTCGACGGCGACTCGCGCCGGCCAGCGCGGCCGCCGTCCGCGCCATCGACCGCGCGCTGCCGCGTGCTGAAGGCCGGCCGCAGCTTTCAATTTCGCCATGCTCACGGGCGGCAAGGACCCGGACGAGGTGCTGCGCGAGCAGGGCGCGGCGGCGCTGAAGCGCGCAACTGCGGCAGACCACGCCCTTCGTCGAGGCCTCTGTTCGTCCGCGAGCGCGACGCGGAGCCGCTCGATACACCCGAGCGGCGGGCCGGCGTTCAGGCAGCGTCTGCGCATGGCGGCCGACCACGATCGCCGACACGGACCTTGCCCAGGCCTACCGCGAGGAGCTGCAGCGCACGCTTCGACGCGCTGTTCGCCCGCCCGCCGACGCCGCGTCATGGCCCCGCGTGCCGCCTTCGCGCCGCGGGCCACGGCGATCGGCCTTCGAGGATGCGCCGCTCGACGCCCGAGGGCCGCGCCGGCGGCGCGGCGCTCCGCCGCGCGCTCGACCCGCTGCCCGCCGCCGTCGCGCAGCTGGCGATCGCCGATCCGGCGTGTGCTCGACCCGCATCTGGAGGCGCTCGAGACGCACGGCTTCGGCGATCCGGCGCTGGCTGATTTGGCCAAGCGAAATCATCCGCCTGCGTCTCGAGGCCGATCACCTTGACACCGAGGCGCTCGCACGCCATCTGGCGACAGACGGATTTGGCGCGCTGCTGAGTGACATCGACCGGGCCGCCGCGAAATCGGGCGCGCCCTTCCTGAAATCGGATGTCACCCTCGCCGCCGCCAGGTCCCAGTGGTCGCACGCCTTCGAGGCTCTGAACCGAATGGCGGCGCTGGAGTGACGCCATCGAGGCCGAAAAGGGCAACCTTTCCGGCCGCGGGCGGCATGGAAGCGATCGAACGCATGAAGACCGAGCGCGATGCGCTGCGCCGGGCGATCGAGACGGGAACGATTTGGGCCGATGGCGAGTCATGATGGTTAAGACTGGCCAGAAGTTTGCATCGGGAATCGTCTCCGGCGGCGCGGCTGCGAACGGACGCGCCGAGCCGGAGAATTAAATGAGCACGACACGCCGAAACCGCCGAAGACCGAGGCCCCGACCGACGGGCCGCTGCTCGACCTGACCGACGCCGGGGTCAAGAAATTCATCAAGCAGGCCAAGACCCGCGGCTACGTCACCATGGACGAGCTGAACAAGGTCCTGCCGTCCGAGGAAGTCACCTCCGAGGCGATCGAGGACACGCTGGCCATGCTCTCGGAGATGGGCGTCAACGTCGTCGAGGCCGAGGAAGACGCCGAGCCGGCCGAGGGCGGCGAGGTCGCGGTCCGCGAAGAGACCGCCGTCGCCGAGACCGCCGACAAGGAAAGCGCCTACGACCGCACCGACGACCCGGTGCGCATGTACCTGCGCGAGATGGGCTCGGTCGAGCTGCTCTCCCGCGAGGGCGAGATCGCCATCGCCAAGCGCATCGAGGCCGGCCGCGACACCATGATCCGCGGCCTGTGCGAAAGCGCGCTGACCTTCGAAGCCATCATGGTCTGGCGCGAGGAGCTGGGCCGCGGCCGCATCCTGCTGCGCGAGGTGATCGACCTCGAACAGACCTACGGCGGCCAGGTCGGCGCGACGATCGCCGCGCCCGCCGAGGCGGTGGCCGAGCGAGCCGATCGCGGCCGAGGCGGAGACCGGGACGAAGAGGGCGAGCGAGGCGCAGGCGCCGCCAGGCGCCGGCGACGACGACGACGATTTCGACGACGGCGCCGGCCCGACGATCAGCGCCATGGAGGCCGAGCTGCGCGAAGGCGTCATGGCCACGCTGGACGCCATCGCCGGCCGAGTTCGAGGCCTTCCGCCGCCTGCAGGAGAAGCTGGTCGAGCACCGCCTGCAGCGGCGAGGACCTGCCCGAGGACGAACGCCGCGCCTACGAGGCGGCGACCTCGACCATCGTCCAGCACCTGAAGACGCTGAAGCTCAACAACAACCGCATCGAGGCCCTGGTCGACCAGCTCTATGCGATCAACCGCCGCCTGATCGGCCTGGAAGGGCCGGCTGCTGCGCCTGGCCGACAGCTACGGCATCTCCCGCGCCGAGTTCCTGCGCGCCTACTTCGGCTCCGAGCTCGATCCGGCTGTGGCGCGAGACGGTCGACGCCGCTGGGCATCCGCTGGACCAAGTTCGCCGAGAACGACACCGGCCAGATCGGCGACATCCGCTCAGGAGATCGCGGCGCTGGCCACCGAGACCGGCCTGCCGATCGACGACTACCGCCGCATCGTCCAGACCGTGCAGAAGGGCGAGCGCGAGGCGCGCCAGGCCAAGAAGGAGATGGTCGAGGCCAACCTGCGCCTGGTCATCTCGATCGCCAAGAAATACACCAACCGCGGCCTGCAGTTCCTTGATCTTATTCAGGAAGGCAACATCGGCCTGATGAAGGCGGTGGACAAGTTCGAGTACCGCCGCGGCTACAAGTTCTCCACCTACGCCACCTGGTGGATCCGCCAGGCGATCACCCGCTCGATCGCCGACCAGGCGCGCACCATCCGCATCCCGGTGCACATGATCGAGACGATCAACAAGATCGTCCGCACCAGCCGCCAGATGCTGCACGAGATCGGCCGCGAGCCGACGCCCGAGGAGCTGGCCGAGAAGCTCGCCATGCCGCTGGAGAAGGTGCGCAAGGTGCTGAAGATCGCCAAGGAGCCGATCAGCCTCGAGACCCCGATCGGCGACGAGGAAGACAGCCACCTGGGCGACTTCATCGAGGACAAGAACGCCGTCCTGCCGATCGACGCGGCCATCCAGTCGCAACCTGCGCGAGACCACCACCCGCGTGCTGGCCTCGCTGACCCCGCGCGAGGAGCGGGTGCTGCGCATGCGCTTCGGCATCGGCATGAACACCGACCACACCCTCGAAGAGGTCGGCCAGCAGTTCTCGCGTCACCCGCGAGCGCATCCGCCAGATCGAAGCCAAGGCGCTGCGCAAGCTCAAGCACCCCAGCCGCAGCCGCAAGCTCCGCAGCTTCCTGGACAGCTAGGGTCCGCCCCGACGCCGTCCTACCTCGGTCGGAGCCGCGCACTGCGTGATGGCCGGATCTGACTCATAGGGGTCATAACCGGCGTCCCCTTTCCGGCGACCCGCCAGAAGGAACGTCTCGACTGGCCGACGAGCAGTCGCGCCTTGTGAGTGCTCTCATCAGCCTGCGGCTTGGCCCGTGGTAGGCTCGCCAGGGCTGAGGCCGCTTAGGTCAGCGAACGCGCGGGGGGCGGTACCGACTATGAACGAGGCAGGCCAAGTCTCCGGATTGGATCCAGCCCCTGTCGCGCGAAGCGACGCATCGGTGGTCGTGCTCGGTTGCGGCGCCGTTGGACTTCCGCTGGCGGTGGCCTTGGCCAGCCGAGGACGGTTCGTCCTCGGCGTGGACATCGACGCCGATCGAGTTCGACACCTGTCGCAAGGTCGGTGCGCTCTGGTGGAGGACGGTCTGGAACTGGCGCTCAAAGCCGCGCTGGCGCGGGGCGCCATCGCGTTCAGCGCCGAAGTCGACCCCGCCGACCACCGCCGGACCTTCATCGTCGCTGTTCCCACCCCTGCCAGCGCCAGGTCGGGCTTCGACAATGGTCCGTTGGACGCGGCTATGGCCACCATCGCCGCGGCGGCGCGGGACGGGGACCTGGTCTGCTTGCGCTCGACCGTGCCAATTGGCGCAACGCGACGGCTGGCTGGGGCGTCCGGGGGGTCGCGGCTGCGGTGGGCGGCTTGTCCTGACCGCTCATTGGCCGGCCGCGCCTTTGCAGAGCAGTTCGAGACCCCCCACCTGGTGGGCGGCCTGGACGCTGCGGCCAGCAACCTGGCGACGGACCTGTTGGAGGGATTGGCGCCGGTCGTGCGGGTTCGCGACCCTGAAACGGCGGAGGCGATCAAGCTCTTTGCCAACGTGTCGCACTCGCCTCCGGGTACGACCGCGCCATCTGGATGGACGCCGACATTCTGGTCTTCGCCCCCCAGCAGCTTGACTTCGCGGCTGCGGAGCGCATCAGCTTCCCTCACGAGACGTGGCTTTGGCGCAACGGGCAGGGCTGGGGCTTCAGCAGGACGCTGAACAACTGCGTTGTCGTGTGCCCCAAGGGCGATCCGGATCTGGACCTGATCATTCAGGCGACGCGCCACCGGGCCCTCCATCATCCAGTCACGATTAACCGCCAGGTCGGCGTCGACCTGATACGCGGCCTGCATCAATTCCTGCAGTTTCCGCTCCTGTCCAACGTCGGAATGTTGAGCAACCACGGCGTGACGGCCCTGGCCCAGAACCACGAGCAGTTGATCCGCCAACAGGCGCTCTATCACCAAACGCCAATCTATGCGGCGAACCTGTGCGCGTCTGACCACTTGTCGCCGGTGGTTCCCGAGGCGTTGACGCACGTGGCCATGGACATCCTCGAGCAGACAGCCGGCGATGTCATCAACCGACACTTGCCCGCGCGAGGATAGCGGTGGACAGGATCGATGCGCTGGTGGGCGCGGCCGACGACAGCCGATTCGCTGCTGCGGCATGACCGCTGTTGGCGCATAGCGGACACAAAAGTCAGTCGGCGGCACGTTCGCAACGGCGCTAAGCTTCTCCATCTGGCAGGTCGAAGAGGAGCGCGCACTTGGACCGTCGAGCAGTGTTCACCTTGGGAGTGGCCGTCGCGGCAGCGCTACCGGCGGGGGCGTGGCCGGTGGAGGCTCAGCCGGCGAGCGGGGCGCCCTCGACCGCCGTCAAGCTGATCGCGATCTACGATCGCCCCGACGACCCGGTGTCATTCTTCAAGCACTATGAGACGGTGCACGCGCCGCTGGTGAAAAGGACGCCGGGCCTGCAGACCTTCGTGCTCAACAGGATCACCGCGAACGCCCTTGGTGGCGAGGCACCTTTTGTGCTGATAGCGGAGATGACTTATCCGGATCGAGCCGCGTTCGAGGCCGCGATGAAGAGCCCGGAGAACCAGGCGGTCGGAAACGATCTGATGGGGTTCGCCAAAGGCAAGGTGACCGTCGTCGTGGCCGAGGTGGCCGAGGCCTGAACGGTTCGCGGTCGTGTGACCGCTCCTGGCGCATAGCGGACATTGCAGGCAGCGTGCCAGAAGCCGTTCGGCCTATCGCAACGCTTCTTAAATCAAGGGCCGCTGTGCTGGGATGATGCGGATCAGCGCTTCCTCGCCAGCGAAGTACCTAAGCTGATCGACCTCGGGGAAACACCTTATCTCGCCGGATCGGGGCGGCCACTCCATCTCGAACTCCCCCGGCGCGAACTTGCTCACGTCTAGGCTCGCCTCGACGGCCCAGCAGACCACCCGCTTGGCGCCCGCCTGTCGGATCGGCGTCAGCGGCCTGAACGGTCCGTCGATCGTTAGGCGGTCTCTTCGACAAATTCGCGAATGGCAGCCTGTAGCGGGTCCTCGCCTTTCTCCACCAGACCCTTTGGCACGCCCCAGCTTCCCAGATCGCGTGTGCGCCAGAACGGGCCGCCCGGATGCGCGAGCAAAATCTCCGGCCCGGATTGCGAGTTGCGGTAGACGAGGATGCCGGCGCTGGTGACTGTCATTTGTGAAGGTGCGGAGCCTTGCGGGGCTCCACGAGTTCTCTCTGGGCCGCAACGCTGAAGGAAAGCCGATGAAACCCCTCGTAATCGCTCTCGCGCTGATCGCAATCCCTGGGGGCTCCGTCGAAGCGAAGGGTTGCATCAAAGGCGCCATCGTCGGGGGTGTGGTTGGCCATTTCGCCCACCACCACGCTTTGGTCGGCGCCGCCGCGGGGTGTGTCATCGGACATCACTATGCCAACAAGCATGCGCGGACTCACCCATAGCAAGGCGGTAGCGGCAACCCAGGCTCGTGCTGCTACAGGCCGAGAGCTGACGTCCGCCTCTGGCGCCTCGAGGGATGTAGCGATGCGATCGAAGAACGGCGCCTGGTCGGCAGGCGCGCTGGTCATAGGGATCCTGCTGGCCGGCTCGCCCGCAGCCGCCGACCCGGCGATGGGCGCCGGCGTCGGCACGTACAGCTGCAGCGAGTTCACCCGCGCGTCCGCGGGCGACGAAGCGCGCGAGCTGCTCTACTTCTCCTGGGCGCAAGGGTGGATGACCGCCTGGGACCTGGATCAGATGCAGGATGGTAAGCCCACCCGCGATCTCAGCCAGCCCTCCGTCGCCGAACAGCGCACATTCCTCTCAAAATGGTGCGCCAGCCATCCGACGGAGCTCTACATGAAGGGCGTCTACGAGCTCTACATCACCCTCAGCCCCATGCCGGCCAAGTGACCTTCACCAAGCGCCCGCGCCCGCTGGTCTGGGAAGGTCACCTGCGAAAGCGGCGGGGTCGAGCACGGCCAGGAAGGTGGAGTGTCCGCTTCTGGGCCGGTTCCCTGCGTCGGACCTGCGGATTACCCGTTCTTGACTCAAAGCGGTCATGACGAAGGTCCGCTCTTGGGCAGCTTGCTGATGTCCGCTAACGACTCCTGAGCGGACAAGCATCTTAGGATTCGGCCCACCCGGTCCAGCCGGCGAGTTTCATCGCCTCCTCGATGATCCCGGTCAGTTTGGGGCCGAACTGGCTGGTCTTGAAGACTCCCGCCTGCCGCGGATCGAACTGCGCGAGAACATCGCGTGCCTCGTCGACGCGTCCGGAATGGGCTAGCGCCGCGATCAGCCCGGCGGCCCCCCACGGGTTGTTGGGGGCGATCTGCAAGCCCTCCTTGGCCGGAGCGATGGCCTCGTCGAAGCGTCCCATGGCGACAAGGCAGCAGCCCATGCTCGGCAGCACCCAGGTCCGCCACGGCGACTTCGGGTCGAGATGAAGGAAGCGCTCGTAGCGTGCGAACGCTTCCTCGTACTCGCCGGCCTGCAGGAGGATGTTGGCCGAGATATCCCAGGCCAGGACGTGGCCCGGATTCATTTTCAACGCCCGCTCGGCGAGCGCCCTGGCGACGACGATGTCCTTCTCAGCCATCAACAGCGCCTCGGCGACCCAGACCAGCACTTCCGGATCGTCTGCGCCGGCCAGCGTGGATCGGTCGACCGCCTGCTGGAGCCTGGCGCTCAGCGCCGCCAGATCCGCTCCCGCACCGGCGTAGGCGATTCGGAACCCGAGGGCGCAAGCCAGAAGCGAAAGAGAAAGCGCATGGCCAGGCTCGAGGGCCACGGCCCGCTCGGCCAGCGCCTCGATCTCGTCGACCTGTTCGAGGCCGCCTCGCCGTATCGTCTCCCTGGCTCGCAACCACAGTTCGTGCGCCGAAAGTCTCTCGACCGGACGGGCGGCGATGCGGCGGGTCTCGTGCGTCAGGATCGCCGCCTCGACGCGACCGGCGACCATGCTCGCCACGTCGTCCTGGAAAGCGAACGGGTCGTCGAGCGCGCCGTCGAAGCCTTCCACCCATACCCGCTCGCCCTGCGCAGCGTCGCGGAGTTGAACGTTGATCCGAACGCGCGGCCCGGAGCGTCGGATGCTCCCCTCGAGCCGGTAGCGCGCATCCGACGCTGGGCCGACGTCGCCAACCAGGAGGATAGGGAAGCGGGCAAGGGCGGTGGCGAGTTCGGCGCTCAGCCCGTCGGCGAAGTCGTCGCCCGCAGCGGCGCCGGGGTCGACAAAGGGCGCAAGTGCGACCGAGAATCGTTCGGGTGTCTCAGCCAGCGGCGCGGCGGAACGCGCCTGCCGGTCCTTCTCTGGCTGGGCCTTGGCCCCGAGGAGTATAGCGACGCTATCGGCCACCCTCTTCCACCCGGCAGCCGCGGGATCGCCCTGCCAGCCCGCGAGATCTGCGCACTGGAGCTGATCGAACGGCATTGGCAGTGCGGCTCCGTCGACCGTCAGCTGGACCAGTTTCCGCTCCGCGCGCGCCCGGTCAGCTTCTGAGCGCACCCATTCGGACCGCGCCGCCTCCGCCGACCAGATGACAACAACGGCCTTGGCTTCGCGCAGGCGCTCTTCGATTACGTCGGCATAGGGGCGGTGTGCCGGAATTTCGTCATCAAGCCACACCTCGTGACCAAGGTCGCGGAGGGCTGCCGCGACCAACTGCGCTTGCGTGGCCGTCGAGCGAGCATAGGAGACGAAGACGTGTGACATTGGCCCCGCGAGCCGCCCCTGGCGGGCGCGCACCCTAGCTAGGCCGAGAAGTCAGGAGCAAGGGAAAGCTGGGCGAGGCCCGCTGGCAAAGCGCGATCCAACCGCTTGAGGGACTCTCTTAGCGTCGCTTTGCGCCGATCCGCTTACGGCGGCTATTGGCGCATAGCGGACACAAAAGTCAGTCGGCGGCACGTTCGCAACGGCGCTAAGCTTCTCCATCTGGCAGGTCGAAGAGGAGCGCGCACTTGGACCGTCGAGCAGTGTTCACCTTGGGAGTGGCCGTCGCGGCAGCGCTACCGGCGGGGGCGTGGCCGGTGGAGGCTCAGCCGGCGAGCGGGGCGCCCTCGACCGCCGTCAAGCTGATCGCGATCTACGATCGCCCCGACGACCCGGTGTCATTCTTCAAGCACTATGAGACGGTGCACGCGCCGCTGGTGAAAAGGACGCCGGGCCTGCAGACCTTCGTGCTCAACAGGATCACCGCGAACGCCCTTGGTGGCGAGGCACCTTTTGTGCTGATAGCGGAGATGACTTATCCGGATCGAGCCGCGTTCGAGGCCGCGATGAAGAGCCCGGAGAACTAGGCGGTCGGAAACGATCTGATGGGGTTCGCCAAAGGCAAGGTGACCGTCGTCGTGGCCGAGGTGGCCGAGGCCTGAACGGTTCGCGGTCGTGTGACCGCTGCTGGCGCTTAGCGGACACGCCCCCCGCTAGTGAAGTGCTAGAGTCCGCCGCCGGGGCGGGCGCCTGCGCCGTGTTGCTCCACCACCTGCCAGATTGCTCCGGAGCCGGGTCATGGCGGCTTCCGACCCAACGTGGGCTATCATCAGGCCTCGGCTCTTGGGGCGCGGCGAGGGAGGAAAGGTGGGAAGGTGGGCTCGGGCGTTGGCGGCCCTCGTTGCGATCGAGGCGGCTGCAGGGTGTGGGCCGCCGGCGGACCCTTGCGCGGCGCCGCCCCCGTGGCAGCAAGTCTACCCGAAGCCCGGCCAGCCCGACGCGGAGCTGTGGGGGTGCCTCAACGATGCGGCCTGGGAGGCGCGGGCGGCGAACGCGCCGCTAGACGCGAAAGCGGCGGGGCTGATCGCCTCGTGCGAGGTGGACGTGGACAGGTTCGAAGGGAACATGGTGTTTGGGAGCGCGACTGGTTCGGACGAAGACCGTGCGGCCGCCGAGCAGCGGGCGCAACAGTTGGCCAGGGCCGCTATCGCCGAATACCAGAGCTGCGGAGGCCGGTAAGGCCTCACGCTTTCGGCGACCGGGGGCAGGCTCTCGCTTATGGCCGCTCCTGGCGCTTAGCGGACATCCGGAAGGTCGGCTTTACCCGAAGCGGACATAGAGCTTCAAGGCAAGCTATCGCGCGCTGCCTCGTCGGTCACGCGGGCTTCGGCGGCGGCGAGCATGGCGACGAACCGTGGGTCCTCGCGGAGCGGATCAAGGTCCGGATCGATCCTGGCGTGGCCAACCAAGCTAAGGCTCGCCGTCTCCATGACTGAGACAAGCAGGGCGATGGCTCTTTCGACGTCGTTCAGGTGGGCGGCAAGGGCGCACGCGAAGTTGTAACGCATCATGATGTTGCCGGGATCAACCAGCAGTGCCCGGTCGATCCATTCGTGGGCGCGTTCCTTGTGCTCGAGCACCGCAAGCGCACCAGCGCCGAACGCCATGGCGGCGCCGTTGTTCCGATCTTGCGCCAGCACCCTCTCGGCCCTGGCCAGCGTGTCCTCGGCCGCGCGGCGCGCGCCCGCACGATCGCCGAGGGCGAGCATTGTGGTGACCCGCATGCCGGCCACCCCCATGCTGGTGTCGTCCAACTCCAACAGTTTCGCGTAGTAGCGATCAGCCTCGGCGAATTGCCTTTGGTGGAAGTGGAGGTATGCCGCAGCTAGATTCACCTCCAGCGACTCGGGATCGAGCCGAAGGGCGGTCTCGAGTTCGGCGAACGCCTCGTCGTGGCGGTCGCGGAAGGCTAGGTGCATGGCCTTCACGGCATGGGCCTCTGCCAGCGTGGGGTCGAGCGCGAGCGCCCGCTCCGCCGCCGCCACCCCATCGTCGTCGCCCTTGCCACGCAGGTAGCGCAGCGAGTTCTGAGCGTGGGCCATCAGCGCCCAGGCGCGGGCGTAGCCGGGATCGACCTCCACCGCACGGCTGCAAAGGCGGATCATCGCCTCCTCGCGCCGCGCGTCCCCGGTGTTGCCAGACATCAGCTGCTGGCGGGCCATAAGGAATAGGTCGTAGGCCTCGACACTCTCTGTTCCGCGCCGCTCGATCGCCTTCTTCTCCTGCGGCAGGAGCTTCAGCTTCAGCGCCGTCACGATCGCCTCGCTGATCTCATCCTGCAGGGCGAAGATGTCGTCCAGGTCACGGTCGTAGCGCTCGGCCCAGATGTGGTCGTTGGCGGCGCCGTCGATAAGCTGAGCGGTAATGCGCACGCGGTTGCCCGCCTTGCGCACGCTGCCTTCCAGCACGTGGCTGACATCCAGGTCGCGGGCGACCTGGGGAATGTCCACCTGCTGGCCCTTGTAGCGAAAAGCGCCGTTCCGAGAGATGACCGACAGCGCTGAGACCTTGGAGAGGTCGGTGATGATGTCCTCGCTGATCCCGTCGCTGAAATACTCCTGCTCGGGATCGCCGCTCATGTTGGCGAACGGCAAGACGCAGATGCTGGCGCGATGCGTGGCCCGTGCGGGCGTCGGATCCGGCGCTGCCCCCGGCTGGCCGCCGCCCCTGACGAGATCGGCGATCGAGCCCGCCACCTTCCTCCAACCGGCGGAGTCGCCCGAGCCGCTCCATGCGGCGAGGTCCGCGCACTGGATTTGGTCGAACGGCATGGGCAGGCCCACGCCATCGACGTTCACCTGAACGATCTTGCCGGCCTCGCGAGCCCGGTCGGCTTCCGAGCGCACCCAGTGCGACTTCACCGCTTCCTCGGACCAGACGACGACCACTGCTTTGGCGGCCTTCAGCCGCTCCTCGATGACGTCGCCGTAGGCTCGGTGCGCCGGCAGCTCGTCGTCGCGCCAGACGCCGTAGCCGAGCGCTCTCAGCGCCTCGGCGATCCGCCGGGCCTCGGCCTCAGTCGAACGCGCATACGAGATGAAGACGTCAGACACTCGCCCAGGCCCACCTCCCAGCGAACCCTAGCTAGGCCGAGAAGTCAGGAGCAAGGGAAAGCTGGGTGCGGCCTCCTGGTAAAGCGCGATCCCACCCCCTTGAGGGACTCTCGGAGCGTTCGCTCCGGGCAGATCCAGTTATGGCAGCTCACGGCGCTTAGCGGACGTCGAGACGTCCGCACTAAGGCGATCGCCAACGGCGTTGCCGAAGGATCACTGGAGGAGACCCCAGAGGGGAGGCGTCAGTCAGCGCAACCGATCCCCTCGTTCTCGATGGACCATTCTGGCAAGACTCAGCGGTTTGCAGCTCACAACCAGACGGGGGCCCCATGGGCAAGGTGCGCGTAGCGGGTTTTGGAGTGTCGGTCGACGGGTTCGGGGCCGGCCCGGACCAGAGCCTGGAGCATCCGCTCGGCAAACGAGGCGCGGAGTTGCACAATTGGTTCTACCCGACCCGGACCTTTCGATCGATGGTCGGGGAAGCGGGCGGAACTGATGATCGCTTCGCCCGCGCCGCGGCGGAAGGCTTCGGCGCCTTCATCCTCGGCCGCAACATGTTCGGCCCGATCCGCGGCGAATGGCCGGACGACGCGTGGAAGGGCTGGTGGGGCGACGACCCTCCGTATCATGCGCCGACCTTCATCCTCACTCACCACGCCCGGGCGCCAATCGTGATGGAGGGCGGGACGACCTTCCATTTCGTCACCGACGGGATCGAGGCGGCGCTGGCCCAAGCCCAGGCCGCCGCGGGCGACCTGGATGTGAAGATCGGCGGCGGGGTCTCGACGATCCGCCAGTACCTGCTCGCAGGAGCGATCGACGAGTTGCACCTGGCGCTGTCGCCCGTGGTTCTCGGCCGTGGTGAATCCCTGTTCGCAGGTATTGACCTGCCAGGCCTTGGCTATCGCGTGACAGAGGTGGTCCCAACGGAGCTGACGACCCACCTCGTGCTGACGCGCTGACCGTCGGGAGGCCGCCAGGGACCGTCGATCGACATGACCGCGATCTTGGTCGTCCTGGCAAACAACAGAAAGCCGCCCTCACAAAGGCGCTGCTTGGCGGTGATCGCCGCTAAGTCCGTTTCCGCCAGGGGGCAGCTGTTGTCGCAAAGCGGGGGCGGCGCTCACGAGGGCGGAAGGTCCTGCGCTACCTCCCAGGCCGCGCCCGCCGGGTCACAGAAGGCAGCAGTTCGGCGGCCCCACGGCCGATCAATCGGTCCGTTGAGCAAGGTGACTCCGTGGCGGCGCAGCGCCGCGCAGACGTCGTCTACGTTTTCCACCTCGATCGTGAAAAGGAAGCGCCGGCCATCGCCCGCTCCGCCGACCGGCAGCGGCGTCACCAGCTCCGGAGCCCTCTCGGCTTGCAGGAGATTGATGATGACGCCCCCAAGTCTGAAGGCGGCTGAATGCTGGTCCTCGAAGACAACTTTCAGTCCAAAAACCTGCTCGTAGAACCTTCGCGTCGACGCCAAGTCCTCGATGAAGAACGTGATCGCTTGAAGCGCTTTCAATCCGTCGACCATATCGTGACCCCGATAGCCCAGCCGGCCCTGAACCGACACGCTCAGCGTATCACCGGCGTGCAGGAATCTCGTCCCTGGAGCGTGGCGGCAACCCCGAGGGCGCTGCGCGGAAGCTCAGCGCGCCTTCCCAAGGATCATGAAGTGGCCGCGGAGGGCGGCGACGGGGCTGGCGCGGTCGTCTTGCCATGCTTCGACGGCCAGGTTGGCCGCGCGCCGGCCGAGCTTGAGGATGCGGACCTCGGCGTAGGTGGTGACCGGGCGGGCGGGGCGCAGGTAGTCGACGGTGATGTCGATCGTGCGGGCGCGCTCGCCCTCGGCGTCGAGGCGGGCCAGCGCCGCCAGCTCGAGGAATGAGGCCACCACGCCCCCATGCAGCGCCGGCAGGATGGGGTTGCCGATCAGGCGGGCCGCGAACGGCAGGACGGCGATCGGGCCTGCTTCGCCTGGCTCCAGCCGCACGTCGAGGAAGCGGGCGTACGGCCAGGCGTCGAGCAGCCGGGTGGTCATGCGCCCGGCGGCGTCGGCGCGCCCATGATCATAAAGGCCGCCTGCGCCGCGGCGATGGGATCGCTGGCGTCGTCCTCGTAGGCCCAGCCGCGCACCACGGCGACGTCGCCGTTCAGCCTGAGGCACTCCGCCTCGGCGATGACCGCCACGCCAGGGCGGGGCGGGCGGATGTGGTCGAGCCGGAAGTCCAGCGTCGCCATCCCCCCCATCGTCATCGCACGGCCTTCGTCGCCCGCGCGGTCCCGGAGCGCGATCCCGATCGCCATGCCGCAGGTCTGGTCGAGCAGGGCGAAGACAACGCCGCCGGCCAGCCCGCCCACCGCCGGGTCGCCCATCAGGTCTTCGCGGAACGGAGCGCGCATGGCGCAGGCCCGGTCGGTCAGCGTCTCGAAGCCTAGCGCCGTCGAGAGCGCGGTCCCCCGGCTCGCCAGCTCGCTCGGCGCCGCATCGCTCATCGGCTCTTCAGGCGCTCGGCGCTCATCGGTCATGCCGTTCCTATACGGCGCTGACGTGGCGTCGTGGAAGCCGGCTGCCGCTGGCGCTTGCATAGGCAACTAAAAAGTTGCATATGACGATCCCATGAGCATGGATGCGGTGTTCAAGGCGCTGGCCGATCCGCTTCGCCGGCAGCTGCTCGACGACCTGCGGCAGCGGAATGGTCAAACGTTGAACGAGCTTTGCGAGGGCAGGGGGATGACGCGGCAGGCGGTGACCAAGCACCTCGGCATCCTTGAAGCCGCCAACCTCGTCGTCACCGAGAGGCGCGGGCGCGAGAAGCTGCACCACCTGAACCCTGTCCCCATCCACGACATCGCCGACCGCTGGATCGGCAAGTTCGAACGCGGGCGCCTCGGCGCGCTGGCGGACCTCAAACGCAAGCTCGAAGGAGAGACCGATGGCTGATAGCCGCTTCCTCTACGTGACCTACATCCGCGCAACGCCCGAACGCATCTTCGAGGCGCTGACGGACCCCGAGCGGAACAGACTGTTCTGGCACGGCTACCGCCAGCAGAGCAGCTGGAAGAAGGGCGCCGACTACGCGATCGTCTCGGGCGACGGGGAGGCCTGGGACACCGGCAAAGTGCTGGCGTGCGACCCGCCAAAGCGCCTTTCAGTGACCTGGACGCACCAGAAGGACGCGGCGATGAAGGCGGAGGGCGAATCCGTCGCCACGTTCGACATCGAGCCGGTGAATGATCGCGTGACCAAGCTCACGATCACTCACACGATCGGCGTTTCGCCCTCAAAGTTCATCGAGGCCGTCTCGACCGGGTGGCCGAGCATCCTGGCCAACCTGAAGAGCCTGCTCGAGACCGGGTCCGCGCTCGAGGAGTGGGCCTCCGCATAGTTTGCCGGGCGCCGCCACTTTCGCCACGCCGGTCCGCGCCTATCTCAAGAGGGCATGAGCCCGCAGCGCCTCCTCATCGTCGTCGGCGCGGTCCTTCTGGCCGCCGGGCTGCTCTGGCCGTTGCTTGCCCGACTAGGTCTGGGGCGCTTGCCGGGCGACATTCTGATCCGGCGCGGCGGCTTTTCGCTCTATGCGCCGATCGCGACATGCCTGATCGTCAGCCTCGTGCTGACGCTGCTCTTCTGGATCATCCGACGCTAGCGGGGGCGCGATGCGGACGCGCGAGATCGACTACGACTGCCGGGGCCTCGCCCTGCACGGCTATCTGGCCGACGGCTCGGACGGCGCGCCCGCGCCGGGCATCGTCGTCGTGCACCAGGGCAACGGGCTCAGCGACCACACGCGCGCCGGTTAGAACTGGACGGGCGGGGCCCGCTCCATGCCCCTTCTCCCTCTTGGGGGAGAAGGCGTCAGCGAAGGTGACGGATGAGGGGTCGCGCTCCTTCCGAGATTTGCCTGCAGCCCGCTTAACAGGAACGGTCTGAGAGACCCCTCATCCGACCCGCTGCGCGGGCCACCTTCTCCCCCAAGAGGGAGAAGGGACGCTCACTGCTCACGAACCCCTTCCTCGTTGCTTTCTTCTCTTTCTGCGGTAGGGCGGCCGTGAATCTCACCGCCTTCGCCAGCGTCTCCGTCAGCCGGTCCTCGTCGGCGAGCACCTCGTCGGGGATGAGCGCGTAGCCCTTCATCGGTCGGCCAGGCATCGGCTCGAACGGCTGGGCGCCACCGGGCAGGGCTTCGGCGTCAGGCGCGGGAAGGCGCGCGAACATCCGGTCCTGAAACAGCCCCGCGCACATGTTGCCGCCGACGAAGATGGCCGGATAGCCGAACATCTTCCGCCGCTCGATGCGCGGGTCGTCGGGCAGCGCGTCGGCGAAGAGGTCGACCAGGGATTGCGGCGATTTGGTCCAGGCCATCAGCGCGGGGCTCCTCTCTCACCGGGCTGCAACTCTAGCGCGCCACGGGCCGAAAGCCAGTTCGACAGCCGCCGGGCGCCGTGACTAGGATGCGCCGCGGAACAAGCGTGGAGGATCGGGATGAAGGTCGAGGGCGGCTGCTATTGCGGGGCGGTACGGTACGTGGCCGAAGGCGACCCGATGCTGAAGGCGCAGTGCCATTGCCGGGAATGCCAGTACCTGACGGGCGGCGCGCCGAACTTCTTCATGGCCATGCCGGTGGCTGGGTTCCACTACACCAAGGATGAGCCGAAGGCGTTCACGCGCAGCGACCTCGAGCGGCCGGTCACCCGCGAGTTCTGCCCTGAGTGCGGCACACACCTGGTGACCCGCGCCCCCGGCTTTCCGGCCGCGATCGTCAAAGTCGGCTCGATGGACGACCCGAGCCAGTTCGGCGGCCCGCAGCTGGCCATGTACACCATGGACAAGCAGGCCTGGCACATGATCCCCGAAGGGATCCCGACCTTCGAGCGCCGGCCCGGCTAGCGCCCCAACGCGGCGTAGGTGAGATTCTGGAACGTCGGCAGCGCCGCCATCGCGGCCATGCGTTGGCCGGTGGCCAGTTGTGAGGCGGCCTCAGGCCCCAGCTCCATCGAGTTCTGGATCATGTAGATCATGATCATGTTCTCGGCCGGGTCGGCGCGCCACCAGGTCCCGAACGCGCCCGGCCAGCTGAAGGCGCCGTTGGTGCCGGCGCCCATCCACGACTGCTTGTCGATGTCGGTGATGACCGACAGCCCGAGCCCGAACCCCTGTCCGGCCCAGAACGGCAGGCCCATGAAGGTGATCTCGCGCTGGGCGTCGGTCAGCCGGTTGGTGGTCATCAGCGCCACCGTCTCCGGCTTGAGCAGGCGCACGCCGTCGACCTCGCCGCCGCCCATCAGCATGCGGGCGAACTTCAGATAATCGTCGGCGGTCGACGCGAGGCCGCCGCCGCCGCCGGTGAAGGCGGGCGGCTGTTCATAGGCGCGGAAGACCACCGGCTCGAGGTTGTTGGCGTCCTTCAGCTTGTAGACCACCGCCGCACGCGCCTGCTTCTCGGGCGGAATCCAGAAATCGGTGTCGACCATGCCGAGGGGCCCGAAGATGCGCTCGGACAAGACCTCGCGGAACGGCTTGCCTTCGATGCGCCCGACCAGGAAGCCCAGGACGTCGGTCGCGTGGCTGTAGTGGAAGCGCTCGCCCGGCGGATAGGAGAGCGGCAGCGAGCCCAACGCCTTCATCCAGACGTCGGGCGGGGTGTCGGAGTTCAAGACGTCGCCCAGCGCCTTTTGGTGCGCGTGGGCGATCGGCCCGATCGAGGTGAAGCCGTAGGCGAGGCCGCTGCGGTGGGTCATCAGGTCCTCGACGGTGATGTCGCGCGGCGATGGGTAGGTGTCTTCGACCGGCCCTTGCGCGTCCTTCAGCACCTGCATGTTGGCGAACTCGGGCGCCCACTTGGTGATCGGATCGTCGAGCTTCAGCTTGCCCTCTTCCATCAGCATCAGCGCGGCGGCGCTGGTGACCGGCTTGGTCATCGAGGCGATGCGGAAGATGGTGTCGCGCGCCATCGGCGCGCCCGTCTCGCGGTTCGCCTGGCCGCACGTCGTCACCTGCGCGACCTCGCCGTTCCGCCAGATCAGGGTCACGACGCCGGAGAGCAGCCCCTGGTCGACGATGCCCTGCATCGCCGGGCCGATCTTGGCCAGCTCCTCGCGGGAGAGCCCGCTCACGTCCACCGCGCCGTCGTCCATAAGCCGTCTCCTCGGGATTGCCCGCCTTACGATAGCCAGGAAACATCCCCCCGGCCAACGGCGCCGTCGCGTCAGCGCCAGCCGTAGTTGAAGCTGATCGAGACGCGGTTGCGCCTCGCGCCGTTCGCCAGCGCCTCGTGGCGCAGCCAGCTCTCCCACATGAAGAGCGCGCCAGCGGTGGGTGCGATCTCGATGAAGCGGCGCAGCGGTTCGGCGGCGTCGGCGCGGCGAGTGGGCGCGGCCATCATCAGCGGCAACCGCGGGTCTTCCAGCCGCAACCCCCCGGCGCCCTTCGGCATGGCGACGTAGACCACGCCCGAGATCACGCTCTGGGTGTGGATGTGGCCCGAGTGTGAGCCGCCCGGGGCGAGCACGTTCACCCAAAGGCTGTCCAGCCTGAGCTTGCTGCGCCCGAGGTCGAGCGCGAGCGCTTCGGCGAAGGCGGCGGCGTGGCGGTCGAGCTTTCGCCTCAGCGCGCCAAACACGCTCGCCCGCGTCGGCAGGTCGTCGAGCGAGGCGTAGGACGTGTAACCGCGATAGCCGTGCGCTCTCGACCAGGCGCGGCCGGCGGCGTCCTCGGCCGCCAGCATGGCGCAGGCTTGCGCCAGCTCTGCGTTGAAGGCGGCGAACCCCGGCGCGTCGGCCAGCGACGCCTCGTAGAGCTGGGTGACGAAGAGGGTGCGGGTCGGCATCGGCGCGCGAGGTTAAGCCCTCGCCGCTCGACCGTTGTCAAACCGGCGCGCGAATTGCGGCTTGTCCGCCGCCGCCGATGCTGCTTTCCCGTGGGCGCGCGCCAACGAACGGAGATTGCGGCCTTGACCGACGAGTGGAGCCCCCGCGCTGATCATCCGGCCGATGCCGACATCGACGGCCTCTGGGACTTCGACGATCCTGCCGCCACGGAAGTGAAGTTCATGGCGCTTCGCCAGCACCTGGGCGCCAAGGCGGACCATGCCAAGCTGATGGAGCTCGACACCCAGCTTGCCCGCGCCCAAGGGCTGCAGGGGCGCTTCGCGCACGCGCTCGCGACCTTGGAGACGATGCATGAGCGGCTGGAGTCTGGCGAGACGCGGCCGGCGATCCGCCACGACCTGGAGATGGGCCGCCTGCTCCGCTCCAGCGGCAGCCCGACCGGCGCCAAAGACCACTTGGAGCGCGCGGCCGAGATGGCCAGGGCGGCCGGCGAAGAGGCGCTGGAGATCGACGCCCTGCACATGCTTGCGCTCGTCGAGCCTGAGCCGGGCAAGCGGATCGCGATGAACATGGACGCGCTGGAGCGCGCCGCGGCCGCGACCGATCCGCGCGCGCGGCGCTGGCGCGGCTCGCTGTGGAACAACACCGGCTTGGACTTCCACGAGCTCGGCGACCTCGACCATGCGATGGAGGCGTTCGAGGCGTCGCTGGAGGCCTGGCAGGAGGACGATCCGTCGCGCGCCGGGATCGCGCGCTGGATGATCGGCTGGACGCTGCGGCTGCAAGGGCGCCTGCCCGAGGCGCGGGCGCTGCAGGAGGCGCTCGAACGGGAGTACGCGGCGTCCGGGCACGCCAGCCAGGGCTACGTGGAGGAGGAGCTCGGCGAGATTCACCTCGCCTGGCCGGGCGACGATGCGTGGAAGCACCGCGGCGTTGCACGCCAGTACTTCGCCCGCGCCCACGAGCTCCTCTCCGCCAACGGCGAGATCGACCACGACCCCGAGCGCCTGGCCCGCATGAAACGCATCGCCGAAGGCGAGGTGGAGTAGGGGAAATCGAGCGCTGCCTTCTGCGGTCGCGTGGACGGCGATCCCGCTCCTGACCGCCAAGGTCGCCAAGAACGCCAAGGGCTCCGAGAGAGCAGCGGCGCCCGCCCCTTCCGTCATCCCCCGCTGGAGCGCAGCGGAAAGCAGGGGCCCCATGAATACGCGAGTCACACGGTGATCATGGGTGGCCCGGACAAGCCGGGCCACGATCGAATAGGGCCTAGCTGCCGCGCTTGCTCCGGCCGGACTTCGTCCCGGTCCTGAGTTTGGTCCGCGCCTCCCGGACGGCGACCCTGGGCAAGGAGGCTTCGTTCGCGTCGATGTAGGCGGCGACGGCCGTTTGATGGCGGTCGGCGAGCGCGCGCAGGAGCCAGGACACCGCCTTGGTGATCAGGATCGGGCGCTCGGTCTTCACCCGCTCGATGACGGCGAAAGCGAGGTCAGCCAGGCGCCGATCGTCGTCGTAGTGCACGGGTCCGGTCAGCAGCACCACCGAGGCCCGGCGCTTGTTGATGTTCGCGTCCTTGCTGAGCCGCTCGACTAAGCCGCGCCAAGCGGGCCAATCGGCCAGCATCTGCTCGGCGGTGAACACGTTCTGGCAGAGGCTGTCGACCTCCGCCCAGCCGTTCAGGTGGTCGAGCCAGCGGTCGACGTGGGCTGGCGTCGCCCCGAGCCGCGCCGGCTTGCCGTAGCGGAGCAGCAGCGTCGCCAGCGTCCGTTCCTCGTGCGAATCGCCGTCGAGCAAGCTCTCGACGACGGCCAGCACGGCCTCGGCCGGCGCGCGCCTGTGCTCCGTCACCCATCGGCGGGCCATCGCCCGGCGGTCGGGCACCGAGACCAGGTAGTAGGGTCGCCCGCTGCCGCCGTAGGAGTCGTTCTGCCCCGTGGCGCCGGGCGGCTGCGGCGTTCCCAGCCGCTGCACCTCGGCGAGCAGGCGCGCGTGTTCCGGATGCATCAGCATGACCTCCAGGGACGACCTTGAGCCGAAGCCGCCTTGCGTTTCCAGTCCGCTGGTCTTGCCCAAGCCCGACAACAGCGTGAAAACCCTCTCCCGTGACTCGCCATAGACCGATCGCCGCAGCTCTGCTCCTGACGCTGGCGCTCGCCGCCTGCGGGCCGAAGGCCAAGCCGCTGAACAACTCGAATGCGCTGGAAGCGGCGATCGACCGCGGCATGGGCGGCATCGGCACCTGTGTGGTCCTGCTCGACACCAAGACCGGCGCCACGATCTACCAATACAACAGCGCGCAGGTGTGCCGGTACCGCCTGCCGCCGTGCGAGACCTTCAACGTCGTCACCAGCCTCGTCGGCCTCGACCAGGGCTTGGTCACGCCGAAGGCCGTGTTCAAGTGGGACGGGACGCCCCAGCCGGTGACCGCCTGGCAGACGAATGCCGACATGGCCAAGGCTTGGCAGTATCAGATCGGCTGGTGGTTCCAGAAGCTCGCGACCGAGATCGCCCATGACCGCTACGCCAAGGCGCTCGGCGTCATGGGCTACGGCAACCGCGATCTCACCGGGCCGCCAGGGACCTTCTGGCAGGGGCCGCACGCCGGCGGCGGCCTGCAGCTTTCCACCCGCGAGCAGGCGGCGTTTCTTCAGCGCCTCTACGCGGGCCAGATCCCGCTAGCCAACGGCGCGGCCCAGACGGTCGAGGCGCTGATGAGCGGCGAGACGCGCAACACAGCCGCCGGCCCGGCGGTGATGACCGGCCAGGTCGGCTCCTGCCCGAGCCAGGCCGACGGTTCGCGCAGCGTGGGCTGGTGGGTCGGGCGCCTGACCACGCCCAAGCGCGACCTGGTGTTCGCCGCCTCGATCGAAGGCCCCACCGCGCCTCCCGGCGAGGAGGTCGAGAGCGCCTTCAAAGACGCTCTGTCCGACGCTGGCCTCTGGCCCAGCGACTAACCACCCGAACGCCGCGCAGCGGCGGGATCCTACCTGGCCGCCAAGGTCGCCAAGCACGCCAAGGTGCGGTGCGCGGCGTCTGCGAGAACCCCTTGGCGACCTTGGCGTTCTTGGCGGCCCAATCGGGCCGCGCGGGCAAGGGCGATGCGCTACCGCGCGAGCTCGTAGACGGCGGTGACGGTGATATCGACGGTGAGCTGGCCAGCCGAGACAGGGGTCTGGACGGACGCGAGGCGGGCCTGCGCCATAACCATCGGGCGGATCGGGGAGGTCTCCTGCGGCGCGCCCTTCGGTCAGGTTGACCAGTCGCACGATGTGGTAGCCGGTGGCCTGCGCGTAGAGCGCCGCCTTCTCCTGCAGCGCCTTGACAGCCGCCAACCTGGCCCGGTCCTCGGCCGCCGTCGCATCCTTCAGACCGAAGCTGATGCCGTTCACCTGGTTCGCGCCGCTCGCCGTCACCGCGTCGATCACCGGCCCGAGCTTCGTCAGATCCTCAACCGTGATCACAACATCGTTCGAGGCCTGGTAGCCGGTCAGCTTCGGCGGCTGGTCCTGGACGTAGGTGTACTGGGCCTGCAGGCTGATGTTCGAGGTCTGCACGTCCTTGTCGGGCACGCCGGCGGCGCGGAGCGCGGCCATGACGCTGGTCATGCGCGCCGCGTCGTCCTGCATCGCCGCCTCGGCGGTCGCGTCGGTGACCTGCACGCCGACCGTTATGGTCGCCTGATCCGGCGTGATCTTGCTCTGGCCGTCGGCCGAGACCGCCAGCGTCGTGGCCTGGAACATCGATCCGGCGCCAGGGGCCGCCTGGGCAAGCGCCGCCGACGCCATCGCCAGGCTCGCCAACGCCACGGCCGTCAACATTGTCGCTTTCATCTTCAAGCCTCCCTGGCTTTCTGCCGGACCAAATCAGAACGGCGCGCGCCGGTGTGCAATGCTCAAGCTGAACCCAGGCTTTAAGGCGCCGACAGCCCATGGTAACCCGCCCGCTCGCGCGAGCCGCCTAGGGCCCGTAGCTCAATTGGTTAGAGCCGGCCGCTCATAACGGTCTGGTTGCTGGTTCGAGTCCAGCCGGGCCTAGGCTGCGCTCTCCCTTCGAACGCTCGGCTGGCGACCGTCTCTCTGGCTCGAAGGCGGGCTACAGGTCCGGGAACTTCAGGACCACGCGCATCTGGCCGTGGCTGGGGGGTCGGAACGTCGCGGTCCTCGGCTGCGCCGACGTGCCCGGCACATGGCCGACGACGCTGTAGCTTCCGGCCGGCAGCTTGAGCAGGATCCAGGGGCCCTCGCAGGAGACGGTGAGCAGCTCGGCGCCGCCGGCGCTACGGACGGTCAGCACTTCGTTGGCCAGGTAGTCGTTGTTGGCGTCGGAGAACTCGACCCGCACCGGATAGGCCTGCCATTTCGGATCGAGCTTGCTCTCGCCGATGCCGGTGCAGCCGACGTCGATGCCGCCGACGCTCGCCTCGCCGTCGATCGGGACGGACGTCGGCTCGGCAGCGGCGCTGGTCGCCAGGACGAGGAACGCCATGGCGGCGTAGAGGGTGATGGTCGTGCGAAGCATCGGCGGCTCCTCTTGCTCCCGCGATCAAGCGCGCCCGACGGCGGGATCGTCAAGTGTCGGGGAAGCGCAGCTCCAGGTGCACCGGCCCGTCGGGCGTGACCCGGAAGTACCCGCTCTGCGGCATGGCTTGCGTCTTCGGGAGCCGCCCCTCGATACGATAGCTCCCCGGCGGGAGCTTGAGCAGGATCCACGGACCCGCGCAGGCGACGCTGACCACTTCCGCGCCCGCCTGGTCGAAGATCGTGAGCGCTTCGTCGGTCAGGAGCCCGTTGTCCGCGCCAGAGAACTCCACACGCACCGGGTAGCTATCCCAGTGCGGGTTGAGCTTGCTCTCGCCGACGCCGGTGCAGGCGACTGGAACGCCGCTCACCGTCGCCTCGGTGTCGAGCGGCACGCTCGTCGGCGCCGCGACGCTGGCCGGAGCGGCAGCCACCGCGACGATCGCGAGCGCGGCGAGCGCGAGAGATCCTGGGCTGGCCGGCATGCTCCGCTCCTCGTGGCCGATCCTAAAGGAACGCCCGCGCCGTCTCCAGGAAGGCGTCGAGGCGGTCGTGGTGCACCCAGTGGCCGGCGCCTTCGAACTCCACCACCCGGCCGTCCCTGAAGTGCTTCATGCGGCCGTCCTTCTCCGGGTTGGACGCCCAGCTCTCCTTGCCGTTCACGAACAGCACCGGGCAGGCGATGTTCGACCACAGCTCGTGCAGGTCCTTGGGCGCAAGGTCGGTCGGCGAGTTCGAGCGGCACGTAGTTGTCGAACTTCCAGCTGTAGGTGCCGTCCTCGTTCTGCGCCGCGCCGTGCACGGTGAGGTAGCGGGCCTGCTCGGGCGTAAGGTGCTTGTTCTCTGTCCTGCATGCGGTGGAAGGCGTCCTCGATCGTCGCGTAGCGGCGCGGGCATGCGGCCGGCGAAGCCGCGCTTCTGCTCGATCCAGCCGCGCATGCGCTCTGGGCGCGCTCGTCTCCTCGCGGCGCCGCATCATGGCGGGCGAGGGGCCCAGCCCCTCGATCGACACCAGCTTGGTGACCGTTTCCGGATAGACGCCGGCGTAGCGCAGCGCGACGTTGCCGCCCATCGAGTGGGCGATGATCCTGACCGGGCGCCAGGTTCTGCTGATGGATCAGCTGGGCGACGTCATAGACGTAGGCGCTCATGCGCGTACTCGCCGACGGCGACCAGGCGCTGTCGCCGTGGCCGCGCAGATCCGGCGCGATGATGTGGTAGTCGCCGCGCAGCTCCTGCGCCACCCAGTCCCAGTTGCGGCAGTGGTCCTGCCCGCCGTGGATGAGCAGCAGCGGCGGCGCGGTCGGGTTGCCCCAATCGACATAGTGCAGGCGCAGTCGCTGGGAGATGTAGCTTTGCGAGGTCGGTCCGGAGGGCTGTTCGCTCATGCGCCGGTTTTAGCCGATTGCCGCCCAGCTCAGCCAGACGATCAGGCGAGATTGAAGGCGCAGATCTTGTTGCCGCCTACGGCATCGCGGCGGACGCTGGTTCCTAGAGCAGCGCCTGAAGGCGGTCGGCGGGGCGGCAGAGGGCGGTCCCTTTCGGCGTGACGACAATCGGGCGCTCGACCAGGATGGGCTCGGCGACCATGGCGTCGAGGATAGCCTCGTCGCTGGCCCCTGGTCCCACCTTGGCGAGCGCCGCTTCGCTTGCGCCGCGGGTGCGCAGGATGTCGCGCGGCCTCGCCTTCATGGCGCCGAGCAGGCTCTTCAGCTGCGGCTTGGTCCAGCCCGCCTTCAGGTACTCGATCACCGTCGGCCTGACGCCGGCGTCCTTGAGCGCCGCCAGCACGTTGCGCGAGGTGCCGCAGTTCGGATTGTGGAAGATGGTGACGCTCGCGTCGCTAGCCATGGCGGCTCCGCTTGGTTGTCCGGACGTTTTCAACCGATACTCCGCCCCACGGCGGGCCGGAAGGTCACCCTCGCGCTTGCGCCAGCTCTTCGGGGGCGGGCTCCCTCGGCGGATGGTGCGGGTCGGTCGTCAGGCCGTAGAACTGGATCTTGAAGGCATCGCCCCAAAGCACCTTGCCGAGGCCGCGGGCGGCGCGGTCGGTGAGCGCGGCGGCTTGGCGCGCGCGGACCAGCCAGGCCGCGCCGGCGGCGAGCCCGAACAGCGCCGCCTGGGCCAGACCTACCGCCATCCAGGCGACGACGGCGGAAAGGTTCGCACGCTCGCCCCTGGCGCACATCCAGGTCACGCCCTGGCCGTAGGCAAACGCGCGCCGGAGCGCGTAGCCCAGCGTCAGGCGCTCGGGCGACGGGTGTTCCCAGACCCAGGCGTCGGGCGCCCAGGCGAAGCGCGCGCCCGTCGCCTTCATGACCCGGAACAGCCGGTCATCCTCGCCGCCGGTCTCGTTCGCCGTGGCGGCGAACGGCTCGGGCGAGGGGAGGGCGTCGCGGCGAATGAGGCTGTCGCCGCAGCCGAAATAGTGCGGCAGCAGGCCGGCCTCGGCGGGGCCGCTGCGGGAGAAGAAACGCTGCAGGTAGGCGCGATGGTGCGTGATGGCGTCGGGCAGGCGGGCGACGACAGGCCCGAAGACCACATCGGCTTCGAACCACGCCCGCGTATCAATCAGGGCGGCGAGCCATCCGCCTGGCGCTTCCTCGTCGTCGTCGAGGAAGGCGATGAACGCGCCGCGCGCGGCGGCGACGCCAGCGTTGCGCGCATTGGCGACGCCGCTTGCCGGCTCGTGCACGTAGCGAACGGGGAACGGCGCGTCCGCGGCCAGCCCAGCCAACCCCGTCCGCGCCGACGGCGTCGCATCGTTGTCGACCACGACGAGCTCGATCTGGATGGCGGCGAGACCGGTCTGCGCCAGCGCCGAGCGGACGGCGCAGGCCAGCGGCCCTGGGCGTCGCTGGGTCAGGATGACGATGGAGACCGCGATCGCTGCGGTGTCGGCGCCTGTCGCCAGCGTCTCGACCATGCGCGCGGTCATGGCGCGCGGGCGCCCGACGTCGCGACGCGCCCGCCCTTGCGCTCGGCGATCTGCTCGAGCCAGGCGCGGTAGATGCCGACCGCCCAGGGCCGCCAGACGGCGCTCAGGGCCGCGCCCTCGGTCGCGCGCACATAGGCGGCGATTCGGCCCGGGTCGCGACCGCCTTCGCCGCGCGCCGCAAGGTCCCCCAGCACTTGCAGCGTGCCGTCGTCGAAGTAGCCCGACGGCGGGGCCGGATGCAGCTCTTGCTCGCCGCGCAGGAAGCGGCCGACGTCGCGGAGATACTCGCGCAGCAGGGTTTCGGCGGCGTATTCCGGATGTCCCTGGAAGAACAGCGCCGAGCGCCGGGCCGGGCTTGATGAAGAGGTCGACGCCGATCTCAGGCGACCGCGTGAGCACCTGGTAGCCGGCGGGCAACAGATCGCTCTCGACGAGGTCGTTCAGGCGGGAATGGGGCGTGACCGGCCTAGGCGCCTCGGCCAGGAGCGGGTGCCGCCGCGCCGGTACGCAGGCGAAGACGCCGGCGCGCTTGGCCGGCAGGCGGCGGCGCTGGACGCCGTCGAGGTGGAGCACCGCGGCGTGGGCGGCGAGGCAGGACCAGACGGTCGGGATCTCGGCGGCCCGCGACCAGTCGACGACGCGGGCGAGGCTCGCCCAGTAGGGCTCGTCGTCCAGCCGCGCCGCCTGCGGCTCGGCCCCGGTGACGATGAGGCCGTCGAGCCCGGCGGCGGGCAGCCGGTCGATGTGGGCGTAACGGCCGCGCATGTGTGCGCGCGCGTGCTCGCCGCGCTCGAGCTCCGGCAAGGAGAGGTAGCGCACGCTGACCTCGGCTCCGCCGGCGGCCTCGCCGAGCAGCCCTTCGAACTGCCGCTCGGTCGCCTGCAAGGCGCCGTCGGGCATGTTGTTGACCAGGCCGATCACCAGCGGCGCGCGCTGTGTGCGGTCGCCGGCAGCCGAACGCCATTTGGTCGCGGCGTTCATTCGGCGGCCGCTCGGATCAGACCGCGAACCGCGACGGGCCCCCAGCGCCTGGTCGAGGTCGGCGATGATGTCGTCGGCGTGCTCGATGCCGACGCAGAGGCGGATCATCTCCGGCGTGACGCCGGCCTTGGCGCGCGCTTCGTCGCTCATCTGCCGGTGGGTGGTGGAGGCCGGGTGGCAGGCCAGCGACTTCACGTCGCCGATGTTCACCAGCCGCTTGATCAGCTTCAGCCGGTCGTAGAAGGCCTTGCTGGCCTCGTAGCCGCCCTTGACCCCGAAGGTCATCAGCGACGGCGGCTGCCCGCCCAGGTACTTCTGCGCCAGGGCGTGGTGCGGATTGTCGGCAAAGCCGGTGTAGGTGACCCACTCGACGCGCGGGTCGGCGCGGAGGAATTCCGCCACGCGACGGCCGTTCTCCACATGCCGCTCGACGCGGAGCGCTACGGTCTCGATGCCTTGCAGCAGCAGGAACGCGTTCAGCGGCGCCAGCACCGCGCCGGTCGTGCGCTGGTAGACGCTGCGGATGCGGGCGACGTAGGCGCTGGGCCCGAAGTGATCGACGTAGACGAGGCCGTGGTAGGATTCGTCCGGCTCGTTGAACATCGGGAAGCGGACGGCGTGGGCCGCTCCAGTCGAACTGGCCGGCGTCGACCACCGCGCCGCCCATCGTCGTGCCGTGCCCGCCCATGAACTTGGTCAGCGAGTGGACCACGATGTCGGCGCCGTACTCGATCGGGCGCAGCAGCACCGGCGTGGGCACCGTGTTGTCGACGATCAGCGGCACGCCATGGCGATGGGCGGCCTCGGCGATCGCCTCGATGTCGCAGATGTTGCCGGCCGGATTGCCGACGCTCTCGCAGAAGACGGCCCTGGTGTCCGCGTCGATCAGCCGCTCGATGTCGGCGGCCTGGTCGGAGGCAGCGAAGCGGCCCTGGATCCCCTGGCGGGGCAGCACATGCGACAAGAGCGAGTGGGTCGTGCCGTAGAGCTGCGGCGTGGCGACGATGTTGCCGCCGCGATCGGCCAGGTTGGCGAAGGCGTAGTGGAGGGCCGCCTGGCCGGAGGCGAGCGCGATCGCGCCGACCCCGCCCTCGAGCTCGGCGACGCGTTGCTCGAGCACGTCCGTGGTCGGATTGCTGATGCGACTGTAGCGGAAGCCGTCGACCTCGAGGTTGAACAACGCCGCGCCATGGTCGGCGCTGTCGAAGGAATAGGCCGCGGTCTGGTAGATGGGCACCGCAACCGCGTGGGTGGCGGGGTCGGCGTCGAACCCGGCGTGGACGGCGATGGTCTCGCGGCGCATAGGCCCTCCGGTCAGTCCGGGCCGGTCTCGATTTGGAGCGTGTGCGGCCACGGCGCCTTCTTCGAGCATGAGACGTGCCGCCCGCGCGCGCGAGTTGGCGCGCGCCTTGCGTGCGAGCCGCGCGATGCCCGCCCTCAGCGCCAATGTGAGACCCTCCGAGCCAGCCCGTGGCGACCCCGCGCGCTCGGCCTCGAAGGATTGGCTGCGCGCGCTGGAGCTGACCGCCCGCCTTGACGCCGATCTGACGCGGACGCTGCCGGTCGTGATCGACGAGCTCGCGGCGCGGTTCGGCGCGGCGCCGGCCCTGATCTCGGACCGCGAAACCCTGTCGTTCCGGGCCTTGGCCGAGCGAGCCCGCCGCTACTCCCGCTGGGCGCAGAGCCAGGGCCTCGGCAAGGGCGACCTCGTCGCGCTTCTGATGCCGAACCGGCCAGAGTACATGGCGGTCTGGCTGGGTTTGACCCGCATCGGTGTCGTGGTCGCGCTGATCAACACCAACCTTCGCGGACCCTCGCTGGCCCATTGCCTGGCTGTCGCCGATGGAAAACTGATCATCGTCGACGCGACGCTCGAGGCGCCGCTTCGCGCCGCCCTTTCACCCGCGCCGCCCACTCCGATCTGGACCCACGGCGGCGAGGGCGCGCACCGCGTCGACCTCGCTCTGGAGACAACCGACGATGGGCCGCTCGAGCCGCAGGCGGTCACGCTCGATGACCGCGCGCTCCTGATCTACACCTCCGGCACCACCGGTCTGCCGAAGGCGGCGAACGTCAGCCATCGCCGGGTGATGAGCTGGAGCTATTGGTTCGCCGGCCTGACCGGCGCTGGACCGACCGACCGGCTCTACAACTGCCTGCCCATGTACCACAGCGTCGGGGGCGTCGTGGCCACCGGCTCGGTGCTGGTCGCCGGCGGCGCAGCGGTGATCGCCGAGCGCTTCTCGGCAAGCCTATTCTGGAACGATATCAGCCGCTTCGACTGCTCGATGGTGCAGTACATCGGCGAGCTCTGCCGCTACCTGCTGGCCGCGCCGCCGCATATCGAGGAACGCGCCCATCGCTTGCGACTCGCCTGCGGCAACGGCCTCACGGGCGACGTCTGGCCAGCGTTCCAGGCCCGCTTCGCGATCCCGCGCATCCTCGAGTTCTATGCCGCGACCGAGGGCACTTTCTCGCTGTTCAACGTGGAGGGCCGCCCGGGCGCCGTCGGCCGCATCCCGTCCTTCCTCGCCCACCGCTTTCCGGTCGCCATCGTCCGGCACGACGCCGCGATTGGCGCGCCCGAGCGGGGGCCGGACGGCTTCTGCATCGCCTGCCAACGCGGCGAGGCCGGCGAGGCGATCGGCCGGCTAAGCGCGGCCGGCGCAGGCCGCTTCGAGGGCTACACGGACCCGGCCGCCAGCGAGAAGAAGATCCTGCGCGACGTCTTCGCGCCAGGCGATGCCTGGATGCGCACAGGCGACCTGATGCGCCAGGACAGCCAGGGCTTCTTCTACTTCGTCGACCGCATCGGCGACACGTTCCGCTGGAAGGGCGAGAACGTCGCGACCACCGAGGTGGCAGAGGCGATCGGGAGCTTTCCCGGCGTTCGGGCGGTCAGCGCCTACGGCGTGGCGGTCGCTGGCGCGGCCGGACGCGCCGGCATGGCCGCGCTTGTCGTGGACGATGGCTTCGACGTCGGCGAATTGCGCGCGCATCTGGTTGAGCGCCTGCCGGCCTACGCGCGGCCGCTCTTCCTGCGCATCGCCGCCGAGCTGGCAGCCACCGAAACGTTCAAGACCCGCAAGCAGGCGCTGGTGGATGAGGGGTTCGACCCCGGCCGGGTCGCCGATCCGCTGTTCTTCGACGACAGGAGGACGGGCGGCTACGAGCCGCTCGACGCAGCGGCTTTCGCGGCTATCGCGGCGGGCGACATCCGCTTCTGAGCCTCGGCCAGCATCGCCCGCATGTCGGCGCCGATCGCCTCGGCGGCTTTGAGCGCATACGGGATCGCGCGGCCCATGGCGTAGAAGTAGTGGATCATCCCCGGATGGCGCACCTCGCGGACGCGGACGCCGGCTTGGCGCAACGCAGCGGCGTAAGCGGCTGCCTCGTCGCGGAAAGGGTCGAACTCCGCCGCGTGGATCACTGCCGGCGGCAGGCCGTCAAAGCGCGCCGCGCGCAGCGGCGAGACGCGCGGATCGCGACGGTCGAGGTCGCTCGGGCAATAATCGTCGATGTCGCGCTCGATCGTCGCGCGGCTGACGAAGAAGCCCTCGGCGAACGCCCGTCGGGACGCCGACTCCTCTCCCAGGTCGAGGATCGGGCAGATCAGCACTTGCAGCGCGACCTGCGCTGCGCCCGCATCGCGCATGACCTGGCAGACGCTTGCCGCGAGCGCGCCGCCTGCGGAGTCGCCGCCGACGGCGATCCGGGCCGGATCGCAACCGATGACGGCGGCGTTCTCGATCACCCAGCGCGTCGCAGCCAGGCAGTCGGTGAGCCCGGCGGGGAAGGGATGCTCGGGCGCCAGGCGATAGTCGACGGCGATGACGCGGCAGTCCGCCGCGGCGGCAAGGCGGCGGCTCAGGCCCTCGTGGGTGTCCAAGCCGCCGGCCACCCAGCCGCCGCCGTGGAAGAAGACGAGCGCGGGCAGGATACGGTCGCCGTCGCCGGCGGGCGCATAGATGCGGATGGGGATGGCGGCGTCGGGGCTGAGGAGCACACCGGCCTGCGCGGCGGGCGCGGGCTCGGGGATGCTCTCGACGGTGTGCGCAAGGGTCAGGAGCGAGTGGCGGCGATCGTGCGCCGTCTCGCGCGGGGCCTCTGCGCGGTGGGTCGCGGCCAGGATGCTGAGCAGGCGGTTGGCGCGCCGGTCGAGCGGCATGTCAGCCCTCGCCGCTAGCCAGCCACCAACGAGACCAGACGCTCGATCGCCGCGATGGTGCGGAAGTTGTCGGGCGTCATCTCGCGCTGGGGGATCTCGATGTCGAACTCGTCCTCGACAGCCAGCATCAGGTTGACCATGTCGAGCGAGGTCAGTCCGCGATCGTGCAGGTCCTCGTCGACGCGCACGCCGGTCGCGGCCTTCTTGCGGACCAGCAGGGTATCGACGATGGCGGCGATCTGCGCCCGTCCTGAAAACACCGCCACGTCCGACATGCCGAGTTCCTCGTCACAAGCGCGCCGGAATCCCAATCCGTGCCACGGAACGCGGCCCCGGGAGCGCCGAGCCCGTTTCGAGCAAGACGTGTGCCAGCAAGGCTTGCCGGGCCTGCGCAGCTTGGCACGGGGCTTGAAGTTTGGCCGGCGAGCCAATCGATCCGGCCATCAATGGGACAGAGCAGTTGTCTTCAGGCGGAACGGGTCGTCGCATCGAGCGCCAGGAGCCTGGGCTATGACCCTTCACGAACTCAACCGAGCCGGACCGGCCGCGCGCCTCGCGGCCCGCGCCAAGCGTGCAGCGGTCGCCGATCTGAGCGAACGTGCGCGTCGCGTGGCCGCCGTCGCGGCCCAATTCGCCGATGACGTCGATCGGGCCGGCCGCTTCCCCGCCGAGGCGATCGCCGCGGCGAAGGCGGAGGGGTTGATGGGGGTTATGGCGCCGAAGAGCCTCGGCGGCGAGGACGCCAGTCTGAGCGAGCTCTCGGACATCTGCTACACGCTCGGCCAGGCCTGCGCCTCGACAGCCATGATCTACGCCATGCACCAGGTGAAGATCGCCTGCGTGGTGCGGCACGGCATGGACAGCGCCTGGATCCGCGCCTTCCTGCGCCTGCTCACCAACGAGCAGATGCTGGTCGCCTCCTCGACCACCGAGGGCGGCGGCGGCGGCAACGTGCGCTCGAGCGAGGCGCCGGTCGAGCGCGACGGCTCGCGCTTCACGCTGCAGCGCGACGCGACCGTGATCTCCTACGGCGCCCAGGCCGACGCGATCGTCACCACCGCCCGCCGCGCGGCCGATGCCACGGCGTCGGACCAGGTGCTCGTCGTGCTTCTGGCCAGCGACTACACGCTGGAGCCGACTCTTTCGTGGGACGCGCTCGGCATGCGCGGCACCTGCAGCGGCGGCTTCAACCTGGTCGCCGCGGGCGATGTCGCTCAGGTCATGGTCACTCCCTACGAAGCCATCCATGCCCAGAGCATGGTCCCCGCGGCGCACATCCTCTGGTCCAGCGCCTGGGCTGGGATCGCTGCGGGCGCCGTCGAGCGGGCGCGCAAGTATGTGCGCAAGGCCATGCGCGGTGGCGGCGACCTGCCGCCGAGCGCGCCGTACTACTCCCGTGCGACCGCCTCGCTGCGCGCCCTTCGTGCGCTGATCGTCGCCGTGGTCGACCGCTATGAGAGCATCGCCGACGACCCTGACAGGCTTTCGACCATGGAGTTCCAGACCGCGATCAGCCTCCTGAAGGTCGACGCCTCGGAGCTCGCGGTACAGACGGTGATGAGCGCAATGCGCGTCGGTGGCCTGTCGAGCTACCGCAACGACACCGACGTCAGCATCGGCCGCCACCTGCGCGACGTGCTCTCCTCGCCGATCATGATCAACAACGACCGCATCCTCGGCAATGTGGCCACCGCCCAACTGCTGGGCGAGGTCGCCGGCTCGCTGAGGAGCTAACGCGCCATGGGGACGGAACCGAGGCTGGCGGTCGGCGATCCCGACGCGCTCGCGGCGCTCAAGCACGACCTCTTCCACGAGACCGGCGTCGAGGGCGTCTATGCCCGCACAGGGCGCTACGAGAGCGTGGTCGAGGCGCTGACCGCGCTGATCTCGAGCTACCGGCCGGTCGAAGCCGAGGTCATGCGCTTTCCGCCTGTGATGAGCCGCGCGCACCTCGAGCGGCACGGCTACCTGAAGAGCTTCCCGAACCTGCTCGGCGCGGTGAGCTGCCTTTGCGGCAGCGAACGCCACATCCGCGGCATCGTCGACCGGTTCCACGAGGGCGAGGACTGGACGCCGAACCTCGAGCCCGCCGACCTCGTGCTGGCGCCGGCGGCCTGCTACCCGGTCTACCCGCTGGCCGCCGCCCGCGGCCCTGTGCCAGCGGCCGGCCTCACCTTCGACGTCGCCGCCGATTGCTTCCGCCGCGAGCCCTCGACCGACATCGACCGCTTCCAGTCGTTCCGCATGCGCGAGTACGTCCGTATCGGAACGCCTCAGCAGATCGCCGCCTTCCGCGAAGCCTGGATCGAGCGCGCCGTCGCCATCGCCGACCGGTTGGGCCTCTCGCACCGCGTCGATGTGGCAAACGACCCGTTCTTCGGCCGCGGCGGCCAGCTCGCCGCCGCCAGCCAGCGGGAACAGGCGCTGAAGTTCGAGCTTCTGGTGCCGGTCCGCTCCCACGAAGAGCCGACCGCCTGCATGAGCTTCAACTACCACCAGGACCATTTCGGCCGCACCTGGGACCTTGTGCTCGCCGACGGGGCGCCGGCGCATACGGGCTGCGTCGCCTTCGGCATGGACCGCCTGGCCGTCGCCATGTTCGCCACCCACGGCGCCGACGTCGACGCCTGGCCGAAGAGCGTGCGCGAGGCGCTGAAGCTCAACTAGCTCGAGCACCGCGAGCGCGGCGGGCCGCCGCGACTTTAGTGGGTTGGCCGTCGCGACAGTTCGGCCAGCAGGCCGTCGAGCGCGTCGTCCACCGTCTTGCCGCTGGTGTCGAAGGTCAGGTCCGCTCTCTCGTAGAAGGGCGTCCTGTTGCGAAGGATTGCCTTCAGATCCTCCATGGCCTCGCGGTTTCCGGCCATCGGGCGCAGGTCGCCCTGCGCCAGCACGCGCTGCATGTGCTCCTCAGGCTTTGCCTGCAGCCAGACGGTGAGGCAGTGCGAGAGGAGCAGGCCGAAGGAGCCCGCATCGGAGACGATGCCGCCCGGCGCCGCCAGCACGCAGCGGCGTTCCTGGGCTAGGCATGCCCGGAGCGCCTGGGCCTCGTAGCGCCGATAGGCGGCCGGCCCGTACAGATCCTGAATCTCCGCCGGCGTCATCCCGGCGATGCGGGTAATCTCGGCGCCCAGCTCGATGAACGGCCGATCGAGCGCCTCCGCCAGGCGCCGGCCCAGCGTCGACTTGCCCGCGCCACGGAGGCCGATCAACGCGATGCGCTCGGCGCGCCGTTCGATCGGTTCGGAGGGGTCGAAGAGGTCGGCGAGCGCGTGGCGCGCCCGGCGCAGATCCTCTTCGCCGCGCTGGTGCAGGATGTCGCGGATCAGGAGCCGCTCCGGCCCGGCGGTGGTTTCGTCGCCCAGCAGCTCGGCGATCGAGCAACCGAGGGCGTTCGCCACCTGCTGCAGGATCAGCACCGAAACGTTCCCGACCCCAAACTCCAGGCTGGCGAGGTGCCGCTCCGATACGCCGGCGCGGGCCGCGAGCGTCCGCCGCGGCACGCCCTTCAGCGCCCGCAGGTTCCTGACAGTCGCGCCGATCGCCGTCAGCAGTGGGTCCCGTTCAGCGGCCGGCCCGGCCCGCGTGCGCGCTCGTGCGAGCAGGCTCATCGCGCGGCGGCCCGCGGCGAGCTCTGTTTCGCGGCCTCCATATCGCGCAGGGCGTGGCGACGGAGCTTTCCCGTCGCCGTCTTGGGGAGGTCGTCGAGGAACTCGATCGTCCGCGGATACTTGTAGGGCGCGAGCCGCGATTTCACGAACTGCTGCAAGGCTTCAGCGAGCTCTGCCGATGCCGACGCGTTGGGCTTGAGCACGACGAACGCCTTGGTCTTGACCAGGCCCGCGGCGTCGGGAACCCCGATGACGGCGGCTTCGAGCACGTCGGCGTGGGCGGCGAGCGCCGCCTCGACCTCGACGGGCGAGACCCAGATGCCGCTGACCTTCAGCATGTCGTCCGAACGGCCGCGGTGGTGGAAGACGCCGGTTTCGTCCTGTTCGAACTTGTCGCCGGTGCGCATCCAGCCGCCGGCGAACGCCGCCGCCGTCTTTTCCGGCTGGTTCCAATAGCCGGTCGCCATGGTCGGCCCGCGGACGTAGAGCTCGCCGATCTCGCCCACGCCCACGGCGGCGCCGTCCTCAGCCGCCAGCCGCACCTCGTAGCCGGGCACGGGAACACCCGTCGCGCCGTCGCGGATCTGGCCCGGGCGGTTCGACAGGAAGATGTGCAGCATCTCCGTCGAACCGATCCCATCGACGATCTCGACGCCGGTCGCCCGGCGCCAAGCCCGGCCGATCTCAGCCGGCAGGGGCTCTCCGGCGGAGAGGCAGCGCCGCAGCGCTGAGCCGAGCGTCGGCACGTACGGCGATGCGAGTAGGCTCGCGTAGAGCGTCGGCACCCCGCAGAAGACCGTCACACCCGACCGGCCAACGATATCGCCAACCACTTCCGGCGTGACCCGTCCGGGGAAGAGGACGCTGGTCGCGCCGGCATACATCGGGAAGGTCAGCGCATTGCCGAGACCGTAGGCGAAGAACAGCTTGGCGGCCGAGAAGACGGCGTCGCTTTCCTCAAAGCCGAAGACCTCGCGAGCGAACAGCTCGGCCGTCAGCGCCAGGCTGCGATGCCGGTGCAGCGCCCCCTTCGGTCGGCCGGTCGACCCGGACGAGTAGAGCCAGAAGGCGATGTCCTCCGCCCGGCTGTCGTGCGGCGCGGCGCCGGGCGGCGCGTTAGCCAGCAGCCTCGCTAGCGTCCGCCCGGGCCCGGACTGACCGGACACGACGACCTGACCGGACCAGCCGGCGATGGCGATCGCTTCGTCGAGGACAGCGGCCAGCGGGTCCGAGACGACCGCGGCGCCCGCGCGGCTGTCGCTCAGGATGTAGGCCAGATCCTCGGCCGGAAAGAGGGTGTTCAGCGGAATCGGAACCAGCCCCGAGCGGATCGCGCCCAAAAAGCAGGTCACGAAGTCCACGCCATCCAGCAGGACCAGCGCGACGCGGTCGCCAGGGATGAGCCCGAGCCCGGTCAGCGCCGCGCCGCAGCGTTCGGCCCGTTCGGCGACCTCGGCGTAGGAGTGGCGGCCGTCCGCGTCGATGAAAGCCGTCTTGTCCGCCCGCGCGCCCAGGTTCCGGCCGAGCAGATCGACCGCGGCGTTGTATGGGCCGCTCATGGGCGTCGCTGCCGCCAACATCCCGTCCTCCCGCGCCCACGGTCGCGATTTTGCAGTCTGGCCTTGCAGGGCGGCAGATGCAAGATAGTGCTTGTCTGCAGGGACTCGACGCGCATTATTGCGCATATCATGGGTTGGGAGATCGTCGTGATCACCTTCGAGCGGCGGCCCGACGACTACCGGCACTGGCGCCTTTCGGTCGATGGTCGCATCGCCACGCTTACCCTCGACGTGGACGAGGATGCCGGCCTCGTTCCCGGCTACAAGCTCAAGCTCAACTCCTATGACCTTGGCGTCGATATCGAACTCCATGACGCGCTGCAGCGGATCCGCTTCGAGCATCCGCAGGTGGCGAGCGTCGTTCTGACCAGCGGCAAGGAGCGGACGTTCTGCGCCGGCGCCAACATCTACATGTTGGGCGCCTCGAGCCACGGCTGGAAGGTCAACTTCTGCAAGTTCACCAACGAGACGCGGAACGGCATGGAGGACTCGAGCCGGCATGACGGTCTGAAGTTCCTCGCCGCCGTCAACGGCGCCTGCGCCGGCGGGGGCTACGAGATCGCGCTCGCCTGCGACGAGATCGTCATGGTCGACGACCGCTCGACCGTCGTCAGCCTGCCGGAGGTTCCGCTGTTGGGGGTCCTGCCGGGCACCGGCGGGCTCACCCGCCTGGTCGACAAGCGCAGGGTTCGCCGTGACCTGGCCGATCTCTTCTGCACCAACGCAGACGGCGTCCGCGCCGGTCGCGCCAAGGCTTGGGGGCTGATCGACGACGCGGCGCCGCCGAATCGCTTCCCCGCGCTCGTCCGCGAGCGCGCCGAGGCGCTCGCCGCGGGCTCCGATCGCCGGCCGGATGCGAAGGGAATCGCGCTCAACCCGTTGCGGCGAGAGGCGAGCAGCAACGGCATCAGGTATCGGCATGTCCAGGTCGGCTACGACCGCGCAAACCGGCTGGCCGTGATCACGGTTCGCGCGCCCGCCGAGGCGTCGCCGCAAACGACCGACGCGATCGAGGCGGCCGGCGACGGCTGGTGGCCGCTCGCTATGGCGCGCGAGCTCGACGACGCCATGCTGATGCTGCGTGTCAACGAGCCGGAGCTTGGGCTCTGGGTGCTGAAAACCGCCGGCGACGCGGCGATGGTCCTGGCCGCCGGGCGCGCGCTCGTCGAGCTCAGAGCCCACTGGCTCGTGCGCGTGACCATCGGCCTCATCCGCCGCACGTTCGCGCGGTTGGAAGTCGCCGCGCGGAGCCTCTATGCGGTGATCGACAGGGGCTCGTGCTTCGCCGGGCTGCTGTTCGAGCTCTCGCTGGCCGCCGACCGCAGCTACATGCTGTCGCCAATGGACGCAGACGACGACGTCCCGGCTATCGTCGTCGATGACACCAACTTCGGCCTGCTGCCGACCGTCGCCGGCCGCTCGCGCCTTCAGAGCCGTTTCCACGGCGAGGCTTCGGTCCTCGATCCGATCCGCGGCCTTGCTGGCCGGCCGCTGAACGCGGTCGAGGCCGAGGCGGCCGGCCTCATCACCGTCGCCTCGGACGAGCTCGACTGGGACGAGGAGATCCGCCTGGCGCTCGAGGAGCGGACCCGGCTCTCGCCCGACGCCCTGACCGGGCTCGAGGCCAGCCTTCGGTTCCCAGGCGCCGAGACGGTGGAGACGAAGATCTTCGGGCGCCTCTCCGCCTGGCAGAACTGGGTGTTCAACCGGCCGAACGCCACCGGGTCGGGCGGCGCGCTGAAGCTGTTCGGCTCGGGCGCCAAGCCACAGTTCGATTGGGAGCGGATCTAGACCATGGCGATCGACTATCAGGAGCGGATTCCCAACAACGTCGATCTCGCGTCCGATCGGGTCTTGCAGCGGGCGCTCGAGCACTGGCAGCCGCGTTTCCTCGACTGGTGGCGCGATCTTGGACCGACGGACTTCCAGGCGGCGGACGTCTACCTACGCACCGCCGTGTCGGTGGACCGCCAGGGCTGGGCCACGTTCGGCCACGTCAAGATGCCGGAGTACCGCTGGGGCATCTTCCTCGCCGAGCGCGATCCGGACCGCCGCATCGGCTTCGGCGACGAATACGGCAAGCCTGTGTGGCAGCAGGTCCCGGGTGAGCTCCGCTCGTCCTTCCGCCGCCTGATCGTCACCCAGGGCGACACCGAGCCGGCGTCGGTCGAGCAGCAGCGGCTGCTCGGCCACACCGCGCCCTCGCTCTACGACCTGCGCGGCCTCTTCCAGGTCAACGTGGAAGAGGGCCGCCACCTCTGGGCCATGGTCTATCTGCTGCACGCCTACTTCGGGCGCGATGGCCGCGAGGAGGCGGAGGAGCTGCTCTGCCGCCACTCGGGCGACGTCGACAAGCCACGCATCCTTGGCACCTTCAACGAGCCGATCTCCGACTGGCTCAGCTTCTTCATGTTCACCTTCTTCACCGACCGGGATGGCAAGTACCAGCTGATGTCGCTCGCCGAGTTCGGCTTCGATCCGCTGGCGCGCACCTGCCAGTTCATGCTGACCGAAGAGGCGCATCACATGTTCATCGGCCACACCGGCCTGGCGCGGGTGACGCGCCGAACGCTGGAGGTGATGGCGGAACTGGGCGCGGAGGACCCAGAGGCGGTGCGGCGCGCCGGCGCTATCGATCTGCCGACCATCCAGCGGTACATCAACTTCTGGTTCTCCTCTTCGCTCGACCTGTTCGGGTCGGAAGCCTCGTCGAACGCCGCGCTCTATTTTGCGGCCGGCATCAAGGGCCGCCCGAACGAGAGCCGGTTCGAAGACCACCTGGCGCTGTCCGGGACCTGGCGGCTCGAGGCGCCAGACGGCGCCGGCGGCGTGCGCGGCGAGGACGTTCCGATGCGCAATGCGATGAACGTCGCGATCCGCACGGCTTACAGCGACGAATGCCAGCTGTTCCTCGATCGATGGAACGACCAGATCAAGCGTGCGGGCTTCGATTTCCGCTATCGCCTGCCCAGCGAGCGGTTCAGGCGAGCGATCGGCGTGTGGGCGGGAGCGCCGACCGATCCCGAGGGCCGGCCAATCACGCGCGACGCTTTCGAGCGCGGAAAGCAGGAATGGTTGCCCACCGAGCGTGACCGCGCCTTCATCCACAGCCTGATGCAGCCGGTCACCGAGCCGGGAAAGATGGCGGCGTGGATCGCGCCGCCGGAGCGCGGGATCAACAACCAGCCCGTCGACTACGAATACGTACGTCAGGCCTGACCGCGAAACCGCTTGGCGGCGCAAGTTGGCGTGGCGCATGCTGGCTGGCGCGTTTCAGGGGGAGAGCCTCGATGGCTGACACCGGAACGACGCTGGCCGAAGAGGCGCGGGCCAGGGCCTACGCGACGCCGCTCGAGGACTTCCAGGTGCACGCCATCGACCACTTCACCTCCGACACGCTGTGGCCCTGGTTCGAGCGCCTGCGCGCGGAGGACCCGGTCCACTACACCGCCGAGAGCGAATACGGCCCCTACTGGTCGATCACCCGCTACGCCGACATCGTCGCCTGCGAGAGCGACGTGGCGCGCCTCTCGTCCGTCGTCAGAAGCATGGCGGCATCACCCTGTTCGAGCCGCCGGAAGGCAGCGACCCGGCGCAGCGCTCGGAGGAGCGGGCGAACTTCATCGCCCTCGATCCGCCGCGCCATGACGCCCAGCGCAAGGTGGTGGCGCCGATGTTCTCCACGCCGTCGCTCGCCGAGCTGGAGCCGCTGATCCGCTAGCGGGCGGCCAAGATCCTCGACGAGCTGCCGATCGGCGAGGAGTTCGACTTCGTCGACAAGCGTCGCCGTCGAGCTCACCAGCCAGATGCTGGCGACCCTGTTCGACTTCCCGTTCGAGCAGCGGCGCATCCTGCCGCGGTTCTCCGACCTCCTGCTCTCGGGCCCGGCCGACACGGAGGAGGAGCGCCAGCGCCGGCAGGCGGAGATGTTCATGACGCTCAACCTGTTCGTCCCGCTGTGGAACGAGCGGCGCGGCGGCGAGCGCCGGAACGACCTGATCTCGCTGCTGGCCAACGATCCGGCGACCGACGGCGGCGACAACCCCGAGAACTACATGAGCAACATCATCCTCTGATCGTGGCCGGCTCCGACACCACGCGCCATTCGATCACCGGCGGCCTGCTCGCGCTCAACCAGCACCCGGCCGAGTACGCCAAGCTGCGCGCCAACCCCGCCCTGCTGGAGAGCGCGGTGCCGGAGATCATCCGCTGGCAGAGCCCGGTGGCCTACATGCGCCGCACGCCGCTGGCCGACGTCGAGATCGGCGGCAAGACCATCCGGAAGGGCGAGAAGATCGCCATGTGGTACGTCTCGGGCAACCGCGACGAGACGCGTCATCGAGCGGGCCGAACGAGTTCATCATCGACCGCGCGCGGCCGCGCCAGCACGCCGCCTTCGGCTTCGGCATCCATCGCTGCCTTGGCCAGCGACTGGCCGAGATGCAGCTGCGCGTGGTCTGGGAGGAGATGCTGCGGCGCTTCCCGGTGATCGAGGTGGTGGGCGAGCCCACGCGGCTCAACTCCAACTTCGTCAAGGGCTACACCCACCTGCCGGTGCGCATTCCCGCCTGAACCTCGGCCTTCGGCTGGCTGCATTAAGCCTGCGGAAATGCGCTCGGCGCTAGCTTGGCCTTAGGTCGAACACCCGAGGTCTCCAAGCGCCGCCAGATGCCAGCCGCACGGGTCCATTTGCGCTACAGTCCAGCGGAGATCCTGCGGGTCGTCGATGCGCACGAGATCATGCTCGACGGCGGCGCCGGCGGCGCCCGCGCCTCCCTGAAGAACATCACCGCCGCGGGCCTGGAGCTTGAGGGCCGTCGCCTGGTCGAGGCCGACCTGACCGGGATCGACCTCGAAGCTGGCCGCCTCGCCCGCGCCGACTTCACGCGCGCCACGCTGGATCTGGCGAACCTCAGGGGCGCCGACGCGCGCGACGCGATCTTCACCAAAGCCAGCCTGCGCGGGGTCAGCCTGCGCGGGGCGAATTTCGCCGGCAGCCGGCTTGACGGCGCTGACCTGAGCCGCGCGGTGCTCAGCACCACGACCCAACGCGGGTTTCGCCTGGCGTCCAGGGGCGCCCCTGGCGACCTGGTGTTCGAGGTTGATTTCACGGGCTGCTCGATCCAGCGCGCCAACCTGGCGGGGGCGCGTTTGAACGGCGCGAACTTCAGCGACGCGCTGCTCAGCGGCTCCGATCTCAGCGGCGCCGACCTGAGCGGAGCGCGCCTGGACAATGCGGTGCTGACCGCCGCGGTGCTGACCGGCGCGCGACTGGACGAGGAGGCGCTGGCCAGCTGTCTGCTCGATCCCGATACCGGCGCGGTGAGCCGTGGTCCGGCGCTGATCGAATGTCTGGCCGAGGGCGAACGCTGGGTGGCGACGGCGGGAGCCCAAGGCGCGCCTTGCGTGCTGGACGGCGAGGATCTGCGCCCGCTGGGCGAAGCGTTGCGCGGCCGCCTACTCGCCGCGATCAGCGCGGCCCGCGTCTGCGCGGTGGGCGTCTCCTTCGCCGGCGCCCAGCTGCAGTGCGGCCGCTTCGACGACGCCGATCTCCGTTGCGCGGACTTCACCGGCGCTGATCTCAGGGGTGCGTCGTTCCGGGGCGCGAAGCTCCGGCACGTGGTCTTTACCAGGGCCGATCTGCGGTCGCTGCCGCTGACCAGTGGGGCCGAGCGCATGGTCGACATGACCGGCGCCGATGTGGATGCAGCCGCGCTCGTCGGTTCGAGGGGTGGCTAGATTGGCGCGCTCGAAACATCGCGGCGCGGATGGGCGCCCCGTCCCCGGCGGCGACGTCGACTCGGACCGCGTGATCCAAGAACTGAACCTCCGCCGACGTGAGGCGGAGGAGGCGCGCCGGGTGGCGGAAGCGGCCCTCGCCCGGCTGGCCGAGAGCGAGGAGCGTTTCCGCATGCTGGCCGAACGGACCAGCGATGTGATCATCCGCTACGACCCGAGCGGCATGATCGAATACGCGTCCCCGGCGGCCCGGGCTTGGGGTTACGCGCCGCACGAGCTGATTGGCCGCAACATGGCCGAGTTCTGCCATCCGCAAGACCAAACGCGCCTGCTCCAGAACCGCGACACGATCACGCGCGGCGAGATGTTGAGCGGAGCGCAGCCGCCGTTCCGGTTGCGGGCCGCCGACGGCGACTGGCGATGGGCCGAGGGCAACCCGTCGCCGCTGAAGGACAAGGCCGGTCGGACGATCGGCGCCGTCACGGCGTTGCGCGACGTCACCGCCCGGCGCGCGCTGGAAGATGAGCTCGCCCGCCGGCGGGCGGAAGCGGAGGCGGCGAACCAGGCGAAATCAACTTTCCTGGCGACGATGAGCCACGAGATTCGCACGCCCCTCAACGGGGTGCTGGGCATGGTCGAGGCTATGGCGGTCGACGCACTGACGCCGTCTCAGCGCGAGCGGCTCGAAGTGATCCGTGCGTCCGGCGCCCAACTCCTCAGCCTCCTCAACGACATCCTCGACATCTCGAAGATCGAGGCCGGCAAGCTCACCTTGGAGACCGTCGAGTTTGGCGTCGCCCAACTCTGCAGCTCGGTCGTCGCCTCGTTCGCCGGGCTGGCCGAGGCCAAGGGTGTCGCGCTGGAGCTCGAGGTCGCCGAGGGCGCTGGGGGTCGCTACCTGGGCGATCCGACCCGTGTGCGCCAGATTGTGGGCAATCTCGTCTCCAACGCCCTGAAGTTCACGGACCTCGGGCGGGTGGACGTGCGGGTCGCGCCGGCGCGAGCGGGCGTCCGCATCGTCGTCAGCGACACCGGCGTCGGCATTGCGCCGCGCCAGCTGAAACGACTGTTCCAGAAGTTCGAGCAGGAGGACTCCTCGACCACCCGACGCTTCGGAGGGACAGGTCTAGGCCTCGCCATCTGTCGCGAGCTGGCCGAGCGGATGGGCGGCGGCGTCTCGGTCGAGAGCCAGGTCGGGAAGGGCGCCGCGTTCACGGTCGAGCTCCCGCTCGCGTCCGTCGGTGGCGAGCTGGCGCCGGCGGAGAAACCCGCGCCGCGCGCGGCGGCTGCGACGGACGCCTCGCTGCGGCTGCTCGTGGCGGAGGACAACGAGGTCAACCGCCTGGTGATCAGGACGCTGCTGGGACAGGCCGGGTTGTCGCCGACGCTTGTCTGTGACGGCGCCGCGGCCATTGCCGCTTGGGAAGCCGAGACGTTCGACCTCATCCTCATGGATGTGCAGATGCCGCTGATGGATGGCCCCGGCGCGACCCAGGCGATTCGCCGGCGCGAAGCCCAGACGGGCCGTGCGCGAACGCCGATCATCGCGCTGACCGCCAACGCACTGGCCCACCAGGTCGAGGAATATGAAGCCGCCGGCATGGACGGGCATGTGGCGAAACCCATCGAGATCGCGCGCTTGTTCGAGGCGATCTCAACCGCACTCGCGGCCGAGCCCCAGGCCACCGCCCACGAAGTCGAAGTCGCTCCCTCGGCCGTCCGGCGCGGTTGACGGGCTGACCTATCCGCGGTCTCGCCGCGGACCGACGCCCGCTCCGTCAGCGCGGCCAGGGTCGGATGTTCTGGAAGCCGCCGTCGATCGGCAACATCACGCCTGTCACCCAGCGCGCCTCGTCGCTTGCCAAGTATACCGCGGCATAGGCGACATCCCAGCCGGTGCCCTCGGTCTGCAGGGGCACGGCTTTGCGCCGGCGTTCGCGACCTTCCTCGCCGAGGAACGCGACAAGAGGCGTCGCCACCGTGCCAACGATCAGACAGTTGGCGCGGATTCCCTCCGCCGCATGGTCGGCCGCGACCGACAACGTCAGCCCCTGCAGCCCTGCCTTCGTCGCGGCGTACGCCACTGCGCCAGGGGTTCCGGAAAGACCGATCATGCCGGCGGTGGAGGACACGTTGACGATCGATCCGCCGCCTCCAGCTTGCATCCTCGGGATGCACGCGCGGCAACACAGCATCGCCGAGGTCAGGTTGGACTGGACCAGGCGGTCCCAATCGTCGAGCGACACCGTGACCGTGTTGCCTCCGGCTCCAACGCCGACGTTGTTGTGCAATATGTCGAGACGCCCGTAGCGCTCGACGGCGAAGGCCGCCATGGCCTGCGTCGCCTCAGGCTGCGTCACGTCCGCCGCGATCGCCGCGGCCTCTCCGCCCTCGGAGCGGATCGTCTCCTCCAGGGCCTTCGCACGCTCGAGACTGCGGTTGACGAGGACAACCCTGGCGCCTTCCCGCGCGAACAGCATGGCGACGGCGGCGCCGTTCCCTACGCCGTCGCCCTGCGAGGCCGCCCCTGTGACGATGGCGACCTTACCCGTCAGACGGTCCACCTACGCGCCTCCCACCTGGCTTGATCGATCCAGTCTGGTCGCAGGGTATCGGCGCGCGCAGCGATAGCCTAGCTTCTGCGCAACAGGTTCGAGGAGGTCAGGCGCGCGCATGCTTACGGTTCATCACCTGGGGATCTCGCAATCGGAACGGATCGTGTGGCTCTGCGAGGAGCTGGAGCTCGACTACGAGCTCAAACGCTATGAGCGGCGGGCGGATAACCGTCTCGCGCCTGACGAGTACAAGGCGCTGCACCCCATGGGGATCGCGCCGGTGATCACCGACGGCGACCTTGTGCTGGGCGAGAGCGGAGCGATCTGCGACTACATCTGCGCCCGCTACGGCGGCGGACGACTGGCGCCGGGGCTCGACGATCCGGACTTCGCCGACCACCTGTTCTGGTTCCACTGGTCCAACGGGACCTTCATGACCACGCTGATGATGCAGCTGGTGCTGGCCGGCGGCGGCGAGGGCAATCCGGCCGCGGTCTTCGTGGGGGATCGCAGCCGGCGTGGTTGGGCGATGGTCGAGACGCAGGCTCGGGCAGGCGCCGTTCTTCGGCGGCGCCAACCTCACCACCGCCGACATCATGATGGTCTACTGCCTGACCACCAGCCGGGCGTTTCGCGGCCTATCGATCGACGCTTATCCGAACCTGAAGGCCTACCTCGCGCGTATCGGCCAGCGCGCCGCCTACCAGCGGGCGATGGGCAAGGCTGAGCCGGGCATGGCCCCGATGCTCACCTGACAGTCGGTCAAGGGCCGACGGTCAACGGCGCCGAGGCTAGAGTCGGGGCCGCCCCATACTCCGACGGGACGCGCGACCGCAATTCGAAAGAACGGCCGGATCGCCTCAAGCCGTGTTGCCGGCGTCCACTGTCAGCACGGCGCCTGTAACGTTGCGGCCGGCTTCGCCCATCAGGTAGGCGACCGCGGCAGCGACGTCGTCGACCTCGGCCAGACGGCGGAGCGCGCTGCGGCGAACGACCTGCTCGCGGCCGTCTTCGCCAAGGCCCTTGGTCAGCTCGGTGTCGAGGAACCCGGGGGCGACGGCGTTGACCGTGATGCCCATTCGCCCCACTTCGCGCGCCAGAGACTTGGTGAAGCCTATCATCGAGGCCTTTGTCGCCGCGTACACGGAAAGTCCGCTGTAGCCGGTCGTTGCGACGACCGACGACATATTGACGATGCGGCCCTCGCCCTCGGTCATCATGGTACGGACGATATGTTTCGTCAGCACGATCGGCGCGATCGTGTTCACGCGCACCAGCGTCTCGATCTGCGAGACGTGCATGTTAGAGAGCAGCCCGTCGGTCCCGACACCGGCGTTGTTCACCAGGCCATAGAACGGTCCGACGCGCGTCTTCAGCCGCCGCGCGAGGTCGGGGATGGCGTCCAGGTCGGAGAGATCGAACAGCTCGAACATTAGCTCGCCCGCGCCAGCGGCCGCGACCGCCGCGATGGCGGCCTCGAGCTCCGCGCCTTCGGACCGGGCCAGCGCCACCACACGGTACCCGTCGAGGGCGAGCCTTCGGCCGATGGCGAGGCCGATCCCGCGGCTGCCGCCGGTGACGAGCACGTTACGCACCGGCGCGCTCCAGCTTGCCGCCGGCGGTCATGGCCAGAGCCGGTACGAAGCGGAGCCCGGTCGGGACCTTGTGCGGCGCCAGATCGCGGCGGCAGGCCGACAGTATCTCGGCCTTCAGCGCCGCTTCGTCGTTCGCGGGGGCCGCGAGGACCACCTCGGCCACGACGATCGCACCGGTGATCGGGTTGCGTCGCCCCTTGACCAGGGCCGCGCGCACGGCGGGGTGCCGGTTGATGACCGCCTCGATCTCTTCCGGGCAGACCTTCAGGCCGCCGACGTTGATGATCCCGCCGCGGCGGCCAACGAAGTGGAATCGATCGCCGCGCTGCTCGACCATGTCGCCGGAGTCGACGAAACCCTCGGCGTCGATGAGTGCGGGCGCACCGGCGTTGACGTAGCACTTTGCCCGGCGCGCCGAGCGGAGGCGCAGCGTCCCATCGAGCACGCGCATCTCGACCTCGCCGACGGCCGCGTCGACGAAGCTCGCCGGGAAGCCGGCAAGCCCGTCGTTCACCTCGAAACCGACGCCGGCCTCGGTCGAGGCGTAGGCATGGCCGATTGCCGCGGCCGGGAAGCGCGCCTTCAGCGCGTCAAGCACCGCCTGGTCGGCGATCTCTCCGGAGAGGCGGATGTAGGCGGGCGCGATGGCCGAGGTCGCCGCGGCTCATCAGCACGCGGCGCCAGTGCGACGGCGTGCCGGTCAGGTGGGTGACGCCGTGGCGTCCGAGCCTTGCGAGCAGATCGGCGAGCGGCTCGCCCGGCTCGGTCAGCACCATCGAGCCCTCGCCAAGCAGGGCGCGGAGCAGGATCTGCAGACCGCCATAGCGGCGGATGTCGTAGAAGGTGCTCCAGACCGGCGGGTCGGAGCCCGGCGCCGGCGGCTTGATCGCGCCGGTCAGGCCCCCGAGCGTGTGCACGACCATCTTCGGCGCGCCCGTCGTGCCGGAGGTGAACATCACCCACTCGGTCGGCGCCTCGGACGCGGCCGGCACGTCGAGCGGCTCGAAGCTCGGCCCGAGCGGCGCGAGCGGCAGGCCCAGCGACTCGATGGCCGGCGTGGGTTCGTCGAACACGATGGCGCCGACGCCAGCGGCCGCCGCGACGCCGGGCAAATCCCCGTCCTTGAGGTCCGGCGGGCAGAGGACCAAGCGGCGCGCGACGCCGTCGAGCTCGACGAGCGCGATGGCCGCGGCCAGCGCGCTCTGCGTCCTGATCAGCACCGAGCTGCCGGCGAGTGCGCGCAGGCGCCAGCCGAACGCCGTGCCGCCAGTCAGATCGGCGAGCTTGAGCGCCCGCCGTGGGGCAAAGAGCCGCCGCTCGTTCAGCCGCCACGAGGCGCGGAGCGTGGCGCGAAGGGAGGCGTCAGCTGGCGGCATTCTCGAGCGCGGCCGTCTCGTAGAACTTGACGAAATCGCCGAGCGTGACCGGGAAGTAGACGTCGTCGGCGGCGCTGAACGGATCGAAGCCAAGCTCGTCCTCCAGCGTCGCGACGATGATCGCGAAGCAGAGGGAATCGAGGCCCGACTCGAGCAGGACAAGGTCGTCCGTCAGCGGCGCCAGCGTTTTCTCCTGGCTCGCGCCGACCTCCTTGAACTTGGCGAGGATTGCGGGGCGGATGGTCATGGTTGGTGTCTCCGAGTGGCGCCGATTTGGGCCGTTGCTGCGCATGAATCTTGCTTGGACCAGAGGTGCGCCGGTTCGCCGGTCTTCTGTCGATCCATCGTCTTCAACTCCGGAACCCGATGTCCTCGTTGCCGAAAGTCCGCTGCCGCCTGATCGAGGAGAGTGATCTGGGTGCGGTCGCCGACCTGCTCACGCGTGGCTTTCCATCTCGGACTCGCAAGTATTGGACCAATGCCCTGGCGCGGTTGGCGGCGCGCGCCACGCCCGAGGGTTGCCCAAGATTCGGCTATATGCTGGACGCCGAGGGGGCTGCGGCCGGCGTCCTGCTGCTGATCTTTTCGCAGACCGGCGACGCGGACGGGCCGATCCGTTGCAATGTCTCAAGCTGGTACGTCGACCCGCTCTACCGTGGCTTCGCCGCCGCGCTCGTCTCGACGGCGCTGAAGCTGAAGCACGTCACCTATCTGAACATCTCGGCGGCGCCGCACACCTGGCCGATTCTGAAGGCGCAGGGCTACAGCCGCTACTCCGACGGCCAGTTCGCGGCCGTACCCCTGCTGAGCACAGGCTCGCACCGCCACCGGGCGCGCCTGTTCACTGGCGGCGAGCGCGACCGCGCGCTGCCGGAGTACGAGCTCATGCGCGCGCACGCCGAAGCGGGATGCCTGGCGATCGTCTGCGACACCGAGGCGGGACCGCTGCCGTTCCTGTTCCTGCGCCGCCGGCTGAGCAAGGCGCCGTTCGGCTTCGCGCAACTGGTTTATTGCCGCGACACGCAAGATCTCGTGAGCTGCGCCGGGGCGCTCGGACGCCGCCTGCTGCTGAGCGGCGCCCTCTGCGTCATCTGCGACTGCACCGCGCCCATTCCAGGGCTGGCCGGGCGGTTCTTCGCCAACAAGGCGCCGCGCTACTTCCGCGGGCCGAACCCGCCGCGCCTGAACGACCTGTCCTTCACCGAAATCGTTCTGTTCGGACCGTAGCCGCTAGGACCTGAACCCATGAAGCTCGACGTCAAAGCCCGCACGGCGGCGCAAGCGCTGGTCGACCAGCTGATCGTCCAGGGCGTGCGCCACGTGTTCTGCGTGCCGGGCGAGAGCTACCTCGGCGTGCTCGACGCGCTGCGCGACCGCGAGATCGAGGTCACCGTCTGTCGCCAGGAAGGCGGCGCTGCGATGATGGCCGAGGCGGTCGGCAAGGCGACCGGCCGGCCGGGCGTCTGCTTCGTCACCCGTGGTCCTGGCGCGACCAACGCCGCGGCTGGCATCCACATCGCCCGTCAGGAGCTCCACGCCGATGATCATGTTCGTCGGTCAGGTTGACCGGGGCTTTCGCGATCGCGAGGCCTGGCAGGAGATCGACTGCCGCGCCGTGTTCGGCTCGATGACCAAATGGACGGCCGAGATCGAGACCGCGTCCCGGGTCACCGAGTACGTCTCGCGCGCCTTCCATACCGCGATGAACGGGCGGCCTGGGCCGGTCGTGCTGGCGTTGCCACACGACATGCTGGCCGAAGCGACCATCGCGCGCGACGCGCCAGCGGCCGTGGCGGCCGAGCCGGCGCCTTGCGCCCGCGAGCTTGCGGCGCTGCAGGCCCTGCTCGACGAGGCGGGCGCCCCGGTCCTGCTCGTTGGCGGCGGCCGCTGGGACGAGGACGCTTGCGCCGCCGTCCGCGACTTCGCCGAGCGTTTCGAGCTTCCGGTGGCGACGGCCTACCGCCGCCTGCCGCTGTTCGACCCGGTGCATGCCAACTACGCCGGCGACCTCGGCCTGGGCGCCAACCCCAAACTCGTCGCGCGGGTGAAGGCGGCCGACCTCGTGCTCGCCGTCGGCGCCCGGCTCGATGAAGTGACTACCCAGGGCTATGGCCTGTTCGAGTCGCCCGGGCCGAAGACCAAGCTCGTCCACGTCTATCCCGGCGCCGAGGAGCTGGGGCGGGTCTTTGCCCCGCAGCTTTCCATCCACGCGAGCCCCGCGGGCTTCGCCAGCGCACTTGACGGCTTGCGCGCGCCCCCGGCTCCGGCGTGGCGCGGTTCGGCCGAGGCCGCGCACGCCGAGTACCTGGCATGGTCGGAAGCGCCCACGCCGCAGCCCGGCGGCGGTCAACCTGGCAGAGATCATGATCTGGCTGCGCGGTGCGCTGCCCGCCGATGCGATCATCTGCAACGGCGCCGGCAACTATCGCCGCCTGGCTGCACCGTTTCTTCCGCTTCCGCCGGCTGCGGCGAGCCACATCGCGCCGACTTCCGCCTCGATGGGCTACGGCATGCCGGCCGCCGTCGCTATGCAGCGGCTGTACCCCGGCCGCCGCGTCGTCTCGATCAACGGCGACGGCGACTTCCTGATGAACGGCCAGGAGTTCGCCACCGCCGTGCAGTACGGCCTGCCGATCGTCGTCGTGGTGCTCGACAACGCCTCCTACGGCACCATCCGCATGCACCAGGAGCGGGAGTACCCCGGCCGGGTGATCGGCGACCGACCTGATCAACCCCGACTTCGCCGCCTACGCCCGCGCCTTCGGCGGCTTCGGCGTGACGGTCGAGCGCACCGCCGACTTCGCGAGTGCGTTCGAGGCGGCCTGCGCCTCCGGCCAGCCCGCCATCGTGCACGTGAAGTACGACGCCGACGGCATCACCCCCACCCAGACGCTGAGCGGAATCCGGGAAGCCGCGCTGGCGCTCTAGCTCGGGCATGTTGGCCGCAGCCGACTCCCTGCGTCCGGCCGCGTTGGAAGGTTGCTCGGCGCGCTGCGATGTGTGAGTATCTGTGTGGAGATTCACACATGGCGACCAACCTGGCGATCGATCCCGAGCTGATCGCTGCGGCGCTCGAGGTCAGCGGCGAGCGGACGAAAAAGGCCGCGGTCACCAAGGCGCTTCGAGAGTTCATCGCGATACGGCGACAGCGGCGCCTGCTCGAACTGCTGGGCAAGCTCGAATGGGACTCTTCGTACGACTACAAAGCCGAGCGTTCGCGCGATTGAGCCTCTTCGTCGATACGAGCGTCTGGTCGCTTGCGTTTCGCCGCGATGCGCCGGCCGGCTCGCCGCACGCGCGAGCGCTGGCCACGGCTCTGACCGAAGGCGCGATCGTGCTCACGACCGGTCTGGTGTTGCAGGAGCTCCTCCAAGGCTTCAGCGGACCCAGGGCGCGCGGCCAGCTCCTGGCGCGATTTGCCAGCGTTCCGCTGCTGGCGCCCGACCGCGACGACCACATTCAGGCGGCCGAGCTCAGGAATCGATGCCGGTCCGGCGGCGTGCAGATCGGGACGATCGACGCTCTGCTCGGTCAACTATGCATCCGCCACCAGCTGACGATGCTCACGAGCGACCAGGATTTCAGCCACATGGCCCGGTTTTGTCCCTTAATCCTCTGGCAGCCGGCGTCCTGAGGGCGGCCGCCGCACGCCCGCGCCCGAGGGGTTCGCGCACTCGGTCGGGTGATGGCGACAGACCTTGAATCTAAAGCACTATTCAGCGACGTTGGCCACGCGCTAAGCGGTTTGCTGAGCGGGGCGTTGGCGATGCGCCCGCGTTCAGCAACTCGTCCGAATCACAGGTCGCCTCAGGCGACGCTGTCGAGCCTCGCGGTGGCGTGGGCGAAGTCGCGGTAGAGGGCGCTGGCGCGGCGGTAGATTGGCCCCGGCTGCAGATGGCGCTCGTCGATGCGGGTGATGGAGGAGACCTTGGCGAAGTTGCCGCTGGAGAAGATCTCGTCGGCGCCCTGGAAGTCGCGGTATGTGAGGGTGGTTTCGACCACCGTCACGCCATCGTCGCGCATGAGGCCGATCACGCGGCGGCGCGTAATGCCGTCGAGGAAGGTCCCGTTGGGGGCCGGCGTGAACACCACCCCGTCCCTGACCATGAACACGTTGGAATTGGCGAGCTCGGCGACATTACCCAGCATGTCGTTCATCAGGCAGTTGTCGAAGCCGCGCTGGCCGGCCTCGATCAGCGCGCGCGAGCCGTTCGGGTAGAGGCAACCGGCCTTGGCGTCTACCGGCGCGGTCTCGAGGGTCGGGCGGCGGAACGGCGAGAGGGTGATGGCCAGATCGCGCTCGCCCGGCATCGGCGTCTCGTAGATGCAGAGGCACCAGCGGGTGGTGTCCGGGTCGAACTTCACGCCGCCGCCCATGCCGCTGTCGGCCCAGTACATCGGCCGGATGTAGAGCGCTGTCCCGGCCGGGAACTTCTTGACGCCTTCGCGGGCGAGGTCGAGCCACGTCTCGAGCGTGGCGACCGGCTTGAGCAGGAAGGCGCTCGCCGAGGCGTTCACCCGCGCCATGTGCATGTCTAGGTCGGGGGTTACGCCATCGTAAGCGCGGGCGCCGTCGAACACCGTCGAGCCCAGCCAGGAGGCTTGGGTGCGCGGGCCCATGATGGCCACATTGCCCTCGTGCCAGCGGCCTTCGAAGAAGGTCCAGGTGGCGGAATGGGGGACGAGCGTCGAGACCAGGGCCGACATGAGGCGCCTCGGGGAAAGAGCCGCCTTCCCTAGCAGGGTTCGTGCCGATGGCACATTTCTGGCAGCGAAAATGCGCGCCGGGGGCTCAAGTCCCGGCTTGGCGAGGAACCCTGTTGGCTGAAGACCGTCCGTTCGCGCGCCGGCTCTCGCAGGCCATCGCCAAGCGCATCCCGGTCAAGCCCGTGCGCTCGAAGCTGACGCGGGCGATCGCCAGCCTTTCGTTCGATGATGTCCCGCGCTCGGCGACGCTTGACGGCGCAGCGGCGATGGAAAGTGCGGGCGTGCGGGGCACCTACTACGTCTGCGGCGCGCATACGGGCACAACGTTCGAGGGCCTCGAGCAGCACCGGCGCGACGACCTCGAGCGCCTCAGCGATGCCGGGCACGAAATCGGCTGCCACACCTTCGCCCATCAGGACGCCACCCTGGTCGACGCAACGGCTCGCACCCGCGACCACGACGCCAACCGCGCTTTCGCCGCCGACGTTCTCGCGGGCGAGCTTCCGGCCACCTTCGCCTACCCCTACGGGTCGACATCGCTCCCGGCCAAGCTGTTCTATTCCAAGCGCTTCCTCGCCTGCCGAGGCGTGTTCGCGGGCCTCAACGCCGGCTTGATCGACTTTTCCGAGCTGCGCGCGGTCGGCCTTGAGAGCCATCGTGGTTTCGACCCGGCGCACGTAATCGACCTCGTCGCCGAGGCGCGGGCGAAAGCTGCCTGGCTGATCTTCTTCACCCACGACGTGTCGCCGGCGCCCTCGCCCTTCGGCTGCCGCCGGCAGGAGCTGGAGGCGGTGCTCGGCGCGCTCTCCGACGCCGGCGTCGACGTGCTGCCGGTGAAGGACGCAGCAGCCCGCGTGCGCGCCGGCTGAAGCACTTTCTGGAAAGGTCTTAAGCATACTGCGAGCGAGAGATTCGCCTCTCACGCCGCCTTAAGGTCCGCTCGTGGACACCCATCACCGCACCGGTTTGACAGCGCCGCCGCCGCGCGCGCTCGGGCTCGGCGCGCTGGTCGCCAGCGACCGGGTCGCGTTCTGGGCATGCGTGGCGGTCACCCTGGCCTTCAGCCAGTTCTGGGTCATGCCGCTCACCGGACCGGGTCCGGGGCCGGTGGATCCGGCCATCTCGGCCTCGCTGCGCAACTACTACATCCCCTGCTACGGGCTGGTGGTCGTCTTGATGGCGGTCTGGTTCCGCCCGACCAGCATGGCGGTGCTGCGCTCGCCGGCGCTCATGCTGCTGCTTGGCCTCGCGTTCGCGTCGATCGCATGGTCGGTGGATCCTAGCGTGACGTTCCGGCGCTGCATCGCGGCCTTCTTCACCACCATGGCCGGCGTCGTGATCGCCGGGCGCTTCAGCTGGCCAAGGGTCTTTGAGGTGTTCGCCGCCACCTACGCCATCTGCGAGGCGCTCTCCTTCGTCTACGTCGTGGTCGCGCCGAATTACGGCACGATGACCTACGACTTCCCGGGCGCCTGGCGCGGCGTCTGGAGCCACAAGAACGTGCTCGGCTACGAGATGTCGGTGGCGGTGGCGGCGTTCGCCTGCGCCGCGCTGGCCAATCCCCGGCGCCGCTGGCTCTGGGTCGGGGCGCTGGCGGTCGGGTGGCTGCTGATCGTCCTCTCGGGCTCGAAGACATCGCTGGTCGCGGCGCTGGCCGGCTTGAGCTGCATCCTGCTCGTGGCCCTGGTGCGCAAAGGGCCAGCCTGGGCGGTGGCGGCGTCGGGTGTCTGGGGGAGCGGGCTGATCGCGCTCGCGTTCGTGCTGTTCGCCGCGCCGGACTTCCTCCTCGACCTGGTCGGAAAGGACCAGACGCTGACCGGACGCACCCAGATCTGGAGCGCGGTCCTGCACCAGATCGCCCATCGTCCGGCGCTCGGCTTCGGCTACGGCGCGGTGTGGGACGCGACCGACGTCTGGGCGCCTGTCCAGCAGATCTCGCTCGAGCAGGGCTTCGTCATCCACGAAGCGCACAACAGCTGGCTGGGCGTCTGGCTCGAGCTCGGCTACCTGGGCCTAGCGGCCTGGACGATCCTGTTCGTCGCCGTCTGGGTCCGGGCGATCGCGGCGCTCTACACCCGACCGGCCGCCTATTTCGCGCTGCCGTTCCTGGTCGTCTTCAGCCTGCACGCCTACACCGAATCCTCGGTGCTGGAGGCCAACGAGCTGGTCTGGCTGATCTTCGCCGCCGTTGCCGCCAAGCTGGCGCTGCCCGACCAGCCTGCGGCGCGAGCGACTCAGGACGCGGCCGGCGCCGAGCGGCCGTAGAAGCGCAGCACGAACGGGCCGCCGAAGAACACCTTGCCGAGGCCGCGCACCGCGCGGTCGAGCATGAACGCCCGGTCGGGCGCGCGCACGATCCACTGCGCCGCGGCGAGCGTCCCGAACACCAGGGCCTGAGCGAGTCCGACCGCCATCCAGTAGGCCGCGCCCGCGAGCCGGGGCGGGCGGGCGTCCATGCACACCTGGGTCGGGCTCTGGCCGTAGGTGAAGGCGCGGGCCAGCGCGTAGGAGAGCCTGAGGCGATCAGGCGTGGGATCCTCGAAAATCACCGCCTCGGGAGTCCAGGCGATGCGGGCGCCGCCCTTCCGCATCGTCTCGAACAGCTTGTCATCCTCGCCGCCGCTCTGGTTGCGGCTGGCGCAGAACGGCTTGGCCGGATCGGGCATGGCGGCGCGGCGCACCAGCGCGCCACGGCAGCCGTAGTAACGCTCGCTCACGCCGGCCTCGGCCGGCCCCTCGCAGGAGAAGAACCAGCGCAGGTAGTCGGCATGCGGCCCGGCCGTGGGCGCGCGCCCACGCACCGGTCCAAAGACGATATCGGCGCCGAACCGGTCCTGCGCCTCGAGCAGCGCGGCCAGCCAGCCAGGCTCGGCCTCGTTGTCGTCGTCGAGGAAGGCGATGAGGCCGCCGCGCGCGGCTGACATCGCGGCATTGCGCGCGTTCGAGACCCCGGCCGCTGGCTCGTGCACGTAGCGGACCGGAAAGGGGGCTTCGTCCGCCAGCGTGCGCGCCAGCGTCTCGGCGGACGGCGTCTGGTCGTTGTCGGCGATCACCAGCTCCAGGCGCGCGGGGTTGACACCGGCCAGCCGGAAGGCTGAGCGGGCCGCAGTCATCAGGCCCGCTGGCCGCCGCTGGGTGGGAATGACGATGCTAATCGTCGCCGCCGCGTCGCGCGCGTCGGCTGCGCCCCCGCGCGCGCTGGGCTTGGACGCATGAAGCGTGTTTGCCGTCGATGGCATGCTCGCGACGCTAGCAGCGTGCGCCTTAACGGTACGCTTCCGTGGCGCGCAGAGAGGGTTCGAGCTTAGCCGTCTTCCCCTCTCGTCCGACTCTGGATACCGCTTCCTATCCGCCGTCCTTGCAGCCAAGGCATCGGTTGTGCATTTTGCTTTCAGGCGCCCGCATGCGGCGACGGACGCTAAGAAGACTGGTGCGATAGGGAGCGTTTGTGACGACGACCACGACCATCGCGGGTCTTTCGAACGCGCCGACGCGCCACGCCAAACTGATCGCCTGGGTCCGCCAGATCGCCGAGCTGACCAAGCCCGACCGGGTGCATTGGTGCGATGGATCGGAGGCCGAGTGGAGCCGCCTCACCGAGGCGATGGTTCAGGCGGGCACGCTCAAGCGGCTCGACCCACTCAAACGGCCGAACTCCTTTTGCGCCGCGTCCGACCCCAGCGACGTGGCCCGCGTCGAGAGCCGCACCTTCATCTGCTCCGAAGACCCCGACGACGCCGGTCCGACCAACAATTGGCTCGACCCGACCGAGATGCGCGCCGACCTGAAGGGTCTGTTCGACGGGGCGATGCGCGGACGGACGCTGTACGTGGTTCCGTTCTGCATGGGGCCGCTGGGCTCGGAGATCAGCGCGCTCGGCGTCGAGATCACCGACAGCCCGTACGTGGTCGTATCCATGCGGATCATGACGCGCATGGGCCAGGCCGCCCTCGACCAGCTCGGCGAGGACGGCTTTTTCGTACCCGCCGTGCACAGCGTTGGCGCGCCGCTCGCGCCCGGCCAGGCCGACGTCCCGTGGCCGTGCAACCCGATCAAGTACATCGTCCACTTCCCGGAGACGCGCGAGATCTGGTCGTATGGCTCCGGCTATGGCGGCAACGCGCTCCTCGGCAAGAAGTGCTACGCGCTGCGCATCGCCTCGGTGATGGCCCGCGACGAGGGCTGGCTCGCCGAGCACATGCTGATCCTCAAGCTGACCTCGCCGGAAGGCTCCGTCCGCTACGTCACCGCGGCCTTCCCCAGCGCCTGCGGCAAGACCAACCTCGCCATGCTGCAGGCCGACGCTGCCGGGCTGGAAGGCCGAGACCATCGGCGACGACATCGCCTGGATGCGCTTCGGCGAAGATGGGCGGCTCTACGCGATCAACCCCGAGGCCGGGTTCTTCGGCGTCGCGCCCGGCACCGGCCTCGGCACCAACCCGAACGCCATCGCCGGCCTGGCCGAGAACGCCATCTTCACCAACGTGGCGCTGACCGACGACGGCGACGTCTGGTGGGAGGGTCTGACCGAGACCCCGCCCGCCCACCTCACCGACTGGAAGGGGCGCCCGTGGACGCCCGCCTCGGCCGAGCCGGCGGCGCACCCGAACGCGCGCTTCACCGCTCCCGCCAGCCAGTGCCCGATCATCGCGCCAGAGTGGGAGGATCCCGCCGGCGTGCCGATCTCGGCTATCCTGTTCGGCGGCCGCCGCGCCTCGACCGCGCCACTGGTCACCGAGGCGTTCGACTGGGCGCACGGCGTCTTCATGGCGTCCAACGTCGCCTCCGAAGGCACCGCCGCGGCCGAAGGCGCGATCGGCGAGCTGCGCCGCGATCCCTTCGCCATGCTGCCGTTCTGCGGCTACAACATGGGCGACTACTTCGGCCACTGGCTCGGGCTGGCGGAGGGGCGCGACCCCGCCAAGCTGCCGCGCATCTACTTCGTCAACTGGTTCCGCAAGGACGCGCGCGGCAAGTTCATCTGGCCCGGCTACGGCGACAACAGCCGCGTACTGAAGTGGATCGTCCAGCGTCTGGACGGCGAGGGCGCCGCGCGCGAGACGCCGATCGGCCGTCTGCCTGCAAAGGGCGCATTGGACGTCGAAGGGCTGGATATTGGCGAAGCCGAGCTCGAGAGCCTGTTCGAAGTGAACAGCTCGCTCTGGAAGCTCGAGGCGGGGCTGATCAGCAGCTTCTACGAGCGGTTCGGCGAGCGCCTGCCGGCCGCGCTCTGGCGCGAGCACCATCGTCTGATCCGCCGCCTCGAGCGCCCGGATCTGGACCCGGCGCCGCGCTATGCGCCCCTGACCGCAAGCGCGGCGGAGTAGCGCGGTTCAGGCTGCTTTTTCGTCGCTCGCCGAGGCGCTCTCGAGGACCGCTTCCAGCGCCTCGAACAACCTCGCCGCCTCTATCGGCTTGGCGATGTGGCCATCCATGCCGGCGGCGAAGTAGTCGGCCAGCTGGTGCGCCATGACGTTGGCGGTCAACGCGATGATCGGCGTGCGTGGCCGGCCCTCGGCGGCTTCCGCCTCCCTGATCGCTCGCGTCGCGGTCGGCCCGTCCATCCTGGGCATCTGGACGTCCATCAGGATGACGTCCCAGTGCTGGGCCTTCCAGGCGGCGACGGCTTCGGCCCCGTTTTCCACGACGACCGGCTCGATCCCGAGCTGGTGCAGAAGCGTCTTGAGCACCAGCTGGTTGACGGTGTTGTCCTCGGCCGCCAGCACCCGCAGGCTGAGGGTCGGCGTTCCGGTTTCCTCCGGCGCGGCCGGCAACGAGGGCGCGCGCGCATCGCCGACCCGCTCCAGCGGCAGGCTGAGCGTGAAGATCGAGCCGACGCCTGGCGCACTCTCGACCTGGATCAGGCCGCCCATCATCAGCGCTAGCTCGCGGCAGATGGCCAGGCCAAGGCCGGTGCCGCCGAAGCGGCGCGTCGTCGAAGCATCGGCCTGGGCGAAGCGCCCGAACAACAGCGGCAGCCGGTCGGCCGGGATGCCGACGCCAGTGTCGGCGACGGCTACCGTCAATGTCTCCGAGGCCCAGCGGGCCGTCACCTTGATCTCGCCCTCGTCGGTGAACTTCAGGGCGTTGGAGACCAGGTTGTAGAGGATCTGCCGGATGCGGGTCGGGTCGCCGCGGTAGACGCCCTGCGACCCCTTGATGTCGAGCGAGAATTCCAACCCTTTGGCGTTCGCCTGCGCCGTGAACGCCTGTTGGGCGCCACGCGCGATCTCCTCCAGGTCGAAGTCGATCTCTTCCAGCTCCAGCTTGCCGGCTTCGATCTTCGCCAGGTCGAGCACGTCGTTGAGGATGGCGAGCAGCGCCTCGCCGGAGGCGTGAACGACGCCGAGCCGCTCGCGTTGCACTGGCGAGAGGTCGTCCATCGCCATGGCCTGGGTCATGCCGAGCACGCCGTTCAGCGGCGTGCGGATCTCGTGGCTCATGGTGGCGAGGAAGAGACTCTTCGCCCGATTGGCCGCCTCGGCGTCATCGCGCGCCTTCGCCAGCGCCAGCTCCGCCCGCTTCTCCTTGTCTATGTTGCGCGTGGCGCCGACGATGCTGACGAGGCGGCCGCGCTCGTCCTTGATCGCCTCGCAGCCCATCTCCACCCAATAGTGCGGGCCGTTCGCCTGCATCATCCGGTGCACCACCCGGTAGGGCGCCCCGGTGGCGACGTGCTCGTCCCACAGCGCCTTCGTCCGCTCGACATCGTGCGGATGGACTCCGTACCAGGCGTCGGCCGCGAACTCCTCGTAGGTGGTCGATCCACCGTTGGTCGGCTCGGCGCCGTCGCTCGACAGTTCGCGGTTGCGGTAGTCCATTTCCCAGACGTTGATGTTGGCCAGCTCGGTCGCCAGACTCAGGCGCCGCTTCGACTTCGCCAGCGCCTCAACCGCCTTGCTGCGCTCCCATTCGTCGGCGACGAATGCGGCGTGATCGACCAGCCGCTCGGCCATGTCGGCGTCGTAAGCGCGGGACAGGGGGTCGAGGATGGCGAGCGCGCCGATCCGGCGCCCATCGGGAAGCGTGATCGGCGCGGCGGCATAGAAGGCGTTGTCCGACTCGCCAGCCGATAGCGGGTAGGCGTCGCCCCAGCACTGCTCGCCGAGATCCTCGATCCACAGCACCTCCGACGTCTGCATGGCGAGCTGCGCCAGCGCCGCGGCCCGCGAGGTCGGCCCGGGCTCGTCGAGGCCAACCGCGATGATGCGCACGCCGCGCCGACCGGCGAGCGCCACCTGGGCGCTGGCGGCGCCAGCCATGCGCTGGGCGAGGCGGGCGATGCGTTCGTAGATGGTGCGTCCGGCTTTGGGATCGATCGGGTCGCCCGCGCGCGGCCGACGGCCGGCGTCGGCCGGCGGCTCTTCGTTCGCCATGACCAATTGAAATCCTGTTCGCCCCGAAATTGCGTCCAGGGTGAACGATCCCGCTTAAAATACCGTCTACGCACGGGGTCAGGCGCTCAGGCGTTCCGCCGCGGTGAGCGTGTTGGCTAGCAGGCAGGCGACCGTCATCGGCCCCACGCCGCCCGGGACCGGCGTAATGGCGCCGGCCACGTGCAGCGCGTCCCGGTAGGCGACATCGCCGACGATGACCATCTTCCCCGCCGCCCGCGCCTTGGGCATGCGCGAGAGGATACGGTGGATGCCGACGTCGATCACCACGGCGCCCGGCTTGATCCAGTCGCCGCGGATCATCTCCATCTGGCCCACCGCGGCGACGAGTATGTCCGCCTGCCGCGTGACCTCGGGCAGGTCTAGCGTCTTCGAGTGACAGATCGTGACGGTGCAGTCGGCGCGCAGCAGCAGCTGCGCGATCGGTTTGCCGACGAGGTTAGAGCGGCCGACCACCACCGCGCGCTTGCCGCGCAGCGCGCCGCCCAACACCTCCTCGACCAGGACCATGCAGCCAACCGGCGTGGCCGGGAAGAGCCCCCTCTGACCAGCGGCGAGGCGGCCGGTGTTGATCACGTTCAGGCCATCTACGTCTTTGTCGGGGTCGGTCGCGTCCTGGATGATCAGCTGATCGATGTGCGGGGGAACGGGGAATTGAACCAGGATGCCGTAAATCGCCGGATCGGCGTTCAGCGCCGCGACCTGGGCCAGCAGCTCCGCTTGCGAAGTCTCGGCCGGCAGCCGGATGGTCACCGAGTGCATGCCGATGGCGCGCGACTGCTCGCCCTTGCTGGTCACATAGATCTGGCTAGCGGGGTCCTCGCCGACAAGGACGACGGCCAGGCCGGGCGTCACCCCACGCGTGCGCTTGAGTTCTGCCACGCCCTCGGCGACGCGGGCGACCAGGCGCGCGGCGATCGGCGCGCCCTCGATCCGTTTGGCTTCAGCCATCGGCCCGCCAATGGCGCCAATTCAACGTGGCCGGCAAGCCCTAGGCGCGGGGTTTCAGCCCCTGCTGTTCCAGCCGCCATTTGAACTGGTCGAAGCGGTCCTGGCCGAAGAAGGGCTCGCCGCCAAAGGCGATCATCGGCACGCCCCAGTGGCCGGCCTGGCGCTGGGCGACCTGGTTCTGCTCGATGACCTCGTGCAGCCGCAATGCCTCGGCGTCGACGGCGGCGTCGAGCTCGGCCGCGTCCAGGCCGGCGCGCTCGGCCGCGCGGGCGAGGTGGTCGCCTTCGTGCCAGTTGTCGACCGTTCCGCTCCAGATCACCCCGCTGACCTCGCTCAGGTATTGGAGCCCCCGCCCGCGCTCGGCCGCCGCCACGCCAAGCCGCGTCAGGCGATGGATGTACGGCTGTTTCTTCGGATAGGTGCGCGTCGCCATATCCATGAAGACGGGGTCAGGCCGCGGCCAGCGGATCGGAACGCCCAGGAACTCGGCTTCGCGGCGGATGTCCATCTGCAGGTAGGAATACCAGAGCGGATCGCGGCCATCGAAGAACTCGGGCGAGCGCACGGCGAGCGGATAGACCGGCCGGATGGCGCCCTTGACGTCGAAGTCGCGCTCCAGCGCCACGAGCCGATGGGTGATCAGGTACGAGTACGGCGAGCGGAAGGACCAGAAGAGGTCGTAGGCGAGCGTCATGGCGGCCCTGCGAGCTTGGGCGTTCCGCCCGGCGTGCGCATAGTGTCAGGTGAGCGCTGGAGCGCAAGGAACCGAGCGTCATGACCCTAGCTGAGCCGATCTCGCTGATGGGCGCTCCGGGCTCGCCCTATACCCGCAAGATGCTGGGCGTGATGCGCTACCGCCGTATCCCGTACCGGTTCCTCTCCTCGGCGGACGCGGCCAGGGCCGGCATGCCGGCGCCCAAGGTCGCGCTCCTGCCGACCTTCTACTTTCGGACCGCCGACGGCGCCCTCGAAGCGGTGGTCAACTCCTCGCCGATCATCCGCCGGCTGGAGCGTGAGCACGCGGAGCGGAGCCTCATCCCCACCGATCCCGGCCTCGCATTCCTGAACGACCTGATTGAGGACTATGCCGACGAGTGGCTGACCAAGCCGATGTTCCACTACCGCTGGGCTTATGCGGACGATGCGGCCAAGGCGTCGCGGCAGCTGCCGCTTTGGCGGGGTTACTCGATCCCCGACGCGATCCTGGCTGAGCGGTCGAAGACGATCGGCGAGCGGCAGATCGGGCGGCTCTTCGTGGTCGGCTCCAATCCGGTGACGGCGGCGGTGATCGAGGCGAGCTACAAGCGCTTCCTCGCCGCCTTCGAGGCGCACTTGAGCCGCTCGGCATTCGTGCTCGGCCGGCGGCCCGCGTCCTGCGACTTCGCGATCTATGGCCAGCTCACCCAGCTGGCGCTGTTCGACCCCACGCCGGCGGCGCTCACCGCCCGGACGGCCCCCAGGGTCTATGCCTGGGTCGGGCTGATGGAGGACCTCTCGGGCTTCGAGCCGCCCGAGGACGGATGGCTCTCGATCGACGCTCTGCCCGAAACGCTGACAGCCCTGCTGGCCGAGATCGGGCGCGTCTATCCGCCAGTGATGCTGGCCAACGCCCGCGCCGTCGCCACCGGCGCGGGAGAGGTCGAAGCGGTCGTCGACGGACAGCCCTGGCGCCAGCCGCCGTTTCCCTACCAGGCCAAGTGCCTGCAGTGGCTGCGCCAGGCCTATGCCGCCCTGCCGTCTTCTAGCCGCGCGAAGGTCGACCCGATCCTCGAAGCGAGCGGCTGCGCCGCCGTCGTCGCCCTGGTCGCCTAGCTCTGCAGCTCGACGCCGGGGATGTCGGCGATGTGCGTCACCCACGCGGCGCGCGAGCGGGTCCAGATCTGCCTGACCGGCGCGAAGTGGGAGCGCTGGCGCACGGTCCCGAAGCGCAGGCTGTAGGGCTTGGGATCGTCGCCCAGTCCCGTCGCGTAGATCGGTGAGCCGCAGCGCGGGCAGAAGGCGTGCTGGCGCTTGGTCCCGCTGTCGGCGGTCTTCACGTAGATGGCCGGCTCCCCGCGCAGCAGGCGAAACGAGCCGGCCTTGGCGGCGATGGTCACCCGGAACGCCCCACCGGTGAGCGCTTGGCAGTCGGTGCAGTTGCACATCGCCGTCCGCGCCGGGTCGGCCTCCGCCTCGAAGGCGACGAAACCGCAGTGGCATTGGCCGTCGATCTTCACCGGGCTGCTCCTACTGCCGCGCCATTTCCGCCTTGCCGATCGCGTCGCCGTCCAGAACCTGGTCGGCGTCCATCGTGACCGTCACCTTCCTGAGCTTGCCAGTGAAGGCGAAGGGCGCGGCATAGTCCGCAACCGGACTGCCGCGATCGCAGCCGACATCAAGACCCGACCATGAGATGAAGCTGTGGAAACCCATGGTCGTCTCTCGGGCTCCAGCATCGTCGCCGTCGATCAGTAAACGGAGGACTCTCGTGTGGCCGCTCCCAACCGCGACGCCTAGTCGGCGAGGTCCGGCCGGCACGACCCGGTCACTGACGACGGTCGCGTGCTTGCCCCCAACGTTCATGTCGTAGACCAGCCGTCCGCCGCGGACGAACAGCGAGTAGCCGCAGGTCGCATCGCCATGGGCGATGAGCACGCCTTCGTCGGTCGCCGCAAGATTGGCATGCGCTTCGATTACGAACGACCGCGAGCGGACGTCCGGCGCCACGTCGGTCGGAAGGTGTCCCATGCCGGCGTGGAACACGAAGTGCGTGCGCGACCCGTGAAACCGGGCGGCATTCTCGGCGAAGCGGGGCGCGAAGCGATCGTCCAACGGCAACACCTTGCAGCGCTCGGCTTCGATCCACCATGCGCTGATCAGCTCGGCAAGCTTGTCTGGGCGCCCCGCGGCGATGTCGTCCACCTCTGAGAAATCTGTGTCCAGATGATAGAGCTCCCAGACATCGTCTTCGAACGCGGCGCCGGGCGGGTGGTAGGAAACCGCCTTCCAGCCGTCGCGCCATAGCCCGCGGTGGCCGAACATCTCGAAGTATTGCGGCCGGCCGCGCGGGGGGTCGGCGTCGCCGAAGCTGGCTGCGAAGGACACGCCCTCGAGCGGTTGCTGGGCGATGCCGGCGATGGTCTCGGGCGCCTCCGCGCCCACGACCTCGAGCAGGGTCGGGACGATGTCGCAGACGTGGCGGAAGCCGTGCCTTAAAGAGCCACGGGCGGCGATGCCCTTCGGCCAGCAGGCGACCAGCGGATCGCGGATGCCGCCGCCGTGGGTGTTCTGCTTGTAGCGCTTGAGCGGGGTGTTGGCGGCCATCGCCCAGCCCCACGGAAAGTTCGCGTGGGTGTCCGGCCCGCCGATGTCGTCGATGCGCGCAATCTTGTCGGCGACCGACTCGGGCACGCCGTTGTAGGGACCCATGGCGTTGACCATGCCGAGCGGGCCGCCCTCCTGGCTGGCGCCATTGTCGCTCATCACCAGGATCAGCGTGTTTTCGCGCAGGGCCGCCTCGTCCAGGAAGCCGAGCAAGCGACCAAGGTTCTGGTCGGCATGATCGAGCATGGCGGCATAGGCGCCGGCCAGGCGGCGAAACAGGCGCTGCTCATCGGCGTTATGTTCGGCCCACGGACGGACGAAGGCGTTGCGTGGCGGCAGGCGGGTGTCCTTCGGCACGATGCCCAGCGCCTTCTGCCGTTCGAGCCTGCGCTCGCGCTCGACGTCCCAGCCGTCCTTGAACACCTCGTCGTAGCTCAGGATGAGATCGCGCGGCGCCTGATGCGGCGCATGGCAGGCCCCGTAAGCGAGCCAGGTCAGCCACGGGGTGTCGGGGGCGTCGGCGACGTGGTCGGCGATGAAGCGGATGGCCTGGTCGGTCAGGTCCTCGCTCAGGTGGTAGCCGCTCGCATAGGTCCCGGGCGCGGCGATCGCGGTATTGTCGCGCACCAGCTCCGGCGCGTACTGGTCGGTCTCGGCATCCATGAACCCATAGAAGCGGTCGAAGCCGCGGCCCAGCGGCCAGCCGTCGAACGGTCCGGTCGGCCCGGTTTCGGTCAGCGAGGTCACGTGCCACTTGCCGACCATGTAGCTGCGGTAGCCGTTTGCCCGCAGGATCTCCGGCAGCGTGCCCGCCGTGTGCGCGATCTTGCCGCGATAGCCGGGGTATCCGGAGTCGAAATTGGCCAGGCAGCCGACCCCGACCGAGTGGTGGTTGCGCCCCGTCAGCAGCGCCGCGCGCGTGGTCGAGCACATGGCCGTGGTGTGAAAGCCGGTGTAGCGCAGCCCTTCGGCCGCGAGCGCGTCGATGTTCGGCGTCGCGATCGGCGAGCCGTAGCAGCCGAAGTCGGAAAAGCCGACGTCGTCGAACAGCACCACCAGGATGTTCGGCGCGCCGTCCGGCGCGCGCGGCTTCGGCGGCCACCAGGGCGTGGAGTCCGCGACGGTCCTGCCGATCTTCGCTTCCACTGAGCTTACGCCCCTTCGCGCCAAACGCGCAGGCTAAAGCGCCGGGGGCTTAGGCGCAAAGGTCGCGGCCAGCGCCTTCGGCCGCGTATCGCGTCAGCGGGCGGTGTAGCCGCCGTCGATGACCAATTCCGAGCCGGTGATGAACTTGGCTTCGTCCGACGCGAGGTAGACAGCGCCCCAGGCGATGTCGTCGGGCTCGCCGATGTGGCCGAGCGGATGCAGGGCGTCGACGGCCTTGCGGCCCTCGGCGACGTCGCCCTGGCCAGACAGGAAGCCGTCGACCATCGGCGTCCAGATGAAGCCCGGGTGGATCGAGTTCACGCGGATCTTGTCCGGCGCATAGATCAGCGCGTCGTTCTTGCTCATCAGCCGCACGGCGCCCTTCGAGGCGTGGTAGGGCGGAACGTCGCCGGCGCCGACCAGGCCGTAGATGGACGACAGGTTGATGATGCTGCCGCCCCCTGCGCGACGCATGAGCGGCACGGCGTGCTTGACGCCGAAGAAGACGCCCTTGACGTTGATCGCTTGCACGAAATCCCACTCGGTCTCCGTCAACTGGTCGGTGGGCTTGTTAGCGCCGGCGACGCCGGCGTTGTTCACCAGGATGTCCAGCCGTCCGAACGCATCGGCGACCTCGCCGAACACGCGGGCGATGTCGGCTTCGCGACTAACGTCGCAGCGCCAGTAGCGCGCCTTCGACCCATTGCCCTGCAGCTCCTTCGCCAGCGCCTCGCCCGTATCGTCGTGCAGGTCGAGGATGGCGACAGCCGCGCCCTCTTCGGCCATGCGGATGGCGGTCGCGCGGCCGAGGCCGAGCGCCGCGCCGGTGACAATGGCGGTCTTGCCGGAAAGGCGATTCATGACGGCTCCTGTGGCTGCGTGCGCTAAATGCACGCCGGGAACCGCCATCGCCTTGAGGCGCGTCAAGTCTCCGGCGCCGACGAGCCTTGAATCGCGCTTGTCATCTAGACCACCTACTAAGGTGGGGTGGCGTGGGATCGGCACGGAATGACTTCGCCAACATTCGACTTGGCCGTGGTCGGCGAGGGGGTGATCGGCCTGGCGCACGCCTATGTGGCCGCGCGGGCCGGTAAGCGCGTCGCCGTCATCGAGCGCGACGCCCGCGCCAACGGCGCCTCGATCCGCAACTTCGGCTTCATCACCGTCACCGGCCAGGAGCGTGGAGACAGCTGGACGCTCGCCCGCCGGACGCGCGACGTGTGGGCCGACGTCGCCAGCGCCGCCCGCATCCCGATCGAGCAGCGAGGCCTCTATCTCACCGCCCGATCGGCCGAGGCGGTCGCAGTGATCGAAGCCTTCCTCGCAACCGAGATGGGCGCCGGTTGCCGCCTGATGACCGCGCACGAATTCAGAAACCTCGCCGATGGTCTCGGCGGCCCCGACCTCTTCGGCGCCCTCCACAGCCCCCACGAGCTGCGTGTGGAATCCAGAACCGCCATCCCCGCGCTCGCGGCCTGGCTGAAGGAGGAGTTGAGCGTCTTCTTCTTCAACCAGACCGTCGTGTTCGAGGCCGCGCCGCCGCGCTTGCGCACCTCGCGTGGGGAGATCGAGGCGGGCGCGGTCGTCGTCTGCCCAGGCGACGATTTCGCCACCCTCTATCCAGAACGGATCGCGGCCCAGGGCCTGCGCCGGTGCCGACTCTCGATGCTCAAGCTCGCCGATCCGGGGCTCCGGCTCCCCGGCGCGCTGATGTCGGACTTAAGCCTCGTGCGCTATCGCGGCTATGCCGCCTTGCCAGAGGCCCGCGCACTGAAAGCGCGGCTCACCGCCGCCCATCCAGGCGCGTTCGAGCACGGCGTGCACCTCATCGTCGCCCAAGGCGGCGGCGGAGCCCTGATCGTGGGCGACAGTCATCACTACGGCGAGCTCCCGGCGCCCTTCGCCCCCGCCGACGCTGAGCGCGAGATCCTCGATGAATACGCCCGCGCGACCGGGCGGGCGCCGCCGCCGGTGCTGGAGCGCTGGACAGGCGTCTACGCCGTCGCCGACGACCGTACCTACCTGATCGACACGCCTGAGCCTGGGGTGCGTTTAGTGATCGTCACCAGCGGCACGGGCGCATCCACCGCCTTCGGCATCGCCGAGCGGGTGATCGGCGACCTCTTTGATCTGCGGACGGAGACGAGCGCATGACCTTTCCGGTGAGAGCCGTCGTGTTCGACTGGGCCGGCACCATGATCGACTTCGGTTGCATGGCCCCGGTGCAGGCGCTGATCGAGGTCTTTGCCGCCGAGGGGCTCGCCCTCTCGGCCGAAGAGGCGCGGCGCGATATGGGCAAGGCCAAGCTCGACCACCTGCGCGCGCTGCTCGCCGATCCGACGGTCGCGCCGCGCTGGGCCGCGCTCAAAGGGGCGCCTGCGTCGCCGGCGGACGTCGATCGCCTTTACGCTTGCCTGGAGCCGGCGATGAAGGCGGCGGCCGCGAAGAGCTCGCGCTTGATCCCCGGCGCCGCCGAGGTCGCGGCCGCGTTGCGCGCGCTCGGCGTGCGGATCGGATCGGGCACCGGGTACACGCGCGAGATGATGGCCGACATCCTGCCGGCGGCGGCCGCCCAGGGCTACGCGCCGGAAGTGGTGGTCTGCGCCGGCGAGACGCCGAGCGGACGGCCGGCGCCGCTGATGACCTGGAAGGCGCTGATCGCGCTCGACGCCTGGCCCGCGCGCGCCTGCATCAAGGTCGATGATGCGCCTGTCGGGATCGAGGAGGGTCGCCTGGCCGGCTGCTGGACCGTCGGTCTTTCCGGCTCGGGCAATGGCGTCGGCCTGGACCTGGAAACCTACGCCGCCCTGCCGGCGGTGGAGCGCCGTGAGCGGCTTGCCGCCGCCGAAGCTTTGCTTCGCGCTGCGGGTGCTGATTTCGTCATCGAGGATGTCTCGGCTTTGATGCCCGTGGTCCACGAGATCGCGGCGAAAATCGAAGCCTGATAACGCCTCGGGCCACTCCGTTTCTCGGTGAAATGGTCCGATGGCGGACTATCCCGACGGGGCCCAGGCGACAGAGCAACGTGCTGTTTATTCTGTATTTTCTATCGGCGGCCGCACCGTGTCATGCGACTGTCAGGAAATGTTCAATGATGTGAATTTTTTCCGTCATCGAACTGTCGCATGCCCTGCCCATAGACGGCTCCAGTCCAGCAACGCTTCGCGGCCCCCAAGCGGTCTCGGCTGATCCGCCGTACGTGCGGTCGCGACCCCCCGCTCCTGGCCCGCGTGGCGGCCCGCGGACGCTTGGGGGCGAGCTATGAAACACAAATATCTGATCTCCTGCGCAGTGGTCGCGCTCGTAAGCTCGGGCGCCGGCGCGGCGGCGGCCGCAGATCAGGGCGCAGTCTCGCCAGTCGTCGGCACGGCGGCGTCTTCGGCGGCGCTGGCTGTCGTCGCCACCGCGGCGGCGGACGCATCTGCTGCCGCGCCCCAGATCATCGTCACGGCCGAGCGGCGCGAACAGTCGGTCGAGCGCGTCCCGATGACCGTGCAGGCGTTCACCGGCCGCACGCTGCAGCAGCAGAACATCCAGACCCTTAACGATCTTCTGAAGTTCACGCCCAACGTGACGCTGGGCTCCAACGGCGCGGGCCAGGGCGACATCTTCATGCGCGGCTTAAGCGCCGGCTTCCGCGGCAGCCAGTCGAGCTCCACCATCGCCGGCTTCCCGAACGTCGCGATCTACCTCGACGACCAGTCGATGCAGTTCCCGGCCCGCAACGTCGACATCTACGCGGCCGACCTCGACCGGATCGAGGTGCTTGAGGGCCCCCAGGGCACGCTGTTCGGCGGCGGCGCGGAAGTCGGGCGCCGTGCGCTACATCACCAACAAGCCCAACCTCGACCAGGTTAGCTTCCATCTCGAGGCGGGTTTCGGCCTCACGGACGGCGGCGGGCCCAACGCCAACACCACCGCAACCGTCAACCTGCCGATCGTGCAGGACAAGCTCGCCGTTCGCGCGACGGTCTACGACGACCATGAAGGGGGTTACATCGACAACGTCGCCTAGCACCTTCAACCGCTCGAACAACGACCTCGGCAACAAGTACTTCAAGATCGCCCCGGTCGGCGGAATTTGCCCGAACGGCCTTCCGGCCGGGACGCAGGAGGCCTTCTGCGCGCTGCCGAACAGTCCGACGTTCAACAACTTCGGGCTTGCCGGGAAGAACTCCAATCCTGTTGACTACCAGGGCGCGCGGATCTCGGTGCGCTACCAGATCGCCCCCGACTGGGATGCGCTGATCAGCGAGAGCGTCCAGGATCTTTATGAGCACGGCATGTCGGCCGAGTACCCGGTGGGCTCCGAATTTCCAGCCGCTCAGCGCGCTGCAGGTCACCCAGTTCGAGCCGGCCTACGAGAAAGACGACTGGGAAAACACCGCCTGGACCATCAACGGCAAGGTCGGCGACCTGCGCCTAGTCTACACGGGCGGTTACACCGATCGGCACATCAAGGAGCAGATGGACTACACCAACTACTCCCGCACCGTGGGCGGCATGTACTACGAGTGCACGGGCGGCTCGACCGGCTTTGGTCCGCCGAACCCGGCGAAATGCTTCTCGCCGCTGGTGTTCTGGGACGACAACGTCCGCAACACCCACCTCAGCAACGAAATCCGGCTGTCGAGCCCCGACAGCTGGCGCTTCCGCTTCATCGTCGGCGCCTTCGAGGAGCAGTTCCGCATCTACGATGTGATGAACTTCAACTACAAGACCATCCCCGCCTGCAGCCCGGCGAACCTGACGATCGCCCTCACGCCGGGCGGCCAACCCTGCCTCGCCGACGTGCGCACGGCCCCCGGCTCGACCGCCAACGATCCCGGCATACGCGGCGACATGACCGCGTTCGGCGAGGACGTCCAGCGCGGCTACGACCAGACGGCGTTCTTCGGCTCGGTGGACTACGACATCATCCCCGACAAGCTGACCATCACGCTTGGAACGCGCTGGTACGACTACCGCGAGTTCGAGGTCGGCTCCCAGTACGGGACGGGCACCGGTTGTCTCGACGTGCCGAACGGCGACTGCGGCAGCGGCATGGTCAACATCAACTCGCACCATGACAACGTGACCTACAGAGGGTTCAAGAGCCGCGCGAACCTCACGTGGAGGATCACCCCGGACACGATGGTTTACGCGCTGTTTTCGCAAGGCTTCCGTCCGGGGGCATTCAACCGCTCGAACAGCAAGACGGTGTTCCCGGACGCGAGTGGGAAGAACCAGTTCCTGGAACCGAACGGCTACGCGCCGGATAACCTGAACAACTATGAAGTTGGCCTAAAGTCCCAACTCTTCGACCACCGGCTGCTGTTGAACGTGTCGGCCTACTACATGCAGTGGCAACACGTGCAGTTCTACCTGTTCGACCCCGTGTTCGGCGTCAACACGACCTTTGGCATCAACGGGCCGAGCTATGACGTCAAAGGCGTGGAGATCCAGGCGGTGGCGCGGCCGACGGACAACCTGACCTTGCAAGGGTCGCTGTCTTACAACGACTCGACCGAGTCGGTGCGCCGTGTCTGAAGGACAACCGAGCCGCCACGGCGGAGTTCGGCCAGTGCATCACCCAGGCCATCTCCAAGGCGACCGGGGCATTGGCGCCTTTCCCCAACCCGTTCGGCGTCACCGGCGCGGTGACGGCTTTCTCGCCCCAGTGGCAAGGCACGGCGCTGGCGCGCTACGACTGGGAGATGGGCGACTACAAGCCCTATGTGCAGGCGGACGTGACTTACGTGGGCCAGATGTTCAACCAGCCCGCCAGCTACATATCGGGCGCGGGCATTCTGGTCCCCAGCACGACGTTCCTGCGTTATAGCCAGCCGGCCTACGCGACGCTTGACGCGGCGATCGGCGTCGCCTGGGGCGGACACTGGCGGGCCGAACTCTACGGCTCCAACCTGACTCGACTCGCATGCCAGCACCTTCACGTCCTCGGCGCAGTTCATCAAATCCGAAGTCCCCCTTCGCCCGCTGGTGGTCGAGGCGAAGATCTTCGCCGACTTCTAGGACGCCGGTCTCGTGCTAGGGTGATCATCGTCCCGGCGCGTCCGCGCGCCCCGCGCCAGAGCCCCATGCCAGCGACGACGCTCGCCACCGATTCCGCCTCTTCGACCGAGCGCGAAGTCGCGCGCCTGCGCGCCCTGCAGCAGGCAGGGCGGCTGGCCGAGGCGCTCGAGGGCGCCCAGGCGCTTCTGCAGGAGCGGCCACAGAACCGCGATGTCATCTTGATCGCCGCCTCCAGCCTGCGGCGCATGCTGCGTATCCCCGAGGCGCTGGCGCTGCTCGACCGGCTCGAGGCGCTACAACCGCGCCTTAGCCTGCTGCACCAGGAGCAGGGGCTGTGCTACGTCGCCCTCAAGGACGCGCCCAACGCGATCCAGTCCCTGTTGCGCGCGGTGAGCATCAACCCCGCCCTGCCCATGAGCTGGCGCATGCTCGAGGGCGTCTACCGCCTTTCCGGCGACGAAGAAAACGCTGCGATCGCCGCTGCGCACCGCGAGACGCTCGCGCGGCTGCCTGCCGAGGTCGTGACCGCGACCTCGCTCTTCTCCGACGGCGATCTCGCCCCCGCCGAGCAAATCATCCGCGCCTTCCTGCTTAGTCACGGCGACCATCCGGAGGCCATGCGGCTGCTCGCCAAGATCGGGATCGCCCATGACGCGCTCGACGACGCGGAGACGCTGCTGGAAGCAGTGCTGGCGCTGTCGCCTGAGTACAGGGCCGCCCGCCTCGATTACGCGCAAGTGCTCGTCAAGCGGCAGAAGTTCCGGCTCGCGCGGGAAGAGGCAGACCGGTTGCTGGCCCTCGACGCGGCCGCCTTCGACCACAGGTCCCTCGCAGCGACCGTCGCGATCGGTCTTGGCGAGCAGAAGCGGGCGCTCGAGCTGTACCGCGGCATGCTCGCCGACGCGCCGGACGACCCCGACATCCACCTTTGGATCGGCCATGCGCTGAAGACGGTTGGCCGCACGCCGGAGGCGATCGACGCCTACCTGGCCGCGGCGGCTGCGCGCCCGGACTTCGGCGACGCCTATTGGAGCCTCGCCAATCTCAAGACCTACCGGTTCCCGGACACTGTGATCGATCGCATGCGGGCGACGGCATCCGCGCCGGCCACCGCGGCCGAGGATCGCGTCCATCTGTGCTTCGCGCTCGCTAAGGCCCTCGAGGACCGCGGCGAGATCGCCGAGTCATGGAGCTATTACGTTCGCGGCAACGCCATGCGCCGCGCGGAGAGTCGCTACCGTCCCGAGATCATCGAGACCAACACGAGCAAGCAGATCGAGATCTGCACGCGCGCTTTCTTCGCCGATCGCGCCCGTTGGGGGGCCAAGAGCGCCGAGCCGATTTTCATCGTGGGGCTTCCGCGCTCGGGCTCGACGCTGATCGAGCAAATCCTCGCTTCGCACTCGGCGATCGAAGGCACTCAGGAGCTGCCGGAGATCCAGCGCATCGTGCTCGACCTCCAGGGCCGCGACCCTGACCTCGACAATCCGAAGTACCCCGCGGCGCTGACAAATCTGACGCGCGACGACTTCGCCCGCCTGGGCGAACGGTACCTCGCCGAGGCGCAAGCCTACCGCTCGAGCAAGCCGGTCTTCATCGACAAGATGCCGAACAACTTCCGGCACGTGGGCCTGATCCACCTAATGCTGCCGAACGCCACCATCATCGACGCGCGGCGCGAACCGATGGCGTGCTGTTTCTCGAACCTCAAGCAACTGTTCGCCAACGGCCAGGAGTTCGCCTACTCGATCGAGGACATCGCCAGGTACTACCGGACCTACCTCGAGCTGATGCGCCACTGGGACGCGGTGCTGCCGGGACGGGTGCTGCGCGTGCGCCACGAGGACCTCGTCGAAGACCTCGATGGCGGCGTCCGACGCTTGCTCGACCACTGCCGGCTGCCGTTCGAGCAGGCGTGCGTCGATTTCCACCTGACCGAGCGCAGCGTGCGCACGCCGAGCTCCGAACAGGTTCGCCAGCCCATCTTCCGCGACGGCGTCGACCAGTGGCGCAAGTTCGAGCCCTGGCTCGAGCCGCTCAAGGTCGCGCTCGGCGACGCGCTCGTCGGCTATCGCGACGAGCCGGCGGCGGCGCTGAGCAGCGCCTGACGCAAGCTCCCGAGCGTCGGCAGGCAGTCGGCCTCGACCGCCTTGCCGCAATCGTCCCAGCGCCGCAGGCGTACGGCCTCGCCGGCGAACGGCAGCGTCTTGAAGGCATCGGCCTGGCGTGGCTCGAGTGGACCGCCCTGCAAACCGAGGCTGAGCTGTGAGGCTGGGCTGAGGGCGTCGAAATAGCCGGGCTCGACGGCGCAGAGATAGCGCTTGGCGGCCACGTGCAGCGCGATCGGCTGTGTTACGTCGGCGCCGAACCACGCCGAAAGCGCCTCGGCGCCGACGGCTTCATGCGCGCCGTCCATCCCCTGCCGCTCGGCAAGATGTCCGCGGTCGTCGATCAGGTGGCCATAGTCGTGCAGCAGGGCCGCGGCGACGAGCGCATCGGTCGCACCCTCGGAGAGGGCCAGCGCAGCGCATTGCAGCGCGTGGTCGAGCTGAGTGACGCGCTCGCCGTAGTGCTCGCCGCCGCGCCGGCGATAGAGCGCAAAGATCTCCTCGACGAAATCGCCCATGTGCGTTCCTCAACAAAGGCCGCCAAACGCCGCGCAATCGCGTAAAACCCGCCGCGCGTCGAGAATGAGTGAAAGCCAGCTTTGTTACAGACTCAATCGCACAGACTCTGTGTCGCACCGATGATGGAGCGGAATTTTAATTGTGATATTTCAATATGTTACAAGGAATTTGCACACGAAAATACGAGGTGCGTGTGCACACGGTTTGACGGTTCATCGCATGCCGCAAACGGGCCGCCGACGGATGGGGTAAGTCGGCCGCACAGTTTCCGGGAGGGAGCGGGCTTTGAGTCCGCATCGCGGCGGGTTGGTAAGGATGCCGTAGCGGCACGCCATTAGGCGGAACACCGACCTTGGGCGGCTCACGACCCAAAGCGAACCTACGACGCCTGGCCCTTCTTGGCCCAAGCCTGCATTCTGAAGAGGTCAATGTCGGTTTCCGTTTCATTATGGACGCTCAAGTATGCTTCCGCCGGTTGTGCGGGAGACGGTCATGAAAGCGTTTCTGTTGGCTTTGGGGGCGAGCGTGGCCCTCGTGGCGCCCGCCTTGGCGCGGGACTATGCCGCTGTAAACGCCTTTGCTGATAGCGTGGAATACCTCGACCCAACGACTGTCAAAACAGACGGCGATATCAAGACGTTCTGGGCTTACACCGTTTACATTAGCACAAACAACTTGGGCATTGACTGGACTTCCGAATACGTGTCCGTCGACTGTAAGAACGACCGGGTGGTTGTCCTCGATATCATCGGCTATCGCATGAATGGCGATGTGGTCGCGCGGACCGAAGACGACCCGAACATTCAATCCCGCTGGATCGACATTCCTCCCGAGACAGAAGCAGCGGCCGAAGAAGATGCGGTCTGCCACGGCCATGATTTGGGGACCGATAGCGGCTCGTCCTTTTCGGAGGTGGTTCCCATCGCGCGGCGTAGGCTGATCCAGATCGCGGCAGAGCACCCCCAGCCGGCACGGGCCTTACAACAGCCACCAGCCCCGCAGCCGGCCCCTCCGCCCGCTGAACCCGCTGCCCAGGGTGATGACGGCAATCCCGGTATCTACGGGCTGCTGCCGCCGAATTTGCAACACGGTACTCTACGCAACATTCTCGGGGCTATCGGGGACGCGTTCCTGGTCGGCAGCGGTCGCGAACCAACGTATGCGAACCAGCCCGTATATTCGCCCAGCGGGGCCGGAACGGGACAGTCCGTCGTTTCGGACAATGGAGCCGGAACGGAGCAGCCAGTCTATTCTTCCAGCGAGTGCGTTGGGCCCATCGTGGCGGGCGTCTGCCACGGCGCGATTCTCCCTAATCAAGCCACCCACCCCGTCTGCCATGGCGAGATGCTAGATGGCACCTGTACAGGGCCGATGTTCTAACAACCGCCAAGTTCGCTGTCCCGGAAATGGATACCTGGGCGGGGCGCGGCGAATTTGTCCGGATTGGCCAGGACGGCGCGGCGGCGCCATGTCGCTACGGTGGTCATCGATATTGTCTGTGCCCTGTGGACGGTCGCCGCTGCGAAGTGCTCCCCTGCGTTCGAGGGTGTTCGCCTCACGCCGAGGCCCGCGCGCGGCTTTCCGCAGGCTCGGGAGCACCGCAGAATCCGTTTTCGACGAGCGCGAACGGCCTGGTCATTTCGCGCAAGTCAATCGTGAGCATGACGGCGCCGGACTCAATCCCTCTGGCTTTCGTCCACGTCATCTGCCGGTCGCGCGCTGGCCCGGACGGAAAAACCCCATGTGGCGGTAAGCTCTAATGTCGAGCCGAATTGCCGCATCAACGCTGCCCTGGTTGGTGGCTCTTCGGCGTTCCGACAGTCTATGGGCTCTTCGGGGCTCGGTAAGTGTTTGACCGCTCATCGGCGATTGAGGACTTCGCCGACATCGACTTCTAGTCGCGCCCAAGCTATGAAGCGGCTCAAGGTCGACCACGGCACACCGGAATGGCCAACTTCACCGTCCGCGTAGAGTTCCACCAGGCAACCGCCGAGGACTACAATCGTCTGCACGAGGCGATGAGGCGAGCGGGCTACAAGCTGACGATCGCTGGCAGGGACGGGGTCGAGTACCGGATGCCCACGGCCGAATACAACCTGACCGGAGACGACAGAACCGCTGGCGAGGTCTGTGACGAGGTCAAGGCGATCGCAGACCGGATAAAGCCTAGGCCCAAGCTGCCCTGGGTCCTCGTCACGAAAGGCACCAGGTCGTGGAGGTTGGACGAAGCCTAAACCCTCGCGGAGGCGCTCGCACGCGCCGGGCTAGGTGGACCCTAACCGTCCAATGCGCCGCTCCTACCGGGCGGATCGAAGCTTGAAGCGCTGGGCGCAAAGCGCGCGGTGGCCAACCATCACGGGTGGCCTCCGGTGCAGTGCTGGCCCGGGTTCCACTCCTGCGCGCCGTTCATCTGCCCGGGTTGATATGTACACAATGCCTCTTCGCTAACGTTGCAGCGATAGCCTTCATTGTGCCAGCACGCGATATGCCAAGTCCTTCCCTTATTCTGCCCAGACGTGCACAGAAGTGTCAGATGATCACCTGACGCTAAGTCGCATGCTGGAGCGTGAAAATAGACGTGCTTTTCCCAGTGCTCCAGGCAGAAATATTTATTACCAGGCAGTGAGTTAGCGATGCAGCTGGCGGCAGCTGCATTCGCAATTGCGAGGAGCCCGACGGCCAACGCTGCCACATTGAGCGACGATCTCACGGTCCCCCCCAAGCAGGCAGCGGACGCATTGTTGGACCGGTGGCGAAGCTCGTCAAGGCACAACAGGACGTTGTGCGCGCAGAAGGGCGCGATCAGGCCGAGCTAGGCCTCCAGCGGTCGGGGTGCACGTCTTCGGTTGCAGGGTGTCCGCGCCCAAGCGCAAGCTAACCGGCGGATCGCGCAGGGTAGTCCAAGCCTCGAAGGACGAATGCGGGAGACGCTGGATTCCACTCCAGGCGACGCGTCACAGGCGAGAGGTCGGGTGCGCTCACCACGAAGCGTTCGTCGTAGCGAGCGTACAGGGTAGCGAAGAAACCGTTCAGCTTGAGGGGGCTGTCTGACAGGGGAAAGCTGGCGACGAGTGAGCTGCGATGCGGGCCGTGCATCTCAACGAGGCCGAAACCGACTGCCTCGTATCGGCTAACGTCGTCGCGGATGCCGCGACGCCCTACGAGTTCGCGCAAGGCATTATGGAAGCGAACAATGCCCGCGACGGGCTCGCCACCCTCAGTCATAGCGATGTCGTTGGCCGCCAGGATCTTGGTCGCCTCCGCGGCGTCCTCGAGTTCGGAGGTTGCTTCGGCAGCGTCGCCCAGTGCTGTCTCGACCATTCGGTTGGCGCGGAGCAGCACGAGGTATCCGAGGACGAGCGCGGGATAGGTGATGTGCAGATTAGTGCACTCGCCGATCGTTTCCTCCATCCGGTTCGTCAAATTCCGAAAGGCCCCAGTAACGCCCTTGCAGGAAACGGCGAGCACGGGCCCGATCCCCTTCCGGGTTACTACGACATCGACGTTCTTGGTCTTGAGCCCGCCAAGTACCGTTCGTTCTCCACCGAGGGCCAATTCGGGATCGTGGTGAAGCACTGGAGCGCGGCCGGACCGGCGCTCCATCCTGAACGGGGGTCGCGGCACAATATCGTCGGGATCGAATCCACCTTCGATCACGAGCCGGCAGGCCACGTACCAATGAAGCGGCTTTATGTGGCTCGCGCTCTAAGTCTTGCCCGTGAACTCCGCGAACGCAGCCAGCGCCTCCGCTTGGCTGGTCCATTGACACGTCCTGGCCCCCAGATCAGTCGGCATAGTGCCTCCACCGCTGGAGTGTTGTGATCGCTTCCTCCAAGGCTTCCGGGTCTGTGGGCACAAGCGATTGCTTGGCTGGGAAGAGAATCCGTGTGGCTTCCCGAGGCTCCAGCTTCAGCATTCCGCCGCCGAGCGCGTGTCCTCGAGCTCGCAGCTCAGGCGAACAAACGGCGTGGACCATTGCGGAAGGAGCTTGGCGGCCAAAGCCCGGTTTTGCACCCGCACGGAGTGCACGCTGTTCGTGCAGGTTACGCCGGCGAGATTGCGCACTAGGTTAGCCGAGCGGCCCGCCATGTAGCTCATGAAGAAATCCGGCACCTGCACGTCCGGCACGGCGTACCAGGGGGTCCGATTCCGGCACTTGTAAGCGAGGCGAGCCCGACGGCCCGCGCTGCTATCAAGGTAGCGCATCACGCTGGCCGGCAGCTCTTGCTTCTGCGTGAGACGAAGCAGCAACACCGGATCGTCGCTGCTGGTCCACGCCTCCACCGTCGCCCTCGTGATCTCCTTGCTGGGCATCGCCCGGCCGTTGCGCAGGGTTGGGTGGAGGAAGGCGGTCGGGATCTTCAACCGCCGAGCGTCGGACGGCCTCAGGTGGAAGAAGTCATTGTCGCCGCTGACGTACCCGATGCTAACACGGGCGATGTCGCCCAGCCGTTTGCTCGCGGGATCTCGGGCTGCAGCCGCATAGATACTGCGGATCCCAGGCGCCAGCAGATAGGGCCGCAGGCGCCGAGACCAAATCGTCCGCCACTCCTCCAGCTCGACGAGGGTCGTAGGCTTCGGGCGGTCGCTGCCGGGCTTAAACTCATCACAGACCGTCAAAGAGATGTGCGATGCTTGGCCGCCGTGCCCATCAGCGTAGAGCAGCCAACAATCTTCCGATAGGGAAGGGAACAACTTGCTCCGCACGGCGATGACCTGGACCTTGGAGAAGGAGCCCACGAGATACTCGAGCAGCGGTGCGGCGTAGGGCGCATGACCGATTTCCGCCGGCACCACGAAGGCCATCCGGCCGCCGGGTTTTAGCAGCGCAGCAGTTGCCACAAGGAATGGGGCCCATGAAGAGGTCAGCCCCGTGAATTGCGCGCCATGACGCGCGCAGAGTTCTAACGCGCGCTGCCGGACCTCGCCCGCGAAGCTCTGATATCGGATGAAAGGCGGATTGCCGGCAGCGCATTCGAAACGCTCGCGCGTTTCGGACGCCCAGGCGAAGAAATCCCCCTCATGGACCAACGCCCAAGGTGCGGATGAGACAGCAGCTTGGCCGGACTGCGGGTTTTGCTCTATGCCGACGCAGTTGCGGTGGGCAGAAAGGAACTGACCGTCTCCACATGACGGGTCGAGAAGGCGATCCGAAGGGCGACGTAGCGCCCAAGACACCAGAGCCTTCGCAACGTCGGTCGGCGTGAAATACGCGCCAGATCGTTTCTGGTACAGCGCTGCGGACTCAGCCCCGGTCATGACGTCAATTATGAGCTGACCTCGCAGGAGACGCCAGGCGACCGCTAATTGCGACGAGGATCGATGGTAGTGCGACGAGCCAGCGCCCTGGCTGCAGGGGTGAGCTGCCGAATGTGTAGCAGGGCGCCAGCGTGTCGCGCTCGAGCTCGGCCGAGGCGAAATGCGCCAGCGCGCCGCCCAGCGAGTGGCCCGTGATATAGAGGCCCCTACCCCTCCCCAACCGGGGGTAGCGGGTGTGGCAAAAGTTGCCAGAACGGTTTATTTGAAGGTTGCTTCTTGAACCAATAGCGCTGGCGGGGATGCCCCGGTCCGTCGTTGTTACGTTTCGCGATCAGACAACGGGTCGCATCAATGACCTGCTCATAGATGAACACAAGGCCTGTGCGCAGTCTCAAAATCTGCTCGGGTACCTTGCGGGCGCTCTCCTCGATTACAAGGATGAGGGAGTGGAATTCACGCCCTCGATTATCATGTGCGATAGTCTCGAAGTCTTTCTGCGGTCCTTCCCTGGATCGGTCGCTCATACGATCGGGACGGCGAGACTAGATCCAACGTCCGGGCCAAGAATTCTCAAGGATTGCGGCCCCTTGTCTAGCCAAAATTGGTTTGTTTTCATCGAGCGGACCGATGCAACGGAGATCCGCTATGGAGTTTTTACCTACTTTCGGCTTCCAACAGCGATACCTCTTCACGAGGGTATCACCATTGATCCGACGCACTTTTGCGTCCTGCTCCGGAAGGTCAGCTCGAGCACGATTGAAATCCGGGGCGCGAAGGGGAGTGTTCTCACCCTCATATTCTCGACCGTCCGAGAGATCGGCAAGCCCTGAGAGGGTCATTGAGCAGTTCGCGAAGGCGTGCTGCCAGAAATTGAACACCGAAGGCGAAGACGCGGCATTCCAAGCCTACGTCATCCGCCTATTGGAATTTGCCTTTACCGAGTCGAACGGTACGATGCTCCTCTGCTCTGAGGACTTGGCGTGGAGTTAGCTTCCTGAGCTTCGCGACGCGGTTCTCGTTACTCCCCTGCTTGATTTCCACGCGGCATTCACGGAGTTCCAGACAGCGGATTCGGCTGGGTCGGTCCTCACGCTTCAGCGCTGCGAAGAATTGCTAAACGGCTTCCTGCGCTGCGATGGGATGATCGCTTTCGATACGGCGGGTCGCGTGACGGCATACAGGGTGTTCTACCGACCAATCGATGCGCAGCCGGCCGCAGACGACGCTGTCGGTGGTGCCCGACGCCGCGCGTTCGAAGGTGTGAAGGCCCTTGTGGGGGAGAAGCTCGTTTCCGTCCTCTTCAGGTCCCACGATGGGCTAATGCTGAAGTCACGGAGAGGCAGCATGACGGGCACTAACTTGGAGCTATGGGTGCCGGCCGGCCCGCCGGCCGTTCCGATAGGCTTTCCAGCCCTGCAAAGATCGCGTCGCGGGCGGTGCAGCTTCGGGATCGAGAGCGCAATCAGATCGCTGCGAACTTCCGAGCTGGAAACTATGAGCTTGCTGCGAGCTTCATCTGGTTGCGCACAATGGCGCTTCTGAAGAAGCAGCTCGCGGCACTCGGCATGGAGTTTATCGGGGAGCTCCTGCAAAGACCGGACATCGATGAGTTCAGTGACATCCGTATCGCGGTGTCAGACACGGAGGCGATCTCGTTAGCCCGCGATCTAGGGATGATCACCCCACTGCAGACAATGCGCCTACTCCAGTCGCAAGCGACGGTGGCGCATTTCGCCGGTCTGGAGAACGACCCATCGTCCGATCAGGACGAGGTCATGACGCGAGAAGAAGGTATTCTATGCTTGCGCGTTTGTGTTCAAGGTGTCTTGGGCCACGAAAAGGTCTGGGTAGCCGAAGACTTCAAAAAGTTCAGGAGCAAACTGGAATCGGAAACGCTGTCCGGCGACGCACCGGAGATCGCTAAACTCAAGTCTTCGCCCTATTTTTTTGTGCGTACCGCCATCAGCATTCTACTCTCGTTGTTCAAAACTGCCAAAGGAGCACAGTTGGAGCATGCCGCCCGGAACGCACTCCTCCTCATTCCCGAATTTTGGGGGCAGCTGAAGGCGCCTGAGCGTTGGCAGGTTGGGCAGGCGTACGCGGTAGAGTTGAGCGAAGGGCGAAAGGATTCGGTTAAAGGGCTCCACGCCGTTCTGCTAGCGGTGGCGGGCTTTGACTACGTACCTGAGAATGTGAGATCGACAACGTTCGTGCAGGTGGCAAGCAGCGTGATTGCTGCTCACCAAGGCATGAACAACTTTTACAATGAGCCGGGTCCGATGCGAGAACTCGCCAGTCTCGGAACCTCAATTCCAGGTCCGGCATTGGCGACCTGCATAACCGCCGTGTTGTGCGTGAAGCTTGGCAACTTCTACGGCACTTCTTGGGCAGCACAAGCACCGGCAGATCAGGTAGTCGACCGCCTTTCAACGGACCGATGGCTCTATTACGTCAACGAGAGGCTCGAAAGCGATCGGATCATCTTGGCCAAGCTGACGGAGGGCAGACCGCTTGCAAATTGGATCGCGCTTCTGCGGCCGATCAAGCTGGATCCCTCCAAGGTAACCAGTAAGGACGCGCGCGCTCTTATCAGGGCGACCAATGAAAACGACCGTGCGAAAGTGGAGGATATAGCGCAACGCATGTTCAGAGCGTCGGTCACCTGAGGGCGGTGTCGAGACCCGCGAGCCGTATCTTCCCGCTACCTCATCCGTTCGCTGAGCATAGCGTCATCGTGCTCGCGTGGCGTCTATGGGCCATGTCAGGAGGCGGACGCTCGTTCGCCGAACGTGATCGGAAATCAGCGAAACGCCGCGTCCGGGGGAACACCGCCCAGATGGTGGGGTAAGAGCAGAAACGCGCCCTCGCAGCTCCCTGGCTAGTCACGCAGGCGGGCTCACCAGGCCAATGGAACCAGTTTAAAATCTCCTCGCCATTCCTCTGCGAGCGAGACGCCGTTTATGTCTCCCCAAACATCGCTCCCCGCATGGTCAAGCACAATCGCCTGCAGTCTGCCTTGGCTCTGATCACCTCGCTGCCAATAGTTTCGAACACAGCTCGAACTGCAGCGATGTCTTCGTCTCGGGTCCGGCCGACAAGGATTTCCTCCTCAACCTCGAAACCTCGCGGGAAGTACACTTGGCTCGGCTGATCGTAGATGAGCATTCCGGGCACGGGGTGGCCAGGCTGCTCAAGGAAGAACCGCTGAAGGGCCAGTGTTACGGCAACGTGGTAAGCGAGCCAGTTGGCGCCGCTGCCAATCTCCCAGAGATAGTCAGAGCGGTCAGGATGGATCACGCGGATGGTAAGATCATCAATAACGAGGGCGATGGGAGCTGTCGGCCACTCTGCGTCAAGCAGAGGGATTATTGTGGCCGCCATGGTTTCGATGAGGCGAAGGGCGTTTGCCTTCTTCACGTTGACTTCATTCTCTGAGTAGATCCGCCGGAGCTCTTCGATCCGGTCCTCTAGCCGGCCGATTTGCTCGGAGAGCTCCGAGCCTTCTTCAGAGCGATCAAGAGACACGAGGGCCTGTTCGAGGCGGCCGACAAAACGCTCGATCCGGTCGTGACGGAATGTGGCCGCCCGCACTTTCTCTGACCTCTGCTCAAGAAGGGCGATCTCCTGCCGAACGCTCATAAGGCGGGCGGTCGCCTCTTCCACTTGGCTGCGAAGCCGCAGGCGCTCCTTATCAAAAGCGTCCGAAAAACTCGGCTGCGCTCTAAGCTAAATCTCAATGCCGGCGAGCGCGTTTGTCAGCATCTCAAGCGTTTCGCGCCCGGCGCCGGTCAACTCAACCAGTGGATCCGCGGCGTCGCTCACTCTGGACCTCAACCACCCGGCAATGTTAAGTCGATCCCGTTGAACGCGGATCGCCGATCCGAACGTCTGACTACTGTCCAACAGCCGTTGCATCTCGCCAAGCCGCTGACGACGTTCCGACAGCGTCTCCGCAGCGTCGCTTTCTTCGTCCTGCAAGGATTGCAGCCGACCCAACGTCGGTTCGATGGAGTCAATTGTTGTAAAGGACGTGCGCGTGTTTGCCTGCGCGGCACAGCACAACTAATCGACAACTTCAAGCCACTCCGTGGGGACAGCTGTCCCGACGGGAAGAAGACCGAGCTCAATCGACTGCCGAATCCACGCCTGCATCTCGTTCTGCCACGCTCTGACGCCAGCTTTGGTCGATGCCAGCGCGGCTTCGGCGCGACGAAGCTCGCGTTGCAGGCGCTCGATCTCCCACCTTGCGGAAAGCATTTCTGGTGTGAGCGCGCCGAGCACGTACGGAAATATTGCTTTGAGTTTCTCTCGATGTTCGGTGGTATCTGCGTTAAAAAACAGCACCATCGGGTTCGCGACGACGTATTGTGGTTGGAACGCGAAGGCGACCAGATCGCGGAAGCTTACCGAGATAGGTAGCCCAACTCGCTGTCGGGATCGAGGCCAAGATTTGAGAGACCGGCGAGCCTATCGAGCATCCTTTTAACGTTGTTCGCAGTGGTGTTCTTCTCAGGTGCGGCTGGCGGAATTTCGACTGTTTCGCCCTCCAAGATGAACATATCGCCCGTTTGCCGGGCCTCGCCAGGTTCGCGCCGCGCTAGAAGTTTCTGCCCTTCGAGCGTGTCGATCACGACGCCGAACCAAGCGCATGCGTCGCGGATTGTGCCGACCGGAATGCTGCATTTGCCTGAGGCCAAGCAGTAGTCGATGATCGGTATGACTGCCGACTTGCCCGTCTTTGAAGCACCACTGATGACGTTGACCATACCGGCCGGAACTCGACCACACGAGGGTAATCTGCACCTTGGACCACAAGACGAGCTTAAGGATCTGGAACTGCATTAGGGTTCAACCTGGAGGAGCGAAAAGATCTGCCCCGCTGGCAGTCGGGCAAACCAACGGCCCACCTTTCGAGCTCGAAATGTGGAACCGTAAGCGTTGTGGTGGCGTCGGGGGCTTGGCGTCGTTCGAGCGAACGAGAGCCAACTCGTAGTCCAGGCGAAGCAGCCCAGTAGCAATACCGGATCCAATAGACTGAAAACTCAAATCGCGAAAAGCGACTGCGCGATCGTGGACCGCGACGAGTAGTTCCCGGTGTTCTGCTAGCTTTGAAACTAACTTAGTCAAACCGGATCGAAGGTTTGTCGACCTGATCTCTTTAACGTTGGACCGTGCAGGACGAGTGGTAGCACTAGGAAAAAGAGAGGGAGCTGCGGAAGTTTTTTTTTTTTTTTTTTTTTTTTTTTTTTTTTTTTTTTTTTTTTTTTTTTTTTTTTTTTTTTTTTTTTTTTTTTTTTTTTTTTTTTTTTTTTTTTTTTTTTTTTTTTTTTTTTTTTTTTTTTTTTTTTTTTTTTTTTTTTTTTTTTTTTTTTTTTTTTTTTTTTTTTTTTTTTTTTTTTTTTTTTTTTTTTTTTTTTTTTTTTTTTTTTTTTTTTTTTTTTTTTTTTTTTTTTTTTTTTTTTTTTTTTTTTTTTTTTTTTTTTTTTTTTTTTTTTTTTTTTTTTTTTTTTTTTTTTTTTACGAGACCGCCGGCCTTCGCCGGAGTTACGTAGAGCTGAAACCCGGTCGTGGCGGGGTCCAAGCCTTCGGCGCAGCGATCTGCCCAGTTGGCGAACGACTTCCAGAGCTCCTGCGAGCGATCTGACAATGGGTTGCTGCCCAATGCGCTCTTTGCTTGCTCAAGCAGAAGCGATCCATCCGCCTTGTGGACGGCGATGTCATCTGCGACTTCGAGAGAGACGAAGTCACCATCGGGCACGCGGAGCAAGTAGTAGCAAAGACGTACTTGCTGCAGCGAGAAGCCCAGGTATTGTCTAGGAGCTGCACTCTTTGGTGCCTGCTGACTTAATTCTACTAGGCTCATCCGAACCCGCTGATGCCGCGCAAGCCGAGCATAAAATAGCGCTTTTCGTACAAGTCTTCCGCCAGATCAACCATGAGACAACGTATAAGCGTGGCCGCCCCGAAGGAGCCAGCCCCTACGGGACCTGCCGAAGCGGTTCGCGGTCACGGCGCAGCCTGGGTTTAAGTCCTGGTCGTGTCCTCCCAAAAAATCTTCCCCGGCGCCGGGCTGATTATCCGCGCGCGCCTGCGGCGGGGTCGCGATTGGGACACTAAGGGGGGGCGGGTAGGCACCGGGGTCTTGTACGCTGAAAGCTGGCCGTGAATGCTAATCGGTGGATTAGTGGAGAACCTGACTGCGGTCCGCGCGACATGTTCCGATGTTGACGCTCAACACTCTGCTTCGCGAGGCGGGCATCGAACCCGCCCAGGTCATGGTGATGCGCCATCGACCGATCGAGGCAGCCATTCGACGAAAGCTGCCTTGGATCGTGGCAGAAAAGCCGGCCCCTTCGTCGCCTATCAGGCGATGCAGTGGAAGGCCGCTGAAAAGGCCATGGCCAAGGCTAAGCTCCTCGCCTCGTTCATCGGGACAGAGCCGGGCGAGGCGGTATTTGCGGGATTGTTCGAGGTCCGCGGTCATCGGGCGCTGGAACGGGGCGAATACGGCCGCATCCCCGAGAACGTAGAGCTGATCGCTCTTGGCATGCAGGGGCGCGCCGCAGAGTTCGATGGCGGCCTGCTGTTCGATCTAGTGCAGTCCCAAACCTACGTCGAGTGGCAAGGCCGGCTCATCATTCGCTGGCCGCCGCCAGAGCGCCTTGGTGGCGTTGGTCAGAGCGAAACACCCTGCCGGTGGAGGCGATCCTCGAAGAAAGCTGCTTCTCGGAGGGGATGCCCTCTTAGGATCAGCTGTCGCTGAGCTGGTCAGATTTGGCCATAATGCCGCGAGCGTGGCGCGCGAAGCTGGCAGAGTGGAGGGGCATTTACTTCATCTTTGATGAGGAGCGCCGCTCTGGGTATGTCGGCTCGGCATATGGACGGGACAACATTTTGGGCCGGTGGACGAAATGCCGACACCGGGCATGGTGGGAACAAGGAGTTGCGCGCGAGCAATCCTGATCACCTCATCTTCAGCATCCTCCAGCGAACATCCCCTGACACGCCGCCAGAAGAAGTGACCGCGCTGGAGAGCACTTGGAAGCAGCGTCTGCACACTCGCGAGTTCGGTCTCAACGCCAACTAGGCGTCGCCCTCGCGCGGCGCGCGGCCCTGTCGGGCAAACCAGGGCCATGTTCTCTCCAGCCCGTCCGCCATACGCCACTACGTTGGGGCTAGCTCTCCTGCCGCCCGCGACTTTTCGCGGCAACAAAATCTCAAACAATACGCTGTATTACTCTGCATTGCAAAATCCGAATTCGAATTCGGCCTTTTCTCGCCGGGAGTATTATTGTATATTTAGGCCGCTTAAGTTTTCGCGCGGGGCCGTGATGGCAGACCTTGTCACGACGGCGTTTCGAGGCGCCAAACGCCGCCTAAGGAAAGGTCGCCAGACTGCTCGGACCCAAGGGCTCTATGGCGCCGCTTATCAGATCCTCAATACCGAGGATCACGAAGGGGTCTCGGTGGCGAGGATCGCCCGAGAGGCTGGCGTGTCGGTGGGCGCATTCTACGAACGGTTTGAGAGCAAGGAGGCGTTCCTGCGACGGCTCTCATACACCCGGCTGGATTGGGCCCGGTCGCAGGCGCTTGCCGACCTTGACCCCAAAAGATGGCGGGATGCGACTGGCGCCAGGATTATCCGCGCGATCGTCGAGCATGTCCTGCATACCGTGAACAGCAATACGGTCGGCGCCGTGCGGATCGCCGTAAAGTGCGGGCGCCACGACCCAGAGTTCCTAAAACCCCTCCTCACCTACCGCGAGGCGGTCGCTGACCGGGCCGTGGTGCTGCTGAAACCGCATGTAGATATAACTAAAGACCCCGACCGTGCGATCCGAGCGGCCGTGCAGATCGTCCTGGCCACGGCGATCGACGCTCTCTTTCAGGATGAGGGGCCGTTGCGCTCGGGGCGCCAGCTGATGGCTGACACCCTGACTCACATGACAACGCGGCTCTTGGGCATCGCCGACCGCCGCGGCGAACTGGCCGCCGGGGAACCGGGCGACGAACGGTCCGACGACCTGATCGTCACTCCGCCCGAGCAGGCGGCGGCGTTCTCGATCGAGGCGCTGATGGTGAGGGGAGACGAGGAGCCCGAAAGACTGCGGAGCTCATCCTGTGCTGACGGCGTCGCCGAAGACGGTCGTTGCGCCGGCGCCGCTGCCGCTCTTGCCCGCCGCGACGTCCGATGCGGCGGAGGAGACATTCCTTTAGTCGGCGAGCGCGTCTGGCTCAGGGTCCGCCGTGCTGGTCCGTAGCTTCCCTTCGACCGATGCCGTGAGGTCACACCGGCGGTAGCGGATCGAGCGCTAAGACACTCGCACATAGACCGGGCCACCGCCGCGCAAGCGCTAATTCTGCAGCGCGCGGGTCGTGTAACCAAGGAAGGCCGCAGCCTCTCGTTCATTGAGCAGCTGATCCGGGTCGTTTCGTTGGATGTCCATGATCTTCGCCCTTGTTCGATGGACAGGCACACTATGCTCCCGAGTGCGCTGCATCGCGTCGGAAACGTCGCGAAAACCCGGCTGTCTAAGATGCCGGGTTTCTGCGAGCGGATTTCCCCGCCGTTTGGCGCTCGACCTCACGTGTGAGCTTGATAGCGCCACGCATGGCTGTCGCCACGGCCGACCGGGCGACCTTCAAATCCAACGGCTCCATCGCGTCGGCACAGAAGAGAAACGCCGGCGATCCGCCATCCTTCCCGCTGTAGGTGAACGGCCGTCGCACGTGCACCGTCCAGATGCTTTCCATATGGGCGACCCAATTGTGCAGGGCGTGGCGGCGTGGCGCCCCGCCGCTGCCTTTCGTTCGACGAACCGCTGCGATGGCGGGACCGGCGAGGTTCTGCACGATAGTCAGCGCCTCCATGATCTGATGCTCCTGCAGCCAGTCGACCACCACCTGGCCGTCGCCAATCTGGATTGTCCGGATGACATGCCCGAACGGGCTCCGAAGGGGTCCCGCTATGTTAATTGGCCCGCGTTCGGAAATGCGATTGGGATCGATAAGCGCGCTTAATTCCTCCAGCGTTAGTTTGGGCGGCGCTAAAGTGGTGGGATTGGGCTGCGCGAGCACCGATATCTCGAAGTTAGCGTTGCGTTGCGGTCGCAAAATAATTCAGCGTCTAACTTGTTTAGCGAGTTGATTTCGGACTCTAATTTCCCCGCTAATTTGCGAATCTCGGCGATCTTCCATCGGCGGTTATCCAGCGTCTGCGGCGTGTCAAAATCCGCCGTTTGCCGAAGATAATTTACGCCTGCGTCGCGCAAACATTCGCCGATCAGTTCAAGAGGTACAGGCTCCGACTTGCGATAGCGCTCAACCAATCCGGCGACGAAGTCGTCATTATAGATGGCGGCGGCGTGCGCCTGCCATTCCGCCAGACCGGCCTCGTCCTCGGCGCCGCCGGCATTGCGTCTAGGCCGCCTTCACGGCGTGCGCCTCGATCTGCACGCCCAGCCTCTTGCGCACCACCCCGAAGATCGAGGCGAGGTTGTCCATGCTCGGGTTGCCGCGCCTGGAAAGCATGCGGTGAAGGCTTTTGCTGGGCTTGGCCGTTTCGGCGGCAAGGCCTTCGAAGCCCACCGTGGCGTTGACTAGGTCGCGCAAGATGAGGCGGGCGGTGACCGGCTCGCCGTTGAGGAAGAGGGTCGCAGCCTCGTCGAGCAACGCTCTCGCGAACTCCGGTTCGCGCTGCATGCGCTCGGCGATGGTCTGCTTGAAGTCGCGCGTGAGAGCCATGCTAACGAGCACCCTTCGGTCTCAAGGCTGCTTTGCGCGCCTTGTACTCGCGAACAGCGCCTTCGCCCGATTGATGTCGGCCTGTTGGCGCTGCTTGGTCCGCCGCCGAAGAGCACGATCAGTGTGTCGACGACAGAGATCGCCATGCACGGAGTAACCTATCTGTTACTAATCGGCAAGGGCGGCGACGCGCCGAAGCCGGTATATTGCCCGCCCCACTGTGCCGACAGGCTGAAGGCCGCTCGCGCGGCGGCCGGCAAAGCCGCGGCAGGGGAGGGCGCTCTCCGATGTTCCGCCAGCGCGACTTGGCGCCGATAGAGGTGCTCGAGGCGCAGATGCGTGTAGCGCTTGAGCATCTTCCAGTCCTTGTGCCCGGTCACTAGGGCCACCTGTTCGATGCTCAAGCCGGCCTCGAACAGCCGACTGGCGGCTTCGTGACGAAGGTCATGGAAGTGCAGGTCATCGATCGCGAGCTCGCGGCAGGCGCGGCGGAAGGCGGCTCCAATCGAGCGGGGGTTGTAGGGAAAAACTCGCTCGTCGCGCCCGACGGCCGCTCTCTGTTCCTCGATGAGGGACCAGGCGTCGAAGCCCGTGGCGTCGAGCAGCGGCGTCTTTTGATCGTTGCCGGCCTTGTCCCGCGGGTCCTTGCGGTCGCGCACGACGACGGTGCGGCCCTCGGCGTCGATGTCGGCCCATCGGATGCGGGTGATCTCGTCCTGACGCATCGCGGTGGCGACCGCGAAACGCACGATCCGGCCCATGGGGATGAGCTGGCGCGGATTGGCGTCGAGGTATCCGATCAACCGTTCAAGCTCGTTCGCGGCCGGACGACGCTCGCGGGCCCGCGACTTGCCGATGATCCCGAGGCGCTTCAGCGCGATGCGCGCCAGCTCCACCGGCTCGGGTGAAATCGCAACCCCGCGCACGGCCGCGGCATGGGCGATGACGAGCCTGATATAGCTGAAGTCGATATTGACCGTGACCGGCCCGGCGCCGCGGCGAGCGCGATCCCGACCGAATTGAATGAAGCGTTCGCGGGTCAGCTCGTCTAGCCTGAGGCCGCCCAGTTTAGCCTTCAGCGCCTGCAGGGTCGCGTCCTTGGACCGGCGGGGCGCCCGCCCCACCTCGCACATGTCCTGGACATGCAGGTCGATCATGCGGCCGAAGGTGTTGACCTGAACCTTCGGTTGCGGCGACGGCGCTTCCCAGCGATCCGCACGCGTCGGCGTCTCGCCACGATCGATCCGGGTCTCGATGGCGCGCGCCCACTCCTGGGCCGTGCTGTTGCGTTTGAACGTCTGACTGAGGTAGCGACCCTTGCGCCGAATCTTGCGCCCGCCAGTGGCCGGAGGAGAGCTGTTTGAAGGTCGCCAAGCGCGGCTCCGTGTGCAGGGGTTTGTGGTAGTCCAGCGGGCTTCAGCGTCGAAAAGTGCACACGTGCGTAATTTTGTTCTCTGTACGTTCTTCAGAATTATCTCATAATATGCTGAAAAGACAAGAGAAAATCTTCGCCGTCGCGCCGATGATGGACTGGACCGACCGGCATTGCCGGCGGCTGCATCGGGGCGCTGACGCGCGCGCGCGCGGCTCTACACCGAGATGCTGACCGCCCGGCGCGGTGCTCCATGGCGACCGCGAGCGGCTCTTGGGCTTCGATCCGGCCGAGCATCCGGTGGCGCTGCAGCTGGGCGGCGCCGAGCCCGCCGCGCTGGCCGAGGCGGCGCGGATCGGCGAGGACTTCGGCTACGACGAGATCAACCTGAACGTCGGCTGCCCGTCCGACCGGGTGCAGAGACGGCCGCTTCGGCGCCTGCCTGATGCGCGAGCCGGCGCTGGTCGCCGACTGCATGGCCGCGATGCGCGGCGCCGTGCGCGCGCCGGTCGACGGTCAAGTGCCGGATCGGCGTCGACGAGCAGGACCCGGAAGAGAGCCTCTGTTCGGCCTGGTCGACGCCTGCGCCGCGGCAGGCGTCTCGACCTTCGTCGTCCATGCGCGCAAGGCCTGGCTCAAGGGCCTGTCGCCGAAGGAGAACCGCGAGATTCCGCCGCTCGACTATCCGCTGGTCTATCGGCTGAAGGCCGAGCGGCCGGGGCTCTGACGATCGTCATCAATGGCGGGATCGCCGACCTGGACGAGGCCGAGGCGCATCTGGCCCACGTCGACGGGGTGATGCTGGGCCGCGCCGCCTATCACGAGCCCGGGCTGCTCGGCGCAAGTCGACCGGCGGCTGTTCGACCAGGCGGCGGCGGACATCGACGGCTTAGAGGCGGTCGAGCGGTATCGGCCGCACATGGCGCGCGAACTGAGGTCCGGAACGCGGCTGAATGTCCTCATCCGCCCGCTGCTCGGCCTTTTCCACGGCGCCGCCGGGCGCGCGGGCGTGGCGGCGGACGCTGACGGTCGAAGTCGATCGCCCCGGGCGCTGGGCTGGAAGTCATCGATCGCGCGCTCGCGGCTATCGAGGGCGTGACCGCGCGCCGGCTGGAGCCGGCTTAGGGCCTGAGGATCAGCGAGCTCTGGGTGGCTTCGAAGCGGCTCAGGCGGCCGAGGTAGCTCATGCCGAGCAGGGAGTGCTCGAGCCCGTTCTGGATCACGTAGGCGTCGACGTTGTCGACCTCGGCGCCGGCGACCGCGACGCTGGCCAGCTGCACGTGCGCCGCGGGCGCGTGGCCGCTCGCGGTGGTCACGGTGTAGGCGTAGTTCAGGGAGTTGGGGTCGATGCCCAGGCGCTGGGCGTCCTCGGGCGTCAGCGCCACCGCGCTCGCGCCGGTGTCGACCAGGAAGCGCACTTCATGGCCGCTCACCGAAGCCTCGGCCCAGTAGTGGCCATCGGGGCCCTTCGGCACCTCCGCGTCCTGGCCGCTTGCCGGCGCGACGTCTGACACTTGCGCGTTGGCAAACTCGGGCGCGGCGGCGCTCTCGGCCGCGGCGGGATGGTCCCGGGCCAGCGAGATCACCACCTGGGCGCTCGCAGCCGCGCTCAGCGCGCCGATCGCCGCGATCGCGGCCAGCCTCAACATCTCGACACCCCGCCTTCAAAGGCTCTGTTCGAGGCCGTTTCTCGGCCCTTGCGCTGGACTATGGGGCAAGAGCCTTTGCAAGCAGTGAATCAGCGCCCGAAGCGATCCAGCACACCTGGAGCGACGCGATTCCGTCGCTCCGCGAGGCCGCCCATGATCGTGGCGCGCTCAGCGTCGGTGTAGGCGCTCCAGCGGGCGATCTCGGGCAGGGTCCGGTAGCAGCCGAGGCAAAGGCCGCTGCGCCCATCGACCATGCAGACGCGGATGCAAGGAGTCTCGATCGGCGGGATCGCGTCGGTCGGCATGGCCCGATCTGGCGCGCGCCGCAGGCGTCCGCAAGGCCCGCGGACCAACAATTTGGAACAAGCCGGAGCGGGCCAGCTTTACAGTGCGCAGCAGAGAGCAACGGAATTCAGCAATCCATGTCGCCGGCCGTTCTGAAGCCTGGCATCAACTGCTGGCGGGTCGAGCACGCCGGCCGGACAGCCTTCCTGGTCGACGGCCAGGACTATTTCGCCGCCGTGCTGGCGGCGCTGAAGGCCGCCCAGCGGTCAGTGCTCCTGCTTGGCTGGGGGTTCGATCCGCGCACGCGCTTGTTGCCGGATGGCTTCGAGCGCGGCGATGAGCCCGACGAGATCGGCCATGTCCTCTTGGACCTGGCCGCGGCGCGGCCGGACATCGACATCCGCATCCTGATCTGGAAGTCGGCGCTGCCGATCGAGGCCTCGCAGGACTTCTTCCCCCACCGCGCTCGGGCCTGGTTCGCCGAACTCGACCGTCAAATTCCGCCTCGATGACGCAACCCCGCTCGCCGGCTGCCACCATCAGAAGGTGCTGGTGATCGACGACAAGATCGCCTTCTGCGGCGGCGCCGATTTCGGAGTCGACCGCTGGGACACCCCGGCGCACCCCGACCGCGACGCACGCCGCATCGACCCGACCTATTCGACCCACCCCCCACGCCACGAGGTGGCGATGCTGGTCGACGGCGAGGCCGCCAGAGCGCTTGGCGAGCTGGCGCGCGAGCGCTGGCGGCGCGCGAGCAGCGAAGCGGCCCCGGCGCCTGAGCCCAGCGACAGCGACCCCTGGCCGGCCGGCGTCCGCCCCGACATCGCCGATACGCCTGTCGCGATCGCGCGGACCGAGCCGGCCTGGCGCGGACGACCCGCAGTCCAGGAGTGGAAGCGCCTCACCCTTGCGGCGATCGCCACCGCCAGGCGCACGATCTACCTGGAGAACCAGTACTTCACCTCGCCGACGATGGCCGAGGCGTTGGCAAAGCGGCTGGCCGAGCCGGAAGGTCCGGAGATCGTGCTGGTGTCGACCGAGGCCAGCCCGAGCTGGTTCGACCGGCTGAGCATGGACCAGGCGCGCGGCGTGGCGCTCCGCAGGCTGCGTGCTGCAGACGTTTTTGGCCGGTTCCGCGCCTTCTGCCCCGAGACTGCGCACGGCCAGCCGATCATCGTGCACGCCAAGCTCTGCATCACGGACGACCGTCTGCTCCGCATCGGCTCCGCTAACCTGAACAACCGCTCGCTCGGCCTCGACACCGAGTGCGAGCTTGCGATCGAGGCTGAGGCCACGCCCGCCGCCGCTGCGATCGAGCGACTGCGCGACCGCTTGGTCGGGCATTATCTGAACCGATCGGCGCGGGACGTCGCCCGCGCGATCGCGCGCCATGGCGGGCTGATCGCGGGCATCGAAGCGCTCGATCGCGGGCGGCGCCTCAAGCAGATAGAGCCGCCGCGCATGGGTCCGCTGGGCAGGCTGATCGCGGGTTACCACCTCGGCGACCCGCTTGGGGCTGGCGATGCCTGGCGGCCGTGGCGGCGAAGGGTGCTGCTCACGGCCGAGGTGCGGGCGATCGCAGCTGGGGCGCAGGACGGCGACGTCTAGCTAGAGCGCGAAGTCCATCACCAGCGGCAGGTGGTCCGAGGCCAGACGCGTCGCTGGCTCGTCGGGCGCGTGGATTGCGCGCACGCGCACGTCGCCGGTGACGAACATGTGGTCGATGCGCAGCAACGGGAAGACGGACGGGAAGGTGGCGTTGGGCCTTCGGTGCTCTGCCCGCCGCCGCGCGTCGAAAAGCTTCGCCGACAGCGTCCGATAGACGATGGAGCCGGCCGTGGCGTTGAAGTCGCCGAGCAGGATGGCCGGCGAGGCGCGGTCGGCGTGGCCCAGCCACTCCGGCCCGGCCAGAGCCGCCGCCTGCCGGCGCTGTTCGCGGGGCACGAGGCCCAGGTGCGCGTTCAGGACCTGAAGCTCGGTCCCATCCACGTCGATCGCGACCCAGAGGGCGCCGCGCGGCTCGAGCGCCAGGCCGTGGTCGAGCGCCGGCAGCGGCCCCGCCTTGACCAATCGCTCGGGGTAGGAGGTCAGGATAGCGTCGCCGTATTGTTCCTCCTCGACCCGCAGCGCGGCGTTGAAGTGGCAGGCCATGTCGAGTCGCCGGGCGATTTCGTGCGCCTGGTCGACCCCACCCGTCCGCGCGCGACCGACGTCGAGCTCCTGCAGGGCGACGATCTCCGGCTCCAGCGCCGCGATCACGCCGACGACGCGGCCGACGTCCAGGCGGCGATCGCCGCCGATGCAGCGGTGCACGTTGTAGGTCAGGATGCGCGGCATGCAGGCATCCGATCCGAGGTGAAGCCGATTGCGAACCCGCGCCGAGGCCCTATCATTCGCCGCCGGATCTGGAGAGTGGGCATGGACCTCGACTTCTCACCCGAAGACCTCGCGTTTCGCGACGAGGTTCGGGCGTTCGTTGACGAAAACTATCCCGCCCGCCTGAGAGACCGACAACTCAGCGAAGACGCGCTGACGAAGGAAGACTATCTCGCCTGGCATCGGACCCTGGCCGACAAAGGGTGGATCGCGCCGAACTGGCCCAAGGCGTTCGGCGGCACGGATTGGACGCCGACGCAGAAGTACATCTTCTCCGAGGAGCTGGCGCGCGCCGACACCATCATGATCATGCCCTTCGGCATCAATATGGTCGGACCGGTGATCTACACCTTCGGATCGGCCGAGCAGAAGGCGCGCTTCCTTCCGCCCACGCTGAGCGGTGAAATCTGGTGGTGCCAGGGCTATTCAGAGCCCGGCGCTGGCTCGGACCTGGCCTCCCTGCGCACGCGGGCGGTCCTGGACGGCGACCGCTACATCGTCAACGGCCAGAAGACCTGGACCACCTACGCCCAGTTCGCCGACTGGGGCTTTTTTCTCGTCCGCACGGACACTGAGGCCAAGCCGCAGGCGGGCATCAGCTTCCTTCTCGTCGACATGAAGTCGCCCGGCGTCACGGTCCGGCCGATCATCACGCTCGGCGGCGAGCACGAGGTGAACGACGTCTTCCTCGACAACGTGCGCGTGCCGGTCGAGCAGCGGGTTTTTGAGGAAAATCAAGGCTGGACGGTCGCCAAGTTCCTGCTCGCCAACGAGCGCTCGGGCATCGCCGCGGTCGCCCGCTCCAGGCGCGCCATCCAGCACCTGCGCTCCATCGCCTCGACCGAGGCTGGCGACGACGCTCACCCGCTGCTGAAGGACCCCCTGTTCAAGCGCAAGGTCGCCGAGCTGGAGATCGACCTATTGGCGCTCGAATACACCGAGCTGCGCACGGTCGCGGCGGAGAGCTCGGGCAAGGGGCCCGGTCCGGAGTCGTCGCTCCTGAAGATCAAGGGCACCGAGATCCAACAGCGGATCAACGAGCTCGCGCTCGAGGCGGTTGGCCATTACGGCGCGCCCTACCTCCGCGGTTATCCCGTCGGCGACAACCGCTATCCGATCGGCCCCGACTACGCCCACGAGATCGCGCCGATCTACTTCAACGGCCGCAAGACCTCGATCTACGGCGGCTCCAACGAGATCCAACGCAACATCATCGCCAAGATGGTGCTTGGGCTGTGAGTGAGGACCAGGAGTTTGCAGGAGCTCGGGTGTCGGGGGTTGCGCATGACCTCTCCACGTTCAATGAGCGGACCGAGATCGAAGTCGCGTCGCGCCGCCGGACTCGCGGCGCGATCCATACGTCGCAGCGCGCGGAGGCGACCGCGAAGCGCTTTCGCAAGGCGCTGACCCTGCCCGAGCAGCGCTTGTGGAAGGCGCTGCGCGAGCTGGATCTAAGGGGCGCGCACTTTCGCCGCCAATCGCCTCTTGGTCCCTATATCGTCGACTTTATCTGCCATCGGGCGCGGCTGATCATCGAGGTCGACGGTGGCATTCATGACCTGCCTTCCGTCGCGGCGCGCGACGCCGAGCGCGAGGCTTGGCTGCGCGGCCGCGGGTACGAGGTCGTGCGGGCTGGGAACGAAGAGGCCTTTTACGAGGCCGCGAGCGTCGCCGACCGCATAGCCCGTCTGTTGGGCGCAAACACCACGAGCCCTTCAACGTAGCGGACCTCATGGATTTCAGTTTCAGCGAAGAACAGTCGATGCTGCGCGACACGGTCGCGAGCTTTCTGGCCGACCGTTACGACTTCGACACCCGTCGCGCGGTCGCCAGGTCCGAAGCGGGCTGGCGCCCCGAGCAGTGGAAGGCGTTCGCCGGCGACCTCGGCATCCTCGGCGCGCCGTTTCCGGAGGCGCTGGGCGGGCTGGGCGGCGGGGCGATCGAGACCATGATCGTCATGGAGGCGTTCGGCCGCGCGCTGGTGATCGAGCCCTACGTCGAGACCGTGGTCATCGGCGGCGGCTTCCTCAAGCATTCGGGGCATCCCGGCGCCGCCGAGTTGATCGGCAAGATCGTCGGCGGGGAGGCGGTCATCGCCTTCGCCTACGCCGAGCCGCAAGCGCGCTACAACTGGGCGGACCTGAAAACGACAGCGCGCAAGCAGGGCGCAGGCTATGTACTGAACGGACACAAGGCGGTCGTAACCGGCGCGCCCTGGGCCGGCCGCCTGATCGTCACCGCACGCACGGCCGGCGGGCAACGTGACGTCCTCGGCGTCTCGGTCTTCCTGGTCGACAAGGCCACGCCCGGCATCACGACACGCGACTATCCGACCGTCGACGGCCGCCGCGCTTCGGAGGTCTATTTCGAGAACGTCTCGCTGCCGGCCGAGGCGCTGATCGGAGAGACGGACAACGCGCTTCCCCTGGTCGAGCGCGTGATCGACGAGGCGACGGCGGCCTCCCTCGCCGAAGGCATGGGCGTGCTCGCCAAGTTGCATGAGAACACGCTGGATTACACCAAGCAGCGCAAGCAGTTCGGCCAGCCGATTGGGGCCTTCCAGGTGCTGCAGCACCGCATGGTCGACATGTTCATCGCCGTCGAACAGGCGACCTCGATCACCTACATGGCCACGCTGAAGCTGGCCGAGCCCGACCGTGACCGGGCGACGGCGGTCTCGGCCGCCAAGGCTTACGTCGGCAAGGCGCTGCGATTCGTCGGCCAGAACGCCATCCAGCTGCACGGCGGCATGGGCATGACCGACGAGATGGCGATCGGCCACTATTTCAAGCGGGCGACGGTGCTGGAGGGCCTGTTCGGCTCGACCGATCACCATCTGCGCCGGTACGAAGCGTTGGCCTTCGACTCCGCTGCGTAGCGCGTCACCTTTCGTTAATTCAAACAACGGCTTAGCTTAGAACGCTACGCAACTATCGTGCGCGAACGCCCCATCGAAAAGTTGCTGATTTCTTAATTTTCCCTGCATTTCAAGGCCTTGCCAGACCGCTGGTGCGACAAAATGGTCCGAACCCTGACTTTTTTCTTGTGTTTTGTCACAAGAGTGTCATATTCACACCCGACGCGCTGACGACTTTACGAGGCCTGCACCCTACGGGAGCCGCGACGTGTCTCTTTCTGGCTTCAACGCTGGCAAAGGGAGACGGACCATGAACCAACTGAGCCTCAATACGGCCATCCTGTCCTTCGCCTTCTCCGGTGTCCTCGCGCCGCATCGCCGCGGCTACGAGCCGCCGCGGCCGCAAGCTCCGGCGCAACCAAAGAAGAAGTAGGCTCCACGGCCTGGCTGAACGAGAAGGCCCTCCGGCGATCCGGGGGGCCTTTCTTTTGGCTTGTGGCGCGCTCGCGTATGCGCTTGTTCGACAAACCGAAACGAACGGCGGAGCCAGACGCAATGAGCCTTCTTGTCTTGGAAAAGCGCGGCCATGTCGGCTTGCTCACCCTCAACCGGCCCGAGAGCCTGAACGCCCTCGGCGCGCCCGGTGACGGGGATGCGGTGGCGGCGGTCTGCGAGCAGGTGAACGCCGACCAGGACATCCGCTGCGTGGTGCTGACCGGCGCCGGCCGCGCCTTCTCAGCCGGTGGCGACGTCAAGGCGATGAAAGCGAGGGAAGGGGCGTTCGCCGGCTCGGGCGTCGCCATCCGCGACGGCTATCGCCGCAACATCCATCGGATCGTCCGCTCCATCTACGGGCTCGAGGTCCCCTCGATCGCGGCGGTGAACGGGGCAGCGATTGGCCTGGGTTGCGACGTCGCTTGCATGGCGGACATCCGCATCTGCGCGGAGAATGCGCGCTTCGGCGTCACCTTCCTGAAGCTCGGCCTGATTCCGGGCGACGGCGGGGCGTGGCTCTTGCCGCGCACGATCGGGATGAGCCGCGCGGCCGAGCTCCTGTTCACCGGCGACGTCATCGACGCCGCTACCGCCCAAGCCTGGGGCCTGGTCACTCGCGTCGTTCCCGCCGACCAGTTGGTCGACGAAGCGATCGCGCTCGCGAACCGCATCGCGGTGCAGCCGCCGCATGCGCTCCGGCTGGCCAAAACCCTGCTCCGCCAGGGCCAGACCGCCTCCTACGACACGCTGATGGAGATGTCGGCCGCCGCGCAGGCGCTCGCGCACCTGACCGAGGACCACATGGAGGGCGTCGACGCCATCCTCGAGAGGCGCGAGCCGGCGTTCAAGGGGGCCTGAGGGCAGGCGGGCTGAGGGCTGACGCGACGTCCGCCTTGCGGGCGCGCCGCGCGGCCGTCTAACGTCCGTTTGAATTCAGGCTTTGGAGGAAGTGGGCATGATCGGCATCGTCGCGACTTTGAAGGTCCAAGACGGGAAGAACGCGGAATTCGAGGGCGTATTCAAAGACCTCGGCGCCCAGGTGCGCGCGAACGAGAAGGGCTGCCTGGCCTACGCGCTGACCAAGAGCCGCGCCGACCCCAACACCTACAAGGTCCTCGAGCTCTACGCCGACCAGGCCGCGCTCGATCATCACGGCCAGACGGACTACTTCCGCGCCGCCGGCCCGAAGCTCGGCCCGTGTCTCGCTGGGCGCCCGGACATCGAATACCTCGACGGCGTCTAAGGCATGACGGCGGACGCTCTGTTCCAGCCCTTCGATTTCAAGGGCTTGAGACTCCCAAACCGTGTCGTGATGGCGCCGATGACGCGCTCGCAGTCGCCGGCCGGGGTCGCCACGCCCGAGGTCGCCGCCTACTACCGCCGTCGCGCCGAGGGCCAGGTCGGGCTGATCATCTCGGAGGGGACAGGCCCCGAACGGCCGGCCGCGCGCAACGACCCCAACGTTCCCGCCTTCCACGGCGAAGAGTCGCTGGACGCCTGGAAGGACGTAATCGACCAGGTGCACGCCGCGGGCGGGCTGATGGCGCCGCAACTTTGGCACGTCGGCGCGATCCGCAGTCACCGCGAGGATTGGGCGCCGCCAGGCCCGTATGACAGCCCCTCGGGCATCTCAAGGCCGGGGCACAGGTTTGGCGAAGGGATGAGCGACGCCGATATCGCCGACGCGATCGACGCCTTCGCGCGTGCGGCCGCCGACTCCCGGCGGCTCGGCTTCGACGCCGTCGAGCTGCACGGCGCGCACGGCTACCTGATCGACCAGTTCTTCTGGGCAGGCACCAATGTCCGCGACGACCTGTTCGGCGGGCCCGAGCTGCCCCAGCGGGCGCGCTTCGCTGCTGAGATCCTGAAAGCCACCCGGGCGGCTGTCGGCCCCGACTTCCCGATCATGCTCCGCGTTTCGCAATGGAAGCAGCAGGACTTCAACGTCAAGCTGGCCGACACGCCAAAGGCGATGGAGGCCTGGCTCACGCCGCTGGTCGAGGCCGGCGCCGACGCCATCCACTGCTCGCAACGCCGCTTCTGGGAGCCGGAGTTCGAAGGCTCCGACCTCAATTTCGCCGGCTGGGCCAAGAAGCTGACCGGCGCGGTTTCGATCACGGTGGGCTCTGTCGGGCTCACCGGCGACTTCATCGCCGGTTACAGCGGCGAGGTCTCCAAGCCAGCGTCGCTCGACGAGCTTCTCCGCCGGCTCGAGCGCGGCGACTTCGACCTGGTCGCGGTGGGCCGCGCGTTGCTGCAGGACCCGCAATGGGCCGTGAAGATCCGCGAGGGCCGCAGCGACGAGCTCATGGCCTTCGATCGCTCTGCGATGGCGACCCTGAACTAGCCTGCGGCCCGCTGACGGGCCGCAGGAAGCCGTACATCATCAGACTGAGGTCGCCCGAACGGCCAGCGCCCAACATCTGAAGCTCGCCGCTCCGCGCCGCCAGGTCCATGTGATCCGGGTCGGTGGTCTTGTGCGCGCCGTCTTTGCCGACAAACAACTGCATCTGGTGGTCGGGATCCCCCTCCACAGGCGCGACTCCGCCCCAGGCGCTGGCGGCCTGTTCGCTGGCCGGGCTGAGCGGGTTGATCCCCATGACGCAGACAATGGCGCGGTAGTGGTCCTGGAACGGCGCCGTCATGCCGCCGACGAAGACGAACTGTAGACCGTCCTGCACCAGCTTCATCCGCACCTCGAGGTCCTCCAGCGCGACCGGTGGACGATCGGCCCGGTCGAAGAACGCCTTGGGCGGCCGCACGAACCCCTCGGCCTCCGCCGCCCCCAGCGCGGCGTCGCGCTCGCCGCGCGTGGCGATGCAGATGCGATGGAACGCGGCGAAGTTCGGGTCGTCCGCACCGGCGGAGACCGGGGCGCCGCCAACGATGGTCGCCGTTAGGGCGAGAGCAGCCAACCTCATCGCCAACACCGCCTCCTTGACCAGATCAGCTGAACCGAAGGTTGAGTCTGGCCCAGTCTTGGCTGCCCGTCTATGGCGAGTTGCCGCGGCGATGCGGCCAGGTCCGATTGTTGGCGGTCAACGCGGCCGCCGCGGCGCCTAGGCGTTGAAGTTCAGCCTCAGCCCCGGCCGTGGCCAGCGCGTCTTGTAGAGCTTTCCGGTGGAAGCGGCGGTGATCCAGGCGTCGCGCATGTCGGCGCCGCCGAAGCAGATGTTGGTCGTGATCAGGTCCGGCACCGCATAGTGCTCCACCGAGCCGTCGGGGTCGAAGGCCGTGATGCCCCCGTTGATGATCGTCGCGACGCAGACCTTTCCCCCCGCCTCGACCGCCAGGCTGTCCAGCAGCTGATAGCCCTGCAGGTTGCAGACCACGCGGCCGGGCGCGAAGCCCGTTTGCGCCAGCTCGCCTTCGCCGGCGATGTCGAACGCCCAGAGCCGGCCAAGATTGGTGTCGGCGGCGTAGACGACCGTCTCGTCCGGCGACAGGCCGACACCATTCGGCGAGATGATGTGGTCGCGTGCGCGCACGATCTTCGATCCGTCCGGCTTGGCGTAGCAGAGGGCTCCGAACTTGCGGCCTTCCGGCGTCGCGCAGCCGTGGTCGGTGAACCAGAACCCGCCGGACCTGTCGAACACGAGGTCGTTGGGCGCGAGCAGACGCCGGCCGTCGCAAGCGTCGTAGACGGTCTCGACCTTGCCCGAGTTGATGTCCACGCGCTGGATCATGCCGCCCGTATGCGTCGGCGGCGTCTGGCCGGGGATCAGCAGGCCGTTCTGCTTCGTCGCCGCGAACGCGCCGCCGTTATTGGCGACCCAGATGGCGCCATCCGGACCGATTGCGGCGCCGTTGGTCATGCCGCCGCAGTCGGCGATGCGCTCCTTCTTGCCGTCGGGGGAGATGCGGGTCAGCGCGCCGGCGAACATCTCGGTCAGGATCACCGAGCCGTCGTGCATCGCGATCGGCCCCTCCGGGAACTCGAGGTCCTCGGCGACGAGTTTGAGATCCAGGTCCATCGGCTTGCGCTCCCTTGTCGCCGCAAGGCCTCAGCGGCATTCGTCGGACTTTAAGCAGACTGAGGAACCGAGCGTCTAGCGGCGCTCGAGCGTGCGGAACACGAAAGGATGCTCGTCGCGCTCGCCGGCAGGGTGAGCCTCGCGGGCGATCTCGCGCCATTCGCGTTCGTCGAACGGCGGGAAACTCACGTCGCCTTCGACGTCCGCCTCGACCTCAGTGAGGTAGATGCGCCTGGCCTTGGGCAGCGCCAGCGCGAAGATGTCGACACCGCCAATCACGCACACCTCGCTCGCGCCGTCGTCCGCCGCCTGTTCACGGGCGATCTGCACTGCCTCGGAAAAGCTCTCGCAGCGGATCGCGCCCTTGGGCTCGAACGATCCGTCGCGCGAGAGCACGATATTCGTGCGCCCGGGGAGGGGTTTGCGGCGCAGACTGTCCCAGGTCTTGCGGCCCATGATCACCGGTTTGCCCATGGTCAGCGCCGTGAAGTGCGCCATGTCCGTGGAGAGCCGCCAAGGCAGCTGTCCGTCCCGGCCGATCACGCCGTTTCGCGCCCGCGCGACCGGGCCTAGCGCCAGCTCGACTGTCATGCGAAGCCCTTAGCATTGGTTCGCAGAGACGTTGAAGGGAGCGCCGGAAAACCCGTGTCCAAGACCGTCCAAATCCTGCTGGTCGCCTTCGTCACCGCCTTGGTGGTCGGCTTTGCAATCGCCTTCCTCACGGGCCTGGACGGCGAGCCCAACCTGTTCGAGGCGGTCGTCGTGGGCGGACTTGGCGGCGGGGCCGCCGCCTTCGTCTTCGGCAATCTCTCCGGCAACCGTCGCGTGGTCAGCGCCAGCGACGCGGAGAAGAGAGCAGCCCTCAGCGAGCCGCCGCCACCCGGCAAGGCCGTCGTGTTCGTCTATCGCCGGGGCTACGTCGGCAAGCTGCTCGGCATGAACATTGAGCTCGACGGAACCGCTGTCGCGCAGATCAAGAGCCCGCGGTTCATCCGCCTCGTCGTCGCGCCAGGCGTCCACACGGTTACCGCTTACTTCGGGGGGTTCGCTGGCCCGCAGAGCACGCCAGGCGCCGTCGCCATTGACGCTGCGGCGGGCGGCGTGCTGGCGCTCAAGATCACGCCGAAGATGGGCTTGGTTCAAGGCGGACTCTCGCTCGAGCTGCAAGGCGACATTGCTGCGGTCAAACAGCGCCTCGCCCGAATGCCGATGACCGAACTGGACGCCGCCCCGCTCTGACGAGACTAGACCGCGATCGGCGCCTTGATGGGCGGGTGGGCCGTATAGCCCTCGAGGCGGAAGTCTTCGTAGGCGAAGGCGAAGATGTCGTCCTTGTCGGCGAGGGAGAGCCGCGCGAAGGGCAGGGGCTCGCGGGCCAGCTGCCGCTTCGCCTGCTCGATATGGTTCAGATAAAGGTGGGTGTCGCCCAGCGTGTGAACGAACTCCCCGGGCTCAAGCCCGGCCGTCTTGGCCATCATCATGGTGAGCAGCGCGTAGCTCGCGATGTTGAACGGCACGCCGAGAAAGGTGTCGGCCGAGCGCTGGTAGAGCTGGCAGGAAAGGCGACCCTCCGCGACGAAGAACTGGAACAGGCAGTGGCACGGGGCGAGCGCCATCTGCTCCAGCTCGGCCGGGTTCCAGGCGGTCACGATGTGCCTGCGGCTGGACGGCGTCTCGCGGATCGAGCGCACGACCTCGCCGATCTGGTCGATCACGCGGCCGTCCGGCGCGGTCCATGAGCGCCACTGCTTGCCGTAGACCGGACCGAGCTCGCCCTCGGGGTCGGCCCACTCGTCCCAGATGCTGACGCCCCGCTCCTGCAGCCAGCGCACATTGGTGTCGCCGCTAAGGAACCAGAGCAGCTCGAGCGCAATCGACTTGAAGTGCAGCCTCTTGGTCGTGAGCAGCGGAAACCCCTGCCGCAGGTCGAAGCGCATCTGGCGGCCGAAGACCGCGAGCGTGCCCGTGCCGGTGCGGTCGTCCCGCCTGACCCCGTTGGCCAGGATGTCGGCCAGCAAGTCGAGGTACTGCCGTTCGGGGTGGATGGCGATGGCGGTCAGGGCGTTCATTGGCGGGTCATCTTGCGGTCGAATCGCGTCGGCGCCCACCGCTTGCGCGCCGCCTTCCACACATTTGCGCGGCAAGCCTCGCCCGCTACCCGGCGAAGCCGCCCTCGTCGAGGAATGTCTGCTCTTCCGGCGTCGTGACGCGGCCGAGCGCGGGGTTGCGGTGCGGGAAGCGGCCGAAGCGGCGGATGATGTCGCGATGGGCCTCGGCGTATTTCAGGTTAGCCAGATCGGGGTTGTCCGCGTCGTGGACCTCGAACAGCCGCACCGACACGTCCTGGTCGGCCATGTCCTCCGAGTGCATGAAGGGCATGTAGCAGAAGCTGCGCAGGGCTCGCTCGACGGCGCGGTCGTGGCCATCGTCAAGCATCCGTCGAGCAATCTGGCGCGCCAACGGATCTGTGGCGAACGCGTGGGCCGAGCCGCGGTAGAGGTTGCGCGGAATCTGATCGAACAAAAGCACGAGTGCGAGCGCGCCCTCAGAGGTCCCGGCCCAGGCGGCATATTCGCCGCGGGCGGCGGCGTAATGCACCGGCTCGAACCGCAGCCTCAGCGCCGCATCAAACGCGTCTGACTTCGCGAACCACTTCTTCGGGCCGGCGTTCGACCAGAACCCGACGATGTCGGCCGGGACCGCCGGCATGCGATCATCCTCCGAGACCCATTGGAGCCATCGATCTAGGATAGCTGAGTGGACGATGCCCCATAAGGGATTCCCCTAGCTTTGCGCCGACCCGCGGCCAAGCCAAGGTGAACCGGGCCGAGGCGCGCCGTTCAAGGGCCGTTCACTCGGCGAACGCGATGCTCGCGCCAAGCGTCGGCGTGTGCGCCCTCGTGGAGGAGAACCATGAAACGGATTGCAACAGCCGCGCTGGCTGTCTGCCTCTTTAGCGGAACGGCGGCGCTCGCCGACTCCGATCACGATCGTGGCAGCCACAACAGCGGCAGTCACAACAGCGGCAGCCACAACAGCGGCGGCCAGCCGCACGGCAACCCACAGGTCCACAGCTTCCAAGGACCCCAGAGCGTCCAGCACAACAACAGCCAGCAGATCTTTGAGCGCCACTACCAGGGCGCTCCGAACAACAATGAACCTCAGGTCTACGAGCACCACTACCAAGGCGCTCCGAACACCAATGAGCCGCAGGTCTACGAACACCACTACCAAGGCGGCCCGTCGAACAACAATCCGCAGGTCTACGAGCACCACTACCAGGGCGGTCCGCAAAGCGGGAACTTCCATCCCGCATTCGGCGCGCCGGGGTTCCAACCCGGCGGCGAGCGCCCGCGTTACAATCCCGAGTGGTTCCCGCGCGTCTTCCATTCCGGCGAGCGGTTCCATTGGCGCGAGGGCTTCTGGCGCGGACCTCCCGGTTGGTACTACCACACTTGGTTCTATGGTCAGATCCTGCCCTATGGATGGTTCGCACCCGACTGGTGGATCAACGACTATTGGGACTACGACCTGCCAGTGCCGCCGTACGGCTATGAGTGGGTCCGCAACGGTCCTGACGCCATGCTGGTCAACATCGACACCGGCTTCGTCGCCGAGGTCGTCCCGGGCATCTTCTACTACTAGCGGTCGCCGGCCCCGTCCGGCGCCAGCGCGCGGCCGTGCCCGGCGGCTTGACGTCGCGCTGAAAAGACGGTCGAAAGCGCCCGCGCGCGGCGGCGGCATCGCCGCCCGCGTTCAAGCCGCGCCCGCCGGAGACCTTTAGCCATGCGCGTCTACTATGATCGCGACGCCGACATCGCTCGCATCCTCGACAAGAAGATCGCCGTCGTGGGCTACGGCAGCCAGGGTCATGCGCACGCCCTGAACCTGCGAGACTCGGGCGTAAAGTCGGTGGCCGTCGCGCTCCGGCCCGGCTCCTCGTCGGCAAAGAAGGCGCAATCGGAAGGGTTCGAGGTGAAGTCGACGGCCGAGGCCGCCGCATGGGCCGACATGCTGATGATGCTGGCGCCGGACGAGGTGCAGGCGGAGCTCTACCGCACCGATATCGGCCCCAACGTTCGCGACGGCGCGGCGCTGATGTTCGCCCACGGCCTGAACGTCCACTTCCGCCTGATCGAGCCCAAGCCCACCGTCGACGTGCTGATGGTGGCGCCCAAGGGGCCGGGGCACACCGTGCGCGGCGAGTTCCTCAAGGGCGGCGGCGTGCCCTGCCTGATCGCCGTCCACCAGGACGCCAGCGGCGGGGCGCTCGATCTCGGTCTCGCCTACGCCTCGGCGATCGGCGGCGGCCGCTCTGGCATCATCGAGACCAACTTCCGCGAGGAGTGCGAGACCGACCTGTTCGGCGAACAGAGCGTGCTCTGCGGCGGGCTGGTCGAGCTGATCCGCGCCGGCTTCGAGACGCTGGTCGAGGCCGGCTACGCGCCGGAGATGGCCTACTTCGAGTGCCTGCACGAGGTGAAGCTGATCGTCGACCTCATCTACGAGGGCGGCATCGCCAACATGAACTACTCGGTCTCCAACACGGCCGAATACGGCGAGTACGTCTCGGGCCCGCGCGTCGTAACGCCGGAGACCAAGGCCGAAATGAAGCGCATCCTCGCCGACATCCAGTCCGGCCGCTTCGTGCGCGACTGGATGCTGGAATGCGCCGCCGGCCAACCCAGCTTCAAGGCCACCCGTCGGCGCAACGCCGAGCATCCGATCGAGGAGGTCGGTGAGCGGCTCCGGGCGATGATGCCGTGGATCAGCAAGAACGCGCTCGTGGACAAGGCGAGGAACTAACCCCAGTCAAGCTCGGCCTCGCCGCGCAGGATCGCCTCGGCCTGCGGCGTGTATTTCGCGTCCGTGTGGTCGTGCAATACCAGCGCCGGCAGGAGCGCGAGCGGCGCGCGGCCGCCTCTGACGGCGCGGACGACGACCCGCTTGGCCGGCCGGTCGGCGAACGGCTGCACGGCCCGAACCCGCACCGAGCCGGCCCTTGGCGCGACGAGACCGAGGATGTCGCCCAGGCGGTCGGCGCGGTGGATCAGCGTCAGCGTCCCGCCGGCGTGGACGGCGCCCAGCATGACGTCGATCCAGACGCCCAGCCCTTCCGCCGTCAGATAGGCCGCCTGCCGCGCCGGATGGGGCGCGCGCAGCTTGCCAGGGTCGTCAAAGAAGGGCGGATTGGCCAAGGCTGCGTCGAAGGCGGCGAGGCCCGCGCCGCGCAACCCAGCCGCCACGTCGTGCGATAGCGCGCTTACCCGTTCGCCGAGCCCGTTTAGGGCGATGTTGGCCCGGGCCAGGGCCAGCGTTTCGGCATCCCGCTCCAGGCCGACGAATGTCGCGCCCGATCGGCGGACGGCGGCCGCCAGCATCACGGCGCCGGCGCCGCAACCCAGCTCCAGGACGCGCTGGCCGGCGGTCGCGTCACAGGCGGCGGCCAGCAGCGCGGCATCGATGCCGGCGCGGTAGCCCTTCGCCGGCTGCCGCAGCATCAGGCGCCCGTTGAGCAGCCTGTCCTCGCTTACGCTGTCTGCAGCGTCCGAATGGCTCATGAAAGGCTCGCTGCCGCTTGTGCTCGCCTTGACCGTGACCTATGCCGACGCCGGTGTCGCCCGCAATTGGCGTCGCTGCCGCAAGGAGCCAGGTTTTGGACGCAGCCAAGGCGGCCGACGCACCCTCCAGGGCCTCCGTCGATCTGCTGATCAAGCTGGCCAAGCCGGACATGGCGAAGGTCGACGCGCTGATCGGCGAACGGCTCACGAGCGATGTGCCCGTCATCCCGGCGCTGGGCGAACACATCATCTCGGCCGGCGGCAAGCGGCTACGGCCGCTGCTCACGGTCGCCGCCGCGCGCCTTGCCGGAACCTCGGACGAGTCGTTCCTGAAGCTGGCGACGGCCGTCGAGTTCATCCATACCGCGACGCTCCTGCATGACGACGTCGTCGACGGCTCCGACCTTCGGCGCGGGAAGGTCGCCGCCCACCTGATCTGGGGCGGAGCCCCGAGCATCCTCGTCGGCGACTTCCTGCTCGCCCGTGCTTTCGAATTGATGGTCGAGGCGGGCTCGCTCCGCGCGCTCGGCATCCTGGCCACCGCCTCGGGCGTGATCGCCGAGGGCGAGGTGCTGCAGCTGACCCGCGCTCACGACCTGAACCTCGACCAGGCGACCTACCTCGAGATCATCCGGGCGAAGAGCGCCGAGCTGTTCGCCGCGTCGGCCGAGGCCGGCGCGGTGTCCGCTGGCGTTGCCGACGCCCAGATCTGGGCGCTCCGCGACTATGGCGTGAGCTTCGGCATGGCCTTCCAACTTGCCGACGACGCGCTCGACTACTCCGGCGCGGCCGAGACCCTCGGCAAGAACGCCGGCGACGACTTCCGGGAAGGCAAGGCGACCCTGCCGCTCTTGCTCGCCATCGCCCGCTCGGGCCCGCGGGAGGCTGCGTTCTGGGAGCGGGCGATCGGCCGCCGCGAGCAGACAGAAGCCGACTTCCGCCGCGCCCGCGAATTGATCATCGGCGCCGGCGCGCTGGAGGCGACGCTGGATCTCGCCGCCGACTATGCCTGGGCGGCCAAGTCGGCGTTGGCGATCTTCCCGACCAGCGACTGGCGGACCGCGCTCGAAGACCTGGCCGACTTCGCGGTGACCCGCCCGGCCTGACGGGCGCGCTAGGACGACGACGCCTCGACGACCTTCGCCGGCCGAAAGGCGATGTGCTTCGATCCGAGGAAGGTCAGGCTGAGCCCGGCGATCGAGCCCACGGCCAGCGGCACGATCAGCGCCTGGCGCAGCGCCGGCACGAGCGCCAGTGTTGCCGCATAGGCGCCGAAGTTGGCCGCCGCCCCGGCTCCCTGCACCATCAGATAGATCGCCGCCTGTCGCCATGGTCCATGGTGGCTGGGTTGGCGGAAGGTGAACGCGCGATTGAGCGAGAGCGTGGTGGTGACGGCGACCGCGAAGCCGCAGAGCCAGCCCAGATAGACGTTGAGGCCGACGAGATTGACCATCGCGTGCAGCACCGTCGCGTGCACCAGGAAACCGGCTGTGCCGACCAGGCCGAAGCGGATGAAGGCCGGATCGAACCGCTTCTCGAACGCCACGGCCAGCGGGTGCGTCCTCAGTCGGCTGGCGATGGCCGGCGCGGTCGCCTCGGCCGGGACGAGAGAGACCAGGCCGAGGGCGCCGCCCAGATCGGCGAGCCAGGCGATCCGTGCCTGGTAGCGGGCGAACGGCCCCGAAAGCGCGCCGCAAACGAAGGCGTTGATCACCACGGTCGCGACCAGAAGCGCGAGCATCATCACCAGACGCCCCTGCTCATCGTCGAACCGCATGGAGAGGCTGCCGAAAGCGTCGCGCATGTCCTTCTCCGACAGCCGCCAGGCGATCATCAGGGCGCCGGCGACGAAGAGGATGCTGTGCAGCCAGACCGAGCCCTCCATCGTCAGCCGGGCGCCGCAACCCCAGTGGTCGCGCCCGCAGTCGGCGACGTGGTTGATCAGCCACGGGAGATTGGTCGTGCTCCAGTATGAATTGGTCAGGTAGTAGTGCGGATTGCGCAAGGGGTCGTCGACGTAGACCATCAGGAACTGGTCGCCCCAGTTCTTCAGCGAGGCCCAGGCCTGTCCGAGGGGGTCATAGGCGACCGCCTGCAGCACGAAGCCGCTCTCTTCCTGCTCCATCTTCAGGCGGTTCTCGAACGTCGTGACGTTGAAGATGCCTTTCGAGCGGTCGTCGGACCAAAGCATGTCCTGGGAATCAACGTTCGGGCGGCTCTTGAACTGGCAGAGCGTCCAGTCGACGCCGTTCTTGCCGCACGCGGCGCGCAGGTACTCGCGGCCAGGCCCATCAGCGATCACGCGCATGGCCAGGAACGGCGGCCGGCGCAGCTCGTCGCCGGTCTTGGCCTGCACATAGGCCGCATAGCCGGCGTTGACGGCGATTGCGGCAAGCACGGCTCCGATGATCGTGAAGGCGGCCGCGGACGCGCGCGGCCGGGGCGCGCGCAGGATGAGGCAACCCAGGATCGCGACCGCCAGGATGCCGATCGTGTTCAACAGATGCGACTCGTGCACCACCATCGAGAAGACGAGCAGCACAAACAGCGCGATGCGCTCGGCCAGGTGCAGCCTGTCCCAGAACACCATGACCAGCGTCGTTGCGACGGCGGCGTAGCCGGCGAAGACGTCCGGCATGGCGAACCCTGCGAAGAAGGGCAGGGTCGAGCCGAACGCAACGAACGCCTGGACGGCATAGGCGGTCCAGGGTGGGGCGCGCGGGCAGGCGGCGCGCCAGAGCAGCCAGACCAGCCAGGCGCCGATCGCTGCTTGCACAACAGCGGTCAGCCAGAGCGTGCCGATCTTCTGGGTCACGTAGAGGAACGCGCCGTAGTAGGGCGAGCGCGCGCCGATCTCGGTGTGCGACATGTGGATGTCGGCCGCCAACTGCTGGGCGTCGGCGATGGCGTCGGGGTCGGTCGGCGGCGGTGGCGGCTTCGCGATCCCGGTCGCATAAGCGATGCCGAGCACGAACGTGCGGCCCTCGACGAAGTAGTCGTCGGTGTCGGTGAACACCGACGGCCGGCCGTTGATCACCACCACGGCCATGACCATGACGAGTCCGGCCAGGATGGGCAGGAGCGACGCCAATCGACGCATCAGAAGTCATCACATCCCTAGCGCCGGAGCGCGAACACCGAAGCCAGAAAGCCGGCTGCCGCGAGCTGGATCGCGACCGCCACCGCTGTCAGCGACAGGACCAGCACGCGCAAGAGCTCATTGTACTGGATCGGCCCGAAACCAGCGCCTGCCCAATAGATCACCGCCCAGCCCGCGCCGGCCGCTCCCGCCAGGAAGATAAGCAGCGCCGCCTGCAGGATGGGCTCCAGATTGAGCCCGAGCAGGAAGGTCTGGAAGCGCGGCGACGGCGGCAGCACGCCCTCGAGCATCTGATAGCGGCGCGCGAGCGCGCCGAAGATGACGAGCTGTACGCCGATCAGGGTGGAAAAGCAGGCCACGACCAGCGAGTGGATGTCGAGAACCACGTGCGGGCTCACGCGCACCGCGCCCCGCGCGAGCAGCGCCGAGCCGAGCAGGCCCAGCGCGATCAGCGCAAGCCCTGGGTAGATGAACAGGAACCGCGGGCTGTGCAGCAGCAGAAACCGCAGGTGGCGCCAACCGTCGCGCCAGCTCTTCAGGTGTGGCGGGCGCGAGCGACCGTCGCGTTTGAGCGTCGTCGGCGTCTCCTCGATGCGCAAGCCCCGCAACGAGGCCTTGACGACCATTTCGCTGGCGAACTCCATTCCCGGCGCCTGCAGGCCCAGACCCAACATCGCCTCGCGCGAGAAACCACGCAGCCCGCAGTGGAAATCTCCGATCGAGATGGAGAAGAACAGCCGGCCTATGAACGACAGCACCGGATTGCCGAAATAGCGGTGCAGCGGCGGCATGGCGCCAGGAGCGATCCCGCCCAGGAAGCGGTTGCCCATCACCAGATCGGCGCCGCCGCGCAGGTGCTCGAGCATGCCGTCGAGGTTCTCGAAGTCATAGCTGTCGTCGCCGTCGCCCATGATAATGAAGCGGCTGCGGGCGCCGCGGATGCCGCCCATCAGCGCCGCGCCATAGCCTTTCTCGGGCACAGCCACGACCCGCGCCCCCGCCGCCTCCGCCAGCCCTTGCGAGCCGTCGTCCGAGCCATTGTCGGCGACCAGCACCTCGCCGGCGATGCCCGCGCGGCTGAGGTAACGCAGCGCCTTACGTACGCAGACCTCGATCGTCTCCGCCTCGTTCAGGCAGGGCATCAGGATGGTGAGCTCGAGCGGCTGCGGCGTCTCGCCAGGGGCCGGCGGCGTCTTCGACTTCAGCGCGGACAGGGCCATGAACTCTCCTGGCGCCGCGGAGTCGACGCGCCGCCGTTTCGCGGCCGTCGCTACGTCGAGTTTGCCAGCGTCGTCAACGGGCGCGGCGTCGCACGCGCCGCGGCGGCCGTCCGCGCGCCTATTGCGGACAGTACTTCGCTCGCTCCGCCCGCTGGATCGTGGCGATATTCAGCTGTTCGATGTGGCTCAGCGGCACCGCGGCCTGGTTGGTGATGTAGCAGCCGCTGTTGCCGATCTCCGAGATTCCGCGCGCGGTTTTGAAGCAGTATCCGTGCTGGGCGTAGATGCGGTTGCGCATCTGATAGAGGAAGTCGCAGGTTGGGCCATCGGCCACCGAGGCCAGATAGCCATAGTGGCTGGAGAACAAGTTCTGGTCCGTGCAGCCCACGACGTCGTAGCAGTCGGCGAGCACCGGAGCGGCGGCGCTCATGGCCGCGGCCAGAGCCGCGGCGAGCAGTCCGCCGCGCACGCGCATCGAGCTCATCACTTCGTCCCCTGGCTTCGCCGCTCGCGCGAACATGCGCGCGCGAACCCCGCCGCGCAAGCTCGCCGAGCGCCGGCGCGGGCGCGCCGGTGCGCCGCTTGCAGCGGCGGTGAGAGAACCCGGCGGCGGCTGCGGCCAACAGGGCGCCCCTGCTTGCAGTTCGGGTTGCTTGCAGGAGCGTGATTGCGTGCAAATCCCCGCTTTTTCAGTGACTTCCGGTCGCGGGGATGATGCGGCGCCCGCACGCGGCCGCGCGCCGCTCCACGAGGTCGCCGGGCAGAACTTGCCCACCGCGGTCGCGCCCGCGACGTCGCATTGCGCATGATTGTGCCCAGCGGAGACGTCCTCGCCGCCGCGCTCGAAAGCCACCGCGCCGGCCGCGCCGATGACGCAGAGCGGCTCTATCGACAGGCTCTGGTCGGAGACCCTGACGAGCCCACGGCGCTCTACCTCCTCGGTCTGCTCACCTTCGAGACCGGCCGAACCGACGAAGCCGCGGCGCTTCTGGAGAGCGTCGTCACCCTGCGCCCGAACCATGCGCAGGCGCGCCTTACGCTGGCCCAGCTCAGGCACTGGCGTGGCGAGCACGCCGCGGCCATCGCCGGGTACCGCCAGGCGCTGGCGCTCGCGCCCGATCGGGCCGATGCGGCCGTCGGACTGGCGAATGTCCTGCGCGAGGCCGGGCTGGCGGCGCAGGCCATCGCCGAGGGGGAGGCCGCGGCAGCGGCTTTCCCGCGTCTCGCCGAGGCGTGGATGGCGCTCGCGGCGGCCCGACTTGCGAACGGCGAAGCGCAAGACGCCTCCAGCGCTTACGCTGCAGCGATTGCGCTCGACCCCGACCGCCTCGCGGCGCGCGCCGGCCTCACGAACGCTCTGCTGGCCGCCGGGCAAGCCGCTGCGGCCGAGGCCGCCGCCGCGGCCGCCCTGGCCATCGACCCGGCCTCGGCCGAGATCTGGTTCCTGCGCGGCGCGGCGCTCCGGAGCCTCTTCCGGACGGATGAAGCAATCGCGGCGCTCGAGCGCGCGGTCGTCCTCGATCCAGGCCGGGCGGCGGCGCATCTGGACCTCGGCGGCCTCTATGCCGATCGCGGTCGGGCTGGGCCTGCGGAGGCGTGCTTCCTGCGGGCGCTTGCGCTCGAGCCGGCGCTGGCCGAGGCGCACGCCTGCCTAGGCTCGATCTATTTGCGGGCGGGGCGCGAGGGCCCGGCCGAGCAGCATTCGCGCGCGGCGCTCGCCTACGATCCAACGCTCTTGGCGCCGCACCAGACGCTCGCTTCGCTGCTCGCAGCCCAGGGCTGGGCGGCGGAAGCCAAGCGCCACCGCGACACGGCGTACGCGGGCCGCAACCTCTTTATCGAGCCCGCGCCGGGCCTGGGCTCCACGGTCTTGATGCCGATCACGTCCGAGGCCGGAAACACGCCGCTGCGTGATCTGATGCCGCGCGCAAGCGTCAGCCGCCTGCGTTGGGTGATCGAATACGCCACCGACGCACAGATAACGGCGCTGCCGCCCTACGATGTCGTCTTCAATGCGATCGGTGACGTCGATCTTGCAGGGCCGACCAGCGCGCCGATGGGTCGCTTTCTGAGCCGCTGCGAGCGGCCCGTCCTCAATCCGCCCGACAAGATTGCGCGGACGCGTCGCGACCGGATCGGGCAGCTTCTCGCCGGCTTGCCCGCCGTCGTGGTCCCGAAGGCCCGTCGCCTCTCAAAGCGGGTGATCGACCGGAACGGGCTCGCGGCCGTGGTCGTGCGCGCGGGCCTTAAACCGCCGCTCCTGCTGCGCCCGGCGGGCGCCCACGGCGGCCACGGGCTGAGGCTGGTCGAGGCGATCGATGACCTGGGCGGGCCGCCGCCGGCCAGCGACCTCTACGCGACCGCCTACCACGATTACCGTTCGGCCGACGGCTTCTACCGCAAGTACCGGGTCATCTACGTCGACCGCCGCCCCTTCCCCTACCACCTGGCGATCTCGCCCGAGTGGCTGGTGCATTACGAAAGCGCGGGGATGGACGCGGACGCGCGGCGCCGCGCGGAGGAGGAGCGCTTCCTCTACGCGCCGGCCGAGGCGATCGGGCCCGCGGCCATGGCGGCGATCGAAGCGATCGGCCAAAGGCTCGATCTCGACTACGCCGGGGTCGACTTTGCGGTCCTCGACGATGGGCGCCTGCTGGTGTTCGAGGCTAACGCCACCATGCTCGCGCACGCTGAGGATCCGGACGGGGCCTTCGCCTACAAGGGTCCGGCCATCGCCGAGATCGCGGGCGCCTTCGGCAGAATGCTCGCCGCCGCGGCGACGAGAGCCTGAGGGGCCTGATGGCTTAGACGCTCGACGCGATCGTGTTGAACGTGGTGCTCAGGTTCGTGCCGACCTGCGTAACGGCGCCGATGACCACAACGGCGATCAACGCGACGATCAACCCGTACTCGATGGCGGTCGCCCCGCCCTCGGCAGCGACGAACCGTTTGACGCGTGGCAGCATAGCTCTGTCTCCGAAAGTGCCGGCAAGCGCGATCGGATGCTTCAGCCCGTCGCCCCCAAGCTATGACAGATTGTCGCGCAGCAATTAATCACAAGTAAACGCGATGAATTCCGGCGCGTCGTGGCGCTTTGCATAAGTAACATTTATGTTTTATACAGATTAACCACTGCAATACTGACGATGACTAATCGGTGGTAAGCATGCGGCGGATCAGTCGCGAAGCAAGCTTACGAATGAGCGGGCGCGGGCGGTTGCTCGGCCGGGGCCGCGGCTGGCGCCGGCGGCGGGGCCTTTACGGGTTTCACATAGCGGCGGGCGAGGCACGCTTGGGTCACGGCCGGGTCGTCGAGCGCACCGCCCGACCAGCCGCACGGCAGCGTCGGCCTCGGCGTGTATCCGCCGCGGGCGACCGCGACCGAGAGCGGAAGGCCGGCGGCGATGAGCGCCAAGAGGGCCGCTCTCATGACTGTCACGCATAGCTCCTTCAATCGAAGCTCCTCAGCCGAAATCCTTCGTGAAGCCCACGAAGAAGCCGCGACGGGGACCGAATTGCGGCGCGAACACGCCGACGCCCGTGCCGTTGCGGATCTGGTAGACCTCGTCGAATGCGTTGATCACGTCGAAGCGGACCTCGATCGGTCCGCCCGGCGCATCATCGAACCGATGGCTTACCGACAGGTTGACCTGGGTATAGCCCGGCAGCTCCGCCCCATTCGGGACGTCGGTGAGCACGGAGCCATCAGGCTCGACGACCGGAGTGGCGAGGTGCTGGCTCGCGCGCAGGCCGCTTCCGTAGATCAGGTCGCCGCCGAAGCGGGTTCCCTGCCAGAGGTAGGACGCGCCGGCGGAGACCGCGACGCGCTCGTCGTGGTCCAAGTAGATGTAGTGGTTGGCGACGTAGTCGATTTCCGCCTGCGGGAAATTGAACTGACTGGAGATCCAATCGCGGCCGCGCGCGACGGAATAGGCAAGGTTGGCGTACGCGCTGAGCGGGCCGTGGTTGTAGGCGGCGGTGAGCTCGATCCCGTATTGGATTCCGTCGGCGTAATTGAACGGCGTCAGGATGATCGGCGCGCCGAACTGGCCCTCGTCGACCAGGTGGGTCGAGAGCTTGTCGTAGCTGTCGATGGTCAGGGTCAGGTCCGGCCCGACCTTCTGTTCCGCGCCGACGTCGAAGTAGTTGGCGCGCTCGGCGAACGGCGTCGTGTCCTTGGTGACCAGGGGCAGGACGTTGTCGCCACGAGCGAGCCGCAGGACGCAACGGTTGGGCTTCCGCTCGTGGTGATGTCGGGGTTTCCGGCGAAGGGCTCGGCGAACTTCTGCACCGACTCGTTGGCGATCAGCTCGAACGGCGGCGGCGAGAAATAGCGCGCGTAGCCGGCGTGGATCGTCGTTGATGGCGTCGGCAGCCAGACCAGGTTGACCCGCGGGCTGACCTGGTTCTCGCTGCGGAATCCGTCGAACTGGTCGAAACGAGCGCCATAGTTGAGCGTCAGGTTGCGGCGCAGCTTCCACTCGTCCTGGAGGTAGGCGCTGTAGGTCTCGGCGGTCTTCGAGCCGTTGTCGACGATGGTGAACGGCTGGTCGCCGATCTGCTGGCCGAACGTCGGGTCGGCTAGGTTGTTGTCGACGCAGCATCACCTGCGAAGTGGTGTCGCTGGTCGAGCGGTCGATCTCGACGATCACGCCGCCGCGCAGGGTGTGCTGCGTCGTTCGAGGTGATAGGCGCCTTCGGCCTGCACCCCGCCGGCCGTGTCGGTCTTGGTCGCGTCGCTGGCTGATGCCGTTGTAGAGGATGTCGCCGACCGCATCGGGGGTGAAGGTCAGGGTCGAGTAGCGCGCGAACAGCGAGACCTGGCCGGTGAAGCGATCCGTGGTGTGCAGGTAGCTGACCACGCCGTACTGTGTGTTCTCCGCCTGGTTCTCGTTCAGGTCCTGGCTCGGCAAGTCGGTCTGTCCGTTGACGTTGCAGGCCGAGGCCGCCGTTCAGGCCGCCGAAGACATCGGGGATCTGGAAGCGCTGGTCGGAGGTGCCGAGGATCACCGAGACGCGGCTCTGCGGATCGAGGATGTCTTCCAGGTAGGCGAAGCCCTGCGTACTGCTCGGTGTGGTCATGCAGCGGGTCCGAGCGGCCGTCTGGCGACTCGATGCCCAGGTCGTTGCTGCAGGTAGCTGCCCGAGACGAAATAGTCGAAATTGCCGTATGCCCCGCCGTACTCGAAGCTTGGCTCGATCTCGTCGTGGCTGCCGCCGTAGATGGAGACCGAGCCGCCGTTGCCTGACGCGCCGCTCTTGGTGGTGATGTCGATGATGCCGGCGGTGCGCAGGCCGTACTCGGCCGGCAGGGCGCCGGTGATCAGCTCGACCTTGCCGGCGAGGCGCGGGCTCAGCGCCTGGCTGAACACGCTAAGGCCCTCGGGCAGGATCACGCCGTTCAGGCGGAACTGCAGGCCGTTGTGCTCGCCGCGGATGTGCAGCTGGCCGTAGGAATCCTGCGCGACGCCCGGCGCCTGCAGGATGACCTGGTTGAGCGGCGGTGTTCTCGCCCGCGGGCAGCGCCTCGATCTGCGCTTGGGTGACCGTGTAGGTCGACGCGCCGACCTGCGGCTGGATCGAGGCGCGCGCGCGGTTCAGGCGCGCGGCGGTCACCACGACCTGGGCGCTGCTCGCCGTCTGGGGCAGCGCGGTTTGCGCCCGAGCAGGAGACACCAGGCCTAACGCCACCGGCGCGGCGATCAGCGCGCCGCACATGAAAATGGTCTTCAGGCGCCAATCCCCTTACACTGCCGACAGCGGTCGCCCCGGGCTTAGCCGGCTCAATCGCCTTGGGCGATGGAGCCGTTTCCTGATCCTGGCGGGAATTCTTCCCGAAATGACCGATCGCGCGCGCAAAGCCGGCGCGACAGGTGGAGACCCCGCATGAGTCTGCGCGCTCGGGTGCTGATCGCCGTGGGCCTGGTGCTGGCGGTCAGCCTCGCGATCGGAGCCTTCTTCGCCAGCTGGGAGGGCCGGCAATCGCTGCGCGACGAGCTCACGGCCGGGATGCTCGGCGGCCGCCAGACGATCGAGAGCGCCTTCGCCGCACCGCCGCCGCCGGAACGCGCCCCGAGCGAGCTGCGGCAGCTCATCGCCACCTTTGACGGCAACCGGCATGTTTCGGTGGCCTTGCTCGGGCCGGACGGCCGCGTCGTGGTGGCGTCCCGGCCCTTCGCAACCGCCCACGCCGCGCCCCGCTGGTTCCGCGCCTTGCTGGACCCCGGCCTGGGCGCCGAAACGATCCCGCTCCCGTCGCCGACCCCGGCCTATGCAGCGATCCGGCTGACGTCGGCGCCTGAAGACGACGTCGGCGATGGCTGGGTGCAATTCTGCAACTTGCTGGCGGTGGTCGCATTCGCCTGCGTAAGCGCCTTTGGATTGATCTACCTGACCATCGGCCGCGCGCTTCGACCGCTGCAGGCGCTCTCGTCGGGGTTCAGCCGGGTGGGCGCAGGCGACTATCGCGTGCGGGTCGAGGAGCGCGGGCCTTCGGAAGTCGCCGGGCTCGCGCGCGCCTTCAACGGGATGACGGCCGATCTCGCCGCGATGCAGACCAGGAACCGGGCGCTCGAGGATCAGCTGACCCGGCTGCAGGACGAAGAGCGGGCCGACCTGGCGCGCGACCTGCACGACGAGATCGGGCCGCACCTGTTCGCCGTCAATGTCGACGCCAGCATGATCGGCCAGCTCGCGGCCGCCGGGCGCACCAAAGAGATCGCGCCGCAGGTGCACGCCATCCAGCGCGGCGTGGCCCACATGCAGAAGCTGGTGCGCGACATCCTCGGACGGTTGCGGCCGACCGCGGTGACGGAGCTCGGGTTCGAGGCGGCGGTCGGCGATCTGGTCGCCTTCTGGCGTGAGCGCCAGCCGGATATCGCCTTCGATATCGAGATCGGGCTCGACGAGGCCGGCCTGTCCGACGCAACGCTCGAGACCCTCTACCGCGTGGTGCAGGAGGGCCTCTCGAACGCCGTCCGCCACGCAAGCCCAAGCCGCATCGAGATCCTCGTCGGACTGGATGGCGGCGAGCGGCTGGTCGCGCGCGTGCGCGATGACGGCGCCGGCTCGGCCGCGCCGGGCGCCAAGCCGGGGTTTGGCCTGGCCGGCATGCGCGAGCGCGTCGAGGCTCTCGGCGGTGCGCTCGTGGTCGACAGCGTTCCGAGTCGCGGCTGGTGCGTCACGGCCGAGCTGCCGGTCGGGCGGCGGGCGGCCGCCGCATGAGGATTCTGCTGGTCGAAGACCACGCCATCGTCCGCGATGGGCTGAAACGGCTGCTCGGCGGGCTGGCCGACGCGCAGGTGGTCGAGGCCGGCGACGGCCGTCAGGCCCTGGCGACCGCGCGCGCCGAGGCGATCGACCTCGTTGTGCTTGATCTGAACCTGCCGGGCTTGGGCGGCCTCGAGCTGTTGCGGCGCCTGCGCGGCGTGTGCGAGGCCAAGATCCTGGTTCTCAGTATGCATGCCGAGCCCCTCTATGCGGCTCGCGCGCTCGACGCCGGCGCGGCGGGTTACGTCAGCAAGAACGCTTCCCCGGACGAGCTGATCGCCGCTGTCCAGCGCGTCGCCGCCGGCGGCCGCTACGTCGAAGGCGAGATCGCCCAGGCGCTGGCTCTGCAGGGGGCCGCGCTTGGCCAGCCGATCGGCCAGCTGAGCGCGCGGGAGATGGAGATCATGCGCCTCTTGGCCAGCGGGAACAGCCTGGCCGAGATCGCCGAGGCGCTTGGCGTTGGCTACAAGACGGTGGCCAACACGGCCAGCCAGATGAAGGTGAAGCTCGGCGTCGCCCGCACCGCCGACCTCGTCCGCCTGGCGATCGAGACGGGCGTCTCCTAGCCGCCGGCCAGCTTGACCACGGCGTAGATCAGCCCGACGCCCAGAAGGGTGGCCGCGACGCTGGACAGCCGCGGCGCCGCCGCATGGCTCTGCGGGAGCAGCTCGCTTGCGCCGATGTAGAGAAAGAAGCCGGCGAAGAGCGCCAGCACCAGCGACAGAACCGGTCCGGGCACGGCGACCAGCCGCGATATCCCGATCCCGATCAAAGGCGTGGTCGCGTCCGCCACAAGCCACCGCCGCGCCGTCGGTCGCTCGCAACCGCCTGTCAGGCTGAGGGTCACGGTGTTCAGCCCATCGACCAGGTCGTGGGCCAAGACGGCGACGGCGACGATCAGGCCGACGGCGGCCGATGCCTGGAAGGCAAACCCGATGCCAAGCCCGTCCATCAGGCTGTGCAGGGTGAGGCTACCGGCGCCGAGGTGCCCGCGGTGGGAACCGGCGCCGGCGGTTGCGATCGTCGCCAGGCGGTCGATCGCGAAGTAGACGGCGAACCCGACAACCATCGCCGTGGCGATGTCAGCCAGCGGATGCGCGCGTTGGCCCAGCTCCAGCGCCTCGGGCAGGAGGTCGCACAGCGCAACGCCGATGACCGCTCCGCTGGAGAAGGCGAGGAGCAAACCGCCGGTCGAGCGCACACGCAGCGCCACGTAGCCGCCAGCCAGCGTCGCTGCGCCGGTCGCCAGACCGATGGCGGCGAGCAAGAGGTCGAGTCCGTGCCCCATCGCGCCCATCAGGGCCGGTTATGGAAGGGCCGCTCCCCGGTCAAGCGGCCGAGGGTCAGGTCAGATAGGAGTGCACGATCGACACCAGCTCCTCGGCGGCCTGCACGCGCGGGTCGTCGCCGTCGGCGCTCGGGTCGATCATGTGCTCGCGGATGTGGTCCTCGATCACCTCGGCGATGAACCCGTCGAGCGCGCCGCGGCACGCGGTCGCCTGCTGCAGCACGCGCGCGCATTCGCCATCGCCGTCGACCGCGCGCTCGAGCGCTTCGATCTGCCCACGAATCCGCTTCAAGCGGTTCAGGAGCTTGGTCTTTTCAACAGCGACATGGGCCATCGTCTGGTCTCGTTGCGGCCGTCACCGGGTCTGTTCGAGGCGACCGCCAGTCACGCGCTGGCGGGTTCTCGTTCCCCGATGCCTCGGACACCAATAGGTCCGCGCGCGATCGGCGCAACGATTTCCTGAATGCAGACACGGCCCTCGCCGCCGCGCCCGCCGGTTCTGGCGCCGCTGCACGGCCAGGTCCGACGGTGTTCTCGGCTACTGCGAGATGTACGAGTGCTGCTGGATGAACTTCGTGGTCAGGTTGGTGAACCCGGTCGAGATGTCGGACGGGCTGTTGGCCTGGAAGTAATAGCCGGTCGTCGCGCACGCCTGCAGGGCGGCGCTGATGGTGCTCGGCGTCGCCGCCCCGCCCGGGAAGATCGTGTGCCGCACGGTCTGCTCGTACGGCTGGACGTGCGGGTCCGAGCCATCCAGCGGCACGTAGGGCGTCTCGAGCACAGCCAGCACGACACCTTCGTTCTTCAGCGCGGTGCAGTTCGCCAGGTTGAGAGGCCCGTCGAAACCGCCCTCGCGGGTGTATCCGGGGGCGTTGGCGCCCATGCCAGCGTTCGTTGCGGCGGTCGGATAGTTCCAGTTTGGCTCGTAGGCGAGGTTCGTCGTCGAGTTCCAGTTCGCGCCGCGGTCGGACTGGAGGCCGTCGGTCACCAGGATCATGAACTTCAGCGGCGAGGAAGAGGAGCTGCCGTTGCCGTTCGGGCCGATCGAGTTGACGCCCGAACTTGCCGCGAAAGTCGACATTGCCGCGTCCATGTGGGTGTCCACGCCGGGTGAGACCGAGCTGATGGCGGTGGTTACGCTGCTGCAAACGGAGGCCGTGCACGGCATGTTCGTCGAGCCGTACTGCGTGATGCTGTCGTTGAAGCCGTAGACGTTGAACAGGTAGGTGTTCTTCGCCAGGTTATTGTTGGCGCCGAGCAGAGACTGCACGTTGCTGATCAGCTGATTTGCCGCGGCGATCATCACGTCAAAGCGGGTCGTCGCGCCGGCGGTGTGCGCGTTGGTCAATCCGATCGCGACGCCCGCTGCCGTGCCATCGTCGTGGCAAGCGAAAGCACACGGCGGGTTGTCGCCGGTGTTGTTGCTCCCGAACACCGGCGTCCCACCGTTCTGCGGGTAGTCGGTGACCGGGTCGGTCATCACCGAGTTCCAATTGCCCCAGTGGATGCAGTTCTGCTTCTTTAGCGGCGAACCGCACTTCTCGTTGATGACCGTCGTGGCGCTCATCCAGTTGGAAATCGTCGTCACGTCGGCCTGGGTCGAGCCGACGATCATGGAGGCGGACGTGTCCATCACGATGTTGAGCTGCAGCGTCGCGCCGAAGCCGATCACGGTGGTGGTGGCGGCCTTGATGGTCTGGCCGGGCGGGCTGCCGACGCACACGGTCGTCGGGATCGGCAGCGGAATGCAGGGCGCGGTGGTCTGGGTCGCGATCGCCACGGTGTCGTTGGCCATGGTAACGCCGTTGTTGTTGCAGTCGTTCTGCACCGGCGCGCACACGTGGAAGCCCGTGATAGTGGCCGCGACCGAGCCGCCGTCGGGCTTGTTGTAGTTGGCCTGCAGCGTCGCCAGCGCCAGCGACTGCAACGTGGCCTCGCTCTCGTTCGGGTTCTTCACCACTTCGGCGCTGACGGCGAGGCCGGCCGCATCGGAGGCATCCTGCAGCCGCACGCGGGCATCCTCGTCGAAGGAGAAGTCGAGTCCGCCGCCCACCAGCGCCAGCAGCACCGGCAGCAAAAGGCCGAACATGATCAGCACGTTCGCGCCCTTGTCGGCGACGAACCGGCGTGCCAATCCGCGCAGACCCTTGGCGCGCGGCGCCGCTTCTCGGCGATGGTTGTTGAGTTGCCTCACCATGTCGGCTCTCTATCGGTTGTCCGCAGGCAGCCTACGCAAGCGCGGTTGGGGACTCGTTAAAGCTTGACCATTTTTCGCCACATTGGCCTGGCGAAGCGCCTCGTGCCTTACACCACAAGGGTTTTCTGAGGCTGTGTGCGGGATCGCCGGCATCGTCATGCGCAACGGCTCGCCGGCCGACGCCGCCGTGCTCGACCGGCTGGCGGCCGCCATGGCCCACCGCGGTCCGGACGGCGTCGGCACGCACCTGGCCGGTCCGGTGGGCCTCGTAAACACCCGACTGGCGATCATCGATCTCGAGACCGGCGACCAGCCGCTGTTCGACGAGGCGCAAGCCGTGCTCGTCGCCAACGGCGAGATCTACAACGACCCGGAGATCCGCGCCGGCCTGGCGTGCGCCCCCTACGCGACCGGCTCGGACTGCGAATCGGTGCTCAAGCTCTACCGCCGCGATGGCGTGGGTCTGATGCAGGACCTGCGCGGGATGTACGCGATCGCGCTCTTCGACCCGGCGCGGGGCCGGCTTCTGCTCGCGCGCGACCCGTTCGGCATCAAGCAACTCTATCTGGCCGAAACCGACGCCTATCTCGCCTTCGCCTCGGAGGCCAAGGCGCTGATCGAGGCGGGCCTCGCGGGGCGGGGCTTGCGGCCCGCGCCCCGCGCCGAGCTCGCCCAGCTCAAGTTCACCACCGGCCGCCAGACCATCTTTGCCGATATCCAGCGCCTCTTGCCCGGCGAGCTGGTCGAATTCGCCGATGGTCGCGTGGTCGAGCGCCGCCGCCGTGCGGCGCTGCCCGAGGGCGGCCCGATCCGCGGCGACGACGAGGCGCTGATTGCGACGCTCGACGGCGTCCTGACCGACACCGTCGCCCACCATCTGCGCTCCGACGTGCCCTACGGCCTCTTCCTCTCCGGCGGAATCAACTCCTCGGTGCTGGTCGCTCTGATGGCGAGGCTGACGGACCAGCCGGTCTATGCCCTGAGCGCCGGGTTCGCCGGCAGCGCCGGTGCGGACGAGACCGCGCTTGCCGGGCGCGTCGCCCGTTCGGTCGGCGCCGACCACCACGTGATCGAGGTCGGCGAGGACGACTTCTGGTGCTTCTCAGCCCAGGTCGCCGCCTGCCTCGACGATCCCACCACGGATGCGGCGGCCCTGCCCACCTGGATGCTCGCCCGCGCCGCCAAGGGCGGCATGACCGTGGTCCTGAGCGGCGAGGGCGCCGACGAGATGTTCGGCGGCTACAGCCGCTACCGCCGCGCCGGCTTGTTCGGCGCGCTCGCCGGCCGCTCGCGCACCCGCGGCGTCTTCCGCGGCGCGATCGCGACGGCGCCGGCGCTGCGCGGCTGGCGGGACGGCTTGGCGCGAGCGGAGGCTGGCGTGGCGAGCCCCGGCCGCTCGACCATGCAGCGGCTGCAGGCCGCCGACTGCGCCGAGTGGCTGCCCAACGACCTCCTGGTCAAGCTCGACCGCTGCCTGATGGCCCACAGCCTCGAGGGCCGCACGCCATATCTCGACCCGGTCGTCGCCGACTTCGCCTTCCGCCTGCCGGATCGGGCCAAGGTTCGGGGCCGTATGGGCAAGTGGCTGTTGCGCGCGTGGCTGGCTCGCAACGTCCCGGCCGCCGAGCCTTTCGCGCGCAAGAGCGGCTTCAACCCGCCGGTCGGCGCCTGGATCGCCGCCCGCGCCGACCGCCTGGGCGACCTCGTCGCCGCCCAGCCCGGCATCGCCGAGTTCCTGCCGGCCGCAGCCGTCCGCGCCGTCATCGCCGATGCCAGGGACAACAGCCAGGCGGCCTGGAGCCTCGTCTTCTACGCCCTCTGGCACTCCCACCACGTGCTCGGCGTCTCCGCCGACGGCGCCATCGACGATGTGCTGGCCGCCGCGGCGCACGGCGGCTGAAATTGGGGACATGTACGACTTAACCGGCAACGCTGCCGGCTGTTCGCGGCGCGAGTAAGTCGTGCGTGTCCCCAATTTCCTCGCGGCGTCTCGTGGTTGGCCGCCCGCGCGGCGCGGCGGCCAGCTTGCGGCCGGTCGCGCGTTCGAGGGCGGCAATCCAGGCTGCGTCGCCCAGCGGGCGACCCGTCGTTGAAGCGGCGCGAAACCGGCGGCGCGCCTCCTCCTCGACATCCACGTCGAAGAACCCACCGAGCGCCGCACCCAGCCGGTCGGCCATCGGTTCCGCTGTAAGCAGCTTGTCGGCGCCGCCCTCGAGATGCGACCGAACGCTCGACCAGGGCCACTCGACCGCCCGCCGGACCAGGCCAGCGCGAACCGGATTCAGCCCGATGTAGCGGGCGCACTGCAGCAGGTAGGTCTCATCCATCGGGAAGGACACGAACCGGCCCTGCCACAGGAACCCCGTCCAGCCCTCGCGCCGGTTCACCACGCGCGTGTAGCGCAGATGCGCGGCGCCCATGGCGCGCGCGAGCCCGCCCGGATCGGACGGCGCGGCGATGAGATGGACGTGATTGGGCATGAGACAATAGGCCCACACCTCGACGCCTTCGTTCGCAAACACCTCGGCCGCGATCGCGCGGTAGAGGCGATAGTCCTGTTCGCTGAAGAAGGTGGTCTGGCGCCGATTTCCTCTTTGAATCACGTGGTGCGGCGCGCCTGGAATCACCACGCGGGCTGTTCTCGGCATGGTCGTCGCCTCCCCGTCGCGCCGCACATATGTTCCTGGTTTGTTCCGACATGTCAACGAAATTGGGGACACGTACGACTTTCGCGCTCGCGCCCAGCGGCTGCGATTGGGCGCAAACTGCTGTAACGGTGCCGGTTTCGGAAAGTCGTACATGTCCCCAATTTCGCCCAGCACGGTCAGTCTGGTGATCCCCTTCTTCAACGAGGCCGACACGCTGCCGAGTCTCATCACGGCGATCGACGCCTTCGTTCGCGCGGCCGGGCCGGCGCGGGGCCTCTCCATCGACGCCATCTTTATCGACGACGGATCGACCGACGGGGGAGCTGAGGTTCTGACCAACCTCGCCGAGGCCGGCAAGCTCGCCTTCGACATCCGCCTGCTTCGCCTCAGCCGCAACTTCGGCAAGGAGATCGCGCTCAGCGCCGGCCTGATGGCCGCCGATGCCGATGCGGTCGTGATGCTGGACGCCGACCTGCAGCATCCGCTGGAGCTCGTCGAAGAGTTCCTCTCGGGCTGGCTCGACGAGGGGTACGACGTCGTCTACGCCTACCAGGCCCCCGATCGTCCGCAGGCCTGGTGGCCCAAACTCTTCAGGCGCGCCTTCTACGGCCTGATAAACGCCACGTCCGAGGTCGCCATCACCCCTGACGCCGGCGACTTCCGCCTGATGACCCGGCGCGCCTACGAGGCGCTGCGCGCGCTCGGCGAGCGCCAACGGCTGATGAAGGGCCTCTACGGTTGGATCGGCTTCCGCCAGAAGGGCATTGCGTTCACCCCGCCGCCGCGCGCGGCGGGTCAGAGCCACTATTCGCCGCTCAAGCTTGGCGTCTTAGCCATGGAGGGCGTCACCGCCTTTTCCGTCGCTCCGCTTCGGCTTTCGGTCTGGGCCGGCGTCGTGCTCGCCATCTTCTCCGGCGGTTACGGTCTTTGGACGGTGTTCGAGACCCTCTACTGGGGTCGCAGCCCGCCCGGCTATCCAACGCTTGCCGTCCTGATCTCGATGATCGGCGCCGCCCAGTTAATCTTCCTGGGCGTCATGGGCGAATACCTCGGCAAGGTGCTGATGGAGGTGAAGGGCCGGCCGCTGTTCGTCCTCGAAAGCGACACACGCCATCCCGGCGCTGGCGCGGCCGATCAGACTGTGATGGATGCCTGATCTTACACCGATTTAATTTGCCGGCGGCGCTCCGAGGGTTGCGAAATGCCCGTCACGGTCGACGTTCTCAGCGCGACCGACTCGGGGAGAAAAATGACCTACCGCAACGCTCTCATCGCCACCGCCGCCCTTGCTTTCCTGGCCGCCTCGCCGGCCGCCATCGCCAACACGCTGCACGCTCACATGACGCTGGTCACGCCAGACGGGACCGGCGCAGACGTGGGCGCCGTTACGATCATGGACTCCTTCGAAGGCGCCCGGATCAGCGTCGACCTGCATGGCCTGCCGCCCGGCGAGCACGGCTTCCACGTGCACGTCAACCCGGCCTGCGGACCGGGCCCGGTGAACGGCGCGGTCGTGGCGGCCGGCGCCGCCGGCGGCCACTTCGATCCCGGCCACAACCTGAGCCACGAGGGGCCGATGGGCTTCGGGCACCTGGGCGATCTGCCCTACCTCACCGTCGGGGCAGACGGAACCGACCACGAGAGGCTGCTCGCCCCGCACATCCGCGACGTCCTTGGCCTGCGCAATCACAGCCTGATTATCCACGCCGGCGGCGACAACTATTCGGACGATCCAAAGCCCCTCGGCGGCGGCGGAGCCCGCATCGCCTGCGGCGTCCTCGCCTGATTGAAGCCCGTCGGGCGCCTGCGCCCGGCGGCCCCGTCGCCTTGGACCGCCAAGGACGCGAAGGACGCCAAGAGGCAGTGACTGCCCGCAACGCCGCGTGTCGTCTCGGACCCCTTGGCGACCTTGGCGGTCCATCCTTGCGGCTTCGCCGCTTGCGCCTCGCGGGTGATTGACGTTCACTTGGCTGGTCAGCCGGAGACCGCCATGAGCCTCGACACCCTCGAACCCGCCCACCAGGCCGAGCCGCCGCTCGACTTCGATCCCGATGCGCTGCGCGAGAAGTACCGCATCGAGCGCGACAAGCGGCTTCGCGGCGACGGCAACAGCCAGTGGATCGAGGTGAAGGGCGACTACACCCACTACATCGACGACCCCTATGTCGCGCCCGGGTTCACCCGCGCGCCGCTCGCCGACGAGGTCGACGTGCTGGTCATCGGCGGCGGCTTCGGAGGGCTGATGGCGGCGGCCCGCCTGCGCGAGGCGGGCGTCGGGACGATCCGCATCGTCGAGAAGGGCGGCGACTTCGGCGGCACCTGGTACTGGAACCGCTATCCGGGCGCCCAGTGCGACATCGAAAGTTACATCTACCTGCCGCTGCTCGAAGAGACCGGCTATATCCCGAAGGAAAAGTACAGCTTCGCCAAGGAGATCCGCGAGCATTCGCGGCGGATCGGCGAGCATTTCGACCTCTACAAGGACGCCCTCTTCCAGACCGAGATCCGCTCGCTCACCTGGCTCGACGGCGAAAACCGCTGGCTGGTCCAGACCAGCCGCGACGACGCAGATCAGGGCCCGGCACGTCGTGATGTCGAACGGGCCGCTGAACCGGCCGAAACTGCCGGGCATCCCGGGCATCGAGTCCTTCAAGGGCCACAGCTTCCACACCAGCCGCTGGGACTACGCCTACACCGGCGGGGATTCCGACGGGCGGCCTCGACCCGGCTTGCCGACAAGCGGGTCGCCGTCATCGGCACCGGCGCCACCGCCATCCAGTGCGTGCCCCACCTCGGCCGCCACGCCAAGCGCTCTACGTCTTCCAGCGCACGCCCTCTTCGGTCGACCTGCGCGGCAACAAGCCCACCGATCCGGATTGGGCGGCCAAGCTCGAGCCCGGCTGGCAGAAGGCGCGGATGGAGAACTTCAACATCCTCGTCTCCGGCGGCGCGCAGGACGAGGACCTGGTCAGTCCGACGGTTGGACCGACATCATCCGCAGCCTGATCTCCGTCGCCGCTTTCCGCAGCGACACGCCGATGTCGATGGAAGAGATCATGCGCGAGATGGAGCTCGCCGACTTCAAGAAGATGAACTCGATCCGCACCCGCGTCGAAACGACGGTCGAGGACGCGACGACCGCCGAGGCGCTCAAGCCCTGGTATCGCCAGTTCTGCAAGCGGCCGACCTTCAACGACGACTATCTGCCGACCTTCAACCGGCCGAACGTTCATCTGGTCGACACCGGCGGCAAGGGCGTCGACCGGGTGACGGAGACGGGCCTGGTGGTCGATGGAGTCGAATACGAGGTCGACTGCATCATCTTCGCCACCGGCTTCGAGGTCGGCACCGACTACACGCGCCGCGCCGGCTTCGAGATCACCGGCCGCGATGGCCGCAAGCTCACCGAGCACTGGCATGGTGGGGCCAAGACCCTTCACGGCTTCATGAGCGCCGGCTTCCCCAACTGCTTCCACATGGGGGTGAACCAGTCGACGCTGACGCCCAACTTCCCGCACCTGCTCGGCGAACAGGCGCGGCACATCGCAGAGGTGGTCTCCGCGGCCAACCTCCGGCAGGCGACACGCGTCGAGCCGACCGCCGAGGCGGAAGCCGCCTGGGTCAAGGAGGTGAGGGACACCGCCCGCTCCAACCTCGAGTTCCGCCAGGCCTGCACGCCGGGCTACTACAACGGCGAGGGCAAAGCCGGCGCCGGCGAGGGCCTGTTCGACAACCTCTACGGCCCAGGCCCGGTGCGCTTCTTCCAGCTCCTCCACGAGTGGCGCGAGAGCGGCATGGAAGGAATGGCGTTCAGCTAGCGCCGCCGGCCGCGCCGCCGCTCAGCTGATCGAACCACTCCCGGATCAGCGGGGTCGCATGCAGGGCCGAGCCGCCGTGGTCGTAGGCGCCGACGGAGATCGCCTCGGCGTCGCCGCCCAGCGCCTTGGCGTCCGCGACCAGCGCCTTCGCATCCGCCGGCGAGACGTCGACGTCGTTGTCTCCGTAGTAGGCGCGGAACGGCGCGCGCGGGGCCCAGTGTTCGATCTGGTTCGCGCGCAGCTCATCGACAAACCAATCCGAGCCCTTGCCGTCGAAGGCCGCCAGCACCTCGGGCGTGAACAGCGCCCGCGGATTCGCGGGCATGGCCTTGGCGATCTCGGCCAGCGAGTGGTCGCCGTCGAACAGGCGCGCCACACTCTCGGCGTACGGTTGGGCCAGCACGCTGTCCAGGGGCCGGTGGTAGTAAGTGGAATACGACAGCGACGCGGTCGCCAGATAGTCGGCGTCCCCGGGCGCGCGGCCGTTCAAGGCGAACGGGAACGAGATGTCCGCCAGCCGATAGGGGCCAGCTATCCCGGCGCCGGCCACGACATGCCAGGCGGGGTCCGGATGCTGCTCCAGCGTCCGCTGCAACAGCGCCGCCGCGTGCCCGCCCTCGGAAAAGCCGGTGAGGTAGAGGCTCGCGTTCCACGGCCGGCCCGCCTCGGCGCTCGCGCCCTTCGCCGCGCGCAGCAAGTCGAGCGTCACGTCGACCGTACTCGTGTTGACGAAGTAGGTCTGCGGTCCCTTGGAAACGCCGAGCCCGACCAGATCGGGCGCCAGCAACAGATAGCCGCCGCCGGCGAAGACGGCCGACGCCAGCAGGCCTTCCTCCGACCCCGGGTTCGACAGCGAGTTGGCTCGCGCGTCATGGGTTCCGTGCATCCAGATCACGACCCCGCGCGGCGCGACCCCATCCGGCACGGTCATCAGCCCGGACACCAGAAGCGGCGCGCCGTCGCTCACTGACCAGTAGCTCAGCCGATAGAGGTGGATCCCGTTGCTGACCTGTGCGTGCAGACCCACGGCCAGCAGCAGCACCTTGAGGCGGAGCGCGCCATACGAGGCGATCGGCTCGACCTGCGCGACCGCTCCGCGCGCACCCGGTGCGCCCGGGTCGGCGGCGGCGTGGGCGCCGTCGGCCGCGCCGAGCCAAAGGACGAGCACCGCTGCGCACAGCGCTGCGAGCTTGGCCGGCCGTCGCGGCCTCGGTCCGCGCCAGGGTTGCGCGTATTGTTCGGTCATTATGGCCCCTCCTTGCGAATGCGATGGCGGCCAGTTAACATCGTTCACAGAGTTATCAATGTTAATTCTCTGCAATCCAGGATGGACCGATGGCGCTTCCCCTGCGCGTGCAGACCGCGACCGCCGAGCGCCGACGGCGCGCTTTCCTGTCGCGCGACGAGATCGTCGGCGCCGCCGCGCGCATCCTCGAGCGTGACGGTTACGACGCGCTGACCATGCGCGCCGTCGCGGCCGAACTCGGTGTGCAGGCCGCCGCCCTCTACCGTCACATCGCCGGCCGCGACGAGCTCGACGACCTCCTGTTCGACCACCTCATGGCCGACTGCGCGCCGGACATCGTGGGCCGCGACTGGCGCGAGGACCTCCGGTCGATCGCCGCCGCCTGGCGCGCGCGGCTGATTGGCCGGCGCGATGCGACCCGCATCGCCCTCAGTCTGGTTTCGGTCGGGCCGAACGTGGCCTCGATGATGGAGCCGCTCCTTGGCGCGCTCCGCCGCTCGGGCCTTGGCGACGACGACGTGGTGATGGCCTACGACGCCTGCCTGCTGTTCGTGCACAGCCTCGCCAGCTCCGAGGCGGTCTTCCGCGCGCTCGCCTGCCGTCCCGAGGGGCCGCCGCGCCACACGCCGATGAGCCCGGAGTGGGCGAGCGCCTACCCCACCATCGTCGCGCTGGCCGACCGCCTGTTCGCCGTCCCCGATTTCGACGCCCAGTTCGCCTTCGGACTGGGCGCGCTCACCGCCGCCATCGAACGCCGCGCGGGCGGAGGCTAGGTTTCGTAGCCATCCGTCACGGCCGGAGCGACGGCCCTATCTGACCGCCAAGGTCGCGAAGGACGCCAAGGGGTCGAGAGTGGCCCGGGCAATGGGGGAGATCTCCGCCTGCTCGAAGGTCAACCTTGCGGCTTCGCCGCAGGGGCCGTGGCATGACAGCGACTGCTGAACCTTGGCGTCCTTGGCGGTCAAAAGCGGCGCCGCCGCTAACGCGGCGTTTCGACCACTACCCCCGCCCCACGAACGGCATCTGGTTGGCCATGACGGTCAGGAAGAGCACGTTCGCGTCCAGCGGCAGGCCGGCCATGTAGAGCACCGCGTCGACGACGTGGCGGATGTCCATCACCGGCTCGGCCTTGACCTCGCCGTTCGGCTGCAGGACGCCCTGGCTCATGCGCGCCGTCAGCGGCGTCTCGGCGTTGCCGATATCGATCTGGCCGCAGGCGATGTCGAAGGCCCGCCCATCCAGCGAAAGCGACTTGGTCAGCCCGGTGATCGCGTGCTTGGTCGCCGTGTAGGGCGCGGAGTTCGGCCTGGGCGCGTGCGCCGAAATCGAGCCGTTGTTGATGATGCGCCCGCCCTTCGGGTCCTGCGCCTTCATCAGACGGAACGCGCCGCGGGCGCAGAGGAAGGCGCCGGTCAGGTTGACCGCGACCACCCGGTCCCATTGCGCCGGGGTCAGCTGGTCGATCGGAACCGGCGGCGCGCCGGTTCCGGCGTTGTTGAACAGCAGGTCCAGCCGCCCGAACGCCTGTCCGATGCGCTCGAACAGGGCGTCGACCTGCGCCGCATCGCCGACGTCGGTCGGAACCGCGAGTGCATGGGCGTGGTTCTCGCCGGCCAGCGCCGCCGTCTCCGCCAGCGCCTCGGCCCGCCGTCCGGACAGCCCCACGCGATATCCTCGCTCGAGCAGCCCAAGCGCCACGGCGCGTCCGATCCCGCTGCCGGCGCCGGTGACGAGGGCGGTGGGTTGCATCAGTCGTCGCCGCCCGCAGCGGCGGGGTTGGCCAGATGGTAGCCGGCCAGCTTCGCCTCGCCGTTCCGGATCACGATGGTGACGGTTTCCGCAAGCTCGCCGTTGGCGCATTTGCGCGTATAGCCCTGGTCGCGGAAGGTCCCTTGTTGGGTGATGTTGATGTGGATGTCGAACCGCTTCGCGGGCGGGCCGCAGGCGCCCATGTTGTGGTCGATTCGCTGCATCAGGGCCACGAACCCGTCGCTCGAAATGCTGTTCTTCAGGTCCGTCGCCGCGCCGTCGTAGATCGCCTGATACGACTTGGCCGCGACTTCCTGGTAGAACTGCGCCGTGGCGTCGTCGGCCTTCTTCGAGTCGGTCGAATTGATGCAGCCGGCGAGCGCGAGCGGCGGGACGAGCATCATCAGGCGTCGCAAGATCACGCGGCTTCCCCCTTCAGGCGTCGCCACTTAACCGGCAAGCGCGGCCAGCGGCAACCGTGGGCGAGAAGGCGACGTCCTGCGGCATGCCTCGGCTTCCATGATCCTGAGGATCAGGCGTTCCACCGGCCCCATGCTGCCACAGTATGGCAGGGGTCCTCGCGCGAACGAAAAAAGAACATTGCGCCCGAGAACAAAACATGTACATTTCAACCTATGCGGGGGCGGCCGTCGGATCGAGAGCGGGCGGTTCCCGGCCTTGGAATCGTGGGATAAGGACGCCTGACAGATGACTCAACCGGTGTTGCGGCTCGTGGGACGGGACGACGCAGACAAGCAGCGGGCGCTGGAAGCGGCGCTGGCGCAGATCGACCGGGCCTTCGGCAAGGGCTCGGTGATGAAGCTGGGCGACAAGGGCAAGATCGTCGAGATCGAGTCGATCTCGACCGGCTCGCTCGGCCTCGACCTGGCGCTCGGCATCGGCGGCCTGCCCAAGGGCCGCGTCGTCGAGATCTACGGGCCGGAGAGCTCCGGCAAGACCACGCTCGCCCTGCACGTGGTGGCCGAGGTGCAGAAGGCCGGCGGCACCGCCGCCTTCATCGACGCCGAGCACGCGCTCGATCCGTCCTACGCCCACAAGCTGGGGGTCAACCTCGACGATCTGCTGGTCTCCCAGCCCGACACCGGCGAGCAGGCGCTGGAGATCACCGACACCCTGGTGCGCTCCGGCGCGGTCGACGTGATCGTCATCGACTCGGTGGCGGCGCTGACGCCGCGGGCCGAGATCGAGGGCGAGATGGGCGACAGCCTGCCCGGCCTGCAGGCGCGGCTGATGAGCCAGGCGCTGCGCAAGCTCACCGCCTCGATCTCCAAGACCCAGACCCTGGTCATCTTCATCAACCAGATCCGCATGAAGATCGGGGTGATGTACGGCAGCCCCGAGACCACCACCGGCGGCAACGCGCTGAAGTTCTACGCCTCGGTCCGCCTCGACATCCGCCGCACCGGCTCGGTCAAGCTGCGCGACGAGGTCGTCGGCAACAACGTCCGCGTGAAGGTGGTCAAGAACAAGGTCGCCCCGCCGTTCCGCGAGGTCGAGTTCGACATCATGTACGGCCAGGGCATCTCCAAGCTCGGCGAGATCATCGACCTCGGCGTCAAGGCCGGCGTGGTCGAGAAGTCGGGCTCCTGGTTCTCGTACAACAGCGAGCGCATCGGCCAGGGCCGCGACAACGCGCGCGAGTTCCTGAAGGCCAACCCCGACATCGCCGCCGAGATCGAGAAGGCGGTGCGCGGCAACGCCGGCGTCATCGACGAAGAGCTGCTGATCGGCGGCCCTGCCGAAGATGAGAACTAGGGGCTAAGGGCCTCCCCCGGCCTGCCCCGCTCGTCATACCCCGCCTCAGGCAGCGGCGCCTCAACAGGGCGCCGCCCGTCCGACTGCGGGGGCTCATGAGCGCGACCCCAGCGGCGACATGAGCGGCCCGTCTCCCGGACCTCGCCCCTCCGGAGACGGGCCATGACGGCTTCCCGAGCTCCGATCGCCTTTGACCGCGGAGCGGTCGTTTCTGAACCACGAAGGACACGAAGGACACCAAGAGGCAGAGCTGGCCGCCGCGTTTGCGGCTTCCTCGAAGCCTTCGTGCCCTTCGTGTTCTTCGTGGTTCAATTGCGGCGGCTAGCGCCGCCGCATAGCTGTCCGGAGTGGAAACCGCGCTTGGCTCAGGGCCCGGCCATTTCTATATGGACGCGCTTTTCGCGTGGGTTCTTCGTCCAATGCCCAGTCTGAACGACATCCGCAGCGAGTTCCTGAGCTTCTTCGCCGAGCGGCAGCACAAGGTGATCGCCTCTGCGCCGCTGGTGCCGCAGAGCGATCCCACCCTGCTGTTCGTCAACGCCGGCATGGTGCCGTTCAAGAACATCTTCACCGGCGCCGAGACGGCCGCCCGGCGCCGCGCGCGACGTCGGCGCAGAAGTGCGTGCGCGCCGGCGGCAAGCACAACGACCTCGACAACGTCGGCTACACCGCCCGCCACCACACCTTCTTCGAGATGCTGGGGAACTTCTCCTTCGGCGACTACTTCAAGGAAGGCGCGATCGAGCTCGCCTGGGGGTTCGTCACGCAAGAACCTGGCCCTGCCCAAGGACCGGCTGATCGTCTCCATCCATCCGAAGGACGAGGAGGCCGCCGACCTCTGGCGGAAGATCGCCGGCATCGCCGACGAGCCGCATCGTGCGCCTGGAGGAGAACCTCTGGTCGATGGGCGACACCGGCCCGTTCGGCACCAACACGCGAGATCTTCTACGACCATGGCCCCGACGTCCCCGGCGGCCCGCCCGGCAGCCCCGACGAGGACGGCGACCGCTTCGTCGAGATCTGGAACCTCGTCTTCATGCAGTTCGAGCAGCTTCGCCGACGGCTCCGCGCAGCGACCTGCCGCGGCCGTCGATCGACACCGGCATGGGCCTCGAGCGCATCGCCGCCGTGCTGCAGGGCGTGCACTCCAACTACGACATCGACCTCTTCCGGGCGCTGATCGCCGCCAGCGTCGAGCTCACCGGCCGCGCGGCGAAGGGCGAGGACCGCTTCTCGCACCGGGTCATCGCCGACCACCTGCGCTCGTCCAGCTTCCTGATCGCCGACGGCGTCTCGCCCTCGAACGAGGGCCGCGGCTACGTGCTGCGCCGGATCATGCGCCGGGCCATGCGCCACGCCCACCTCCTGGGCGCCGAGGAGCCGCTGATGCACCGGCTGGTCCCGGTGCTGGTCGAGCGAGATGGGCGAGCGCCTATCCCGAGCTGCGCCCGCGCCCAGCCGGTGATCGTCGAGACCCTGCGGCAGGAGGAGGAGCGCTTCCGCCGCACGCTCGGCCGCGGCATGGCGCTGCTCGAAGAGGCGACAGCACGCCTGAAGGCCGGCGACGTGCTTGCCGGCGAGACGGCGTTCAAGCTCTACGACACCTACGGCTTCCCGCTCGACCTCACCGAGGACGCGATGCGCGCCAAGGGGCTGCAGCGTCGACCACGCCGGCTTCGATGCGGCGATGGCGCGCCAGCGGCAGATGGCGCGCGAGAGCTGGGCGGGCTCCGGCCAGACGGCGCAGGCTGCGGTTTGGCTGGCGCTGCGCGACCGGCATCGGCGCGACCGAGTTCTCGCGGCTACGACCACGTGGAGGACGCCGGCGAGCTGCTGGCGCTCGTCAAGGACGGCGGCGAGGTCGAGGCGGCCGAGGCCGGCGAGACCGTCCAGGCGCTGTTCGACCGCACGCCCTTCTACGCCGAGAGCGGCGGCCAGGCCGGCGATCGCGGCGAGCGCGACCTGGCCGGGCGGCCGGGCCGAGGTGCTCGATACGCAGAAAGGAGGCCGGCGACCTGCACGTGCACGTGTTGAAGATCCTCCAGGGCCGGCTCGCGCCAGGCCAGCGCGTGCAGCTCATCGTCGACGCCGAACGGCGCGCGCGCACCCGCTCCAACCACTCCGCCGCCCACCTGGTGCACGCGGCGCTGCGGCACGTGCTGGGCCCGCACGTGGCGCAGAAGGGCCAGCTGGTCGACGGCGAGCGCATGCGCTTCGACTTCAGCCACGGCGGCGCCGCTGACGGCCGACGAGATCGACGCCATCGAGGCGGAGGTGAACGCCGTCATCCGCCAGAACGTGCCGGCCGTACACCGAGGAGATGGCGCCCGAGGCGGCGATCGACGCCGGCGCCATCGCGCTGTTCGGCGAGAAATACGGCGACAACGTCCGCGTGCTGACGCTCGGCCGCGAGCTGGGCGGCGAGGGCGCCTATTCGGTCGAACTGTGCGGCGGCACCCACGTCGCGCGCACCGGCGACATCGCCCTCTTCAAGATCGTCGCCGAGCAGGCGGCATCGCCGCCGGCGTGCGGCGCATCGAGGCGCTGACCGGCGAGGCCGCCCGCCGCTGGCTGCTCGACCAGGCCGCCGTCGCCAAGGAGGTCTGGCCGAACAGTTCAAGGTCCCGGTCGCCGAGGTCGCGGCGCGCGTCGAAGCGCTGGTCGCCGACCGCCGCAAGCTGGAGCGCGAGCTCGCCGACGCCCGCCAGAAGCTGGCGCTGGGCGGAGGGGGCGGGGCCCCCGCGCCCGCCGCCGAGATCGTGGCCGGCGTGCGGTTCGACGGCCGCGTCATCGAGGGCGTCAGTCCGAAGGACATGCGGCCGCTGGTCGACGAGGCGCGCAAGCGGCTGAAGGAGAACGGCGTCGTCGCCTATGCGGCGGTGAACGAGGGCAAGGCCGCGATCACCGTCGCGCTCACGCCGGACCTTGTCGGTCGCTTCGACGCCGCCGCCCTCGCGCGCACGGCGGTGGCGGCCATGGGCGGGCAGGGCGCGGGCGGCAAGCCCGACTTCGCCCAGGGCGGCGCCCCCGACGGAGCGAAGGCGGCCGACGGCGTTGCGGCGGTTAAGGCGGCGCTGGCCGGCTAGGCTCACAAAACCCGTTCATCCCCGCTTTCGCGGGGATGAGCAGTGATGAAGCGCGGACCCGTTCGGCTAAGCGATTTCCTTAGCGCGCCTCTGGGCGTGGATAATGCGTCTCAGTACCGCGCGCGTTCGATTGAGAAGAGTTCCCCCTGCTCGGGGCGAGCCCCTGCGCTCGTCAGAGCAGTGATGACGATGATGATGATGATGATGATGATGATGATGATGACGACGATCCGGGGACCTTCTCGATCGAACGCGGCGGGCGCTTGCCCTCGTACGGCGCGTAACCGCGCGCCTTAGGCACGCCGCCTCCAGCCCACGCGTTCAGGCGTCCGATGGCCCGGGGCGCCAGCCTGTCTCGGCGGCCCAGCGGTCGGCTCGCCTGATCACGGCCCAGAGATGGTCGCTCTTCGCGTCGGTATAGGCGGCGCCATCGGCGGCAAAGCGCTCCGCCAACCCACGCTTGAGCCCCACATACGGTGCATGCTCGTCCGGATGGGCGCGCATGTAGTCGCGGAACAATAGAGCCCATTGCTCATGCCAGCTGCCGAGCAGCCGCACGTGAACATGCGTGCGCTCCGCGCCGGGCGCCTCGCGGAAATACCGCTTGGTGAGCTCCGGATTGGACTCGCGCCACTGGTAGCCGGCGCGTTCCATCGCCTCGGCGAGGGCCGCATCGTCGAAGCCTTGCACGGAGACCTGGATGTCGATGATCGGCTTGGCCGCAAGTCCCGCGATCGAGGTCGATCCGATGTGGTCGATGCGCAGCGCGACCGGGCCGAGCGCGCGCCGGATCGCCGTCGCCTTTTGCCGGAACTTGTCGGGCCAGTCGGGCGACCAGTCGTTGATGACAATCCTGCGCGCGCCGGCATGCGCATCGGCCGTAGCCATCGGGACGCTCCATGCAATTTCGTCTTCGCGCCCACTCTAGCGGATCGCTCACCCCATCATGTGGAAGATGCAGAGCTTGTTGCCCGTGGGATCGCGCAGGTAGGCGCCGTAGAACTGCGTCCCCTCCGGCGGCCGCATGCCGGGCTGCCCCTCGTCGGTTCCGCCAGCCTGGAGACCTGCAGCGTGGGCCGCCTCGACCGCTGCCTTCGACGGCGCCGTGAACGCGATCATAATCCCATTGCCGCCGCGCGCCGGCTCTCCGTCGAAGGGCTTGCAGACGCCGACGCTGCCTTCGCCGCCCTTCGGGCCGTAGAAGGCCCAGCCGCCGTCGAACGACTTCCGCTCGCCGCCGATCGCCTCGAACACGCCGTCGTAGAACGGCAGCGCCTTGTCAAAGTCGTCCGTCCCGATGGTCACATAGCCGATCATGGTCCTGCTCCTGCCTGCGCGGCTGCACGCTAGGCAGCGAAAGCGTCAGAACCTGTCAGCAGCGCCGAGCGAGAAAGGATGCCGCTCTTAACCGCAGAGTCGCAGAGGATGCGCGACGATCGCAGAGGGGCTGAGAACCTCTGCGTCCTCTGCGCCATCTCTGCGTCCCCCGCGGTTAGATGGACGGCTGCGCCGCCACGCGCTTGGCTACGCCAGCGCCTTGGCGAGGTTGTCGGCGACTTTGTCGATGAAGCCTTCGGTGGAGAGCCAGCCTTGGTTGTCGCCGACCAGGAGCGCGAGATCCTTGGTCATCGAGCCGGACTCGACCGTGGCCACGCAGGTCTTCTCCAGCGTCGTGGAGAAGTGCTCGAGGTCGGTGTTGCCGTCCAGCTTGCCGCGGTGCCTTAAGCCTTGCGTCCAGGCGAAGATCGAGGCGATCGAGTTGGTCGAGGTGCTCTCGCCGCGCTGAAACTGGCGGAAGTGGCGGGTGACGGTGCCATGCGCAGCCTCGGCCTCCATGATCTTGCCGTCCGGGGTAAGCAGGACCGAGGTCATCAGGCCGAGGGAGCCATAGCCCTGCGCGACCGAGTCAGACTGCACGTCGCCGTCGTAATTCTTACACGCCCAGACATAGCCGCCCGACCACTTGAGCGAGGCGGCCACCATGTCATCGATCAGCCGATGCTCGTAGGTGAGGCCGGCGTCCTTGAACTTCCCGGCATACTCGGCGTCGAACACCTCCTGGAAGATGTCCTTGAACCGCCCGTCGTAGGCCTTGAGGATGGTGTTCTTGGTCGAAAGATAGACCGGGAACTTCCGCGTCAGCGCATAGGCGAACGTGGCGTGGGCGAAGTCGCGGATCGAAGCGTCCAGGTTGAACATGGCGAGCGCGACGCCCCCGCCCGGGAAGTCGAACACCTCCCGCTCGATCACCGCGCCGTCCTTGCCCTCGAACTTGATCGTCAGCTTGCCGGGACCCGGCACGACGAAGTCGGTGGCGCGGTACTGGTCGCCATAGGCGTGGCGGCCGATGATGATCGGCTCCGTCCAGCCCGGAATAAGACGTGGGACATTCTTACAGATGATCGGTTCACGGAAGATCACCCCGCCCAGGATGTTGCGCAGCGTGCCGTTCGGCGAGCGCCACATTTGCTTCAGCTGGAACTCCTTCACCCGCGCCTCGTCGGGGGTGATGGTCGCGCACTTGATGCCGACCCCCAGCCGCTTGATCGCTTCGGCCGCCTCGACGGTGACCTTGTCCTCGGTGGCGTCGCGGTGCTCGATGCCCAGGTCGTAGTACTCGGTCTTCAGGTCCAGGAACGGGAAGATCAGCTTGTCCTTGATCATCTTCCAGATGATCCGGGTCATCTCGTCGCCGTCGAGGTCCGCGACGGGGTTGGCGACTTTGATCTTGGCCATGCGCGCTCCGGCAAACTCAAACGCCTCCGCCGATGGCGAAGGCGGCCACGCTATAGACGCTCGCCGCCCCCTAAGAAACCCGGTATTCCGCCACGCATGCGACAGCCTGCAGCGACAGCTGGACAAGGCTCCAAAGCCCCTTCCCCCTCGCGGGGAAGGGGTGGGGGATGGGGGCGCCGGCGCGGAGCGTCCCTGGCTCGCGCAACTTCTGACGAGACTTGGCCGGCGCCCGTGTCGCACCCCTGCCCCTGTCCCCTCCCCGCAAGGGCGAGGGGAACGCAACGGCGCGCACGGTGAGTCCGTCCCCTTGCGTCATCCTCGATCGGCCGCAGCTGGCGGAGAACATCGGCGCCGTCGCGCGGGTGATGGCCAACTTCGGGCTGGCCGACCTGCGGCTCGTCGCGCCCCGCGACGGCTGGCCGCAAGGCCGCGCCTGGGCCAGCGCCTCGGGCGCAGATTGGCCGCTGGACCAGGCCCGCGTGTTCCCCACGATCGCCGAGGCGATCGCCGACCTGAACCGGGTGTTTGCGACCACCGCGCGCCCAAGGGAAGCGCGGCTGCCGGTGCTCACGCCGCGCGAGGCGGCGGGCGAGCTGCGCACCGCGACCGCCAGCGGGCTTGCGACCGGCCTGCTGTTCGGGGCCGAGCGCGCGGGCCTCGAGACCGCCGACCTCGCCAGCTGCCAGGCCATTGTCACCATCCCGATCGATCCCCGCTTCCGCTCGCTGAACCTCGCTCAGGCGGTGGCCATAACAGCCTACGAGTGGTGGACGGCCGGATCGGCCGACGCGCCGGCCGCCTTTGCCGATGACACCGCGCCGGCGACGGCGGCCGAGCTCGCCGGCCTCTACGAGCAGCTGGAGCGGGAGCTCGACACCGCCGGCTTCTTCTTCCCGCCTGAGAAGACGCCGTCGATGGTCCGCAACCTGCGCGCTCTCTTCGCCCGCGCCACGCTCTCGGCGCAGGAGGTCGCGACCCTGCGCGGGGTGGTGACGGCGCTGTCGAAGGGCCGCGGCCGCGTGCTGGCCCGCCTTGCGCGCGAGCGGGCGGCAAAGCAGGCCGCGCGATGAGCCTGCTCGATACCCTGCGGATCCCGATCATCCAGGCGCCGATGTGGGGCGCGTCAACCCAAGGTATGGCGCTCGCGGTCAGCCGCGCCGGCGGCATGGGCCAGCTGGCCGCCGCCGGCTTGCGGCCCGAGCAGATCGAGACCGCCGTCGCCGAGCTGAAGCGCGACGCGGGCGCGCCGTTCGGGGTCAACTTCCTGATGACCGAGCCCGTGCAGGCGGACGGCGCCGAGGTCGAGGCCGCGCTGCAGACGCTGAAGCCCTGGTATGAGGCGCGCGGCGTCGAGCTTCCGCCGGCGCCCAACACCTACGCCCTCGACTTCGACGCCCAGCTTCGCGCGGTCATCGCCGCCGCGCCGCCGGTCGCCAGCTTCGCCTTCTCCATCCTGACCAAAGACCAGGTCGCAGCGCTGCACGCGCGGGAGATCTTCGTGATCGGCACGGCGACGACTGTCGCCGAAGCCAGCGCCTGGGAGGCGGTCGGCGCTGACGCCGTCTGCGCCCAGGGGATGGAGGCCGGCGGCCACCGCGGCCATTTTCTCAAGCCCCTGGAGGAGAGCTTGGTCGGGACCATGGCGCTGGTCGCCACAACGCGCCAGGCGGTGAAGGTTCCTGTGGTCGCCGCCGGCGGCATCATGGACGGGCGGGGCGTGGCGGCGGCGCTGGCGCTCGGCGCGGCGGCGGCCCAGATGGGCACGGCCTTCCTGCTTGCCAGCGAGAGCATGGTCTCCCCGCCTTGGCGGCGCGCGATCGAGAGCGCCGGCGACGACGCCACCGCGCTCACCCGCGCCTTTTCCGGCCGCTACGCGCGCGGGATCGAGAACGACTTCATGCGCGCGATGAAGGACGTCGATGTCCCGGCCTACCCGGTGCAGAACCGCCTGACCCAGCCCCTGCGCACGGCCGCGGCGGTCGCCGGCGACCCCTCCGTCATGTCCCTCTGGGCCGGCCAGGCGGTAAAGCTGGTGACGCCGGGCGAGGCGGGCGAACTGGTGAAGCGCTGGTGGGCGGAGGCGAAAGGCGTGGCTGGCGAGCTCGCCGAGCGGACGCGATCGGAGACCTAGACTCGCTTGAGGCGCCGCGCAGCGGCGCAGCCCAAGGGGCAGCAACCAGCCGCGGCGCCGGCGCGCGCTCGGCTCCCTTTGCGCTCTTGGCGTCCTTGGCGGTCAAATCCTGAGGTTCAGAGGGCCGCTGCGCGGCCAGGGAGCATGCGAACCTCAGCTCACCACGACCCGCACGCGGCCGAGGTTCTGCGCGCGGGCGAAGCGGGTCGTGGCGTTGCCCTGCCGCTGTGAAGTCGCGCGAAGGGCGGGGAAGTAGGTTCCCGGCGCCTTGAAGGCGTAGCGCGCCGTGACAGCGACGCTGGCCCCGTCAGGGCTGAGGAACTCGAGCGGCGCGGAGAGCGGGAAGTCGCCGGCGCCCTCGAAGTCCCAGTCCGCCCCGACCACGACGCCCGTGCCCGCCGGAACATCGATGCGGGCCTCGAAGGCGACGGTCTCGCCGACCGCAACCTCGGCCCGCTCGCCGCCGTTCGCGGTCATCGCGACGATCGGCTGGATGCCCTTCCGCGCCGCGGCGGTTGTCGGGACAACCACCTGGCCGTCGACGACCGCGTAGTCGGTGCTGGCTGGCGGGGCCAGGCCCTGTTCGACCCAGGCGGCCACGTCGCGCAGCGCCTGCTGCAGCACGCCGACGTAAGGGACGGTGCGCGTCGTCCGCGCCGGCCTCGGCTCGTTGCGCCCTGGAAACGGCCCGGTGTGCATGGCCCGGTCGACGAACCAGAGCCTGAACTGGTCGTCCAGGCGTGGGCCAAGCGTCTTTGCGACCTGCCGGCGATACCAGTCCGCCTGCCAGGGGTAGGCGGCCTCGTCCATCAGCGCCTCGACGACGATCATCTTGCCGGCGAAGCGGCCGGTCTGCAGCGTGCCCGTGCCGCCCAGCGCGTAGCGCGGCCCCATCTGGTGCGGCCGCTGCGGATAGATCGGCCGGCCCGCGGCCTTGAACTGATCCCAGACCGGGAACTCATCGCCCGGCGGGATCTGGTGGCGGTGGTAGGTCTGGGTCGCGAGGTAGATGGCGTTGTCCATCAGGACCTCGTCGCCGGCCGCTACCTTCGCCAGCGCCTGGAAGTGCGCCTCGCCGTAGCTCAGCAAGACCAGGTCCCGCGTCACCCCCGAGATCAGCACCCGCGCGCCGGCCGCGCCGCCCGACCGAAACGTCAGCGTGGCCCCCTGCAGCGCGCCGTTCGGCATCTGCTCGACCTGCACGGCCGCCGGCGTCTCGGCTTCGCTGTCGGCGAACTTGGCGGACATGGAGACGGGCAGGCCGAGCTCCATCGCCTCTTTCGACATGACGACGCGGCTGATTTTGGTCTCGTGCTGCAGCCGCACGCGGGCCAGCGACTCCGGCGCATCGAACCCGAGGTAGCCCGGAACGGTCCAGAAATCCTCGAAGTAGCCCGGGTCCCACTTGACCATGTTGTCGACCAGCGAGCCGAACACGCCGGTGTAGCCGGTAGCGATCTGGCGGTGGGCGAACCAGGCCGCGGGCGGGAAGCCCATGCGGGTCACCTCGGCCAGCGCCTCACGTTGCTCGCGGTTCAGGCCGGCGTAAATGTCGCCGCTCCCGCCCGGCTCGATCGCGTCGACGATCTGCTCGAACCTGCCCTCGAGCACCCGCAGAGCATGCGCCTGGACGGTGAAGGCGTTGGGCATGCTGACCGGCGAGCCCTGCACGAAGGGGACCGAGCCGTCCCAGACCCCAGGCGCGTTCTCGACGCAGGCGATGGTCTTGAACGCGCCGCCGCTGCCGCCGAACACGTAACCCCAGGCGCGGTGGTCGCCGTACATCTCGGCCGCTAGCACGCGCGCATGCTTCGCCGTTGCAGCGCTGGCGCGATAGCCCGGGATGGTCGGATCGTCGCCGGGATACATGACCGTCCGGCCCTGGTTCGAACTCGACGAGGAACGCGCCGCTGTCGAAGGCGAACGGGATCATGTTCCCGATCATCGCCCCCATCATCGGCGGCATGGTCGCGGCGTTCTCGGTGCCGGAGACGGCCATCAGCGGCTGGAAGAAGCGGCCCTCGTAGCGCTCGGCGGGCGGGAAGTAGATCGACCAGCGCAGGTCCGTGTCGTGGAAGCCGCCGTGCACATAGCGGTGCCGCACCGGCTCGTCCCGCCATTCGTCGATGTCGACATAGGGCTTGTCGTACAGCGGATCCGTCGACCCGCGCGGTCCGGCCATCTGTGTTCCTCCCGCTCGGACAGGCGACGAGCCAAAGCTAGCACAACCGGCCGAGCCCTGGTTCAATGCGGCGAGCCAGCTCTAGGACGAGGGATCGACCATGCCTTACGCCACCGGACGCGTCATCCACGACGCCGACAGCCACGTGATGGAACCTGCCGACTGGCTGGTCGCCTTCGCGGACGAACCGTACCGGGAACGGCTGATGCGTCGCGAGCCCACGGCGGCCGCGCCCTCGGCCAAGCCCGCGCCCGAAAAGGTGATCGAGGGGCTGATCGCCGGGCCGAAGGGCCGCTTCGCCTTCGGGGCGCGCGACTCCGACGAGCGCAGCCGGGCGCTCGACGAGCTCGGCTTCTCCAGCCAGCTGGTGTTTCCGACCTCCGGCCTTCGCCCGTTCCGCACCAGCTCCGACCCGAACGTGGTCTACGCCGGCGCGCGGGCGGCCAACCGCGCCATGGCCGCCTTCTGCGAAGACAAGCGGCTGATCGGCGTCGCCTACGTGCCGCTCGACGATCCCGGCCGCGCGGTCGAGGAAGCGCAGGAGGCGATCCGCCTCGGCTGCGGCGCGATCTGGGTGCCATCGACGCCCGCCGGAGACAAATCGCCAGGCCATCCCGCGCTCGACCCTTTCTGGTCGCTGCTGGCCGAGACGCGCACCCCGTTCATGCTCCACATCGGCGCCGGCTCGCGCGTGTTGCCGCAGGAATACACGAACAACGGAAAACCGCGCGCGCCCGACCTCCACGGCGGTGGCGAGAACCTGCGCTTCAAGGACTACGTCGTCCTGCCCCACTCGGCAGAGATGTTCCTGGCCGCCCTCGTCTACGACGGCCTGTTCGACCGCCTGCCGGAGCTCAAGGGCGGCGTGATCGAGCACGGCGCCTACTGGGTGCCGGCGTTCCTGCGCCAGATGGATATGGGCGCAGCGCAGCTTCGGCCGCACCGACCCCTACCTGCAGGCGCTTTCGGCCAAGCCGTCCGAGATCATCCGCCGGCAGGTGAAGTTCACGCCGTTCCCGGGCGAGGACGCCGGCTACCTGATCCGCGACTCCGGCGCCGACCTCTACATGTTCTCCAGCGACTACCCGCACCCGGAGGGCACCAACGATCCCGATCGGCCGCTTCGAGCGCACCTTCACCGAGCTGACGGAAGCCGATCGCGAACTGTTCTACGCCAAGAACTTCGAGCAGATGATGGGCGAGCGCGTCCTGGCGCTTGCCTGAGGCGCGACGCTGCAGTCGGGCGCGCGGGAGACAGGAGACATCCCATGGAAACCTCGACCGCGCCCGCGCGCATAAGGAGCCTGGGCGGGCCTGCCCCGATGCCGGGCGGCGCCTATGACCTCGCCGAGCTGGGTTACGTCGAGGAGGAGTTCCTGCTCGAAGGGCAGGCGTCGTCCTATGCGCTCGCCGGTGAGCGGACCGCTGACGGCAAGTGGCGTGCCAGCGTCGATGCGGCGGCGCCCTTTGTCACGCGCCTCGTCTTGCGCCGGCCCAAGGACGCCGGGCGCTTCAGCGGCGTCGTTGTGGTCGAGTGGAACAACGTCAGCGGCGGGGTCGACGCCTCGCCCGACTGGACCCTCCTGCACCGGCAGCTGATCCGCGCCGGCCATGCGTTCGTGGGCGTCGCCGCGCAGAGAGCGGGCATCGACGGCGGCGGCATGGTCGAGGGTCCGCACCTGAAGAAGGCCTTCCCCGAGCGCTACGGCGTGCTCGACCATCCCGGCGACGCCTGGTCCTTCGACATCTTCAGCCAGGCCGGCGCGGCCCTTAAGGCGCCGAACGGGCCGCTCGGGCCGTTGACCGCCAAGCGCCTGATCGCGGCGGGCGAGTCCCAGTCGGCCATGTACCTCATCAGCTACATCAACGCCGTCGACCCGCTGGCGAGGGTGTTCGACGGCTTCTTCGTGCATGGCCGCGGCGCAGCCGGCGCCCGCTTCGACGGAGTGCGGTTCCGCCCGAGCTCCGGCGGCGCTGGCGGCGGCATGCGCGACGTCCCTGCCGAACAGATTCGCGCGGACGCGCGCGTGCCGGTCCTGGTGCTGCAGAGCGAAACGGACGTGACCGCGCTCGGCGGCGGGCGCTGCAAGCAGCCGGACGGCCCGCGCGTGCGGCTCTGGGAGATCGCCGGCGCGGCGCACGCCGACACCTACATCATCATTGCCGGCGCCCGCGACGACGGCCGCCTGCCGGTGGAGCGCCTCGCCGACCTGATGAAGCCGACGCGCGAGCTGATGATGGGACAGACGGAAAGCCTCATCAACGCCGGCCCGCAGCAGCACTACGTGGGCGAGGCCGCCCTCGAGGCCCTGGATCGGTGGGTGGCCGGCGGCGCCTCGCCGCCTACTGCGCCGCGCCTCGAGCTGGCCGCCGATGGCGCTGCCTGCGTGCTCGATCCGCTGGGCAACGCCCGGGGCGGCGTGCGCAGCCCCTGGGTCGATGCGCCGACCGCCGTGCTCTCCGGACTTGGCCAGAGCGGCGGCGTCTTCGGCTTCCTGTTCGGCACGACCAAACCGTTCGATGCGGCGGCGTTGAAGGCGCTCTATCCGGGCGGCAAACCGGACTACCTCGCCAAGTTCGGCGCGGCGTTGGATCATGCGATCGCCGGCGGGTTCATCCTCGGCGACGATCGGCCTGAAATCCTCGGCCTGGCGGCCGCCTCCTATCCGGCGGACTGACCGGCGCCATGGCGCAGTCGGTGGGCACGGTCGCCGAGCTTTGGCGGTTTCCGGTCAAGTCGATGGCGGGCGAGCGGCTGGAGGCGGCCGAGCTCACCCCCGGCGGGATCGTCGGCGACCGCGCCTATGCGCTGATCGATGTGGAGACCGGCAACGTGGTCAGCGCCAAAAGCGTGCGGCTCTTTCCGGGCATCCTGAACTGCAGTGCCCGTTTCGCCGAACCGCCGCAAGCCGGGCGCGCCGCGCCGCCGGTGCGGATCGATCTGCCGGACGGCCAGGTGGCGACGAGCGAGAGGGGCGATGCGGACCGGGCGCTCTCGGCGCTGTTCGGCCGCGGCGTACGGATGGCGAGCAGCGCGCCCGAGGACTTCACCATTGACCAGCAGATCGCCGACGTCGAAGGCGCGGACCCGGAGGGGCGGCGAGGCCAGACGCTCCAGTCGAAGGTCGGCGCGGCCTTCTACGCCCAGGCGGGCGTGCGCTCGCCCGTGCCCGCCAGCGCCTTCTTCGACCTCTTCCCGCTGTCGGTGATCACGCGCGCCACGCTGCGCCGGATGCAAGCCCTGCAGCCGCTGAGCCGCTTCGACGTGCGACGGTTCCGCATGAACGTCGTGATCGAGACTCCCGCCGAGGGGTTCGTCGAAAACGATTGGCTCGGTAAGCCGCTCTCGATCGGCGCCGAGGCGGCTGCCCGCATCGCCATGCCCGACCCGCGCTGCGTGATGACGACCTTGCCGCAGGGCGACCTCGAGCCAGACAATGGCGTCCTCAGCGCACTCGTTGAGCACAACCGCCTGCAGGTCGGCGAGGGCCGCCTCTACCCCTGCGCCGGCGTCTACGCCGTCATCACCGCCCCCGGCCCGATCCGCGTGGGGGATCCGGTGGTCCTGACCTGAGACGCCGGCCGTCCGGCGGCTCCCAAGCTAACCGCCAAGGACGCCAAGGACGCCAAGGGCTTAGGCAGAAGCGCCACGGCTATGCTCGGCCCCTTGGCGAACTTGGCGTCCTTGGCGGTCGAAAACGGCGGTCCCGCTCGCGCAGGACGGCGGGACTAGGTCAATAGCCGCACGAACGGTTCCTTGACCACGCGGTCCAGGTGGGCGCGGGCGGTGGCGAACTCGGGGTCGCCGGGCGCGATGCGACCGACCCGGGGGGTTGCGCCCGCAGCGATCGGCGCGAGCGCGATCGGGGCGGCGACCGGGGTCAGGTGGCCGCCGGCGCCCGACTGCAGCGTGCTTAGGATGCCGTAGAGCTCGCCGGTGATCGTCGGATGGCCGAGTGTGATCAGGCGGAACTGCCCGTGGTGGTTGGTCACCAGGTAGATGTGGCCGGACTGGTTCGACATCGCCACCTGACCCACCTGCACGAAGGCCGCGTCGGTTCGCTCCGCCTCGCGGAAGGCGAGGCACGACTGCGCCTCGTCCCAGCAGATTTCGGTGCGGTAGGCGTAGATGGCGTCGGTGTTCTCGAATGAGGGCCGGAGCGTCAGATAGTCGCCGGCCAGCCACGCGGTCGCTGTGCGCGAATAGGCGCCCAGCCAATCGGGGGCCTGGCCGCTGGAGGCCTCGGCGGGGCGTAGGCGCTCGCCCAGCGCCTGCTCGAGCCGCACCAGCGTCGCCAATGTGAACGGCCGGCGGCCGGAGAGCGCCTTCTCCAGCGTCGAGATCGAGATCCTGGCGTCGTCGGCCAGCCGCTGGCGCGAGATCCGCCGCCGGGCCAGCTCCTCGCGCACCCGCGCGGCGAGACGCCGGCTCTGCTCGTTGGAGAGTTCGGGGTCGCCGGCCAGCGTCATGGCGCCCTTCGGATCGCGGACATTTGCGCACGTTGCCGCACGGCGGGGCGCCCGGCAAGGCGGCCGGATGCGACCATGCGCCGATCATCGCGCTGGCGCCGCACGGCGTAGCTTCGCACAATCGGGACTCGAACGGACCGCTGCATGCGAATCGCGCTCGCCATCACCGCCCTCGCCGTCGCGCTCGCCTGCGCCTCGCGGGCTCCGGCCGCTCCGGCGCTCGTGCTCTGGGCCTGGGAGCGGCCGGAGGACCTGTCCAGCGCCCCGTCCAGCGTCGAGGTCGCGGCGGTCGAGGGGTTCGTGCAGCTTTCCGGCGACCATCTGTGGGGTCGCGCCAGGCGCTTTCCCCTGAAAACCGCGCCCGGCGCACGGAGGATCGCGGTCGTCCACGTGCAGATCGATACGAGCCGCCCGCTCGTTTGGTCGCCGGCGCTGCGCGCGCGCACGGCCTCGGCGGTGCTGGCCTACGCGACGCGGCCGCGTTTCGAGGCGGTGCAGATCGATTTCGAGGTCCCGGCTTCGGACCGTCAGGTGCTGCTCGACCTCGCCCACGACGTACGCGCCGGCCTGCCGCCCGGTACGCCACTTTCGATGAACGCGCTCGCCTCCTGGTGCGAGACCGAAACCTGGATCGACGCCGCCCCTGTCGATGAGATCGTGCCGATGGTCTTCCGCCTCGGCCCCGGCGGCGCGACGCTGAAGGCCAAGCTCGCGGCCGGCGGCGACTTCGCCGATACGCGCTGCCGCCAAGCCATCGGCGTCGCGACTGACACCCCGCTCGCCCGCTATCCCCGCGACCGCCGCGTCTATGTGTTCAACCCGCACAGCTGGACGCCGGCGGCGATCGCCGGCGCCGTCAAGGACCTCGACCCATGAGAAACCTCTTCGCCACCGTGAGCGCGCTGGCCGTCCTCGGCGCGTCCGCGACGTCGTCCATCGCCTGCGGCCCGCCGCCGCTCGGGCCGTCCTACGTCGACGTGTTCGGCGGCCAGACGGCGGACCTGAACGCCTTCTACGCCGGGCGCATCGGTCTGGTGATGGCGCAGTCGCCCCGGGCGCGGCTCTTCATGGACTGGCGGCTCTTGCACGGACAGCCGGTGGGGCCTGAGGCCGGAGCCGGCCTCTCCATCCCCTGCTGCGACAACCCCGATCCGCAGATCTGGGACGCGACCGACGCCTGGCTGAAGGCCCGCGCCCAGGTCGCCGGCGTGGCCGCGAACACCGACAACACGTCGATCGTCACCGACCTGCCGCTGCCCGACGGGAGCTCGCGGCCGAACTGCTTCCAGGACGCCTTCACCAGCGCGGCCGCGACCTTGAACGCGCGGATCGCCTCGTACGGCGCCGCCTCGCCGTTCGTGAAAGCCTGGGTCGACGCCCAGGATGCGGTGTTCACCGCCTGCGGCGGGACGGCGGCGACACTGCCGCCGCTCCCCGCGGGCGCGCCCGCGTGGCTCAAGGCCGACCGCGCCTACCAGGCCGCGGCGCTCGTCCTCTATCAGGGTGATAACGCGACCGCCGCGGCCGACTTCGCGGCAATCGGACACGACGCGTCGTCGCCATGGCGGCCGATGGCGCCCTACCTCACGGCGCGCGCCCTGCTCCGCCAAGCGAAGCTGACCAAGACGCCGCAAGCCTTTGCGGCCGCCGGACAGGCGGTCGACGCCCTGGCCGCCGCGCCAGCGGGCGACTTCGGCCAGGCGGATGCAGCCGGCATGCAGCGCTTCCTGCTCGAGCGGCAGGATCCGGCGAAAGCGCTGGCCATGCTCGAGGCCGAGCTCACGGCGCCGACGCTCACGCCAGAGGCCGCGTCCGCCTTCCGTGACTACGTCGACCTGAACGACAAGGTGACCCCGTCGCCGGAGATCCTCGACTGGATCGCGACGATCAAGGCGAGCACGGAAGGCGCACCGGCGCCGGACGCAACGACAGATCAGGCGTCGCAGAACGCCGTCTCCAAGCGCGCTCAGGCGTTCTCGCTCGCCCACGCCCAGTCGCGCTGGCAGGCCACCCGCGATCCTGCGTGGCTGATCGCCGCGCTCAGCCTGGCCGATCCCTCCGACCCGGCGGCGGCGGCGCTGGCCGCCGAAGCGGCCAAGATCGCGCCCACCTCGCCGGCTTACGTCACCGCCGCCTACCAGCGGGTGCGGCTGACCATCAACGCCGCGCCGGAGGTCGAGACCCGCGCCTTCCTGGATGCGATGCTGGCGCGCACGGACCTCTCGACCAGCGACCGCAACCTCTTCATCGGCCAGCGCATGCAGCTCGCCGAGGACGAGCCGCGGTTCGCTCAGCTTGCTGTGCGCACGCGGCTATGCGCCGACGACACCGGGACCGACGGCTGCGTGCGCAGCAAGTTCAACGAGGAGGAGGAGTGGACCGCCGTCTACGACGCCAGCGGCAAGGTCGGGCTCGGCCCCGACGCGATGGCGCTGATCGACCGCATGCCGCTGGCCGAACGGGCGGCGCTGGCGACCGACGCCAACCTGCCGGCTGAGCTTCGGCTCGACATCGGGCTCACCACCTGGACGCGGGCGGTGCTCGAGCAGGACGACGGCCAGATCGACGCACTCTCGCTCGCGCTGGAGCCCCTGCTGCCGGCTGAGAAGGCCAACCTGGCGACGGTGGTCAAGACGCCGTCCGGGCCGGCGAAGCGCTTCGCCGAGTTTTTCATCATGGCCCAGATGCCGGGGCTGGCGACCGACATGATGAGCTACACGCGGCCCACCGGGAGCGTGGCCTCCTGGCAAGGCAACTGGCCAGACTGGATGATCCTGCCCAAGGGCGCGACGAGCGGTGACTTCACCCCGCCGTGCCTGCTCGAATACACGCCGGACGGTGTCTGCGAGGGGGCGGGCGACGTGAGCGACGCGGCGCTCTGGCCGACCGCGGACGTGGTCTGCCTGACCTATTGCGGGTCCGGCGCGGCGCCGATGCGGCTGCCCGACTTCATGGCCGCGCGGCGCGACCAGACGGCCACCGAGTGGAAGAGCCTCGCCCAACCCTACCACGACAACGACACGCTCGGCGCACCGGTCTGGGAGGAGGTGTTCGCCTATGCGAACGCGCACCCGAAAGATCCTCGCTCGCCCGAGGCCCTCTACTGGCTGGTGCACGTCACCCGCTACGGCCACACTCACAACCACATCAGCCACCGGTCGTATGATATCCTGCACAGCCGCTACGCGACCTCGTCGTGGACGAAGAAGACGCCGTACTACTTCGACTGAGGGGCAATCCAATTGGACCTAAACGATATCGAAGGCTTGGTCAGGCCTCGCTCATCCTCGCGAAAGAGGGGACCCAGGTGTTTTTTGTTACTGAGTTTGAACCGCGGAAGCCTGGCCCAGCGGCCAAGAACACTAAAAAGCCTGGGTCCCCGCTTTCGCGGGGATGAGCGGTGTAGAGTACGCATCCGAGGGGGTCGCGCGAAGAGCCTGATGATCGGCGCCTGTGCGCTAGCCGTCGCCGCGACGCCGGCGTTCGCCGCGAGCGGCTCCGTGTGCGAGACGGTAGCCGCGCGGATCAGAGCGCTGCCGGCCGTGGCTTACGACCCGTCATCGGACCTGACCGAGGGCCCGATCGAGCAACTGGCCGGCAACCACGCATCGGGCATCGTCATCGATGCGTCCGATCCGCTCTCTTCCGATCAAGTGCAGGCGTTGGATGCGACGCTGAAGAGCCGCTTCAACGCGCCCGCCGCCGTCCTGACCGCGGTCGACGGGCTGGATACCGCCGAGGCCGACAACGTCTGGCTTCGTCGGCTGGGCGCCTCGGACGTCTATGCCGTGGAGACCATGGCCGGCACGATGGACTGCGAGGGTTTCGTCTTCTTCGACGCACCATCGGGCAAGCCGGCCAAGGTCGTTCCCACGCCGCCCGAGCGCACCGCGATCGGCGACGACGGCGCCTCTTTCTGCGCCACCGCCGAGGGGCTGCCCGGCCAGGTTGGGACGACGCCCGTTTTCATCGCCGAGGGATGGGACTCGGTCGCCCCGGTCTATGACATCGACGTCGCGGCCTGGGGCGGCGGCGCCTGGGCCAAGCCCTGCGCGCTGCACGTCGTCTTCCGGTCCTCCTATCGCGTCGACAAGGTCGATTGCCACGGCGGCGTCTGCGCCCAACTGCCGGCGGCGGCGCTCGCCATGGCCGAGCGGCGTGAAGCCCAGATCGCGGCGCACGGCGCCGCCCAGGATGCGCCGACGACGTTCGCGTGGGGCCCGACGCCGTCCGCGGCGGCGCGCGCGGAGGTCGCCACGCTGACGCCGCTGATCGGCGATCCGCCGACGCTCGATGTGTCGAGCGTCACCGGCGACACCAGCCACGGCTTTGGCGACGATGCCGTGATCTTCCCGGTGATGCTCGCCGGTCAGGCCTACGCGGCGGTGCTCAGCCACGGCGGGATCGGCTGGCGAATCTACCCGGACTTCGTCCTCTCGCTCTACGACCTCAAGGCCGGCGCCGCGGAGCGCATCGCCAGCGTCCACGTCGTGCGCGAGGTGGGCACGGTGCAGTCGATCCGCGTCACGCGGTAGAGCAGGTCGAGACTCAGCTGAATCGGCGATTGGCAGATCCTCCCCCTACGGTGGAGGATTGGAGCCAGGCTCGCCCAAGCTCTACACGTCGTCGATGGTCAGCGGCCGCGGCTGTACGCCATCGACATCGGTGACGCCAAGTCCTTCGCGATGGCGGCGGCGACCAATGCCTGGCCGCTGCGCTCGCGCGCCATCGGCGACGCGGCAAGGGCGGCGATCACACGGCCGATGAACTCCGGGCTCTCGCTGTTCGCGAGACCGAACGCGCCGGCCGCGGCCGCCGCCATCACGCTCTCGGTGCGCACGAGCCCCGGGTAGAGCGAAACGACGCTCACGCCGTGCGACCGGAGCTCGGCCGCCATATCGGCAGTCATCTTGTCGGTCGCAGCATGGGCGATGCCGTAGATCACATTGCCCAGCGGCTTCCTGGCGCTCCAGAAGCTAAGATTGACGATCAGGCCGGTTTGCACTGGGATCATCATCCGGGCGGCGCAAGCGCTGGCGACGAAGGCGGCGCGCACGCCAGCGTCCATCATCGCGCGCCAACGGTGCATCGGCTGCTCCCAGAACCGCGCTGGCCATGTGAACTGGCCATCCTCGACCATGCGCTCGTAGCCTCCCCAAGCGGCGTTCACGAGCACGTCGAGCCTGCCGCGGGCCGCCGCCACGGCCGCGAACGCGTTCGCGGTCTGTGCGTCGTCGGCGTGATCGCACACGATGCGCGTGACCGCATCTGGCAGCTCGGCGGATGCGATGCTCCGCCCGGTGGCGAACACGTCATAGCCGGTATCGGCAAGGGCTGTCGCGACGCCGCGCCCGATCCCGCGGCTCGCTCCGGTCACCAACGCAGTCGGCATCAAGACGACCCTCCAGGCCGAGAGGTTAGAGGGCGTTCGCGCGCGCCGCGAGAGCTAGACGCTGGCGCGCGCCCCGGCCTCTACGCCCGCAGACGGGCCAGGATCTGGACCGCGGTCGCCGGGTTGCCGTTCATGGTGCGGATCGCGATCGCCTGGCGCTCGACGGGCTCGAAGCCGGCGAGCAGGGCATCGAAGTGCGCCTCGGCGTGATGCCGCAGCACGCCGCCGTCCTCGGTCTCGAACACGCCGTAGACCCCGAAGCGTCCGGCGGCGGCGTAGCGTGCGCGGTTCCGCTCGTCGGACTGCAACGGCATGTCGCTCACGTAGATCAGGCCGCCCGGCCGGAGCAGCCGGACGATGTCGGCGATCAAGCTGCGTTGGTCGCCGTCGGCGGCGACGCAGGTCAGCACCGCGAACAGCAGCACCAGGTCGAAGCTCTCGTCGGCGAAGGGAGCGGCGCCCGCGGCGACGCGCAGATCGAGCTCGGGACACTCCCGCCGGCCACGCGCGATCATCGCCGCCGAACGGTCGATGCCGGCGGCGTTCGTGTAACCCAGCGCCGCCAGGTCGCTCAGCAGCCGACCGTATCCGCAGCCATAGTCGAGGATGCGCGCGTCCGGCTTCACCCAACGCGTCAGCCGGGCGGCGTCCAGCGGATGGGTGAAGGTCTTCTCCTCCGCCACCCGATCCCAATAGGCCGGCGCGCCGCCCACCATCGTGCCTCCGCCCACGGCTCCGCGGCGATATTGACAGCCCCGAGCGCCGGCGCGAAGCTCGCCGTTGGGTGGATACGGCCCGCCGTCTGCGATCCCGCCACGGGATTGGTGAAACGTATCGGACGCCCCGCTTCAGCCTTTGCCCAGGCGAACGGGTCGGTAATGCAGACGCCGACTTCCCCGCGTTCGCTGATGCAAAGGAAGGCTCCTCATGCGCGACTATCGCGACGCCAAGGTTATGGCCCGAGCGCTTCGCTCCGGCCTGACCGACCACGACGTCAAACTCACCCACAGCCAGAGCCTTGAACTGATGGCCAAGGCGTTCGGCTACGACAACTGGAACATCCTCGCCGCCAAAATCGAGGCCGATCACCCGGCTCAGGCCGTGGCGGCTCCGACGGACAGGACCCTGTACTGCTCGTTCTGCGGCAAGTCGCAGCACGATGTGAGCAAGTTGATCGCAGGTCCCGACAGCTTCATCTGCGACGAGTGCGTCAGCCTTTGTAACGACATCGTCGAGCTCGGCGCCGTGCTCAAGCTGCTTGAGGAGGACGAAGCGGCGGGCGCGGCCGGCTATCCGAAGCTCGAGGCCTTTCTGGCCCAGCGTCCGAAGGAGCGGCTGCCCGACGACCTGGCCCGGATGGAGCGAGATATGACACGCATGCGCGAGGGCCTCCGCACCTTTGAGGATGCGATCGAAGCACGCCGGGAAGGGCGGCCGTTGCCGGGCAAGATTCGGCAGGACACGTCCGACGCCGAGCTCGCCAAGCGGCGCGACCGTTCCGCCAAAGAGATCGACGGGACGGTGAAGCTCATCGACATCGTCGCCAGGGCGCTCGAGGCGCGTGGATGATCGCCGCCTAGGCGTCGCCCGCTAGTCGGTCCTACAATCCCGCGAAAGAACGGGAGGATGCGATGGCGGGAGCGCTCGCGGGGGTGCGGGTGATCGACTTCGGGCAGTACATCGCCGGGCCCCTGGCGGCGATGCTGCTGTCGGATCAGGGCGCTAAGGTGATCCGGGTCGAGACGCCCGGCGGGCCGCGCATGGAGACGCCGGCCAACCGCGTCTGGAACCGCGGCAAGCAGTCGATCGTGCTCGACTTGAAGCAGGCCGCCGACCGCGCGACCGCGCAGGCGCTCATTGAGGGCGCCGACGTGGTGATCGAGAACTTCCGCCCCGGCGTCATGGAACGCTTCGGCCTCGGCGCAGCAGCGATGACGGCGGCTAATCCGCGCCTGATCTATTGTTCGATGCCGGGCTTCGCCGCCGACGATCCCAGGCGCGACGTCCCGGGCTGGGAGGGCGTCATCGCGGCGGCCGCCTCCACGGTCGGGCGTAGCGAGCTCGTGGAGCCGGCGGCCAACGGCGCCACGGAGCGGCCGATCTACACCGCCATTCCGGCGCACTCTTCATTCGCGGCCTTCTGGACCGCCGTCTCTGTGGCGATGGCCCTGAACGCGCGCGAGCGGGACGGGGTGGGACAGATCGTCGAAGTCCCGCTCTTTGACGCCACCTTCACCGCGCTCGGCTACCGCGCGCAGAAGATCCACGACGGCGCCAGCGGCGTCGGCGCCGACATGCGCGCCGCCATGGGCCGCGCGTTCGGCCGCGCCGGCGCGATCGCCGGCGTGCAGCGTTGCAAGGACGGCCGCTACGTCTATGTCCACCCCGGCAACAAGAACATCGGCGACTTCATGCGCGCGATCGGCGCCGACCAGTTCGCAGGCGATGACGCTGCCGAGCAGGCGAAGGCCCTCTTCCTGACCCGGACCGCGAAGGAGTGGGAGGATCTGGGCGCCGAGGTGAGGACCGAGGTCGTCGCTTGCCGAAGCACTGAGGAGTGGATCAGGGCCGAGCAGGCGCAAGCTTCTTCGATGCTGGCCAAGGTCGCCGATGACATCCATGGCGAGATGATCCAGCCAGGCCTGCAGGTGCACCTCGACCATTGCGCCGGCGAGATCCGGCCCGCGTCGGCGCCCGACGCCGACCGCGCGGCGGTGCTGGCGAGCCTCAAGCCCCGCGCGACGGCCGCCCCAGTTGCGCCGCTGTCGCCGCTGGCCGCGCTGGCCGGCAAGAAGGTGCTCGATCTCTGCATCGTGCTGGCCGGCCCGACCTGCGGGCGCACCCTGGCGGAGTTCGGCGCCAATGTGATCAAGATCGAGCGCCCGCCCGCGGCGAACAACACCCGGCAGCTGGCGCGGGTCTCGCCGCACGCCTTCAACATCGACATCAACCGCGGCAAGCGCTCGATCGTCATCGACCTGAAGACCCCGGCCGGCCTGGAGGTGTTCCGTACGCTGGTCAAGGACGCCGACGTCGTCGTGCAGAACTTCCGTCACGGCGTGAACGAGCGACTGGGCTTCGGCTACGAGGCGGTGCGCAAGATCAATCCGAACATCATCTACGCCTCGCTCAACATGTACGGTTACGATGGCCCCTGGGCGGTCAGGCCCGGCCACGAGCAGCTCGGACAGATGGGCGTCGGGCCCGCCGTGCGCTACGGCGGCGACGGCGAGCCGTTGCTGCAGCATGTCGGCGCGATCAACGACTACGGCACCGGCCTGATGGGCGCTTACGCCGTGGCGCTCGCCCTCTATCACCGCGAGCGGACTGGGGAGGGCGGTCATGTCTGGACCTCGCTCGCCCACACCGCCCAGATCCTGCAGTCGCCCTTCTTCTACGACTACGCCCAGCGCGAGCCGTGGGACGAGGCGCGCGGCAAGGACGCCTGGGGCTCCGGCGCGCTGCAGCGCTACTACGCGGCCAGCGACGGCTGGATCTTCTTCGGCGCGACGCCTGAGCAGGCCGCGGCGTTGGCCCGGGTCGAAGGCCTCGACGGCTTCCCGACCGCCGGTTCGGACGCCGAGATCGCCGCCTTCCTCGCCGCGCGCCTGGCGCAGGCGCCGGCGGCGGTCTGGACGGCGCGATTGGCGCCGGCGCGGGTTGGCGTGCACGCGCTCACCCGGCTGGAGGAGGTCATGGCGGATGCCTGGGTGCGCGAGCACGGGCTGATCATCAGCCGCGAGCACAGGGGCATCGGCCTCATCGACCAGGCCGGACCGCCGCCCAGGCTTTCGCGCACGCCGGTCGTTCCCGGCGTTCCCGCCCCGCCCGTCGGCGCTGACGGGCGCGCTATCCTCGCCGAGCACGGCCTGGACGCCGACGCGCTGGCCGCTGCCGGCGCTGTGGTGGTCGGCTGATGGAAGACCGGACGTTCGAGGACCTCACGACGCTGCTGCCGCCGCTGCTGCGTTCGCTCGAGGGCCTGGGCTTTGTGGCCCGCCACTTCCATCCACCGAACTTCGGCACGGTGCTGCAGGCGGTGGGGGCGCCGGAGGACGAGCTGCGGGAGGCGCGGCAGCGGCTGGACGACTGGCCGGTCGAGCTTGAGGGCGTCGCCGACTGCCTCAAGCGCGCCAGCGATGCAGCCCTCGAAGGCTACGATGCACTCCGCAGCATCGACGAGGGCCCGGACGGCATGCGCGGCGTTTATCGCGCGCTCGGCCGGCTGCCGCGGGCGCAGGAGGCGCTCTACCCGCTGGCGGCCGACCTGCCGCCGGTCAGCCGCCACTTCCTCAGCCCCGACACGCGCGGCGACGAGGCGCTGATCGCGGCGCTGGCCGGGGCAGGCAATCGCGACGACGCCGGCGTTTTCCACAGCGACAACGAGCCCGGGACGCGCGGCGGCTACTCCCTCTATGTGCCCGAGACCTACGATGCGGACGCCCCGCCGCCGCTCGTCGTCGCCATGCACGGCGGGGCGGGCAACGGCCGCTCGTTCCTGTGGAGCTGGCTGCGCGATGTCCGCGGCCACGGCGCGATCGTGATTGCGCCGACCGCGGTCGGCGACACCTGGGCGTTGACCGGTCCCGACGTCGACACGCCCAACCTCATGCGCATCCTCGACGAGGTCGAGAGCCGCTGGCCGTTCGACAAGACGCGGATGCTGCTGACCGGCATGAGCGACGGCGGCACGTTCGCCTATGTCAGCGGTCTCGACCCTCGCTCGCCGTTCACCCACCTGGCGCCGATCTCGGCCGCCTTCCATCCCATGCTGGCGGCGATGGCCGACGCCGAGCGACTGAAGGGGCTCCCGATCCAGATCACCCACGGGCGGCTGGACTGGATGTTTCCGGCCTCCATGGCGCGCGAGGCGCGCGATGCCCTGGCCGAGGCCGGCGCGAGCGTCACCTACCGCGAGATCCCCGACCTCAGCCACACCTACCCGCGCGAAGTGAACGCCGAGCTGCTGGCATGGCTGAACAGCTAGCCGGCGGCGGCCTTCAGGAACGCGGCCCGGTCCTTGGGGGCGGGAATCTGCTCGGCGAGGCGCGCGATCAGGGCGGCGGGCGAGTTCGCGTCGCGCGCCTCGCGGTCGACCAGCCGGCCGGCGATCGGCCCGAGATGGATTGTGAGCGCCGCCTTGATGCGGCTCAGCGCCGCGTCTGGGATTTGGAGCGCGGGCGGAAGCTCGACCGGCGTGGCCGGCTGTGCGCCAAGGACCGCGAGGCAGCGCCGTAGGGCGTCGGCCATGTCTCCGGTTGCGTCGATGAACTGCAGCCGGGTCATGCGCAACGGAGCGCTCGTCGGCTCGATGAGGATCGGGACCACGGTCTTGCCGGCGTCGAGCGCCAGGCTGACCTCGTCGGCGACGTTCGCCGAGGCGGCCGATCGGGGCGAGAGGATGACGATCACTCCGGCGGCGCCGCGCAGGGCGGTCTCGACCGCCCGGTCCCAGTGCTCGCTCGGGCGGATGTCGTACTGGTCGACCCAGAGCGGGACGCCGGCAGTCTTAAGCCCGTCGGCGAAGCGAAGCGCGATGTCCGCATCGGCGCGCGCGTAGCTCAGAAACCACTCCAACGGCTAGCCCTTGTCCAGCATGCGAAGCGCCTCGCGCAGCGATCGGCGCATTCGATTGAACGAGGCCGCCAGCTTGGCGATCTGGTCGGAGCCTGTGCGCACGTATTCCGGCGCGTCGAGGTCGCCCATGCTGACCGCCTCCGCCGTCCTGGTGATGCGGTTGATCGGCCGGACGACCGCGAAGTCGAGCAGGGTGTTCAGCGCGAGAAGCAGCAACAGGAAAATGCCGGCGAGCGGGATCAGCAGCGCCGCCCTCACCTTCGCCGCCCGCTCCATCGTGACCGACACCGGCAGGCTCACGATCTGCGCTCCAATGATTTCGCCGTCCTTCCAGCCGTAGCCGTTCTGCGCGCCGTAGATCGCGACCATGGATCTGGGCGCGGCGGCGGCCGTCGAGTGGCACGCAAGGCAGGCGGGCTGCACCGAAAGCGGCCGCGCGAGCACGAGGGAGGGACCCATGGCGTCGGCGCGTTCAAGGACGACTTCGGTCTCTTGCGGATGCGCCCGGAAGCTCTCGATGATGTCGGCTTCCCAGTCGCTGGCGCGATCCTCCGGGTTGGTCGGGTTCAGCGCCGCCTCGCGGTAGGTGTAGTCTGGGAATTTGGCGTGCAGCACCGCGAACGTCTGCTTGGCCGCATAGGCCGAGACCACCTGCGGGCGAAACGGACCGGTCATGTCGCCCTGGAGCAGCGGGGCGATCTGGGTCGAGGTGTAGTTCCGCGCGCCGGCGGCGCTCTCCATCATGATGCGGGAGCTTTGCAGCGCCTCGTCGGTGGCCACGGAGCGCAGCAGCGGGGTCAGCGCGAGCGCGAACAGGCCGATGCCGATCACGGCGACGGCGAGGAACACGATATTGAATTTGGTCCGAAGCCCCATGAACCGCCTCGGTCGATGCTTAGCGCGCGCGCCGGATGCCGGCCAGAGTGCGAAAAATCAGCGCGGGCTTCCGTCGCGGCGGAAAGGGATGGCGGGCGCCGCCGAGGCGGCGTCGCTCATGGCTGCTTGGCGCGCCCGCAGCCGCTGCGCTAGGTTGGAGGCGAAACCTCAAGGTCGAGCAGGGATTGACGCGATGGCCGACGACGCAGGCGAGCTGAAGCTGGAGACCTTTCGGAGCGAAGTGAGAACCTGGCTGGAGGCGAACTTCCCGAAATCGCTGCGCGGCGGCGCGGGCCTGGGCGAGCTCATGGAAGGCGGTGAGCCTGGCGGCGATGCGCTCGCCTGGCGCAAGCGCATGGGCGAGAAGGGCTGGGGGACGCCGACCTGGCCGAAGCAGTACGGCGGCGGCGGTCTCAGCAACGCCGAGGCGCGGGTCCTGCAACAGGAGCTGACCAAGATCGGCGCCTACAACCCCATCGCCGGCGGCGGCATGGGCGTCACCATGATCGGCCCGACCATCCTCGACTACGGCACGGACGAGCAGAAGGCGCGCCACATCCCGCCGATCGTGAGGGGCGAAGTGCGTTGGTGCGTCGGCTACTCCGAGCCCGGCGCGGGCTCCGACCTCGCCTCGCTGCACGACCAAGTGCGAGGACAAGGGCGACCACTGGCTGGTCAACGGCTCGAAGATCTGGACGAGCGGCGCGCAGTACTCCGACTGGTGCGGCGCGCTGGTGCGCACCGACACATCTTCGAAGCACGAGGGCATCTCCTTCCTTCTCATCCCCATGCATCAGCCGGCCGTCGAGACGCGGCCGATCAAGCTGATCGCCGGGGCCTCGCCGTTCTGCGAGACCTTCTTCACCGACGCGCATGCGGCCAAGGACGACATGCTGGGACCGCTGAACGGCGGCTGGACGGTCGGCAAGCGCCTCTTGCAGCATGAGCGCGCCAGCCAGACCGGCGGCGGCAATCCCATGGCTGGCGGCCGCGCCGAGCCGCTGCACGAAATGGCCAAGCGCTACATGGAGGTCGACGAGGCGGGCCGCATCGCGGACGCCGGGCTCCGCTCGCGTCTCGTCCAGCATCAGATGGACGGTCAGGCGCACAACCTGACCATCGCCCGCGTGCGCGCCGAGGCGAAGAACGACGGCGCGACGACCACCGCCTCGATCCTGAAGAACTCGGCGACCAACGTGGCGCAGACCCGTGCGGAGCTCACGCTCGAGATCATGGGCCACCAGGGCCTGGGCTGGGAGGGCGAGGCGTTCCGGCCCGACGAGGTGCAGGCGGTGCGTGGCTGGCTCTCCGGCAAGGCGATGTCGATCTACGGCGGCTCGTTCGAGATCCAGAACAACATCATCTCCAAGCGCATCCTCGGCCTGCCCGACCCGACCCAGTCGACCTGAGCCCGGACCTCACCCAGGGCGAGTACAGCGCGCGGTTTCTCGACCCGGCGTTCGGGCTGGACCTTGCCGAGGCCGTCGCCGACCGACATCGCCTGCCGCGTCCGCTCGTGCGCAAGGTCGAAGGCTCGAACCTGGTGTTCAGGGCGGGCGAGGGGCCCTGGCTCAAGATCTGCCCGCCGTTCTGGCCCGACGCCTTCGACGCGGAGGTGCGCGTCAGCGAAGCCGTCCAAGGCAGGCTCCCGGCCCCCGTTCCGGCCATCATCGAGACCGGCGAGCTCGACGACTGGCGTTACCTGATCTCTGCGCATGTGCCAGGCGTCCAGATCGAAGAAGTGCTGCCGAGCCTGGATGAAAGGGACCTCGAACGGATCGCAGCAGACCTCGGCCAGTTCATGCGCGCCTTCCACGCGGTGGCCGTTGCGGGGTTCGAGCGGCCGTTCGGGCCATGGGCGCGGTACCTGGAAGAGCGGCTGGCGGGCGCTCGCGAGCTCCATCTCTCGCGCGGTGCTGACCCGGGCCGAGTTCGAGCAGATCACTGCGTTCCTCGCCGGCCAGGCGCCGGCGCTGCGCGCGCTCGGACCGCCGGTGTTGATCCACGCCGATCTGACCGCTGAGCACGTGATGCTCGTCGAAGAACGCGGGCGCTGGCGGTTGTCCGGGGTGCTCGACCTGGCGGACGCCATGACGGCGGCGGCCGAGCTCGACCTCGTCGCCCCGTTCGTCGAGCTGTTCCGCGGGCGGCGCGGGCCACAGCGGCGGCTCATGGCGGAGGCCGGCGTTAGCAGGCCGGCGGGGTCCTTTGCGGCGCTCTTCATGGCCGTCGCCTTGCAGCACCGCTTCATGCACTTCGACGACTGGTTCGCGCCGGAGATCGCGGCCAGCGTGACCGATGTCGCCGACGTCGCACGCAGGGCGTTCCCGGACTAGGCGCCAGCGACCCACCCACTCAGGGAGAAAGGGAGAGGTCCCGGTCTGGCGCTATCCTATCTCGAGCGGCGCCGAGGCTCCGGCTGCGCGCGAAGGGTCTGGATGGCGCCGAGGGCGGCCGCGTTGGCGCGCTTGAGGATGTCGAGCAGGAGGGTGAGCGCGTTGTCATCGTAGTCTGCAAGCAGCGCCGCCATGGCGTCGCGCATCGGCTTGGCGAGCGCCGCCCCCTTCTTCTCCACCGCCGGCGTCACGCGCAGCATCACCTTGCGCCGGTCGTCCGCGTCTTGCTCGCGCCTGGCCAAGCCTGCCCGCTCCAGCCGGTCGACCAGGCCGGTGATGGCGCCGGTCGTGAGCCCGCTCGCCCGCGCCAGCTCACCGGCGGTGATCGGGCCGCGCATGGCGATGATGTCCAGGCACTCGAGGTCGGTCGAGCTCACGCCAAGCCGCTCGGCCATGGCCTGGCTGTGCAGCACGCCCAGCCCGCTCAACTCGCGTAGCGCCAACAGCACGGCCTCGGTCAGCTCATCGCGCGACATGTTCGTCCATGACATATAAGTTAGTTGCTAAGATAAATAATTTAGTTCACGAGGCAAATGTCATAGCCAAAGAGGAGCCCAGAGCCATGGATATCGCGCGGGCCACCGGAAAGAAAGGCGACAAGGGGCTCGTCATGGAGGGCGGTATGGCCCGCTGGTACGCGCGCACGACCGCAAAAAGCATGCGAGAGTTCGAGGCCGACGCACGCCGGATCGCCGCGCGCCTTGCGCCCGGCGCCGCGGTGCTCGAGGTCGCGCCGGGGCCCGGTTATCTCTCGGTCGCGCTGGCCCGGCGAGGCTTTGCGGTCACCGGGCTCGACATCAGCCGCTCGTTCGTCGCAATGGCCACGGAGCTGGCGGCCGATGCCGGCGTCGGCATCGACTTCCACCACGGCGACGTGCAGGCGATGCCGTTCGACGAGGGGCGGTTCGACGCCGTCATCTGCCGCGCTGCGTTCAAGAACTTCGCCGACCCGGTGCAGGCCGTGCGCGAGATGCATCGTGTGCTGAAGCGGGGCGGCGAGTCGGTGATCATCGATCTGCGCAAGGATGTGACCAACGCCGAGATCGACGCTGCCGTCGAGGAGATGCGCCTGAGCCCGCTCGATCAGTTGATGACCGGGATCGTGTTCAAGACCACCTTGCGCAACCGCGCCTACACTGCAGAAGACTTCCTCCGCCTCGCCGCCGCCACGCCGTTCGGCGAAGCCGACATCAAGACCGACGGCATCGGCCTGGAGGTCTGGCTGCGGAAGGTGGTCTGAGGCGGCGAAGCCGCAATTGGACCGCCAAGATCGCCAAGGACGCCAAGGGAGCAGGCCGGACTGCGGCGCGTGAGCTCTCGCCCCTTGGCGAACTTGGCGTGCTTGGCGGTCGAAAGCTGCATCCCCGCTCGCGCGAGGAAGCAGGAAGATTCACCCCAGAGCCGGCAGGATCTCGTCGGTTAGCAGGGTGAAGCTGTCCTGGCTGAGCGGGGCGCACAGCAGGTAGTTCAGCGCCGCGGACTCCTGCAGCGCGAGAATCTGGTCGACGACCGCGTCGGGCGTGCCGTGGATGATGACCTCGTTCACGTAGCGCTCGACCGGATCGGGCGCCATCGTCGCCGACGGCTGGGCGTGCGCGCCGCGGTGCTGCGGCCCGATGTAGGAGCCGAGCATCCACTCCGCGCCGCGCCGCGCGATCGCTTCCGCTCGCTGCTTGTTGTCCGCGATCGCCAGCAGCCGCGCCATCGGGATGTCGCGGCCGGCGTCGTCGAAGCCCGCCGCCTTCATCTGCTCGCGGTAGCGCGTGCGTTTGGAGCCAAGCTCCGTGTGGGTGCAATGGGGGTCCATCAGGATCGAGAAGCCGCGCGAGGCCGCCCAGTCGATGGCGCTCTCGGACGTGGCGGCCATCCAGACCGGCGGATGCGGCTTCTGCATCGGCTTGGGCAGCACCTCGACGTTCTCGTAGTCGAAGAACTGGCCATGGTGGGTCAGCCGGTCGTTGTCCCAGGCCTCGAGCACGACCTCGACGGTCTCGCGGAAACGCGGCGCGCTCTCCTCGACGGGAATGCCGAAGGCGGCGAACTCGCCGACCGCGAACCCGCGGCCCGCGCCCCAGTTCACCCGCCCGCCGGAGAGCACGTCGAGCAGGGCGACCTCCTCGGCCAGCCGCAGCGGATTGTAGAAGGGCGCGAGCGAGACCGCCGTGCCGATACGCAGCTTCTCCGTCTGCGCCGCGGCCATCGTTCCCATCATGTGCACCGATGGGCAGACCGAGAAGCTGGAGAAGTGGTGCTCGGCCAGCCAGACGGCGTCGTAGCCGGTCCGGTCCATGATCGCGAACCGCTCCAGCGCCCGGCTGTAGACGGACTCGAGCGGGATCGCCCGATCCGCCCAGCCGAAGAACTGGAGGACGCCGACCTTCAACCTACTGCGCCGGCTCCATCGCCGCGGCGCGATCGGCGACGCTCTGCACATAGGCGCGGCGAGCGTCGAAGTCCTTGGCGATGGTGTCGTCGGCTTCCTGCAACGCCTGCACGTCGGTCTCGGCGAAGCCGATGATGCCCATCTCCTCGTAGCCCTTGCGAATGATCGGGCCCCAGAGGCCGATGTCCTTCACGATCGGCACGATGCGCGTGAACAGCGACGAGCGGAACATCTCCATGAAGCCGGAGTCGTACATGTGCTCGGCGCACTTCGCCGGGTCGAGACCCAGGGTCTTCCACACCTCCACCGCGTCGAACCGGTCCCGCATCAGGTAGCAGGCCTCGAGCAGGAACTGCTCGCGCTCGTCGCGCTCCTTTTGCGTGAGTTGCGGATAGTAGTCTCGCAACGCCAGGCGCCCGAAGGCGACGTGGCGGCTCTCGTCCTGCATGACGTAGGCGTTGACGGCCGCCGCCAGGGGGTTCTGCGCATGGTCGCGGATCTGCTGGAAGGCGGCGAGCGCCAGCCCCTCGATCACGACCTGCATGCCGAGGTAGGTCATGTCCCAGCGGCTATCGCGCAGCACCTGGTCGATCAGCTCCTGCAGCGGCGCGGTCATCGGGTAGGCGACGCCGAACTTCTCGAGCAGGCGCTTGTAGCTCTCGACGTGCCGCGCCTCGTCGATCACCTGCGTCGAGGCGTAGAACTTCGAGTCCACGTCCGGCACCTGGGTCACGATCTTGGCCGCGCAGATCAGCGCGCCCTGCTCGCCCTGCATGAACTGGCTGATCTGCCAGCCTTGGAAGTGGCGGCGCACCTTGGCCTTTTCGGCCCGCGACATCGCCTCGTACTGCGCCATGCCGCTGATCGGCAGCATTTCTTCCGGCAACTGCTCAGGATTGTCCTCGTCGAGCTCCTGGCTCCAGTCGATGCGGGTCTCGGCATTCCACTGCATCTCTATCCCCTTGCGATAGAGACCCATCATGGTCGCTCGACCCTCGTCGTAGTCCCAGTTGAACTCGACGTCGAAGTCCTGCGGCACGCTCCAATGCGAGCCTTCGGGGGCGGGGAAGGGATAGCGGTCGGCAAGCTTGGGCATGGGCATCCTCGTTCGCAAGGAGCGCTCATTGTGGCCCTCCGGCAGCCACTTAGGCGCAACCGGCCGCCGGCTGCAACGGGGGTCGCCCGGCCTGGGCGCCGCAAAGATTACACCGCTTTAAGTGCAAAACCGCCGCCGACGCGCCTAGGGGTGGAAGAGAAAACGGTGAGGACTGAGCGATGGGCAAGATGGCGGGACTGGCCGCGGCGGCGGGCGCACTGGCGAGCGCCGGGGCAGCTCACGCGGCGACCCTGGAGATCCAAAATGCGGCGGTCCGCGTCGTGGTCATCCCCGAGGAGAGGGCCGACGTGAGCGTCACGGTCGTGCACGCCAACCCACGGCTTCCGCTGAAAGTCTTGACCGGCCCGCTCGGCGAGGCAGTCGTCGACGGCGGTCTCGGCTATGGCTGGTTCTGGCAGCGGCCGGTGACCTGCGGCCCCGCCGGGCCCGGCGGCTGGATGGACGTCTTTGGCGTCGGCCGGGTGGCCTACGAGGACCTGCCGCAGGTCGTCGCCCGCGTGCCGATGGATGCGCACGTGCGCTCTGACGCGGCCGTCTTCGGCGCCGTCGCGGCCGCCGATAGTCTCGACCTAGACAGCGCCGGCTGCGGCGAGTGGGTGGTGGACGATGTCAGCGACCGGCTGGCGGTGCGGAACTCGGGGTCTGGGCGCGTGCGGGCAGGCGCGGCCGGCGAAATGGCGCTTTCCGCGTCCGGCTCGGGCTCGATCGCCACCCGCGCCGCCGCGCGGGGGCTGGACGCGCGGGTCTCGGGCTCGGGTGGGCTTCGCATCGAGCGGGCGTCGGGTCCCGTGCAGGCGCGCGTCAGCGGCTCGGGCGACATCGAGATCGACGGCGGCGCGGCGACGGAGCTTGCAGCGCGGACGACCGGGTCGGGTGACGTTGTCTTCAAGGGTGTCGCCGAGGATGTGCAGAGCGACCTGTCCGGGTCGGGCCGCATTACCGTGGGCGAGGTCGCCAAGAGCCTCGGCGTCGGGATCAGCGGCGGCGGGGGCATGACCGTCGACCAGCTCTCCGGCGCCGTCCGCGCCCGGATCAGCGGCTCCGGCTCGCTCCGCGTCGCCCAGGGCCATGCGAGCGACCTTGACGCCAGGATCACCGGCTCCGGCGGCGTCGCTTTCGACGGGATCGCCGACGCCTTGCAGGCCCGCACGTCCGGTTCCGGCGGCATCCGTGTTGGCCGCGTGCTGGGCCCGGTGGATACCGCCTCCTCCGGCTCCGGCAGGATCATCATCGCCGGCCGCTGAGAGCGCGTTCGTCGATCGACGCGGCGCCGGATCCGACGCCGCGCGCAGCCGGGCGGCGCGGAAGATTACCATGTTTTAAGTGCAACTCCGCGGGCGATGCGCGTAGGGGTGGAGGACGAAAACGGGGCGAGGACACGCGATGGGCAAGCTGGCAGGACTGGCGGCGGCGGGCGTCCTGGCGAGCGGGGGCGCAGCTCACGCGGCGACGCTGGAGATTCAGAACGCGGCCGTGCGCGTCGTCGTCATCCCCGAGGAGAGGGCCGACGTGAGCGTCACCGTCGTGCATGCCAATCCGCACCTCCCATTGAAGGTCTCGACCGGTCCCCTTGGCGACGTCATCGTCGACGGAGGCTTCGGCTACGGGCGACTAGGACCGCCTCTTGCCGGGGTCCAGCTCTGGCTCTGGCAGCGGCCGGCCACTTGCGGCCCCCAGGGGCCTGGCGGCTGGATGTGGGTCCTCGGGTTGGGCCAGGTGAGCTACGAGGACCTGCCGCAGGTGGTTGCGCGGGTGCCGATGGACGCGCGGGTCTCATCCGACGCCGCGGTATTCGGCGAGATCGGCCCGGCCGGTCGGGTGGAGTTGAAAGCCTCCAGCTGCGGAGCGTGGACCATCGCCAATGTTCAGGGCCCGCTCGTGATCCGCAATACGGGCGCGGCGCGCATCCGCGCTGGCGACGCGGCGCGGATGACCCTGATCGCCACCAGCTTGGGCTCCATCGAAGCGCGAAACGCGAGCGCCGACCTCGACGCAAGGAACACCGGCTCCGGCGATATCAAGGTGGCGCGGGCGTCAGGCGCGATTGCTGCCCGCGTGACGAGTTCGGGCTCGATCCACATCGGCAGCGGCGACGCGAGCAACGTGCGCGCGCTGACCACGGGCTCGGGGGATATCCGCTTCGGCGGCCGGGCCAGGACGGTCCAGGCTGGTATCACGAGTTCTTGGCGGCATCGACCTGGCAAGCGTGTCCGACGCTCTTGACGTCAGCATCACTGGCAGCGGCAACATGGGTGTCGATCGCGCGGACGGCGCGGTGCGCGCCCGCCTCAGCTCGTTGGGGGCGCTGCGTGTCGCCGAGGGGCATGCGACGAGCGTCAGCGCCAAGCTCTCGGGCTCCGGCGGGGTGAGCTTTGGTGGCGCCGCCGATCGCCTCGATGCGCGCACGTCAAGCGTCGGCGGCGTCCGCGTCGGACGCGTGTTGGGCGCGATGGATACAGCGTCCTCGGGCTCGGGCAGGATCGTCGTCGCCGGCCGCTGACTTGGCCGGCGTCGATTGACGCGGGCGCCGATCCCACGCGAGATGACGCGCGGATCATCGGCTTGAAGGAACGGCGACCATGAGTGAGCGAGCGCTGGGCTTTCCGACCCCCGGATTGAGCGGGCGCCCGACCTGGCGGGCGCGCCGCATCCTGCCGGTGTTCGGCCGCCGCGGCATGGTCGGCGCGGCGCACCCGCTGGTCGCCTCGGCCGGTGCGGCTGTGCTCTCGCGAGGCGGTAACGCCGTCGACGCGGCGGTGGCGGCGGGCCTCGCGGCGGCGGTCGTGATGCCCGAGATGTGCGGCCTGGGCGGCGACCTCTTCGCCATCGTGCATCCGGGCAAGACCGGCGAGGCGCCGCTCGCCTTTCTCGGTAGCGGCGCCGCGCCGATGGCGACCAGCCTCGCGCTGATGCGCCAGCACGGCGAGCAGGGTCCCGATGGGAAGCCGCGCATGCCCCTGCAGGGACCTCTCTCGATCAGCGTCCCCGGCATGGTCGACGGTTATGGCGCCATGCTCGCGCGGTACGGCTCCCGGACGTTCGCTGAAGCCGCCGAGCGGGCGATCGCGCTTGCTGATGGCGTGGCTCTCAGCCTGCCCGCCGCCCACGCGATCCGCCACTGCCAGGACCTGCTGCGCAAGAACGCGCGGGCGTCGGCGATCTTCCTCCCCGGCGGCGAGCCGCCGCGGGCAGGCTCCATCCTCGGCCAGCCCGACTTGGCGGCGACCTTGCGGCTGCTCGCGCGCGAGGGGCCGCGGGCCTTCTACGAGGGCGACCTGGCGCGCCGCATCGCCGAGGGGGTGCAAGCGGTCGGCGGAGCGCTTGCCGCCAGCGACCTCAGCCCCCACGAGACGGTTGTCGAGGCGCCGATCGCCACACTCTACCGCGGCCATACGATCCACGAGACCGGGTTGCCCAGCCAGGGCCTGATCCTGCTCGAGGCGCTGAACATCGTCGAGCAGGCGCACCCGGCGGGGCTCAGCGACGACGCGCGCATCCACCTGTTTGCCGAGGCGCTGAAGTGCGCCTTCACCGACAGGCTCTCGTTCGCCTGCGACCCGCGATTTGGGCCGGATGTGACGCCACGGTTGATCTCCAAGGCCTGGGCCGCAGAGCGCTTCGCCGCCATCGACCCCGACCGCTCCGCGGAGGACGCCCGCGTGCCGGCCATGGCCGACGGCGACACCACCTACATCACCGTCGCCGATGGCGATGGCATGATGGTCTCGCTGATCCAGTCGGTCTCGCTCGCCTTCGGCAGCGGCATCGTCGCTGGCGACACCGGCGTGCTCTTGAACGACCGGGCCGGCCGTGGGTTCAGCCTGGAGGACGGCGATCCGAACGTCTACGCGTCGGGCAAGCGCACGCTGCACACGCTCAACTGCTACCTCGTCACCGACGACGATGGCGCGCCGGTGCTGGCCGGCGGCACGCCCGGCGGCGACGGCCAGCCGCAGTGGAACCTGCAGGTGCTGAGCGGCCTGATCGACCAAGGTCTCGACGTGCAGCTGGCGGCCGAGGCGCCGCGCTGGGAAATCCACCCAGGCACCGACCCGCATAGGCGCCCCAGGGCGTTCGAGCTCGTCGTCGAGGGACGGATTGACGAGGAGGCGCTCAAGGGCCTCGAGCGCCGCGGCCATCGCCTGCGCCGCATCGGCGACTGGGCCTCCAGCGGCGCGGTGCAGCTCATCGCCCGTAACCCGAGGACCGGCGTGCTTGCCGGCGGTTCCGACCCCCGCGTCGAAGGGATGGCGATCGGGCTTTAGGTCGCCCGCTTGACCCGCGTCATCGTTCTCGGCTGCGCCGGCAGCGGCAAGAGCAACTTCGCCCGCCGCCTCTCGGAGCGCACCGGCGCGCCTTTGATCGACCTCGACGCGCTGTGGCGGAGCGACGAAGATCATGAGCGCTTCCGCGCCACGTTGCGCCGCCTGCACGCCGCCGAAGCCTGGATCAGCGACGGCAACTTCTCGGTGGCCACCTTCGACCTCCGCCTGCCGCGCGCCGACCTGATCGTCTGGCTCGACCGGCCGCGCATGGTTTGCGCGTGGCGCGCGGTCAAGCGCGTGCTCCTACCCGGTGAAGGGCATCATCGGCTCTCGGACCTCGGCAAGGTGCTGAGCTACATTCGGGGTTTCGACCGCAGGAACCGTCCGCTGATCGAGGCCGAGCGGATCAAGTACGGGCCGAGCGTCCTGGTCTTGCACCTGGCGAGCGACCGAGAGACCGACGCCTTTCTCGCGGGCGCCGGCTAGCGGAACGCCAGTATCCTTTCGGCCTGTCTCCGCGTCTTAGTTAGGGGAAGGGAGGCGGTCATGAGCGAACCGGTCACCGACGAGACGGCGAGGACGCTGCGGCGCGCCTGGTTCGACTACCTCGACACGATCGAGCCGTTTCGGCCCAAGCTCCATGCCTACTGCCTGAAGCTGACCGGCTCGGTGTTCGACGCCGAGGACCTGGTCCAGGAGGCGCTGTTGCGGGCCTTCGCTTCGACGGCGCGCGGCGACGCGTTCCGCGGACGCGACATGATCCGGAACGCCCGCGCCTACCTGAGCCGGATCGCGACCAACCTCTGGCTGGACGAACAGCGGCGGGCGCGGCGGGAGCCTCTGGGCGACGGAGCGGAGCTAGCGAGCGAACCTCGCGAGGCGGCGATGATCACGCCCGCCGCCGGCGCCGCGCTGTTCGAGCGCACGGCGCCGCAGGAGCGGGCGGCCGTTGTGCTGAAGGACGTATTCGACTTTGGCCTGGACGAGATCGCGACGATCCTCTCGACCACGCCCGGCGCGGTGAAGTCGGCGCTCAGCCGCGGTCGCGGCAAGCTCGCCGACGGCCGTGGGCCGGCGCGCCCGCCGCGCGGCCAACCCGCGTCGCCGGCGCTCATCGACCGCTTCATCGCCGCCTTCAACGCCCGCGACATCGCGGCCGTGACTGCGGTGCTGTCGGAATCGGTGGCCTACGAGGCGCGGGGCGTGGGCGGCGAGATCGGCAAAGACGGCGCGATCTGGATCGAGATCAACGTCGGCCGACCGGCTGGTGTCGCCTGGGAGCGCCACAGGGTCGAGGGCGAGGAGGTGGCGATCGGGGTGATCGAACGCAACGGCCGCAAGGTCTTGCTCGGCGTCTCCCGCCTGGAGGAGGCAGACGGCGTGATCTCGCGCCACGTCGGATATTTCTTCGCCCCGGAGACCCTGGCTTTGATCGCCGAGGGGCTCGGCATGCAGGCCGCCAACCACGGCTACCACCAGGATCCAGAGACGCTGGAGCGCATGATCGCCGACAGCAGCCTGCCTTGGCGGGCGCTCTGACCCGTTGCGCGCCGCGGCCAGGGGTCGCATGCTCTCTCGCGTTGTGATTGTGGAGGCGCGCATGGCGATGCAGCTCACTGTGACGAAGGACGCGGCCTGGCGGCCGGTGCGCGAGGGCGTGACCCTGACTCCGCTCAGGATGGAGCGAGGGAAGGGGACCTTCCTCATGCGCTACGAGCCGGGCTCGCGCTCGCCGACCCACACTCACCCCGGCGGTGAAGAGATCTACGTCGTTTCCGGCAAGGGCCGGCTCGACGACCTGCCGTTCGACGCCGGCGACTTCATCTTCACCCCGCCCGGCGAGGGCCACACCCTGCACGCCGAAACCGAGGTGGTGATCCACGTCGTGCTGCCGGAGCCTGTGGTGGTGACGGAGTAGCGCCGGTTTGGCGTGTGGGTTTGACCTGGCGCGGCTGCGGGCCTAGCCTCAGGCCATCGCTTCGCTTCGGAAGAGGAGGCTCTCGACATGACAGATATTGCTCGCGCCGCCCTCGAAGGCGTCGCCGACTAGGGCTTGCGCGGCCCTACTCAGTCGGCGGCGAAACGCTGATCCGACTTGAAGGACAAACCCATTGATCGAAGATTTCGGTTGGAGCCAGACGCTCCAGCATGACTTCGCGCCGCATGCGGCGCACGGCCTTGTGCCTGGACGCATCGTCGTCCAGCAGCGCGGCCTCTACACGACGCTGACCGACCACGGCGAGCTGGCCGCCCAGCTCTCCGGGCGGCTGGCCAATGATCCCGGCGAGGCCAGCCATCCGGCCGTCGGCGACTGGGTGGCGCTCGCCGCGCGCCCGAACGAGGGCGCGGCCACCATCCACGCGGTGATGCCGCGGCGGACCGCTTTCGTGCGCAAGGCCGCTTTCACCAGTGGAACGCCGCAGGTGGTCGCGGCTAACGTCGATGTGGCCTTCCTCACCGCCTCGATGAACGCCGATTTCAACCCGCGCCGGCTCGAGCGCTACCTCGCGACCGCATGGCAGAGCGGCGCCAAGCCTGTGGTCGTTCTGACCAAGGCGGATCTCTGCGCGGATCCGGACGTCATCATCGATGAGGCCGAGGCGGTCGCGATCGGGGCGCCGGTGCTCGCGGTCTCGGCTGTGACCGGCGACGGGATGGGGGCGCTGGCCGCGCATCTCGCCGCGCGGGAGACCGGCGTGCTGGTCGGCTCCTCAGGCGTCGGCAAGTCAACGCTCGTCAATGCGCTCGCGGGCGCCGAGCTGATGGCGACGGCGGCGATTCGCGAGGACGACGCGCGCGGGCGGCACACCACATCCCACCGCGAGCTCATCCGCCTTCCGTCCGGCGGGCTCATTCTCGATACGCCGGGTATGCGCGAGCTGGGGCTGCTTGACGCTGACGCGGGCCTGGATGCGACCTTCGCCGACATCGAGGCGCTGGCGCGGCTCTGCCGCTTCCGCGATTGCGGCCATGCGAGCGAGCCAGGCTGCGCGGTGCGTGCGGCGCTGGAGAGCGGCGAGCTCGACCCCGGGCGCTGGAAGAGCTTCCGGAAGCTTGGGCGCGAGCTCGCCATGCTCGAACGTCGAGAGGATCCCATCGCGCGCGAGGCTCATCGCCGCCGCTGGGCCGCCGTCAACAAGGCCAACCGCGCCCGCGCCAAGCAACGGGAGCGATGGTGAGGGGCCGTTCGGAAGCTTTGCTGGCGGTCTTCTCCGCGATCTGGCGTTGCCGTGCGCAGGCGTTGGAGAGCCCCTTGGCTCGACGCGACTGGTCGGCGGACTATGTTAGCGCCGCGACATCACGCGAAAGATCAAACCATGCGCGCTCCGATCCGCCTGCTTTGCAACGCCGCCGCGGCCCTGGTGCTCTGCCTCGCGCCTAGCGCGGCGCTGGCAGCCGCGGATCCGGCCGCCGCTCAGATCGAGCGATTCGACGGCGCGCTCTCGACCGCGATGCGCGGCGGCGCGTCGTTGGGGGTGAAGGGCCGGGCGCACGTGCTGTCGCCGACCGTCGAGGCGGTGTTCGACATCCCGGTCATGACGCGGTTCGCCGTCGGGCCGAGTTGGGCGAGCATGTCGGACGCAGACCATGCCGCCCTGATCGAGGCGTTCGGCCGCCTCATCGTCGCCAGCTACGCCCACAACTTCGCCTCCGACTCGGCCCACTTCGAGGTGCAGCCGAACGTCGAGACGCGCGGGCCTGACAAGCTCGTGCAATGCCGCATCATTCCCAACCATGGCGACCCGGCGAACGTGCTCTATCGCATGCGCGAGGACGCGGGCGTCTGGAAGGTCATCGACGTCTACTACAACAACTCGATCAGCGAGCTGACGACGAAGCGCTCCGACTTCGCATCGACGCTGAGCTCTGGCGGGGCCAAGGCGCTGCAAGCGCACATCGATGCGCAGTCCGACAAGCTGATGAAATAGCTAGGCCGGCGCCGGCGCGGCGTCGCGCGGTGGCGGACCCATCAACGCCGGCTGGAACAGGAGCGCTGAGACCAACGTCCAGAGCAGTGAGATCATCAGTAGCTTGCCCATGCTCGCCGTACCCGGATGACTCGATGCCCATAGGCTGCCGAAGCCAGTCGCCGTCGTCAGCGCACTGAAGAAGACGGCGCGGGTCAGGCTGGACTCGAGCAGGTGCTCGCCGCCGGAGCGCCAGGCCATCACGAAGTAGATGTGGAAGGCCACGCCGATACCGAACAGCAGCGGGAGCGCGATGATATTGGCGAAATTCAGCGGCTGACCGATCAAGACGCAGCTGCCCAGCGTGAGCAGGCCGGTGAGCACGATCGGCGCCATCGTGATTGCGACGTCCCGCACGCGCCTGAGGATCGCGAACAGCAGAAGTGTAATGGCGACGAAGGACAGAACGCCGGCTTCGACGAACGCGCCGACCACGGTCTTTCCGCCTTCGCGGATGCCAACTGGAGTGCCGGCCAGGTTGGGTTGCAAGGGCGAGACAGCATCGATGAAGCGGCTCAGCACCGCGTTGTTGTTCGAGTCGCCCTTGGGGATGATCGATACGCGTGCGCGGCCGTCGGCCGTCATCCACTGGGTGCGAACCTCCGCCGGCAGATTGGCCATGGTCACCGGCTGCGCCTGCAGCGAGTCGCGGATCTGGGCGAGCATGGTGTTCAGCGGTGGGATGAGCATCTCGCTTGCCTGCGCCCGAAGCGCCGGCGACCCCCGGGCGAGCTTGTCGAGCGCGGCGCCCAGGCGCCGCACGTTGATCGCGGCAGGGCTCTGGGCTGCGCCGGCGGCAGCGCGCAGGTCGGCGGCGGCCTTGGCCAGGCTGGCCGCCATCTCGTCGTCGGTCGGCGGGGGCTGGGTCATCATCGGGTCGAGCGTCAGGCTGAGCAGGGTGTTGGCGTCGCCGATCGCTGCGAGCTTGGTCGCCTGGTCGCTGGGGATGAAGGTCTGCAGTGTACGGACGCTGTCGACTTCCGGCGCCTGAGCCACGTGGCGGGCGATGTCCTGCGCTGCGCTGAGCGAGGGCGCGATCACTTCCAGGGTGTTGGGCGACTGGTTGGGATCGCGCATGAGGTCGAACAGGGTGGCGACCGAACTCGACCTTGGGGCTGCGCATGTGAATCGGGTTGAAGTCGAAGCGCAGCAAAGGCAGCAGGCAGGCGCAAACGACGGCGGCCGCGACGCCGGCGCCGACCACCAGCCGCCGGTGGCCCAGCATGAAGCCGTCCAGCTGGCGCAGCGGCCTGGGGATGGCCGCCGTGGATGGGCGGCGCGGGCTCGAGCAGGCGCAGCAACGCCGGCAGCAGCGAGAGGTTGAGGATAAGCGCGAAGATCAATCCCAGCCCCGCGATCACGCCGAGCTGGGAAACGCCGATATAGGCGGTCGGCCCGAACGCGAGGAAGCCGGCGGAGATCGCCGAGGCGGCGAGCATGAGTGAGCGGCCCATGCCGCGACCGGCGGCGGTCAACGCGCCGGGCACGTCCTTTCCGGAGAGCTGCTCGGCGCGGAAGCGGACGCTTAGCTGGATGCCGAAATCGATGCCGAGACCCACGAACAGTGGGATGAACGCCACCGAGATGACATTGAAACGACCGAAGATCAGGAGACCGAAGGCCATCGCGGTCGCCAGCCCTACGACCGTCGTCGCCAGGATCGCCGCCATGGTCTTCGGCGACCGCACCGCGAACCAGAGCATGGTCAGGATGGCGAGAAAGGCGATCGAGCCGATGAGCGGGGCCCGATCGGCAAGCGTCGCGAATTCCTCGTCTTGGAGCGGCACCGCGCCCGTGAGCCGCACGCGCACGCCGTGGGCGGGATCGAGGTGCAGCGAGAGAGCCGTCGCGCGGATGTCGGTCGAGGCGTCCGAGCCGGGCTCGAGCTTGCCGAAGTCGAGGGTGGGGCTGACCAGGATGAGTTGGCGCAGCTCGTCGGGATTTGCCTTGCCGCCGCTGACCAGCGTGCGCCAGGAAAAGAAGGCTGGCTTGCCCGCCTCCAGCGCCTCGAGCGAGGTCGCTAGCTGCTTCGACGGCTGATCGAGGTCCGAGAGCGACGCCGAGCCGCTGGTCACGCCGGTCGCGAGCGTCGAGAGCGTGGTGGCCACGCCGCGCAGGCTCGGATCGGCGGCGAGCGAGCCCAGGAACGGCTCCGCCTTGATCAGCTGCGCCATCTGGTCGCTGACGTCCTTCGTCGACTCGAACAGCAGGCCGTTCTGCCGCCAGAAGGTCCCGCCGTCAGGGCGCAACACCTGCGGGAACAGCTTCGGCCGGCTCTGCAGCCGATCGGTGATGCCCTGGGCGGCCTGCTCCGCCAGCTCCGGCGTCTGCGCGTCGATGACGACCACGATCTTGCCGGGGAAAGGGAAGACTTTGTTGAACGCGGCGTTGTTCAGGCGCCACGGCAGCGTTCGGGAGATGAGCTGATCGGTGTCGGTGCTCATCGCGAAGTGAGTCGCGGCAAACCAGGCCGAGACCACGCCGAGCAGGAGGCCGGCGACGACGACCGGGCCTGCGTGACGGACGCTGAAGCTCGCGAGCCGCCCGCCTAGCGACCAGAACTGGCCCAGCTCCGTTGATAGCCGGCGAAACGAGTTTGGGCCGCGCCCGTCGGCGTCTTCACTGGACGTCATGCAAATCCCGCCATAACCCCTCACTCGTCAAGCCTATTGCCAGATTGGCGCCGATCCTGCGAGCCTGCTGCTTCCGCCGGGACGCCCGGCATGGGACCAAACGATGCGGCGCAGTCACCTCGCGCTCCTGCCAGCGTTGGCCTCCGTGCTGGTCGCAACGGCCGTGCGGGCGGCGCCGAGCAACGGAGATCCCGACGAGCGGATGAACCGGGTCGGCTTCGCGATCTACGAATCGCTCGACCGCCGACTGATCCGACCGGCCGCGCTGGCCTATCAGCGCGCGGTGCCCGCGCCGGTACGCCGCGGCATCGAGCATGTGCTCACCAACCTGCACGAGCCTGTGGTAGCGACCAACGACCTGCTGCAGGGCCGGCTCGGGAAGGCCCGCGCTGCGCTAGTCCGCTTCGCGATCAATTCCACTGGCGGGGTGCTCGGCGTTTTCGACTTGGCAGAGAAGCTCGGCGTTCCCCATCACGACAACGGATTTGCGCTCACGCTTGGGCGCGCCGGCGTCAAGCCCGGGCCTTACCTGTTCATTCCGGTGGCCGGGCCGTCCACCGTTCGCGACGCGATCGGGAACGGCGTCGACAGGTTGATGGACCCGTTTCAGTGGCTGGTCGGTTCGCGGCTGGTGACCGTTCTCCTCACCCGCACGGTGGTGGGAGGACTGGATCAGCGGGCGAGCGCCGACGCTGGCCTGCAGGCGTTGCTCGCCGACGCTACCGATCCCTACGCCACGCTTCGCTCGGTCTATTTGCAGAACCAGCAAGCGAAGATCGAGGACCGGCCGGCGGACGCCACGCCGGTCCTTCCGTCGTTCGACGACGACAGCGCGCCGACGGCGCAACCGGGTCCCGCGGCTCAACCGAGCGCGAATCTGTGGGTTGACGGACGATTGGCCGACGCTCAACTGGAGACTGGAGGATTCTCAGCAACAGAGACGGGGGTGACTGTGGACCCGAAGTACGTGCCCGGATCGGTCGCAGCAGCGGTGCTGCCGGCCCTCGCTCTTACCGCAGCGGCCTACGCGGTTCCGGCGGCCGCCCAAACCACAACCGCCTCCCAGGCCGGGCAGTCTGCGGACGCGGCCGGCTCGCCGTCAAGCGGGCTGCCGACTGTGATCGTACAGGCCAGGCGCGTGCCTGAGCGCGCGCAACGGGTGCCGGTTTCCGACACCGCGCTTGGCGCCCACGAGCTCCGCGAGGACACCGTCACCCAAGTCTCGGATCTGGCCAAGAGCGCGCCGTCCTTCGAGGTCGATCCGGGATCGCTCGGCGGCGCTGGCGACCCGGTGTTCACCATCCGCGGACTTTCCGGCGCGCTCGTCGCCGATCCGGCGGTGGTCTCCTACTTCGATCAGGTCGCACTCGACCCGCGCGATTTCGCCTATTCGACGTACGACCTCGCTGCGGTCGAGGTGCTCAAGGGTCCGCAGGGCACCCTGTTCGGCAAGAACAGCACAGGCGGGGCTGTCATGTTCGAGCCGATGCGTCCTGGCCCCAACTTCGGCGGCTTCATCGACGCGCGCTACGGCAACTTCAACGATCGCGAGTTCACCGGCGCGGTGAACTTGCCCATCACCGATCAGGTGCAGGCGCGTATCGCCGCCGACGACGAACAGCGCGACGGGATCGTGAAGAGCGTCACCGGCGGCCCGAACTACGACGACCGCAATCACTATTCCGTGCGCGGCGAGCTTCTGATCACGCCGAACAGCCACTACGAGAATTATCTCCAAGCGACGGCCTATTCGGTGCGCGAGGTTGGCAACGAGCCGATCTTACGGGCCGTTGCGCCATGCTCGGTCGGGCCCGGCGGGCCCGCGCCGCAGTGCTTCTTCGAGTTTCCGATCGATCTCGGCCTTGGCACCAAGGATCTGAACGGGCTCCTGGCCCAGCAGCAGACGCTCGGCCGCGACCGAACGGTGAACAATTTCCAGTCGCCGTTCAACGTCGACTTCGACGCGGTGACCGACATCGCGACGATTCACTGGGGGCCGGTGACGATCAGGAACATCGCCCACGCCGACGACGCCCGCTACCATATCGCTTTCGACCTGACCGGTACGGGCGCGGGCCTGCTCGACGAGAACGACTTCCAGAGCAACCGCAACTACTCCGACGAGCTGCAGGTGCTCGGCCAGACCTTTGGAAATCGGCTGAACTGGATCGTCGGCGGCTACTACGACAACTTCACCCAGAACGAGAACACCCCGCGCTTCGACGAGGCGAGCTTCCCCGGCAACCCCCTCAGTCCCCAGCACTTCACCCTGAACGAGCCGAACACGTCCAAGGCCTTGTTCGGGCAGGCCACGCTCGACCTCTCGGACTGGCTGCACGGTCTCAGCATCACGGGCGGCTACCGCTACACGTGGGACGACAAGGGCTTTACCCAGAGCCGCTTCCAGCCCGGCGGCATCGTGGCAAGCCCCTTTCCGCCCGGCTTCATGGTCGTTCCGAGCTGTGCGCTTGCGGGCTTCCCCGGCCTCAACCCGGCGACCTGCGTCGAGCGTCTGTCGACCCAGTTCAGCAACTACAACTACGACGTCAGCGTGAACTGGCAGGCGACGCCGAACATCCTGCTCTATTTGGCGAGCCGCCGCGGGTACAAGTCGGGCGGTTTCAACTTTGGTTCGCTCGACCCCGCTTTCGTCGAGTACGCACCGGAGACGGTCACGGACGTCGAGGGCGGCCTCAAGGCCGACTGGAACCTGGGCGGGGCGCCCCTGCGTACGAACCTGGCGATCTACGACGGACGCTACGACGACATCCAAAACCAGGTGGTCACCATCGGGCCGACCGGCCAGCCGGAGGAGATCATCATCAATCGCGACCCGGTGACCGGGACGCAGAACCGGGCGACGCTGAAGGGGGGCGAGTTCGAGGCGACCATCTTGCCCTTCAAGGAACTGCGCGTCACCGGTTTCTACGGTTACGCGGCCGGCGCCTACGATCAGTTCATCAACTCCACGACCGGCGTTCCGATCAGCCTGGCCGGTCAGGCCATCGCCGGGATCGCGCAGACGACAGGCGGGGTGACGATCGACTACCAGCCGGCGTTGGGCGACCGGCTCGGCTCGCCGGAGTTCGTAGCCAACATTTACGGCCGCTCGGCGCTCTCCGCGAACCTGCTCAATCCGGGGCTGCTGCCCGGTTTCACCAATGTCGACCTGCGCCTTGATTGGCGCGCGGTCGGCGGCAGCCCGGTCGACATCGCGATCTATGGCAATAACGTCACCGACAATCGCCATGTCGTGATCAACAACGAGCTGCTGCAGGTCGTCGGCGTCCACAGCGAACAGTTCGCCGAGCCGGCCACGTTCGGCGTCGAACTCCGCTACCGTTTCGGAGCCACCTGAGGCCGAGCGCTTACGACGGTTTTGTGACAGGCGGGACAGCTGTCTCTATGGTCCCGCCTTCCACGCGGCCGAGCGGGAGGCGCCATTGTCGGATAGCCGGAGCACAGCCGCGCCGAACCGCGCCTTTGCGTTGCCGGTCTTCCGCTCGCTCGCTGGCTATCGGCCCTCCTTCGTCGGCGCCGATCTGATCGCCGGGCTGACGCTGGCAGCCATCGTCATTCCCGAGCAGATGGCCACCGCGCGGCTAGGCGGCTTGCCGCCGCAGGCCGGGTTCTTCGCGTTCATCGCCGCGGCAGCCGCCTTCTTCGTGTTCGGCGCCAACCGCTTCATGTCGGTGGGCGCCGACTCCACCATCGCGCCGATCTTCGCCGGCGGACTCCTGCTGCTCGCGGCCGGGGGATCGGGCGCCTACCTGGCCGACGCGGCGGTGCTCGCGCTCATGGTCGGTGGGTTCGTGCTTGCGGCCGGCCTCGCCCGCATGGGCTGGATCGCCAATCTGCTCTCGACGCCGGTCACCGTCGGCTTCCTCGCCGGAATCGCCGTTCACATCATCGTCTCTCAGGCCCCGGCGGCCATGGGGGTGCCGGCGCCGGGCGGAAGCTTGCCGCATCAACTCGTAGGCCTCGTCATGGCTATCCCGCGCGCCAGTCTGGCCGCGCTAGCCATCGCTGGCGGCGTCGCGGCGCTGACGACCGTCGCGCATCTGGTCAGCCCGCGCATTCCGGGGCCACTGATCGGCATGGTGCTCGCCACGCTGGCGGCGCAAGCGCTTGGTTTGGCGGCGCATGGCGTCGCCGTCCTCGGCCGTATCCCGGCGGGCCTGCCGCCGCCTGGCGCGCCGACGCTGACACTGGAGCAGATCCTGGCGCTTGCGCCGCTCGCTCTGCTGATCGCGCTGGTGGTCATGGTGCAGACGGGAGCTACATCGCGCGCCTTCCCCTCCGATCCGCGCGAGCCCCCGGACATCAGCGGCGACTACGTCGGCCTCGGCTTGGCGAACATCGCGGCCGGCCTGTTCGGCGGGTTTCCGGTCGACGCCAGCCCGCCGCGGACCGGGGTGGTTGCCGAGAGCGGCGGCCGCTCGCAGATCGCCAGCCTTGTCGCCATCGCCGTCGTCGTGCTGCTGCTGTTGTTCGGCGCCGGGCTCCTCACCGACGTGCCGCGCGCGGCGCTGAGCGGGGTCCTGCTGTTCGTGGCCGCGCGCATCGTCCGCGTACGGGAGATGAGCAGGGTCCTCGCGACCAGCCCGGTGGAATTCCTCCTGATCGCTGCAACAACCGGCGCGATCGTGATCCTCCCGATCCAAAGCGGAGCGGCGGTCGGCATGGGCCTTTCGCTGCTCTACGGCATGTGGTCGAGCGTGCAGCCGCGCTCATACGAGCTGCATCGCGTGCCTGGCTCGACGGTCTGGTGGCCGACGACCCCTACGCACAAGGGCGAGACGCTCGAGGGCGTCAGCGTCATCGGCTTCCAGGCCCCGCTTACCTTTATCAACGCTGACACCTTCCGGCGCGTGATGTTCGACCATCTCGACCGCGCGGCCGGGACGCTGAAGCTGCTCGTGCTCGAGGCGACGGGCGTCATCGATATCGACTACACCGCCGCCGAAGCGTTCAAGGCGGTGGTCGAGCACTGCCGCGCGGTAGGCGCAACCTTCGCCATCGCCCGGCTTGAAGCGGTCGACGCACACCATGCTTTCAGGCGGCTCGGCCTCAGGACCGTCATCGGCGACGATCACATCTTCCCGAGCGTCGAAGAGGCTGTTGACGCGCTCGCGCCCGACGCCAGGGCCGTGCCGCAGACCTGACTCCGCTTGCGACGTGGCGGGCTCTGGCCGCTAGATGCGCGCAGGCAGAACGCAAGAGCGAAGGGCCAGCGGATGCAAGAAGTCGCAACGGGCTACGGCCTGATCGAGGGGCCGGTCTGGGAGCCGGACCAAGGGCTCTATTTCAGCGACGTCCTGAACGGCGGCGTCTACCGCCTTGGGCTGGACGACGGCATCTCGGAGGTGGTCCCGCGCCGGCGCGGCGTCGGCGGCATGGCGCTGCACGCGAGCGGCGGGATCGTGGTCAGCGGGCGTGACGTGAGCTACGCGCCGCTCTCGGGGGCCGAGGGCAAGGTGCTGCTGACGCCGGCCCAGGCCTCGCCGGATGCGATCGGCTTCAACGACCTCACCACCGACGCTCTGGGGCGGATTTACGTCGGATCGCTGGCCTTTCGCGTGTTCGGCGGCGAAGCGCCCAAGCCTGGGCGCCTGCATCGCATCAATCTGGACGGATCGGTCGACACCCTCTCCGACGGCGTCATGCTGACGAACGGCCTCGGCTTCTCGCCCGACGGGCGCAGCCTCTATCACTCGGACAGTCGCGCTCCCGGGGTGCGCGTCTACGAGGTGGCGGCTGACGGCGCGGTCGGGCCGTGGCGCATGTTCGCTTCGCTCGGCCAGGGCACGCCGGACGGCCTGAAGGTGGCCGAGGACGGTTCGGTCTGGGTGGCCGATGCGCGCGGCGGCCGGGTCGCTGTCTTCAATCCGGACGGATCGCACCGGACCGATGTGAAGATTCCGCTGCCGATGGTGACCAGCCTCTGCTTTGGCGGCGATCTGCGCGACCTCTACGTCGTCACCGGTTCGGACGGCGGGCCGAAGGAGAATTGCGCCACGATCTTCCGCGTGCGCGTCGATGTTGCAGGATTGCCACTGTCTGCGGCGCGCGTGGCCGTCTAAGCGGGCGAGCGGTAACCGGCTCCAGGAGGTTCAGCCCCCGTTCAGGCTTGACTGGCTAGCGGCTGATGTGGGGGCGGCGTTTGCGACGGTCTGGAGATCGCTATGATCCGCATAAGTATTCGTATGACGACGGCGGCCCTGGCGGCCGCCACTGCGCTCACGGGCGTTGCGCCCGCCTGGGCGCAGGACGGTCCACCACCGCCGCCCGATCAGACCTACCAGGGTGGGCCGTACAATGTGCCGCCTCCGCCCGGGTATTCGCCGGACGCCGCCCAATACGATCAATCGGCCGAGGCGCGCGACCAGGACGACCGCTACAGCTACGAAGCCGAGCGCTGGGCGGCGGCCAACTGCATCGCCGAGCGTGAGAACAGCACCGCCGCCGGGGCGGTGATCGGCGGCATCCTGGGCGCCATCATCGGCGGCTCTGCCGCCGGCCGCTACGACCGTGGCGCGGGCATCGTCGCCGGCGGCGCGCTCGGCGCGGTGGCGGGTGGTGCGATCGGCAACGCGTCCGCCGCGGAGAACAACCCCAACTGCCCGCCGGGCTATGTGCTGCGCGAGGGCGCCGAACCGTTCTATGCCGGTCCGGTCTATGGCGACATCGTCTACGAAGCGCCGGGCTGGTACGACCCTTGGCTCTGGTACGGCGGCCACTGGATCTATCGGCCGTATCCGTATCACCGGTTCTGGTTCCACGAGCACGAAGGCGAGCACGACCGCGGCTTCGATCACGATCGCGGCGACCACGACCGCGGCTTCGACCACGACCGCGACCACCACTAACAAGGTCAAGGGAGGCGGCTAGCCCTGGGCGGCCGCCTCCAGCGCCGCGATGTCGAGCTTGCCCATGCGGAGCATGGCTTCGGTGGCGCGCTTTGCCTTGGCGGGATCAGAGTTGCCGACCAGCGCCGGCAGCGCCTCGGGGACCACCTGCCACGACAGGCCGAACTTGTCCTTGAGCCAACCGCAAGGACCCGGCTGGCCGCCTTCGCCAAGCTTCTCCCAGTACCAGTCGACCTCCGCCTGGTCCTTGCAGCTGATCATGAATGAGACCGCCTCGGTGAACTTGTACTGAGGCCCGCCGTTCAGCGCGTTGAAGGTCAGGCCGTCGATCTCGAACGAAGCGACCATGACCTGGCCCTTCGGTCCGGGGCCGGCGTCGCCGTAGCGCGAAACGGGACCGGCTTTGGCGTTCTTGAAGACCGACAGATAGAAGGCGACGGCCTCCTCGGCCTGGTCGTCGAACCACAGGAACGGGGTGATCTTCGTCATTGCTGGCTCTCCTTGAAGAGGTTCGCTGGTAAGGACGCGGCTGCTGGCACGGTCCCGACAACAGCATGAGAACATTCCGTCGCCGACGGTGTTCCCGATATCAGGCGAGTGTCGGATAATGCCGGCGCCGTTCGTCCTATGCCCGCCCAACGCCAGCTGAGGAGAAACAGATGGACGCCAAGACCGAGACGCTGACCCCGGCAGCCCAACTCGCGCGCGACAATCCGGTGCGGATCAAGAACGAAAGCGCGGAGTATCGCGCCGCGCGCACGGCGCTGCTCGCCGAGGAGCTCGAACTCCGTCGTCATATCGAGAGGGTGGCTGCGATGCGCCGGGCATTGCCGCCGGGCGCGCCCGTCACCGGAGATTATCGCTTCGAAACCGAAGATGGCCAGAGCGACCTCGCCGGCCTGTTCGGCGATAAAGAGACGCTGGTGGTCTACAACTACATGTTCGGTCCGGAACGCGCGAAGCCGTGCCCGATGTGCACGAACCTGCTGGACGCCTGGGACGGCAACGCCGACGACATCGCCCAGAGGGTGTCGCTCGTGGTGGTCGCGCGTTCGCCGGTGGAGCGGCTCGCGGCGGTGAAGCGGGAGCGCGGCTGGAAGAACCTCAGGGTCGCGAGCGCCCTCAACACTGACTTCTCGCGGGATTATGCCGGGACCCCAGATGACGGATCGGATCCTGGGGGCGCCGCCGTGTTCACGCGGCGCGACGGCACGGTCCGCCACTTCTGGTCTCAGGAGATGGTAGCCGGCGACCCGGGCCAGGATCCGCGCGGCGCGCCGGACCCGGCCCCGCTGTGGGCCGTGCTCGACATGACGCCTGAGGGTCGCGGCGCGGACTGGTACCCATCGCTGGAGTACCCAGCCTAGGGGTCACTTCGCCCGCACGCGGTTGTTGCGGGGCCCATGCTCCAGTTCCACGAGCCCGAGGTGTTCCAGCACCGGCGGGACATAGTTGGCGAAGCGGCCGCGGTAGCCTTTGCGCAGACCGTAGTAGCCGGCCACCGGGTTGTCGGCGGCGCGCGCCCAGGCCTCCACGCTGCCGTGCTTGACCGGCTTGCCCTCGTCGGCGTTGCCGAGCTCGACCCAGTCGCCGCGCGCCGTCAGCATGGCGTGCAGGTCCTCGATGCAGCGCAGCTGATAGGAGAGGCGCGTCGCGCCCACCTGCACGGTCAGCGCCGGCGGCGAGGCGGCATCATCGCGCCAGACCTCGAACTCCGAAGTTTGGGGCGGCGTCTTCAGCCGCCATGGATCGTCCTTCACGCCAGAGCCCGCGCCGCTCGTCATGCCTCACCCTCCGATTGCAAACCAAGACTATAGCGCAGCTCTCCTGACACCAGTTGGCGCCAGTCACACCGGTAGGGTCGCCCGCCCGCCGCAATTGACTTTTCGCCCTATCGTCGCCATACACCCGGCCTTCCCGCAGCAGGCTGACCAGCCCGCGTTCGGGTCGATGACGGGTGATGCGTGCGCCGCCGTTGAGATCGCTTGGCCGTCCTGGGCTGGGCCGGACCGCATCGAGTTGAAAGAGACCGACTTATGTCGAAACGCCAATCGGCGAAGTACAAGCTCGACCGACGGATGGGCGAGAACATCTGGGGTCGCCCGAAATCCCCGGTCAACCAACGCTCCTATGGCCCCGGCCAGCACGGCCAGCGCCGCCGCCAGAAGATTTCCGACTTTGGCCTGCAGCTGCGCGCCAAGCAGAAGCTGAAGGGCTACTACGGCAACCTCACGGAAAAGCAGTTCGCCCGCACCTACGAGGATGCGGCGCGCAAGCGCGGCAACACCGCCGAGACGCTGATCGCGCTCCTGGAGAGCCGGCTGGACGCGGTGGTTTATCGCGCCAAGTTCGTGCCGACCGTCTTCGCCGCCCGCCAGTTCGTCAACCACGGGCATGTGCTGGTGAACGGCAAGCGCGTGAACATCGCCTCCTACCGCGTGAAGCCCGGCGATGTGGTCTCCGTGCGTGAACGCTCGCGCAACATGGCGCTGGTGCTGGAGGCGATCCAGTCGCCCGAGCGGGATGTGCCGGACTACCTGGAAGTGGACGGCAAGGGCCTGTCGGCGAAGTTCGTCCGCGCGCCGGAACTGGCCGAGGTGCCCTATCCGGTGAAGATGGAGCCGAACCTGATTGTCGAGTTCTACGCCTCCTAGAGGCTGGGCTTGGCGACCATCAGCCAGATGATCGCGATAACGGCGGCGAAGGCGGGGAAGCCGAAGGCGAACCACACGCGATAGAGCCGTTGGTAAGCGGGAGGCAGCGGCTCGCCCGCGGCCGCGGCCGCGCGCGCGAGGTCACGCATGCGCAGCTGCATCCAGACCACCGGCAGCCAGAAGACGCCGGCGACGACGTAGAGCGCGAGGCTGAGCAGGATCCAGTGCTGGCCGAGTGGCTGGTGTTCGACCGCGGCGAGCGCGACGCCGGTGATCGGCTGCAGCACGATGGCGCTGGCGGTGAACACGACGTCCGCGACGACGACCACGCCCGCCGTGTGGGCGACGAGCCGCGCATCGCGCGTCCGGTCGGCCATGACCATGAAAAAGGCGATGCCAGCGCCGGTCCCGAGCAGATCGTCGCCCCGATCACGTGCAGGGTCTTCAAGACGAACATCAGCCCCATCAGCGCTCGTCCATGACAGCCAGCACCATGAGCGCCAGGATCGCGGCCGGAACGGCCTTGGCCAGCGGCCCGAGCGGGTCGGCCCACAGCTCCGGCCGGACTACGGTGGCCGCCGCGAGATAGGCCGCGCTGACCGCGACCATGCCCTTCAGCGCCGCCGGCGCGGTGCGACGAAAGCAGGCGAGGACGGCGAGCGTGACGTCGAGCAGGCCGCCGGCCACGACAGCGGCCTGGGCGAGGGACGGCCCCAGCGCAGGCGACAGCGCCGCGACCGCCTGCTGGCGGCCGACGGTCAGGGCGATGACGCCGGAGGCGAGCCAGAAGCCGGTCAGGGTGACGAGGCCAACGGGTTTAAGGAAGTAAAGCCGGGCGAACCAGCGTTCCTGAACGCCCGACGGCCAGCCGGCAAGCATCGCGGCGAGGCTCTTTGGCGCAAAGCCGAGCACGGCTTCCGCACCCGGTCCACGGGCCTCGACGCCCGCCGCGAGCTGGGCGAGCGAGGTCGAGCGCATGGGGCCGCGCCAGCCCAGCGCCGCGACGCCGTCGCTGGCCCAGGCGGCCAGCCGGCCGATCGCCATGGGGACTGCGACCACGGGCGCGGGCGGCAAGCCGAGCCAAGCCCGCAGCGCCAGAAGGATGTCGCGCAGGCTGGTCGGAGACGGCGCGGCGATATCAACCGCGATCCGGGCCGGCGCGCCGGGCTGCACGCAGCGGACGACAGCCTCGGCGACGTCCTCGGCCGAGACGACCTGCACGACGCGGTCGACGAACAGCGCTGGAATAAAACCGGGGACCCCGGCCAACCCGCGCAGCAGCGCGCTGCCGCCGTAGGCCGCCGGCGCGAGCACCAGCGCTGGCCTGAGGATGGCCCAATCGAGGTCGGCGCCGCTGAGCGCCGCCTCGGCCTCGCGCTTGGTTTCGGCAAAGCGGGTGACGGCGCCGTCGAGGCCGGCGGCTGAGATGTGAACCACCTTGCGCACCCCGGCCCTGGCGCAGGCCGCGAAGAGCGCCCGCATCGCCCCGACGTGCACGGCCGCGAGGTCGTCGCGCGGGCTCTCCTGCAGCGCGCCGGCGCAGTTCACCACGGCATCGACGCCGACCAGCAGGTGCATCCAGTGGCCCGGCTCCCGCATGCGCCGAAGGTCGACCGTCACCCAGGCGGCGAAGGGCATGCGCCGGGCGGCGGGCGCGATATCACGGCCGGCCGCCATGGTCTCCCAGCCCTGGCGATGCAGGGCGGCCATGACGTATCCGCCGATCAGCCCATAGCCGCCAACGACCAGGACCCGCATCGGTCCGCGCCCCCGCCCGCGGCGCTTATCGAGGCGCGGCCAGCGCCGCCGCCTCCCATTCCTTGAACTCCGCCGTTTCCAGCAGCGCTTCGGCGTAGGCGCCGGCGGCGCCCTGGTCGCCGTAGTCGCTGAGGTGGATGCCATAGCTGCGGAAGCGGGTGGCGACCGGCGTGTAGAACGCGTCGGCGATCGACCAGGCCCCGACGAGGAACGGGCCGCCAGCGCCGAATCGGCTGCGCAGATCGTTCCATAGCGCGACGATGCGCCGGATTTCCTCGGCGGTCATCTCCGAGAGGTCGGCCTTGGTGGTCAGGGCCAGGTCCATGGGGCATTCGCCGCGTAAGGAGGGAAAGCCGTTGTGCATCTCGGCGCTTGCCGCGCGGGCCGTGGCGCGGGCGGCTGGATCCGCCGGCCAGAGCTTGGCGTCCGGGAACCGGTCGGCCAGATATTCGCAGATGGCGAGCGAATCCCAGACGGTTACGTCGCCGTCCCTGAGGACTGGAACCAGGCCCGTCGGCGAGCCGGCCGCGTGCGCCTCGGCGCGCGTCTCCGGCCGCCGCAGGCGGATGGGCGTTTCGGTGAACGGCTGACCGGTCCGCTTGAGCGCAATCCAGGCGCGCAGCGACCACGTCGACCAAAGCTTGTCGCCGATCAGGATTTCCATGCCGGTCTCCATGCTCGCGCGGCCTCTTGGCGGCAAGCCAATTCCGGGGTCTAGTCCGGCGCAAAGCCGACGAAAAGTGCGTCATTTGCGGCGCCAGAGTTTGGGGAAACGCCAACAGTGACCGACGCCGCGCTACCGGTCGATACGCCTGCTCCTGCCCTGCCGCGCGCGGGGTTGCGGCGGTACGTGCTCGCGCTTCTGATGATCGCCTACACGCTGAGCTTTCTCGACCGGCAGATGCTGTCGATCCTGGTCGAGCCCATCGAGAAGGATCTGCACATCTCGGACACGGCCATCGGCGTACTCACCGGGCCGGTGTTCGTCATCTTCTACACCTTCCTCGGCATCCCCATCGCCTGGCTGGCCGACCGCTGGAGCCGGCCGGCGATCATCTCGATCGCGCTTGCGGTGTGGAGCGGCTTTACCGCGCTCTGCGGGCTGGCGGGCGGGTTCGCCACCCTGGCGTTTGCGCGCCTCGGCGTCGGGTTCGGCGAGGCCGGTTGCAACCCGTCGTCCCACTCGCTGATCGCCGACATCTCGACGCCCGAGCGGCGCGCGTCAGGGCTGTCGCTCTATTCGCTTGGGGTGCCGATCGGAACGCTGCTCGGCCTCGCCATCGGCGGGCTGATCGCCGACATCGGGCCGCACGGCTGGCGTGCAGCCTTTCTCGCCGCGGCCGCGCCGGGGATCGTGCTGGCCCTCGTCGTCGCGCTGACGGTCAGGGAGCCGAGGGTCTCGCGCTTCGAGGCCTCCAACCTGGCCCAGGCCGTCGTCCAACCCGTCCACGACCTGGTCGACACGATCAGGGCCTTGGCGGGCAAGCCGACCTTCTGGTTGATGGCGCTGGCCAGCGGCTTCTCCGCCTTCGTGGGCTACGCCCATCTCTTCTTCAACGCCTCCTTCTTTCTGCGCTGCCATCCGGCCGAACTCGCCGCCATCGCCGCTGGGTTCGGACTGAAGTCGAAGGGTTTTCTTGGCCCCGCGCTTGGGCTGATGATCGGAGTCGGCGGCTTTGCCGGCACGCTGATCGGCGGCTGGATCGCCGACCGCGCCGCCGCTCGGGATCGGCGCGCGTTCGCGACCGTGCCGGGGGTGGCGGCGATCCTGGTCGTGCCGCTGTACTTCGTCCTCTTCACCATCCCGAACACACTGGTGGCGCTCGCGCTCGTCTTCATCCCCAGCGTCATCTCCACCATCTGGTACGGCGCAGTCTACTCGACGGCGCAGAGCGTGGTCGCGCCGCATCGGAGAGCGACGGCCGCGGCGCTGTTGCTGCTCATCCTCAACCTGATCGGGCTGGGCCTTGGCCCGCCGTTCCTCGGCGCGGTCAGCGATTTCCTGGCCAAAACCGAGCACATGGGCGCGGCGGAAGGCCTGCGCTGGGCGATGATCATCACCGGCTGCTTCAGCGTGGTGTCCGGCGGCTTCTTCCTCGCCGCGCGAGGGCGCATGCAGGCGGACGTGGTGAGCTGACGGCCTGGCCGGCTGCCGCGCGGCGAGATTGAAGGTGAGCGTTCACCGGGAGGGATCATGACCGACACGGCTGTCGAGCCGGAGCTCGTAAGCGCGCTGCCAAAGCCACTGTTTTCACATGGTTATTCCCGGTGGGTCGTGGTCCTGCTGATGCTGGTCTACACCTCCAACTTCATCGACCGGACGATCGTCGGCACGCTTGGCCAGGCGATCAAGGTCGACATGAAGATCAACGACACCGAGCTCGGCCTGCTCGGCGGCTTCGCGTTCGCCTTCCTCTACACCATCCTCGGCATCCCGATCGCGCGGCTGGCGGAGAAACGAAGCCGCGTCACCATCATCTCGGTGTGCCTGGCCATCTGGTCGGGCATGACCGCGCTCTGCGGCGCGGCGGCCAGCTTTCCGCTGCTGTTGCTCTGCCGCGTCGGGGTCGGCATCGGCGAGGCGGGATGCTCGCCGTCGGCGCAGTCGTTGATCAGCGACTACTACGCGCCCGACAAGCGGGCGACGGCGCTGTCGGCCTACTCGTTCGGCATCCCGCTGGGTGGGATGATCGGGGCGATTTCCGGCGGCCTCCTGGCGCAGACGGTCGGCTGGCGCTGGGCGTTCGTGATCGTGGGCTTGCCCGGCATCCTGCTCGCGCTGCTGACCGCTTCGACGCTCAAGGAGCCGCCGCGCGGCTACTCCGAGCCGCCGAAACCGGCGGATTCAACGCCGGCCCCTTCCCTGGTCGCGGTGGCCCGGCGCATGTGGAGCCGGCCTTCGTTCCGTCACATGACTGCCGGCGTCACGCTGGTCTCCTTCGCCGGCTACGGCATCGGCCAGTTCGCCGCGCCCTACTTCATTCGCCGCTTCGGCCTGAACTACGCCGAAGTCGGCATCATCTTCGGCACGATCGGCGGCATATCGTCAGGCATCGGCACTCTCCTCGGCGGGGCGGTGGCCGACCGGCTCGGCAAGAGCGACTGGCGCTGGTATGCCTGGACGCCGGCCGTCGGCGTCGCAATCGCCGCGCCCATCTACCTTTCGATCTACCTCAGCCCGAGCTGGATCGCCGCGGCGGCGATGCTCATCCTGCCGGGGATCTTCGGCTACACCTACCTCGGCCCGACCTGGGGGGTGCTGCACAACCTGGTCGAACCGCGGGCGCGCGCGACAGCGACGGCGCTGCTCTTCTTCGTGCTCAACATGATCGCGCTGGGCGGCGGGCCGGTGTTCACCGGCGTCGTCATCGACCTCTTCGGCAAGTCCCTGTGGAAGAGCGCCGGCCCCGGCGACTTCATGGCTGAGTGCCCGGGCGGGATCGCCGTGCATCACGCGATGGCCCACGCCTGCTCGACCACGCTGGCGCACGCCACGCAGTACGGCATCATCCTGACGATGGTCGCCTACGTGTGGGGCTCGCTGCACTACCTATTGGCCTCGCGCACCATCCGCGCCGACATGGCCTCGGCCGCCGCAACGGCATGACGACCGCAGGACACGATGTGCGCGTCCCAGGCGGCTGACGAGGACGCCGTCATGGCTGTGCTCATGCTGGCGTTCGCGACCGACCCCCCGATGCGCTACATTTTTGCGCGGCCGGCGGACTATGCCGCCGGGTTCCGCCGCTTTGCCAACGTCACGGGCGGTCCGTCGCTCGCCGCTGGCGCCGCGTATCTGGCCGACGACGGGGCCGCGGCCGCGCTCTGGTTGCCGCCCGGCATTCACGCCGACATCGACGCGATCGTGCCGATCGTGCAGGCGTTCGCCCCCCCGGAGCGACTGACGGTCCTAACCCGCGTTGGCGAGGCCCTAGCCCGCGTCGGCGAGGAACTGCGGGCCGTTCACGCAGGTGCGCCGCATTGGTATCTGTCGATGATCGGGGTCGATCCGGTGCGGCAGGGCCGCGGCTTGGGCTCCGCGCTGCTCGAGGCCGGGCTGGCCCGCTGCGACGCCGAGGGCGCCATGGCCTATCTTGAGAGTTCGAACCCGAAGAACGTCCCACTTTACGAACGCTATGGCTTCGAAGTCCTTGGCGTGATCGAACCTGAGGACTTCCCGCCGCTCACCCCCATGCTGCGCCCGGCGCGCTAGCCCGCAACCCAGCCGCGCGGAACCAAGCGCCGGCAAGCCGCTTTTCACCGCCGCCAGTCGGCGTAGCATCCGGATGCGGCTTGTTCGGAGGTTTGCCCATGCCCTCGCCATTTGCCGGCTACGAAGTCGACGAGGCGCTCCGGCCCGTCGCCCGGTCGCTCGATTTCGACCTGGACAACTGCCTGTCGTCCATCGTCGCCCTCGAATCGAAGATCAGCGAGCAGGCGTTCTCGGCCAGGACGCTCGGAACCGAGCGCCTCGGCAACGCGATCGTCATCGGCGCCGACGGCCTTGTGCTCACCATCGGCTACCTGGTCACCGAGGCCGAGGAGGTGACGCTGACCACCAACGACGGCGCGCGCATTCCGGCCCACGTGCTGGGCGTCGATCAGGCCACCGGGTTCGGCCTCGTCTTTCCGCTCGAACGGCTGGCCGCGGCGCCGCTGCGGATCGGCGACTCCAGGACGTTGCAGGCGGGGGCCGGCGTCATCGCCGCCGGCGCCGGCGGCAGGGCGCATGCGCTCTCGGCGCAGCTGCTCGCGCGCGAGCCCTTCGCCGGCTACTGGGAGTATGCCCTGGACGCGGCGCTTTTCGTCGCGCCGGCGCACCCGCATTGGAACGGCGCGGCGCTCATCGGCGCCGCCGGCGAGCTCATCGGCGTCGGCTCGCTGCAGATGGAGCAGCGGGCGCCGGACGGGGAGGTGAGCCCGCTGAACATGTTCGTGCCCATCGAGCTTCTGCCGCCCATCCTTGACGATCTCGCTCGTGGACTGCGGGCCAGCCCGCCCCGGCCATGGCTGGGCGTGCTTTCGCAAGAGATCGCCTCTCACGTCGTCATCGTCGAGGTCACCCCCGGCGGGCCGGCCGCGCGGGCGGAGCTGCGGCGCGGCGACATCATCCACAGGATCGCCGGCCAGCCCGTCGACGACCTGGGCGATTTCTACAAGCGGCTCTGGGCGTTGGGTGAACCCGGCGTGGTCGTCCCGCTAACTGTTCAGCGGGAGCACGACGTGTTCGATCTCGAGGTCCGCTCGGGCGACCGCGCCACGCGCCAACGGAAACCGCGCCTCAACTGAGCTTGCGGCGGCCGGCGCCTTGACTTCGCGCGCGAGCGGCGCCCATCCCAGGCGGATGATCCCCCGCTATTCGAGGCCCGAGGCCGCCGCGATCTGGTCGCCGCAGACGCGCTTCAAGATCATGTTCGAGATCGAGGCGCATGCCGCCGACGCCATGGCCGAACTTGGCGTCATCCCCAAACGCGCCGCCGAGGTCATCTGGGAGAAGGGCCGGGACGCCATCTGGGACGTCGACCGCATCGACGAGATCGAGCGGGAGGTGAAGCACGACGTCATCGCGTTCACGACCCATGTGACTGAAATCGTCGGGCCCGAGGGGCGCTTCCTGCACCAGGGGCTGACCTCGTCCGACGTGAACGACACCGCGCTGGCGGTTCAGCTGACCCGCGCCACCGACCTCTTGCTCGAGGACGTCGAGCTGGTGCTGGCGGCGCTGAAAACGCGCGCGTTCGAGTATCGCCACACGCCGACGGTCGGCCGCAGCCACGGCGTGCATGCCGAACCGACCACCTTCGGGCTCAAGCTCGCCGGTCACTACGCCGAGTTCGTCCGCGCTCGCCGACGGCTGAAGACCGCGCGCGCCGAGATCGCCACCTGCGCCATCTCAGGCTCCGTCGGCACCTTCGCCAACGTCGATCCGCACGTGGAAGCGCATGTGGCCAAGATGCTCGGCCTCGCCATCGAGCCGATCTCGACCCAGGTGATCCCGCGCGACCGGCACGCCTCCTATTTCGCCGCCCTGGCCGTGGTCGGCGCTTCCGTCGAGCGCCTGGCCGTCGAGATCCGCCACCTGCAGCGCACCGAAGTGCTGGAAGCGGAGGAGCCGTTCGACCAGGGCCAGAAGGGCTCGTCGTCGATGCCGCACAAGCGCAATCCCATCCTTAGCGAGAACCTGACCGGTCTTGCGCGCCTCATCCGCGCGGCGGTCGTCCCGGCGCTGGAGGACGTGGCGCTGTGGCACGAGCGCGACATCAGCCACTCGTCGGTCGAGCGCGCCATCGCGCCCGACACCTGCGTGCACCTCGACTTCGCGCTCAGGCGCCTGGCCGGCGTGGTCGAGCGGCTGGTGGTCTATCCGGACACGATGCGCAAGAACCTGGAGCGGTTGGGCGGGCTGGTGAACTCGCAACGCGTGCTCCTGGCGCTGACCCAGAAGGGCGTCTCGAAGGAGGCGGCTTACGCGGCGGTTCAACGCAACGCGATGAAGGTCTGGCGCGGGGAGGGGGTGTTCTCAGAGCTGCTGATGGCCGACGCGGACATCCGCCCGCACCTGAGCGATGCCGAACTCGCCGAGCTGTTCGACGTCGCCTACCACTTCAAGCACCTGGACACGCTGTTCGAGCGGGCCTTCGCCTGATCCTCCCAAACGGCGAGGGTCTCGAGGCCTATTCGCCTGCCTGGATCTGGCCGCGGGCGATGGCGAGGAGCTCGTCCATCTTGCCGCGCACCTGGCCTTCGGAGACCTTGATGCCCGCGCCTTCGAGGTCGCGGCTGACGCGGCGCAGCACATCTTCGTCGCCCGGGGTGGTGACGTCGGCGCGGACGATGGCGGCGGCGTAATCGTCGAGGCCGGCCTCATTCAGGCCCATCAGCTCGCCGGCCCACAGCCCCAGGAGCCGGTTGCGGCGGGCCGTCGCCTTGAACTCCAGCGCCTCGTCCTCGACGAATTTGCGTTCGAAGCCTTCTTCACGCTCGTCGAAGGTGGTCATGCCCGCTCATAATGGCCTACGCCCGCCTTGTCCAATAAGGGACCTGAGGCCTGGGATCAATGAGAGCCGGCGTCCGGGAGCGGCTTTACGTCGTGAAAGTTGTGGTAATTCACCACCCTGCGTCCATCACCGTCGGTGGTCAGCACATCTGCGAACTGACGGTCCCAGAGGATTTCGTCGGGCAGGTAGGAGTGGCGCGCGTAGATGCGTTGGGCGAACACGTCGTCGACGCCATTCAGGGCGACGACGATCTCGGCGCCGATCGCCTCCAGCGAGTCCTGGGTGTGCCCGTGCAGCGGGCTGGCTTCGTCGATGCGGTGGATCAGCGTCCAGGTCAGCGTGAACATCGGCTGGCGGCTGCGCATCAGGTCCAGGTCCTGGAAGCGGCGCATGCGGTGGCCCTCGCTGGTGATGGCTTCGGCGAACAGGCTGATAGAGGCCTGCGCCTCGAGGATCTGGTTGCCGCGCTGGTTGGCGGCCCGGAACATCAGAGCGGGCAGGCCATCGAAGGGGGTGATCACCGCGACGCGGCTGAACATGACCCGCGCCGTTGGCCGCGAGACCCGCGCGAAGATGAGGCCGGTGGCCACCGCCACGATGCCGAGCCCGACGAAGGCCTCTGCCGTCATCACCACGTTGGCGTAGAGGCTCTGGGGCGTCATGCCGCCGTAGCCGATCGTCGATATGGTCTCGACGGAGAAGAAGAAGTCGTCGGCGAACGCATGGGGCCTCGCGCCCGCGACACCCGCCGGGTCGAGCCAGTAGAGGAAGGCGAAAATGGCGTTCGCGCCGAGGAAGACGCCAAGCATGAGCAGGAAGAAGCCCCACCACGGAATGGTCAGGACGCCGTGATAGAGGTCGCGAATGCCGCCGCTCTCCGCGCCGACGACGTGGATATCCTTGCGCGCAGCGCTGATGTTGGTGAAGCGCGGTCGCTCGTCCGGCTTGGGCGCGCCGCGCCGCGCCTGTGGCCGCTTTGCCGCCGTCTTGCCTGCCTTGGGGTTCCGCCGGCCCGTCGCCATTTCTTTCGAACGCCCCGCGCCCTACATTGTCTTGCGTCGAGTCGGTTTCCGCGCGAGCGGCGCGTGTCCTTAGCGCGCCTGCGCCCGGCTCGTCGGGGAAGAGTCCTTAACCCATGACCCGCCGCAAGAAGATTTACGAAGGCAAGGCCAAGATCCTCTACGAAGGACCGGAGCCAGGCACGCTAATCCAGTATTTCAAGGACGACGCGACCGCCTTCAACGGTCAGAAGAAGGCGCAGCTTGAGGGCAAGGGCGTCCTCAACAATCGCATCAGCGAATATATGATGACGCGGCTGAACGCGATCGGGGTGCAGAACCACTTCATCCGGCGCCTGAACCTCCGCGAGCAGCTGATCCGCGAGGTGGAGATCATCCCGCTGGAGGTGATCTGCCGCAACATCGCCGCCGGCTCGCTGTCGACCCGCTTCGGCCTGCCCGAGGGCCAGGTGCTGCCGCGCTCGATCATCGAGTTCTGCTTGAAGGATGACAAGCTGAGCGACCCGATGGTGGCCGAGGAGCACATCACCGCCTTTAACTGGGCTTCTCCCCAGGAGATCGACGACATCATGGCGATGACGCTCAGGATCAACGACTTCCTGAGCGGGGTCTTCAGCGCTGTCGGGATCACGCTGGTCGACTTCAAGATCGAGTTTGGGCGCGTGTGGGAGAACGACTTCTCCCGCATTGTGCTGGCCGACGAAATCAGCCCGGACTCCTGCCGGCTCTGGGACTCGGCGACGAACGAGAAGCTGGACAAGGACCGCTTCCGCCGCGACCTCGGCAACGTGATCGAGAGCTACACCGAGGTGGCGCGCCGTCTGGGCATCATGAAGGAGATGCCGACCGTCATTCAGGGCGGCCGGCCCGCTGGCCCGCGCCTGGTGGAGGACGAGCCGGACGAATGAAGGCGACGGTGCACGTGTTCCTGAAGCCCGGCGTGCTCGACGTGCAGGGCAAGGCGATCGAGGGTGCGCTGCACGGGCTGGGCTTCGCCGACGTCTCCGGCGTGCGGGTCGGCAAGACCATCGCCTTTGAGATCGCCGCCGACGACCGGGCCACGGCCGAGGCCGAGGTCAGGTCCATGTGCGAGCGGCTGCTCGCCAACACCGTCATCGAGGGCTATCGCGTGGACGTCGCGTGACGGGTGCGGTGTTCCACATCGCGGAGGTCAACGTCGGCCGGCTGCTCGCACCCGTTGCGCATCCGCGCATGGCCGGTTTCGTGAACGCCCTCGACCGCATCAACGCGCTGGCCGACGCCCAGCCGGGCTTTGTCTGGCGGCTGACCGGGGCCGGCAACAACGCGACCGATCTCAGGCCCGACCCGGGCGACGAGCTCGCGGCGATCAACGCCTCGGTCTGGGAGAGCATCGACCAGCTGGCCGCCTTCGCCTACCGCACCGAGCACCGCGAGTTCGTCCGTCTCCGTCAGGAATGGTTTGCCACGCCACAGCAGCCGTACCTGGCGCTCTGGTGGGTCCCTGCCGGCCACACGCTGAGCCTGGACGAGTGCCTCGAGCGGCTGGCGCACCTCCGGGCCAATGGGCCGACGGCGCACGCGTTCGACTTCCGGACCCGCTTTCCCGCCCCAGCCGCTGAGAGCGCGGCGTGAAGGCCGCCGTCATCGTTTTCCCCGGGTCGAACTGCGACCGCGACTGCAAGACGGCGATCGAGCGCTCGACCGATGCGACCGTCGAGATGGTCTGGCACGCCGAGACCGCCTTGCCGGCGGGCATCGATCTGATCGTCCTGCCAGGCGGTTTTGCCTATGGCGACTACCTGCGCTGTGGGGCGATGGCCGCCCAATCGCCGGTGATGAAGGCGGTGCGGGCCGACGCCGAGCGCGGGGTCGCCGTCCTCGGCATCTGCAACGGCTTTCAGGTCCTTTGCGAGGCGGGCATGCTGCCCGGCGCGCTGTTGCGCAACGCGGGGCTGAAGTACGTCTGCAAGCGGGTCGGCCTGGAAGTGGTGAACAGCCAGACCCGCTTTACGGCCGCCTATCGCGGCAATCGGCGGGTCGAGATGACGGTCGGCAACGGCGAGGGGAACTACTACGCCAATACGGCGAGGCTCGATCGGCTCGAGGGCGAGGGGCAGGTCGTCTTCCGCTACACCGACAACCCGAACGGCTCGGCGCGCGACATCGCCGGCATCGTCAACGGCCGCGGCAACGTCCTCGGCATGATGCCCCACCCGGACCGGGCGTTCGAGCAGGCGCTGGGCTCCGCCGACGGCGCGCTGCTGTTCCAGAGCGTGCTGGCCAGCGCCTGAGGTCGCGCGGTGTGTCAGAGCCGGTCGTCATCTGCGACTATGACCCCGATTGGCCCGCGCGCTACGAGCGGCTGAGGGCGCTCATCGCGCCGGCGCTCGGCGACCTGGCGGCGGCGATCGATCACGTGGGCAGCACCGCCGTCCCCGGGCTTGCCGCCAAACCGACGATCGACCTCGTCGTCAGGTTGACCTCGGCCGCCGATCTGCCTGCCGCAATCGAACGGCTCGCGCGCCTCGGCTACGCGCATGAAGGCGATTTCGGCATCGTCGGGCGTGAGGCGTTCGCCACGCCGCCGGGCCACTCGACCCACGATCACCACCTGTACGTCTGTCTGCCCGACTGGCGCGGCTTCGACGACCAGATCGCGTTTCGCGACCATCTCCGCGCGCATCGCCGAACGATGCTGACATACGCGCGGCTCAAGCGCGCTCTCGCTTTGGAGCACGGGAGAAACCGCGCCGCCTACACCAACGCCAAGGCCGACTTTGTCGCCGATGTGCTGCGCAGGGCCGGCCGCGCGTAGCGGGTCAGACTTCGCGGGCGTCCATGATCAGCATCTGCACGCCGCCTTCGGGAAAGCCCATGCCTTGCACGTCGGCGGCCGCGGCCTGCCCTTGCGGACTAGCAAAGGCGTTCTGGATCGCCGCCACGTCGTCGAAATGCAGCGTCGCGATCAGGTGGAACGCAGACGGCCCGGCCGGTGTCATGATCGGACCCTTGTTCACCTCGTACTTCCGCAGGCCAGGGATTGTCTTGGCGATCGGGACGTGGGTTTCGAAATAGTGCTTGTCAAACGCCGCGGCATCCTTCGGCGCGCTGTACATCACGACCAGTTTGGCCATTGAAATTCCTTACGGTTCAAGCTTGCCGGCACGGCGGGCTTTGCGCGCGGCGAGTGTCGGTTATGCCGCCGCCGGGTACAAGCGGCTTGGTCAGCCTTGCGGGACGGCGCCCGCGTGGGCGGCCTTCCAGTCCATCGCCTTGCGGATGCGATGCTCGACGCTCGGATGGTCGTAGAAGATGAACTCCTCGAGATCGGACGGCGAGGCGGCGCGGTAGGCGATGGTCTTCACCAGCGCCTTGGCGAGACCGTCAGGCTCGTGCGCGTGTTCGAGCGAGAAGGCGTCCGCCGCGGCTTCGTGCATCCGCGTCTGGGTGTTGAAGATCGGGGTCGCGGCGAGGCTCAAGGTGGCGACGATCAGATAGACGATCGGAAGGCCCGCGGGGTCTGCCACCCCGCCAACGTCACCGGCGCTCAGCCATCCGCGCACGAGGGGAAAAAGCAGCATCACGCCGACGGCGCCCAACGCAGCCATGACCGCCTGGAAGAGGGCGCCCCAGAGCATGTGGTGGAGCACGTAGTGGCCCATCTCGTGGCCGACGATGCCGCGGACCTCGGCCAGGTCCGCGCCTTGCTTGAACATGGTGTCGCTGAGCGCGACGCGGCCTGTCCCGAACAGGCCCGCGACGTTGGCCGTGTAGCGGTTTGACTGCTCCGAGCCGTTGTAGACGAAGATCTTGTCGGTCGGAACGCCGACGCTCCTGCCCAGCGTCACCACCAGGTCGCGCACGGGGCCGGGCGGCGCCGGCGCGTAGTGGTTCAACAGCGGCTCGATCACAGCCGGCGAGGCCCACGCGCCGAACACGACGAAGGCGCCGCAGATGGCGCCAGTCCAGAGCGGCCAGCTGCGCGGGGCGCGACGGACGAGGCCGTAGAGCAAGGTGAGAAGCAGCGCCAGCACCGGCAATGAGGCGGCGAACAGGATGGCCTGGTCCGCGAACCAACCGCTCCACGGCTGGCTGGTCATCCCGTATTGCCGCTCCCGCCACCAGTCGGCGTAGCTGGTCCACGGCAGCTCCAGGACCCAGTCGGCGACGAGGAAGAGGAGGCTGGCGACGAAGGCGGCGGTGAGCGGGCGCGGCCGCGTGTGCTCGAGCCCGCGCGCGAGGCGAAGCAGCAAACCCGACTTCAGAATGACGACCGACGCCGCGACCGTGACCAGCCAGCCCCAGAGCAGCAGCCAGTGGCCGCCTTGGGTGTAGGCGACGGCCTTCGCCTGCGCCGCCGGCGAGAGCGTCGCCAGATAAGCCGCCGTCGCAGCCGTTGGGTCGAATGCAGACATCGATTGCCTCTCTGGCCGGTATCTACCTCGCCGACCGCCCAATTTCACAAGGCTTCGCGCGCTCGCGTTCGCCCCCTGGCCGATTCCCCGGTAGAAGCCGGCCATGACCGCCGAAGCCGTTCCGTCGATGGCCGCGCTCGCCCGCGAGTATGGGCTCAAGGACGACGAGTATGCGTTGATCGTCAGGCGGCTGAACCGCGAGCCGAACCCGCTGGAGCTTGGGGTCTTCTCGGTCATGTGGTCCGAGCACTGCAGCTACAAATCGAGCCGCAGACACCTGGCCAAGCTGCCGACCACGGGGCCGCGCGTGATCCAAGGCCCGGGCGAGAACGCCGGCGTCATCGACATCGGCGACGGGCAAGCCGCCGTCTTCAAGATGGAGAGCCACAACCACCCGAGCTTCATCGAGCCCTATCAGGGGGCCGCGACCGGGGTCGGCGGCATCATGCGCGACGTCTTCACCATGGGCGCGCGGCCGATCGCCATTCTGGACGCGCTGCGCTTCGGCGATCCGAAGCATCCGAAGACCAGGCGGCTGGTCGCCGGCGTCGTCGCCGGCATCGGCGGCTATGGCAATTGCGTCGGGGTGCCGACCGTGGGCGGAGAGACCAACTTCGACGCCGGCTACGATGGCAACATCCTAGTCAACGCCATGTGCGTCGGGCTGGCGGACGCAGACAAGATCTTCTATTCCGCCGCCCCCGCGCCCGGCCTGCCGGTGGTCTACTTCGGCTCGAAGACCGGGCGCGACGGGATTCATGGCGCGACCATGGCCTCGGCGTCATTCGAGGCGGACTCAGACGAAAAGCGCCCGACCGTGCAGGTCGGCGACCCCTTTGCAGAGAAGCTGCTGATAGAGGCGACCCTGGAACTGATGGCATCCGGCGCCGTGGCGGCGATCCAGGACATGGGCGCGGCTGGCCTCACCTCTTCCTCCGTCGAGATGGCGGGCAAGGGGGGCGTCGGCATCACGCTCGACCTCGACCAGGTTCCGCAGCGCGAAGAGGACATGACGGCCTACGAGATGATGCTGTCCGAGAGCCAGGAGCGGATGCTGGCCATTCTAAAACCCGGGCGCGAGGGCGACGGGCGACGCATCTTCGAAAAGTGGGGGCTGGACGCGGCCGTGATCGGCCAGACAACCGACACCGGCTCGATCGTGCTGCGCCATCACGGCGAGGTGGTCTGCGAACTGCCGCTTGGCCCGCTGACCGAAGACGCGCCGCTGTACGACCGGCCGTGGCGCGCCATAGCACCACCCCAGCGGCTCACGCCTGCGCAGGTCCCGCCGCCCTCCGACTACAGCGCTGCGGTTCTGACGCTGATGAGTTGCCCCGACATGGCCTCCAAGCGCTGGCTCTTCGAGCAGTACGACCGGCACGTGATGGCCGACACCATCGCCGCCAGCGACACCGGCCACGACGCGGCCATCGTCCGCGTGCACGGGTCGAGGAAGGCGCTGGCCCTGACCTCCGACGTCACGCCGCGCTACGTCGCCGCCGACGCCTACGAGGGCGGCAAGCAAGCGGTGGCCGAAGCCTGGCGCAACCTGACCGCGGTTGGCGCCGAGCCGATCGCCATCACCGACAACCTGAACTTCGGCAATCCGGAGCGGCCGGAGATCATGGGTCAGCTGGTGCGCGCAATCGAGGGCATGGCCGAGGCCTGCCGCGCGCTGGACTTCCCGGTCGTGAGCGGAAACGTATCGCTCTACAACGAGACCGAAGGGGTCGGCATCCCGCCCACGCCCACCGTCGGCGCCGTCGGGCTGATCGACGACTATGACCGTCGCGCCGGCTATGCGGGCCTCAGACCCGGCGACGCGATCGTCCTCCTCGGCGAAACCCATGGCGAGCTCGGCGCAAGCCTCTATCTGCGCGAGGTGCTCGGCCGGCACGACGGCGCGCCGCCGCCGGTGGATCTGGCCCACGAGCGCCGCGTCGGTGACTTCGTCCGTGGCCTTGTCCGGATTGGCGCCGCCAGCGTCGTGCACGACCTGTCGGACGGCGGGCTGGTCGCGGCCGCGGCCGAGATGGCGCTCGCCTCGAATGTGGGCATCGTGCTGAACGCGACCTCGCACGAGCACGCGCACTTCTACCTGTTCGGCGAGGACCAGGGCCGCTACCTGGTCGCCGCCGCCGATCCGCAGACGCTGATCGCGCGCGCCCACGCGGCCGGCGTTCAGGCCTCGGTGGCCGGCCACGCGAGCGGTGATCGCTTCGCCTCCGAGGCGGGGCTGTTCAGCATCCCGCTCGTCAGCCTTCGTCAAGCCAACGAAGCTTGGCTGCCTCGCTACATGGGCGAGACTTAAGCCCTCGCGGCGCCGGAAACTGGGGACATGTACCGACACTGCCCTGCACCGGCCGCTGCAACGCCTCGGTACATGTCCCCAGTTTCCGCCTAGCGATCGCCGGCGCGCACCCAGTGGGCGGTGAGCGCGCTGTCCGCCCAGAGCCGGCTGGCGTCGGCGGCGTTGCGCAGCGCCTCGCGAGAGGCGGTCGTGCAGTCGCTGTCGCCCGCATCCATGGTCAGGCCAGGGAAGGGGTGCGTGGCCGGGGTCGGGCCGCTGTCGCCGGCCTTGGCCGGGGGCGGCGGCGGGCCGCAGAGCACGGGCCACATCTTGAACGCAGTGATGCGGCCGCCGCGATCGCGCCGCTCCCCGCCCAGGCCATAGTAGCTGTAGCCCCCGTCGGCCTCCTTGCCGTCGGCGGCCGGCGGCGTTTGCAGGATCTGCGGCGACCCGCCGGTCAGGAGCGCGTGCTGGGTCGACCAGGTCCAGCGGCCGTCCTTCCGGTCGAGCGTCATCCAGCGCCCGTCCCTGATGACCAGGCGGCCGGCGCAGTCGGGCCAGTCGGTGATCGGCCGGCGCTCATCAAAGACGCAATCGCTCGACGATCCCGCGCTCCAGACCCCAGGTCGCAGCTGCGCGGCGCCGGCCACGTCGGCGGCGTCGAACAACGGCGCCTTGGTGACCACCCAGTTGCAGCCGAAGAGCATGAGTGCGGCCGAGACCGCAACGAAGACGCGCATTGTCGCCCCCCGATGATCACGGAACCGTGATGCCGACGCCACGTTTGCAGCCGGCGGGCGGCAGAGTCGAGAATTTTTAAGCAATTGCTGTACTGAAATGACCCAGGTCCGATGTGGGTCGCATCGGCCCGGTTCGTGCTTCGGTCTCGTCAATGCCCATCTCAGCCGCCGACCTGGAAAGCCAACTGCGACAAGCCTTCCCTGATGCCGAGATCGCGATCGAGGACCTGGCGGGCGACGGGGATCACTATCGCGCGCAAATCACCTCGCGCGCGTTTGCCGGACTTCCCCGCGTGAAGCAGCATCAGCTGGTCTACGCAGCGCTGAAGGGCGTGGTCGGCGGCGCGCTGCATGCGCTGGCGCTCGACACCGCCGTCCCCCCGGACGGGGGCTGACCGATGCGCTACCGTCCGCTCGGCAATACCGGCATGGCCATCTCGGCGGTTTCGCTGTCGCTTACCGACTCCAATGCGCGCCGGGCGAACGACTGGATCGCGCTGGTGTACGCCGGCCTGGAGAGCGGCATCAACGCCTTCGAGGTCGCCGGCTGCCACCCGTTCCTCATCGACGGGTTCGGCCAGGCGATCAAAGCCGTCGACCGCAACCTGCTGTTCATCGCCTGGCGGCTCGGCTGGGTCGTGACCGCCTCGGGCGCGATGGCGCGCGACTTTTCCGCCGAAAGCCTCACGGCCACGGTCGAGGCGGCGCTCGCGCGCACGGGACTTGAGTATCTCGACGCCGGCATCCTCGACGAGCCGGCGGCGGCCGAACTGGCGCCGCAAGCTCTGGAGGCGATGAAGCAGCTGAAAGAAGCCGGGCGCATCCGCATGCTGGGCGTTTCCGGCGGGGACGACGCGACCGACACCTACATCTCAACTGGCGCCTTCGACGTGCTGGCGACGACGTTCAACCTTTTGTCTGGCTGGAAGGAGCGGCTGAGGCTGAAAGCCGCGATCGACCGCGACATGGCAGTGATCGGTTTCGGCTATTACCCGACCATCCAGCGCGATCGGTCGCCGGGGAGCAAGCCCACGCTGTGGGGCCGCGCCGCGCATCCGTTGGAGGGCGCGGGCAGCTATGTCTTCCTGGACGAGACGCCCAAGTGGACCGCCGAAGAGCTTTGCCTGGGTTACGCGATGACCGAGCCTTCGCTTTGCACCGTGCAGATCGTGCCCGACCGCGTCGAGCGGATCGAGCAACTGGCCGCCGTCGCCGAGCGCGAGCTGCCGTCGAACGTACCGGCGCAGATCGAGATGGCGCGCTTTTCGCCGACCAGCAGACCGGCCGCGGCGGACGTAGCGCTTGACCGGCGGCGGCAAGCTTCCTAGCTCAGGGGCCGAGAGTCCCGCTGGCGGAGTCAACAACCCATGACCGACGTCGCCGCAACGTCCGACCAGATCACCGCCTTCATCGCCAGAACGATCGAGGAAAACCCCGTGGTCCTGTTCATGAAGGGCGTGCCGGATGCGCCGCAGTGCGGCTTTTCGGCCATCTGCGTGCAGATCCTCGATCACCTGGGCGCCGAGTTCGTCGGCGTGAACGTGCTGCAGAGCGACGAGCTGCGCCAGGGGATCAAGGCCTTCACCGACTGGCCGACCATTCCGCAGCTCTATGTGAAGGGCGAGTTCGTCGGCGGCTCGGACATCATCCGCCAGATGTTCGAAGCCGGCGAACTGAAGCCCTTCCTTGTGGAACAGGGCGCTTTGCCGGCCGGTGCGACCTCGACGACCGGGACGAGCCCGGCCTAGATATTCGCCTTTTCTCGCTGGCTGCTGCCGGCAGGGGGTGAAATGGCTGACCAATCGCAGCTGCGCGCAGAGCTGGTCGCGCAATACCGGCGGGCGGGTGAGCTGCGCTTGAACGAGCTTGCGTCGGGCAACCTCAGCTGCCGGTTCGGCGACGGCATGCTGATCTCTCCCACCGGCGCCTCGGCCGAAACCATCACGGAAGACAATGTCGTCTTCGTCGGGGCGGACGGCGCGTGGAGCGGCGATCACCCGCCTTCGTCGGAGTGGCGGATGCACGCGGCGATCTATCGCGCATGCCCCGACGCGGGCGCGGTCGTGCACACCCACTCGGACTACTGCGTCGCGGTGGCCTGCCAGAACCAGCCGCTGCCGGGCTTTCATTATCTGGTCGGCTCGTTCGGCGGCGGCGACGTGCCGTGCGTGCCCTACACCACGTTCGGCGGCCAGGAGCTGGCTGACAACGCGGCCGCGGCGCTGGGCGACCGTACGGCGTGCCTGCTGGCCAACCATGGCATGATCTGTCGCGCGCGCAGCCTGCGCTCGGCGGTGAACCTCGCCTGGCGGCTGGAGATCATGTGCCGCCAGTACGTGCTGACGCGCCAGCTGGGCGAGCCGACTTGCCTGACGGAGGCTGAGTGGGAGGACTTCTTCGCCCAGGCGCGGTCGGCCAGCTACGGGCCGAAACGATGAACGTCGGGCTGGTCTGTGTCGGGCTCACCACCCTCGACATCGTCGCCGGCGCGATCGACGAGCTGACCCACACCGAGCGGGCGCGGCTGATCGACGGCATCGCCTGCGCGCCGGCCGGCACGGCGGCGGGCGCGGCGCTGGTCGCGGCTAGGCTGGGCATGTCGGTCAAGCTGGTCGGCGCGGTCGGCGACGACATGATTGGCGGCTTCGTGCGCCTGGGCCTGGAACAGGTGGGGGTCGACACCTCGCTGCTCGGCGTCCAGCCGGGGCAGCGGACCTCGACGACGCTGCTGACGGTCGAGAGCGACGGGCGCCGGTCGAGCTACCACATGGCCGGCGCCGGGATCGCGACGCCCATCGACGAAGGGACGGTCGCCGCGGTCAGGTCCGCCCGCTTCGTCCACTACGCCGCCGTCGGCGGACGCCTGAGCGACGGCGGGCCTGGCGAGGCGTTGCTGAAGGCGGCCAAGGACGCCGGCGCCGTCATCACCTGCGACCTGATCGGGCCCAGGCGCACCGCCGCCGACGAGATCGCGCAGCTCCTGCCCCACGTCGACTACTTCATGCCGAGCGCCGCCGAGGCGGTCGTGCTCAGCGGAACCGACGATCTGGCCGAGGCCGCGGCGCGGTTCCTAGGCATGGGGGCGGGCGGCTGCATCATCAAGAACGGCCGGCAGGGTGCGTTCGTATGGTTGAACGATGAACATTGTGTCGCGCCAGCCTACGCCGTAACACCGAAGGACACGACCAGCTGCGGCGACGCCTTCTGCGCCGGCTTCATCGCGGCGCTCGATCGCGGCTGGGCGGCCAAAGACGCCTGCCGCTTCGCCAACATGACCGCCGGCCTGGTGGCCGAGGGCTACGGCACCCTGGGCGCGCTCGTGGGCTTTGATGAGACGGTAGAGGCCATGCGCCGCTACGCGGTGGTTGAGGAAGGCGCTCCAGTCGCGGAATAGCCCACGCGCGAGCATCCGCACGGCACGGGTGTGCCGCGGCGCCGATGGAAGGCTCCTGGTCGGTGGGCTGGACCGTCTGCTGAGGTCCAACAACAACAATAATAATAACAATAACAACAGCTTCATCGTCAGCAGAGGCGCCAACCTCTCGCCGACCAGGAACGCTTCACATCGAACGCCGCGGACGAAGAGCATCTAACCACAGCCACGCGGGCGCTCAGCAAACGGCTTAGCGGGGCGGCGCCCGCAGGCGGGAATCCTAGAACAGCCCCAGCGCCTTCAGGCTCGCCACCCCGTCGCGGCCGACGACCAGGTGGTCGTGCACGACCACGCGCAGGGGCCGCGCGGCGTCGACGACCTGGCGGGTCATCTCCACGTCGGCGGCGCTGGGCGTGGGGTCGCCCGAGGGGTGGTTGTGGACCAGGATGACGGCCGAGGCGGAGAGCTCGATCGCCCGCCGCACGACCTCGCGCGGATAGACCGGCGCGTGGTCGACGGTGCCGCGGTTCTGCACCTCGTCGGCGATCAGCTGGTTCTTCTTGTCGAGGAAGAGCACGCGGAACTGTTCGCGCGGCTCGTGCGCCAGCGCCACGCGCACGTAGGCGAGCAGCTGGCTCCAGGCAGTGATCACCGTGCGCTTGGCCACCTCGCCGCGGCTGACGCGCAACGTGGCCTCGTGCAGCAGGCCAAGATCGAGCGCCACCGCCTCGCCGACGCCGTCGATCCGACAAAGCTCGGCGGGCGTGGCCGCCAGCACACCCGCCAGGCTGCCGAACCGCGCCAGGAGCGCCTTGGCCAACGGTTTCACGTCCCGGCGCGGAATGGACCGGGTGAGATAGAGCTCGAGCAGCTCGTAGTCGGGCAGGGCGGCCAAGCCCGCGTTCGCCGCCCGCTCGCGCAGCCGCCGGCGATGCTCGGCATAGTGCGGCTTGGGCGCGCAGGGCGTGAACAGGTCGCCGAGGCCAAGGCCGATGTCGCTGACGCCGCTTGCGAGCATGTTCCTTCTTTGTTCGCGACTGGTCTTCGAGTCAACGCCAATCTCGGATTGACGGCATTACACGCTCACGATGAGGATCGCGGGCCGAATGGAGGGTGGTGAGCGTCGCCCGCCCTGCTCGTGGCCAGCGCGCGGCCGTGTCCGGCGATGATCTCGGCTGTCGTCGCTGATCAGAGTTTTCTAGTAACTCTCAGCCCGTTCCTGGAATAATAATGTCCACTATACTAATGGACGGCCTGCGACAGCAGCGTTACTACGACTACAATTCTGCTTTTCAAAGCGATCCGTGGCGTAATATCCTATCGCAAGCCCAAGAACGAATCCGCCTATCACCAATATTAGCGCCGCGTCTTCGATGAACTTCATCATGGTGGGCTCCTTTCAACGGGCTATCGCCGTTGCAGCGGTCTCGACCTCGCCTCAAAGGGTACAGATCGATCTCGGCATCGCCAAACGGATCTACGAGCGTGGAAGTTCAACGCCGATCTCGGGTTGACGGCGTTACGCGCTCACGACGCCGCCCGCCGGCCCGCCGAAGCGCGCCGGCGCGGACTGACGTGGCTAACGCGTCACGGGCCTGAACAGGCCCTTCGGCGAGGCGGTGAACACTTCGGCGCCGGTCTCGGTGACGCCGATCGAGTGCTCGCACTGGGCCGAGAGCGACTTGTCGCGGGTGACCGCGGTCCAGCCGTCGGCCAAGAGCTTCACCTGATGCTTGCCGAGGTTCACCATCGGCTCGATGGTGAAGATCATGCCGGGCTCGAGCCGCGCGCCTTCGCCCTTGCGGCCGAAGTGCAGCACGTTGGGCGCATCGTGGAACACCTGGCCGACGCCATGGCCGCAGAAGTCGCGCACCACCGAACAGCGCTGGCTCTCCACGTAGGTCTGGATCGCGTGGCCGATGTCGCCGAAGTGGGCGCCCGGTTTCACCTGCGCCAGGCCGCGCTCGAAGCCCTCGTATGTCACATCCACCAGCCGCCGCGCGCGCGGCGCGACGTCGCCCAGGAGGTACATGCGACTGGTGTCGCCATGCCAGCCGTCGACGATGACAGTGACGTCGATGTTGGCGATCTCGCCGTCCCTCAGCGTGCGTGGGCCGGGGATGCCGTGGCAGACAACGTGGTTCGGCGAGATGCAAAGCGTCTTGGCGTAGCCGCGGTAGTAGAGGCAGGCCGGCAGCGCGCCGTTGTCGAGGATGAACTCGCGCGCCATCCGGTCGAGATCGTCTGTGACGACGCCCGGGCGCACGTGCTCGGTCAGCATGTCGAGGCACTGGCCCGCCAGGCGCCCGGCCGCCCGCATGCCCTCGAACGCCCCTGGCCCATGCACCTTGATCGTCGATGAGCGACGGTAGGCCAGCATCGGATCGATCACGTCCGTCTCGGTCATTGGCTCTCAGGTCCTTCAGGCGTCGCCCGCGCGCCACGGCATGGGCGCGCCGACGCGAACGCTGTCGCAAGTTATGTCGCAACCATAGCACAAAACTTCAACGCCCTCCCGGGCCGCCCGCTCCAACCCGGCCGCATAAGCGGGGTCCAGATCGGCGGCGGCCGAGAAGGCGTCGCAGTCGGTGCGCTGGATCACGAACAGCATGACCGCCCGATTGCCGGCCTGGACCTCGCGCGTGAGGTCGCCCAGGTGCTTCAAGCCTCGCGCGGTGACGCAGTCGGGGAACTCGGCGAGGCGGCCGCCGCGCTTCAGGTGGCTGTTCTTGACCTCGACGTAGCAGTACGGCCGATCGGGCGACTCCAGCCTGAAGTCCACGCGGCTGTTCTCGCCATAGCGCACCTCGCGTCGGGCGGTGGCGTATCCGGAAAGCTCGGGGATGGCGCCCTCTGCCAGCGCCTCGGCCACCAGCCGGTTGGGCGCCATGGCGTTGATGCCGACGAGGCCGCCGTCGACCTCGACCAGCTCCAGGGTGTGGGCGAGCTTGCGCTTGGGGTCGGCCGACCGCGACACCCAGACGGTCAAGCCCGGCGTCCCCAGCCCGAGCATCGCCCCCGGGTTCGGGCAATGGGCGGTGACCGCGCCGCCCGCATCCAGCGCCACATCGGCGAAGAAGCGCTTGTAGCGGCTGACCAGCACGCCGCGCTGCATCGGTTGCGGCAACAGCATGGGCGCCCTATGCCGTCTTCAGGTTGAAGGGTCCAGAGGCGGCGGCGAGAGAGCATGGACGACACCGGCCGCGTCACCTGCGCCGTCTTGATCATCGGCGACGAGATTCTGTCCGGCCGCACCCAGGACACCAACCTCAACTTCATCGCCCGCTATCTCGGGACCTATGGCGTCGATCTGGCCGAGGCGCGGGTGGTCGCCGACATCGAAGACGAGATCGTGGGCGCGCTGAACGCGCTTCGCGGCCGCTACGATTATGTGATCACCACCGGCGGCATCGGGCCGACCCACGACGACATCACCGCCGACTCGGTCGCCAAGGCGTTCGGGACGAGCCTCTACGAGCACCCCGACATCATCGCCATGATGCAGACGCGCTGGCAGGGCGAGCTGACGCCGGCCCGGCGGCGGATGGCGCGTGTGCCGGTGGGCGGCGACCTCGTAAAGAACCCGGTCCAAGGCCCGCCGGGCTTTACGATCGGCAACGTCTTCGTGCTGGCCGGTGTGCCGCAGATCATGCGCGGCATGATGGACGACGTGGTCCCGCGCATGCGGCCCGGCCGGGTCGTGGTCGCGCGCACGGTCAGGGTGGAGGGTACGGGAGAGGGGGTGCTGGCGGCGCCGCTCGAGGCCATCGCCAAGGCGCATCCAGCGCTCTCGCTGGGCAGCTACCCTTTCTACGGCCAGGGAACCTACGGCGCGAACCTGGTCATCCGCGGCCGCGACGAGGGCGAAGTTGCCGCCACGGTCGACGAGCTGATCGCGGCGCTGCAAGCCGCCGATGTCGCCAACATCATCCCCGACCCGGTCGAAGCGCCGCGCTGATGCTGGCGCTGACGCCCGCGACCGACGCGCCGACAGCCGAGACCGTCTGGATCGACCTCGTCAGCCCCTCCGAGGCCGAGCGGCGGCTGATCGAGGACCACATTGGCGCCCGCCTGCCGACGCTGGAAGACCTTTCCGAGATCGAACGGTCGAGCCAGCTGGTCGCCGACGGCCAGGTCTTGCGCGTCGCCTGCCCTGCCGTTGCCGAGGCCGACACCGATCATCCGGCGCTGAGCCACGTCGGCATGATCCTCACGCCCAAGCTTTTGATCACCGTCCGCTTCGCCGAGCTGAAGGCGTTCCAGGCCACCGCCCAGCGCGTGCAGCACGCGGGACGCACATGCGACAGCGTCGAGGCCTTCACCGCGCTGCTCGAGGCTTTCGTCGACCGCCAGGCCGATCTGCTCGAGCGCGCCCGCCAGCACCTTGACGAGATCTCGCACAGGGTGTTCCGCGCCTCCCCAGACCAGCCGAAGACGGTTGCGCGCTCGAACGAGCGCCTGCGCGCCATGCTGGGGGGCCTGGGCCGCATCGGCGAGCGGGTGACGCTCATCCGCGAGAGCATGCTCGGCGTTGGCCGTATCGCGGCCTTCGTTCCCGAAGCGGGCGACAGCTGGATCGCGCCGGCGATCGCCGACCGGCTGAAGGGCGTCGGCCTCGACATCGACTCGCTGAACCAGTTCGAGGAGCACCTCTCGGGCAAGGTCCAGTTCCTGCTCGACGCCATCATTGGCTTCATCGGCATCGAGCAGAACGACATCTTCAAGGTGCTGACGGTGTTCTCGGTGGTCGGCATCTTCCCGACGCTGGTCGCCGGCTGGTACGGGATGAACTTCCACAACATGCCGGAGTACGGCTGGGCTTACGGCTATCAGTTCGGGATCACGGTGATCGTGCTCTCGACCGTCCTGCCCCTGCTCTGGTTCAAGTGGCGCGGCTGGTGGTGAGCTTTGGCTCTCCGTCCCGCGGTCCTACCGCGCGGCGCCGGTGATGGTCTTGATCAGCGCCTGCACCGGGGCCTTGCCGCCGGCAGCCCAGACCACCTTCAGGTGAGCGAGCGTGTTGGCGGCGGCGTCTTCGAAGCGCCAGTCGCAGTCGTCGAACGTGCAGCCGTCGAATCTGGGCGGCTCGCCGCCGCGAAAGACCATGCGGCAGCCGCGGAATTCGCAATCCGCGAACCGCTCGCCGTCAAGCGCGATCGTCTCGTGGTTGAATATGGTCGCGGTCTGCATGGCCGCCAGGCTCACCGTTCGTCAGGACCGGGCGTCGTTGCGGGCGTGTCGTCGGTCGGCGGGCGATCGCGCTCGCGCTGCAGGCGCTTGGCTTCGGCCTTCTCGGCCGTCTTGATCGCCTTGAGCCGGTCCCGCTCGTGGCGTTCGAAGGAGTAGTTGGGCTTTCGCGGCGCCATGGGGAGAAGCCTTCCTTTGTGCAGAAACCGGACAGGGTAGCGTTTAAGCTACCCTGTCCGTTGCGCCGATTCTTAGGCGGCTTGAAGCTGGCCGGCCGACATCTTGCCGCTTCTCTGGTCCTTCTCGAGCTCGAAGCTGACCTTCTGGCCCTCGTTGAGGGAGCCGAGGCTCGAGCGTTCGACCGCCGAGATGTGGACGAAGACGTCATTGCCGCCGTCGTCGGGTTGGATGAAGCCAAAGCCCTTGGCGGCGTTGAACCACTTCACTGTACCAATCGTCATGTTCGTTGTCCTTGCTGTGCAAGTGTTCGCGCGCGCCAAATGACACACACGATCAAATTCTCGGAGAGGATCATGGAAGACTCGGGAGCTCGATCCGAAGAGCAAGCGTGGAGAGCAACCGAACCAAAGCGATATTCGATGAACGATGTTATGCGCTGTATTTCGCTCAATTGCAAGGCGATTAGAAGATCGCGGCCGGATGATTGCCAATTCCGACCTCGGTCGGCCAGCGCCCAAATCGGCCTGCGGCCTTTGGCCCCACGCGTCTCGGCCGGTATGATCCGCTCGGCCGCGGGTGTGGCGAAATCGGTAGACGCAACGGACTTAAAATTTCGTTTCTAGACATCTAAACAAAGAAAATAGGCAATAAAAACAAGTATATTGTGCAATTTCGAAACCTGGCATACTATTGCACATGTCTTACACAAAGCGGGCCATTTTTCGACCCGGAGCGAGTAGCCAGGCATGACGGCACATCACGAACTGATGGGAGGCAAGCTCCACGTCTACAAGCGCGAGAACTCGCGCCACTGGCAGTGCTCGACATATCTCGCCGGCCGGAACCGGCGTGTCAGCACAAAGGAAGAGAGCCTTCAGCACGCGAAGGATTTCGCCGAGGACTGGTTCCTCGAACTGAAGGGGAAGGCCCGGATCGGTGACCTCAAGAGCGCCAAAGGCGGCAAGACATTCGAGTTTGCCGCCGACCAGTTCATGCGCGAGTTCGAGGCGCTAACCGACGGCGAGCGGAGTCCGATCTACGTCGAGGGTCACAGGAACCGCCTAGGGTTCATCTGAAACCCTTCTTCGGCAAGGCGCCCCTGGCCGAGATCACACCCGGCCTCGTGCAGGAATACCGCATCCACCGTATGACATCACGAAAACATCCAAAAACAGGCGAGCCGATGAGGCCCGCCAGAAACACCCTGCATCAGGAAATCGTCTGCCTCCGGCAGGTGCTCAAAACCGCCAACCGCCACGGATGGCTTCCATATCTCCCCAACCTCGCAGCTCCCTTCCGCGCGTCGGGCAAAATCTCGCACCGCGGCTGGTTCTCACCTACCGAGTACAAGCAGTTGTACGAGGCCACACGCCGAAGGGCGGCGCACCCGCCCAAGAAGCGGTGGAAGTGGTCGTGCGAGCAGTTGCGCGACTACGTGCTTTTCATGGCCAACACCGGGCTCAGGCCCGACGAGTCCGCCCGGCTTGAATTCCGCGATGTGGAAATCGTCGACGACGATGCTTCCGGTGAGCGGATTCTTGAGATCGAAGTGCGCGGGAAGCGTGGCGTCGGTTTCTGCAAGAGCATGCCCGGCGCGGTTCGCCCCTTTGAGCGTCTTCGAGAGCGACTGCGAGCGAAGGACGAGACCGGCCACGCTGAAGGCAGAAGGTCGGTTGCCGCCGATCCCCCGGACGGGGCGGTCAATCCAAGGCGCAAACCGATCGAGCGGACCAAGCCCAAGCCGACCGACCGGCTTTTCCCGCAAACCCACCGTGAACTTTTCAACCTCATTCTGGAGGAGGAGGAGTTGAAGGAGGACCGTGACGGCCAAAGGCGCACGGCATACTCTCTCCGTCACACCTACATCTGCATGCGGCTCATGGAGGGGGCCGACATTTATCAGATCGCTAAAAACTGCCGTACAAGCGTCGAGATGGTTGAGAAGTATTATGCGTCTCACCTTAAGAATACGCTCGACGCTGCGGCTATAAATGTACGAAAACCAAGGGTTTCCAAGCGAAGACTAAGTAAGAAGGCCAATTCCGAGGAGGATTAGACCCGCATCGGCCTGTATTGGTCATTGGAGAACGGGCGCAGGCCCGCTATAAAACCTGATACGCGGGCGTGGCGGAATTGGTAGACGCAACGGACTTGAACGACTTGAGTGCTCTGGGGGAAACCCGAGATGCAGAACTGCTCAAATTCGGGGAAACCTCTAACGTGGCAATCCCGAGCCAAGCCCCCGGCACGAAGGTGCGGGGGGAAGGTGTAGAGACTAGACGGGCAGCACCTAAGGCGCGAATGCGCTAGGGTGAAGGTATAGTCCAGACCACAAACGCCCCGCACGGGGCGGCGGTGAAAACCGTAGCTGGTACGAAAATCCGTTGGGCGAAAGCCCGTGCCGGTTCAATTCCGGCCGCCCGCACCATCTGATGCAGCCCCTAAGAGGCCTCGCGGTCGTTTCTCAAAGCTGGAGAAAGCCATATATCATATATGGCTTCATACCGTTTGAACGAACAACGCGGCCGACCGGACGATGCCACGCAGGCTCTCGGATAGGGTAGGGCAGTGAGCGACCTATCTCGACAGGGTAGTGACATGTCGTTTGAATCGACACATCGCTTCCATATGTCGATAAAATCGTCATATATCGACCTATGCCGTTTGAGCCCCGCCGCGCCTTCAATGAGCTTCCCTTGCTGCCGCCGGCGAGCGAGCTGGAAACCTTCCCCGTCTTGAAAGCTTGCATCGCGGCGCGGGCGGCGTTGGCCGAGTTGAAGGCGGTGGGCGCGCTGATTCCGGATCAAGCGGTCCTGATCAACAGCATCCCGCTGCTTGAGGCGCAAGCCAGCTCCGAGATCGAGAACATCGTCACCACCAGCGATCGGCTGTTCCGCTTCGCCGGCCAAGGTCAAGGAACCGGCGCCGATCCGGCGACCAAGGAGGCTCTGCGATATCGGACGGCGCTGGCGGAAGGCTTCCGCCGTCTATCGACGAGGCCGCTCGCGACGGTCAGTGCGGTCGAAATCTGTCGCGCCATCAAGGGTGCGGACATCGACGTGCGTTCGACGCCGGGAACCGCCCTTGTCAATGACGCGACCGGAGAGGTCATCTACACGCCGCCGGAAGGTCCGGGGCGCCTGCGTGATCTCCTCGCCAACTGGGAGCGATATCTTCACTCGGAGGGCCAGGGGACCGACCCGCTCGTCCGCCTCGCGGTGCAGCACTATCAGTTCGAGGCGATCCACCCCTTCGGCGACGGCAATGGCCGCACCGGTCGCGTGCTGAATCTGCTGTACCTTGTCGAACAAGGGTTGCTGGATATTCCGGTCCTCTATCTGAGCCGGGCCATCATCAGGCGCAAGCACGACTACTATGGATTGCTGCTTGCGGTGACGACCGACGGCGCGTGGGAGCCGTGGCTGCTTTTCATGATCGAGGCGGTGCGCGAGACCGCGCAATGGACGACCGCCAAGGTGCGCGCCATTCGCGATTTGTTGGACGAGACGGTGGAACGCATCCGGCGCGACGCGCCTCGGATATACAGCCGAGAGCTGGCGGAGATCATCTTCGTTCAACCCTATTGCCGGATTAGCAATCTGGTCGAAGCTGGCATTGCTCAGCGGCAGTCGGCCTCCGTCTATCTGAAGACGCTCGCCGGCATCGGTGTTCTGGATGAGATGAAGGTCGGGCGGGAACGGCTTTTCATCAATCCGCCGCTGCTGACGCTCCTCACCGGCGATCACGGTGGATAGTCGAGCCGCCGCGAGATGGATCCAGAACCGATTTGTCCGACCCCAGTCGGTTGTCGGACGCGACATCGCATCGTCAGTCGTGGCGGCGTCGAGCGAGAATTTGAAAGCCTTCCGCCGCATTGCCGTTCATCGTGGTGAGTTGGATTAATTCGGCGGCCAATCGATCGAAGCCCGCCAGCCGAACGTCGAAATGACTATCCGCCACCGCCCCGCTGCGCGGCGCTCTGGCGACGCCCCCTGCTGGCGCGTTTGCCAGCCGTCGAACTGACGCTCCTGGTCGGCGTCTACGCTCAGCGTTGGGCGCTGCAGGACGCCGCCAAGGGGTCCATGACCGCCACGGTCGCCGCGTGGCGTGAGTACGGCGCCGCGATAATCCCGATGCCGCATCCCTCGTGGCGCACGATATCGTGGCTGCGCAAGAACGAGTGGTTCGAAGGCGACGTTCTTCCCCACTTGCGCGCCCGGGTCGAGGCCATACTGACCGCCTGAGCCGCACCGACCGCAAAGCCTCCAAGCGAGGCTTGAACAGGTGGCGACACCGTGGTTCCGCCAGTATGTGGTGGAGTTCCGCGCAATGCCGTGGATCGACCCCAAGCGTCGCGGACGTCGAGCGACCGTCGGCCATGGCTATTCGTGTTCCGGTCAATCAGCAGTCGCCTTGGACCTTGCCTTGCCGCGCAAGCGGCTGAGCGCCTTGCCCAGATGCATGGCGATGTGGTCGGTCTTGCTGCTCTTGATCTCGTACTGTGGCGTCTCGGGGCTCGCGTGATGGACATAGCCTTTGTAGTCGACATCGCGAACGTGGACCCGGATGATCGTGCCGCTCACACGGCCGGCCTCCGAGTTCCAACCGACCCAATCGCCCACCTTCAGTCCTTTAGCCATCGGCTCGCGCCTCGTAGATCGGCGACCGCTCGTCACCGCTTGCAGCCCGAAACTGCCCGGCGCGTTCAACGAGATCGATCATGTGCACCGCCGCATGGACCGTCAGCGGATGATGGGTGAAGCCTGGCCTTGGAGAAACGTAAGCCGCCATCTCGCGAGCAAGCGTGATTTGGCGATCACCGGCCTCGGCGAACAAGGCGATCACCAGGTTTTCCAGCGCAATCACGCTGACCCAGAGTTGCACCAGCTCCGCGTTGCTCAACTGGGGGATGTCGGTGGGGTCTGCCTGCCCGGAGATCGAGCCATCTTGCGGCCCCTGACCGCTCGCGCCCCCTTCGTTGTCCCACCTCGACAGCGCCTTCCGCCTTAGTTGCAGTGGATCTGGGACACCGTGCTTTTGGTCGGGCATGTGACCCCTTCCTGAGAAATTGAGGGATGAGCGCCTTGTCGCAGACGAACTCCGCAAATAGCGGAACAACCGGCGGCAGCCGACGTTCCGTTTTGAATTGACGTCGATGCACGGGCGACCGCGCCCGAGACTGACTCGGCGCGTCAGGCTGCCGAGTTGGAGCGCGGAATCACACGTGGGGCGAAGCGGGATGATCATCGAATCTTCGGATCAGGTGCCGCGTGTCACCTTGCTCAAGCGCTTTCCGGTGCCCAGAAATTTCAAGGTGACGCCGCAGTCGCGCATCGAAAAGGGTCGGACATGGCCCTCGCGAGCAGGCCCGTCGCGCCTGAAAGCGTTCGAGGTCTATCGATACGACCCCGAGTCCGATCGCAATCCGCGTATCGACACCTTCGAAGTCGATCTGGACGACTGCGGGCCGATGGTGCTGGACGCTCTCTTCTGGATCAAGAACAGGGTGGACCCGACGCTCACCTTCCGCCGTTCATGCCGGGAGGCGATCTGCGGCTCCTGCGCGATGAATATGGACGGTACGAATTGGCTGGCTTGCACCCGGTTCATTTCCGACATGAGCAAGCCGGCGACCATCTATCCATTGGCGAACCTGCCGATCATCAAGCACCTCGTGCCGGATACGACCCATCTCTTCGCCCAGTACGAGATGATCGAACCGTGGCTCCATGCCGAGACGCCGACGCCGCAGAAGGAGCGCCTCCAGTCGCCGCGGGAGCGAAGCCAGCTCGATGGCTACTACGAATGCATTCTTTGCTTTTGCTGCACGTCGGGGTGCCCAAGCCATTGGTGGAACGGGGACCGTTTCCTCGGTCCGGCCGCGCTGTTGCAGGCCTGGCGCTGGCTGACCGACAGCCGGGACGAGGCCAAGCAAGAGCGCCTCGACACCCTCGAAGACCCGTTTCGCCTCTATCGGTGCCACACCATTCTCAACTGCACCCGGACCTGTCCCAAGGGCTTGAACCCCGGCAAGGCCATCGCCGAGATCAAGAAGATGGTCGTCGAGCGGGAAGGCTGACCCGTGGATTCAAAAGCGCCAATTCCGAACGTGGCGGCCGCGCGGCCCCGGCCGCTTTCGCCCAATATCCAGATCTATCGGCCGCAATTGACGTCGGTCCTCTCGATCGTAAATCGGATCACCGGCGTGGCCTTAAGTCTTGGGGCGATAGGTTTGGTCATCTGGGTCGGCGCGGCGGCCATGGGACCGCGAGCCTATGGCGAGGTTCAAGGCGTGGTCGCGTCCTGGGGCGGCCGGATTGTCCTGTTCGGCTTCACCTTGGCGTTTTTCATGCATCTGTGCGGCGGCATCCGTCATTTGGTCTGGGACACCGTTCACGGCTTCGAGCTGCGATCGATCTACATCTCCGGATGGGCAGTCGTCGCGGGCAGCGTGGTGCTCATCGTCTTCAGCCGGTGATCGCGGGGTGCCTGGATGTCGTAATCTAGTGGGTCCGCACGGCGAGCATCGGCTCGCCGCGACGGATCGCCAACGACTTCGACGTTGAAACGTTGGGATGTCGCTCTCTCCCGACATCCAGCGTGAACTAACCTGCGCCCCCGGCCTCCTCCCCCTGACCGGGGGCGCTTCATACGGCTAGCTCTTGCGAGGGATCGACGAGCGTGCGAGGGACGGTGCGCGGGCGGCTCTGACCGAGGCGGGTTCGGCGAGACCGACGACCCCGCCAACCGGGTCTGGGTCAGCCGATTTTCACCTTCGTCGCGGACTCGAACGCGTAGTCAGGCAGGACGAGATTCTTGGGTGCAGGTCCGCTGCGGATGCGTCCAGAGGTGTCGTAGATCGAGCCGTGACAGGGGCAGAGCCAGCCGCGGTAGAGGCCCGCGCCAAAGGTCGGTATGCAGCCCAGGTGGGTACAAACGTCGATCACGATCAGCCACTCCGCCATCCCCGGCTTGTGTCGGGACTCGTCGGTGGCCGGGTCGCGCATCGGCGCGTGATCGTCGGCGACCGCGGCGGCAATCTGAGCCGGGGTTCGATGCCAGACGCCCACCGGGTGGCCGCGCCACTTTACCGTGACCATCTGGCCGAGTGCGACCTTGCTGAAGTCGAATTCGACCTGCGATAGCGCCAGCGTGTCGGCGCTCGGGTTCATCTGGTCGATAAGCGGCCAGCTTACGGCCGCGCCGCCGCCTGCCGTCACGGCGGCCGTCAGGATGAGGATGAAGTCGCGCCGTGACGCCTCCTCGTTGTGGACCGGGTCCCCCAGGAGGCCGCTGGTCATTCGTAGTACGCCGGTCTGCCCCGCCGCGCCCGTTCCTCGTCGAGAACGGCAGGGACCGCGCCCCGTTCCGCGCTTCCCCTCTCGACCGGTGTTCAGGATACCCCTGGTCCGAAATCTGGGACGGAGTCACGCCACCGCAAGCGGCTAAAGGGAGGGGCTGCGCCCTTATTCGTGCAAGACACGGAACACCCAGTGCGGCCTGGCGTTGGTCTTTCAGCGGCCAGAGCATCCCGCTTCGGCCATCGCAGAAGAGCAACTGAAGTGTTTCGCCTAACCCTCCTTGCTAGCGCAGCTGGCGTCCTCATTGCGGGGCCCGCGTTTGCGAACGACTACAATCCGGCCGCGTCCGCGCGCGCCGCCGCAGATTACGCCAAGGACGCCGCCGCCCTAGCGCCGCAAGTCCCCGAGAACGAGGCTCTCAACCCCCAGGGCCCGACCGTGATCGCGAGCCCGCCGGTACCCGACACCGGCGCCAATCGCGCCCGTTACGGCGGCCCGATGTCGCGCGCTGGCCGAGTGACGCCTCCGATCGGCGACTGACTCCGTACTCCATCGGGCTGTTCAGCTCACTTCTGGCGCCCATTCTTAACGCGGGGGCGAAACTGGAGAAATCAGCTTGCGATTGTTGACTTGCGCGGCGCTCCTCGGCTTTTTCGGCTTGAGCGGACAGGCCCTTGCGGCGGTGCAAACCGTTGCTGTCGTTCACAGCGCGTCAGCTGGCTACAGCACGACCGCGAAACATACGATCGTTGTTCACGCCAAGGTTGATCTGCCCAACTCATGCTGGGCAAACCCCCGTTTCACGCCGCCTGACCCTGGCATCAAGCCCGACACCGACGGCGTCATTCCAATCGCGGTCGTCGCGGATTCTTCGGAAGGCACTGGCGTCATGTGCTCGATGATCTACAGGCCCGGCGTCAACGTGCCCGCGCTCCGCTGGACCAGCTATCCTGCAGGTGTCAAAGCGATCAAAGTGATCGGCTCGAGAACAGCGATAGTCGCGGCGGTCGCGCGGAGCGGCGCGGAAGGAAGCTAGGTTGAGCTTTCGGTGTCAGGCTAACGGCAATTCGTTTTCCGGCACCGAATGGTCGGCGCTTGGGCCAGGCCCGATCGTCCGCTTACGACCCAAACCTCGCCGACACCCAACAAGCTTAGCCGCGCCGGCTGGATTACTGCGGGGGACGACGCCGTGTCAGGCGTCGGGAAACGGGCCGTTCCAGCGCTCGTAGCCGGCGGCGAGACCGGCTGGCCGGCGATGGTCGTTGGCGCCCTCGCGCGCGCCGGTCCTCGGATCGATCTGGATCAACTCGTCCGCGCCCCACGACGGGAGCTCCTTGATGGTGTAGCCCATGCGCGCCAGGGCATCGCCGCTGGCGGGCGTCAGATAGCCGGGCTCGACGAGCACGACGTCCGGCAACCCCTGCTCGTGCAGGCGCGGCGCGTCCACGGCCTGCTGCACGTTCATGCCGAAATCGACCACGTTGAGGATGGTCTCCAGCGTGGTCGAGATGATCGTCGAGCCGCCGGGGCTTCCGATGACCATGACGAGCCGCCCGCCCTTCAGCACGATGGTCGGCGCCATCGAGCTCAGCGGCCGCTTGCCGCCCTCCACGTCGTTGGCGACCCCCTGGACCAGCCCGAAGGAGTTGGGCACGCCCGGCTTGGCCGTGAAGTCGTCCATCTCGTTGTTGAGGAAGAAGCCGGTGTCGCCGGCGATCTGGCCGAGCCCGAACAGATAGTTGATGGTGTAGGTGACGCCGACCGCGTTCCCCTTGCCGTCGACCACCGAGTAATGCGTGGTATCGGTTCCCTCGGGCGGCGGCGCCGCCGTCCTCAGCCGCCCGGTGGGTGTGGCGGTGTCGGGCGCGATGTCGGCGCGAAGCGCGGCCGCATAGGATGGCGAGAGCAGCGCGGCCACCGGGTTGCGCACGAACGCCGGATCGCCGAGATCGGCGTTGCGGTCGACGAAGGCGCGCCGCTCGGCCTCGACCAGATAGTGCGTGGTTTGCACCGAGGCGTACCCCCAGCGCCCCAGGGGATAGGGTTGCAGGATCTGCAGGATCTCGCAGACCGTCGTGCCGCCGGAGCTCGGCGGCGGCGCCGAGACCACGGTGTAGCCGTGGTAGTTGCAGGTCACCGGTCGCTCCCAGGTCACGGTGTAGTCAGCGAAATCCTTGAGGCTCAGCAGCCCGCCGTTCCGATCGCTGGCCGCGACCACCGCCTTGGCGATCGGCCCGTCATAGAACGCGCGCGTTCCATGGTTGGCGATCAGCTCCAACGTATGGGCGAGCTGCGGCTGGACTAGCCGTTCGCCTGCCTTATAGGGCGCCCCGTCGAGGAGGAAGATCGCCGCCACGTTTGGCTGGTTGGCGAACTCCTCGCCGCGCCGGTCCAGAATGCTCGCATCGCCCGGCTCCAGCACATAGCCCTTGCCGGCCAAAGCTATGGCCGGCGCTATCACCTTCTTCAGGCTCATGGTGCCGTATCGCGCAAGCGCGGTATCGAGACCCATGACCGTGCCGGGCACGCCGATGGCCAGATAGCTGTGCGTGCTGCTGCCCCGCACGACCTCGCCTTTCGCGTTCTGGAACATGGTCGAGGTCGCGCGGCCCGGCGCCTTCTCGCGGAAGTTCAGGAACAGGTTGCGACCATCGGCCAGATGCAGCGTCATGAAGCCGCCGCCGCCGATGTTCCCGCAGCACGGATGCACCACCGCCAGGGCGTAGCCCACGGCCACCGCCGCGTCCACGGCGTTGCCGCCCTCGCGCAGGATCTTCACGCCGACCATGGTGGCCAGGTGCTGTTCGGAAACCACCATGGCGTGCCGGGCGACCGCGGGCCGCGCCGCAGCCAGATCCGCGCGCGACGTGACCGGACCGCCGGTGTCGAGCGCCGCGGCCGGCGGCGCGGCGCGATCGGGCGTGACGGCTGGGGGCGGCGCGGCCGCCGCCGTGCTGGCGACGCTGAGGACGGCGGCGAGTGAGGGGATCAGTCGACGCAATGGAAGCTCCGGCGCTGGGGCGGCTGGCGCCGGCGCCCCCGCATTCATTGAGACGCGGCGTCCGAAGCGTCAACCGAACCGCGGACTGGCAGAGGCCAGGAGCAGGAGACATCGATGATCGACTCCTGCCGCTGGGGCAGCGAATGTCCGTGTGTGGACCTCGGGTAATCGCGGTCCGGCATTGAACTGCCGATAGTGCCGTGATCCGGGCGAGGCCCGGTGGCCAACACCATCGGAGAGATCGAGATGCCGCTATACGTGGGACTGGACGTTTCGCAGAAGACGACCGCGGTTTGCGTGGTGGATCAGCATGGCGGCCGTCATTGGCGCGGGGCATGTGCGACGGAGCCATCGGCCATCGCATCGTTGGTGCTTCGGCGTGCCGGCCCAGATGCGAAGGTCGGCGTCGAGACAGGGTCGATGACCCCGTGGCTTGTTCACGGCCTGCGGAGCGCTGGATTGGCCGTTGTGTGTCTGGACGCCAGGCGCGTGAAGGCCGCCCTGCAGATGCGGCTTAATAAGACCGATCAGAACGACGCCGAGGGCTTGGCTCAGGTGGTGCGGACCGGCTGGTACCGGGCGGTCCATGTCAAGTCTCTGGACTCCCACCGAGCCCGATCGCTTCTCGGCGCACGGGCTCAACTTGTCGGCATGAGAACGCGCCTGATCAACATGATCCGCGGCGTACTGAAGACCTTCGGCATGCTACCCGGATCCGGCCGAGGCCAGAGGTTTGACCACCGCGTCGAGTTCCTGCTCCGAGGGGAGCCGCAGGTTGCAACGATCGTGCGTCCGCTGCTGGACACCTTGCGGCAGCTCGGCGAGCAGATCGCTACGTTCGACAAGGCTGTTCAACGGCAGGTCCGGGCCGATCCGACCTGTCGATTGCTGATGACAGTGCCCGGGATCGGAGTCCTCTCGTCACTCGTCTATGTCAGCACGGTCGAAGACCCCGAGCGCTTCTCACGCTCGCGATCGGTGGGCGCGCATCTCGGTCTGACGCCCCGCCGGTATCAGTCCGGTGAGATTGACCGCAGCGGGCACATCTCACGATGTGGCGACAGTCTGGCGCGCACGCTGATGTACGAAGCCGCCATCGTCATCCTGCACCGGGTCAAGCAAGCATCGCAGCTGAAGGACTGGGCGCTGGCAGTCGAGCAGCGCGCTGGACCTGGCAAGGCGCGCGTCGCCTTGGCTCGCAAGCTGTCCGTCATCCTCCACAGCATCTGGAGATCTGGCGAACCCTTCCGCTGGTCAGCCGAAGCGCCGGCGGCATAGCCGCACCCATCGTCCGCGATCGCCGGGACGTACTTGTCGCCCTCGGGCGATGGTGTGGGTGACTGCGTGGCATGGGGCCGTGGGCGCGCCACTGAGCGCGAGCCCGTTGTGGACCTTGCAGCTCCCGCGCTTCCGACCGGACCAGATGTTGCGGCGGCGCTCGCCGACCGCGGAGAGAACCATGACCCGGACGGGCGACCCGAAGGCGGCTTGACGAGGGAGGCGCGATTAGAGAACGCCCCCGATAGACGCAAGAAGATTCTGAAGAGGGCTGGGCGCGTAGTCGAGGTGCTTCCGTGTGTCCGGCCTACTGATGCGGCCGTTCGCACGCCGCTGGCCTGTATGGAGTTCGCGGATCGGGTCCAAGTCGCTTTCGCGCGCTCGAGGCGCTTCGGACATTTGCTGGTTTTCCCGACCCCGTCTCACCGACTGTTGCGCCATACCCCTCTGCTGACCTTCCTACGTCTCCGACAGCCTCAAGCCTTGGCGGGGTTCACGCCGCCGCGGCCGGAGCTCGGTAGATTCCTCCGTGCGCCATCAGCGCCCAGGCGATCCGCGCCATCTTGTTGGCCAGCGCGACCACCACCAGCATGCGCGGCTTCCTTGAGAGCATGCGGCCCAGCCAGGTGTCGGCCGGCGCTCCCTTGATGGCGGCCGCCTTGGCGGCGGAGCTGGCCCCAATGATCAGAAGACGCCGCAAGGTGCGCTCCCCCATCTTCGAGGTGCGGCCCAGCCGCTCCTTGCCGCCGCTGGAGTGCTGAAGCGGCGTCAATCCCTGGTCACAGGCATGCGGGTCGAAAACCCCTCCCGCAGGCCGAGAGAGCGGTCGCGGGACTTAGTCGCCTAGTAGGCGTAGGCTATGCCCTGCTGGACCTGAGCGATGGCCTGGTTGACCAGGCTAAGCGCAGCGACTTTGTGGCCGCCCTTGTCCGCTAACGCGACCTGCAGTTCGCCACGCGCGGCCTGCAGATCGGCCAGGGCGTTCTGCATGTGGGGCTGATTGACCTGGGCCACGCTGTAGCCCGCACATGCCGA